>FUHX01000020.1 GCA_900163555.1 Actinomycetales bacterium JB111 | reverse complement strand
GGGCGGCGTCGGGTCGGGCGAGAGGGCGGGCGGCGACGTCGGTCAGGAAGGCGCGATCGGCGCCGAGACCGCCGTGCGACGGGTCGTGCTGTGGGTCCCGGACTGGCCGGTGACGGCCGCGGTGATCGAGGGTCTGGCCGAGATCACCGCCCCCGTCGCCGTGCACGACCAGCGGGCCGTGCTCGTCACGTCCGTGGCCGCGCGGCGGTCCGGGGTGCGACGCGGGATGCGCAGGCGCAGCGCCCAGCAGGTCTGCCCGGAGGTCACGCTCGTGGCCGCGGACCCGGTGCGGGACGCGCGGGCGTTCGAGCCGGTCGCGCAGGCGATCGAGGGGGCGGTCGCGGCGATCGAGGTCGTGCGACCGGGCCTTGTCACCTTCCCCGCGCGCGGGGCCGTGCGGCACGCCGGGTCGGAGGAACGACTCGCCGAGCTGCTCGTGAGTGCGGTCGCGGAGGAGACCGGAGCCGAGAGCCAGGTCGGTTTCGCGGACGGCACCCTCGCCGCCACGCTCGCCGCTCGGGCCGGGGTGGTCGTGGCGCCCGGATGGGAGGCGACCATGCGGTTCCTGGCGGCGCAGGACGTCGGCGTGCTCGCCTACGCCACCACCTCCGCCCGTGCGGCCGCGGCGACCGCGGAGCTGGTCGACGTGCTGCGCCGGCTCGGCCTGCGCACCCTCGGCGCACTCGCCGGGCTCGAGGCGGGGGACGTCTCCGCGCGCTTCGGTCCCGTCGGGCTCGCGGCGCACCGGCTGGCCCGCGGGCTGGACGCCCGGCCGGCCGCGGGCAGGCGCCCGCTCGAGGACGTCACGGCCTCCGTCGTGCTGGATCCGCCGGCCGAGCGCAGCGACGTCGCAGCGTTCGCGGCACGATCGCTCGCCGAGGAGCTCTCCGAACGGATGGTGCGGCGCGGGGTGGTCTGCCGCCGGATCGAGGTCCGCGCGCGCACCGAGGACGGCGACGAGCTCTCCCGCACCTGGGGGCTGGACGGGGCGCCGACCGCCGCCGAGCTCACCGACCGGGTGCGGTGGCAGCTCGAGGGGTGGTTGTCCGGGAGGTCCGGGAGGCCTCCGTCCGCGCCGCTCATGGGGCTAGCGCTGGTCGCGCAGGAGATCACCCCGGCCGGGGCCGTCGCCGAGGCACTGTGGGGGCCGAACACGCGAGGACGGCTCCAGGCGGAGCGCGCCGCGCTGCGCGTGCAGGGGCTGCTCGGGCCGGAGTCCGTGCTCGTGCCGGTGCTGCAGGGCGGGCGGGACCCGCGGTCGGTCACCCGGCTCGTGGCCTGGGGGGACGAGCCCGTGCCGCTGCGCAGGCCCGATGCCCCGTGGCCGGGCAGCGCTCCCGGCCCGTGGCCCGCGACCGTGCTCGCGAAGCCGAGGGCGGTGCGGGTGCTCGATGCGGGCGGGGCCGAGGTGACGATCTCCGAGCGCGGGCTCATCAGCGGCGACCCCGCGCGACTCCTGCTGCCCGAATCCAGGCGGGTGACCGGATGGGCGGGGCCGTGGCCGGTCGTCGAGCGGTGGTGGGGCGGACGGAGCGAGCGGGGCGGACGGAGCGAGCGGGGTGAGCGGGGTGGTGCCGGCCCGCGCGCCTACCTGCAGGCCCGGCTCGAGGGCGACGACCCTCAGGCGGTCCTCCTCGTCCACGACGGCGGGTGGCTGCTGGATGCCGTCTACGACTGACGCGCGGGGTGAGCGGGGCGAGCGGCCGCGGCGCACGCGGTGCCGCGCGGTGGGACGCGTTCCGCCCCACCCCGCACTCCGCGCCCCGGGCACGGCCCGGGCGCGAGTCAGGTGAGGCGTCGTGCCACCATGGCCGCTAGCCTCGAGACGAGCAGATCGACCCACGCCCCAAGGAGAGTCATGACGAACCCAACCACCCACGCCCGGGTGGGCTCCGCCGTCGGGGAGGGGGACGCCGGTCAGGCGTTCCCGGTTGCCGCGTCCGCTGACAGTGCCAGCAGGCCCGCGCTGCCCGGAGCGGCCCTCAACGCGAACTCCGCGTGGGCGCCGGCCTCGGCCGCGACGCCCATCCGCATGGAGGACCTCTCGTTCCGGCGGCCCGCGGGCCTGATCTCGGGGCCCGAGGCCGCGGCCGTGATCGGCGGCGGCAGTGCCGCGTGGATCGCCATGCGCGACCTCGTGCCCAGCCGCGCGCTGCGCACGGTCCTCAAGCTCGGCATCCTCGGCGGGGGAACGGCGTGGGGGATCGCGCGCGCGAAGGCGGCGGCGCCGAAGCTCCCGAAGGCATTCGCCGGGGCGCGCAGGCGCCCGCACGCACCCGACGTGAACTCGCGCGCCGGAGCGATCGGCCGGGTCGGGGCGTATGCCGGCGTGGGCATCGCCTCGCTCGCGCTGGTCGATGCGCTCGCGCACGGGGGCGCACGGTTCCTCGGCAGGCGCGGGATCCCCGCGCCGCACACGCTGCTCGGTCTCGCGGCCGGGGGTGCCGCGGCAGGAGTCGTCGCCGCGAAGTGACCGCAGGGCGCCACGGGCCTGCGGGATCCCCGCTGCCGCGCATTCCCGGGGCCGCCCGGCCCTGTCCACATCTCTCGCCGCATGTCCCCGCCACCCGGTAGAGTCGAACACCTGTTCGATCGACCAGGGAGGTGTGCATGGAGGGCCGCTACGCCGAGCTGCACGCGCACTCGGCCTTCTCCTTCCTCGACGGCGCCAACCTGCCCGAGGACCTCGCCGCCGAGGCCGCCCGGCTCGGCCTGGAGGCGCTCGCGCTGACGGACCACGACGGCCTGCCCGGCGTCGTCCGGCTCGCGGAGGCCGCCCGCGTCCTCGGCCTGCCCACCGTCATCGGGGCGGAGCTCGGCATCGGGTCGACCGGCCGCACGGCCGCCGCGGCCGGCGGCGGCACGCACGGGCTCGCCGGCCCCGCGGACCCGGACGGCGACCACCTCCTCGTCCTGGCCCGCGGCCGCGCCGGGTACGCGAACCTCTCCGCCGCGATCTCCCACGCCCACCTCGCCACGGGCGCCAAGGGGCGAGCACGCTACGACCTCGGTGAGCTCGCCGACGTCGCCCGCGGCCAGTGGATGATCCTCACCGGCTGCCGCAAGGGGGCCGTCCGCCGCGCACTGGAACCCACGCGCGGCAGCTTCGTCCCGACCGCCGCGGCCGACCAGATCGCCCGCCTCGTCGGCCTCTTCGGGAAGGACAACGTGGCCGTGGAGATCACGGACACAGGGGACCCCCTCGACCAGGTCCGCTGCGCGGCGCTCGCCGAGCTCGCGGACTCGTCAGGCCTCCCGGTGGTCGCCACCGGTGGCGTGCACTGCGCGCGGCCGAGCGACGTCGACCTCGCCCACGTCATGGCCGCCACGCGCGCCCGGGCGAGCCTGGACGAGATCGACGGCTGGCTGCCCGCGGCCCCCGCCCACCTGCGCTCGGCCGCGGAGATGCTGGCGATCCACCGCCGTCGGCCAGACGCCGTCACGCGTGCCGCGGACCTCGCCGCGGACCTCGCGTTCGACCTGCGGCTGGTCGCCCCGGACCTCCCGCCCTACCCGGTCCCGACCGGCCACACCGAGGCCACGTGGCTGCGCGAGCTCACCCGCCGCGGCGCCGAGAGCCGCTACGGGCCGCGCGGGAACGAACGTATCCCCGGGGCGTGGGCGACGATCGACCACGAGCTCGCGGTCATCGAGGAGCTCGGGTTCCCGGGGTACTTCCTCATCGTCCACGAGATCGTGGACTTCTGCGCACGCAACGGCATCCTCGCCCAGGGGCGCGGCTCGGCCGCGAACTCCGCCGTCTGCTTCGCACTCGGCATCACGGCCGTTGACGCCGTCACCCACCGCCTCCTCTTCGAGCGCTTCCTCTCCCCGGGGCGCTCCGGCCCGCCGGACATCGACGTCGACATCGAGTCCGGCCGCCGCGAGGAGGTCATCCAGTTCGTCTACGCGCGCTACGGACGCGAGTACGCCGCGCAGGTCGCCAACGTCATCGCCTACCGGCCGCGCTCCGCCGTCCGCGACGCCGCCCGCGCGCTCGGCCACGGCACCGGTCAGCAGGACGCGTGGGCCAAGAGCGTGGAGCGCTGGGGGTCCCTCACCACGCCCGACGCCGGGGACGAGGTCCCGGGGGACGTCACCTCGGGCGCGGGGCGTCCGCGCGAGGCGCGGCCGGGTGAGGCGCGGACGGACGCGGGGCGCCCGGGTGGAGGGCGACCGCGTGAAGGGCGACCGCGCGAGGCGCGGCAGAGTGAAGGGCGACCGCGTGAAGGGCGACCGCGCGAGGGGAGGCCCGGACCCCCTGCTCGTGTCGACGATCCCGCCTCCCGCAGCCGGCACGATCGCGCCGCTGACGACGTCTCGGCCATCCCGGCCGACGTCCTGGCGATCGCCGAACGCCTGCTGCGCCTGCCCCGCCACCTCGGCATCCACTCCGGCGGCATGGTGCTGTGCTCCCGACCCGTCATCGAGGTCTGCCCGGTGCAGTGGGCCTCCATGCCTGGCCGCACGGTGCTGCAGTGGGACAAGGACGACTGCGCGGACGCCGGCCTGGTGAAGTTCGACCTCCTCGGCCTCGGGATGCTCACGGCCCTGCGCCTGGCGTTCACCGAGCTCGACCACCGAGGCCACCTCGGCGTCGACGGCGCCTCGCTCGGCCTGCACAACCTCCCGCAGGAGGACCCGGCGGTCTACGACCTGTTGTGCGCGGCGGACACGGTCGGCGTGTTCCAGGTCGAGTCGCGGGCACAGATGGCCACCCTGCCCAGGCTGAGGCCGCGGACCTTCTACGACATCGTCGTCGAGGTCGCGCTCATCCGCCCCGGCCCGATCCAGGGGCAGTCGGTGAGCCCGTACATCAACCGCAGGCTCGGCCGCGAGCCGGTCACCTACCTCCACGACTCGCTGAGACCGGCGCTCGAGAAGACCCTCGGCGTCCCGTTGTTCCAGGAGCAGCTCATGCAGATCGCGATCGACGCGGCGAACTTCAGTCCCGCCGAGGCCGACCAGCTCCGCAAGGCCATGGGCTCCAAGCGGTCCACCGAACGCATGGAGGCACTGCACGGTCGGCTGCTGGACGGCATGGTCGAGAACGGCATCTCCCGAGCGATCGGGGAACAGATCTTCGACAAGCTCAAGGCGTTCTCCGACTTCGGCTTCCCCGAGTCCCACGCCTTCTCCTTCGCCTACCTCGTCTATGCCAGCGCCTGGCTCAAGGTCCATCACCCGGAGGCCTTCTACGCGGCACTCCTCGGCGCCCAGCCCATGGGCTTCTACAGCCCGCAGAGCCTGATCGCCGACGCCCGCCGCCACGGCGTCCGGGTGGAACGCGCAACGGTCAACACCTCCGGCGTGCAGGCCGGAGTCATCGACGTCTCGTTCCAGGGGAACGTCGCTCCCTCGGGATGGCGTGACCCCTCCGGTGTCGCGCCGGTGGAGCGCCTGGCCAGGCTCGTGGACGCGAGCCCGACGCTCGCCGTCCGCCTCGGCCTGGCCGCCGTGCGGAGCGTGGGGGAGGAGGCCGCCGAGCGGATCGTCGCCGAGCGGGAGGCGGGCGGCCCGTACGCCTCGATCGAGGACCTGGCCGGCCGGGTCGACCTCACCTCCGCGCAGCTCGAGGCACTCGCCACGGCGGGCGCGCTCGACCTCGGTGGGGACCGTCGGCAGGCCCTGTGGTCCGCCGGGGCGCTCAGGGGCGCCCACGGCGTGACCCGGACCGACCGATCCGGTTCCCGGTGGGTCCAGCCGCCGCTGCCGTGGACGATGCCCGGGGTGACGGCACCCGAGCTGCCGGAGATGACCGAGGTGGAGACCTCGATCGCGGACGTGTGGGCGACCGGCATCTCCCCGGGGACGTACCCCACCCAGTACCGGCGCGCGGACCTCGAGGGCGCCGGGGTGCTGCGTCTTCAGGACGTGCCGTCGGCCGGCAACGGGCGGCGCATCCGCGCGGCCGGCGTCGTGACGCACCGGCAGCGTCCGCACACCGCGCGCGGCGTCACCTTCCTCTCGCTCGAGGACGAGACGGGACTGCTCAACGTCGTCTGCTCCGCGGGCGTGTGGGCGCGGCACCGGCAGGTCGCACGGACAGCGGCGGCGCTCGTGATCCGGGGGATCGTGGAGACGGCCGACGGCGTGACGAACCTCGTGGCCGACCGGATCGAACCGCTCGACCTCGCCGTGAGGTCCACGTCCCGGGACTTCCGATAGGGACACATGCCCGGGGACCGGGACACATGCCCGGTCGCTGAGCACGCGGACCGCGGCCCGGCGTGAGATTCTGGAACCCGTACTCGAAAGGGAGACCATGCCCCGATTGCCGATCGCCAAGCTGCTCAACGTCGCCGTGCTCGCCGGACCCGTCGTCTGGAAGGTCGTCTCGCGTTACGGGCCCATGCTCGTCGACATGCGCAACAAGAACCCGGAGGCCTTCAACAAGGTGGCCGGCTCCGTGAAGGGACTCGCCGGATTCGGGCGCCACGGCTCGGGGAACCTTGCGGCCCAGGCCGAGGTTGTGCGCAAGCAGATCAACCAGCTAGTGGCGACCGCCGACGACGACGCCGAGCTCGCCCGGGTGGCCGGCTGGCGCAGAAGGCTCGAGAAGATCGAGTCGGCGATCCCGCTGCTGGAGGCGATGAGCGGGAAGGTCCGCAGGTCGCAGTCGCGTGGCCTTCGGGTCCGCCTCGACGTCCTCGCCGGCGAGGTCCTCGAGGCGTTCATCGGCGAGAACGCCGAGGAGACCGGACTCACGCCCCGCCCGGGTGCGGCCGGAGGAACGAACGAGACGTAGACGGCGCGCAATCGGGACTCGGCGGCGCCCGGCGGAGTCCCGGCGCGTTCCGCGGCGGCGCCCCGGCAGACTCCTGACGCGTTCCGCGGTGGCGCCCGGCGGAGTCCCGGCGCGTTCCGCGACCAGCGGAACGCGATGGGGAGATCTCCCCGAAGGCCGCGTTCGTCTTACGTGTGTGCCCGCGGGCGTGATTAGATCGAGACATGACTAACCCGCCTGATGCCGGATCACCTCAGTACCCCGGTTCGCCCGACCCCGCGTCGAACCAGCCCCAGCAGGGTGAGGAGGACGTCGAGGCCACGATGCTCGCGCGTCGTCCCATGCCGGAGTACGGCCAGCAGCCGCCCGCGCAGCCCGACTACGGCCAGCAGGCAGCCCAGCAGGCTCAGGGTCAGCCGGGCTACGGCCAGCAGGCCCAGGGCCAGCCGCAGGGACAGCCGGGCTACGGGCAGCAGCCGCAGGCCCAGCAGCAGCCCGACTATGGCCAGCAGGCGGCCCAGCAGGGTTACGGCCAGCAGCCGCAGACCCAGCAGCAGCCCGACTATGGCCAGCAGGCGGCCCAGCAGGGTTACGGCCAGCAGCCGCAGGCCCAGCAGCAGCCCGACTATGGCCAGCAGGCGGCCCAGCAGGGTTACGGCCAGCAGCCGCAGACCCAGCAGCAGCCCGACTATGGCCAGCAGGCGGCCCAGCAGGGTTACGGCCAGCAGCCGCAGGGCCAGCAGCCTGGCTATGGGCAGCAGCAGCCCCAGGCCCAGCAGGCCTACGGCCAGCCGACCGCCGGTTCGCCCGCGGCCTTCGGCTCCGCGGCCAGCAACCCGTCCGCTGCGTCGGCCGGTCAGGCCGCCGGTGCGTATGGGCAGCAGCCCCAGCAGGGCTACGGCCAGCAGCAGCCCGCCTACGGCGGCGGCTACGGCCAGGCCGGCGCATACGGCGCGGGTGCGGCCAAGCCGGCCAGCAACAACGCCACCGTCGGCCCGTTCAAGCTTCTCCCGCCGACCCTCGTTGGATGGGTCGCGGCCGGAATCGCGGTGCTCTCGATCGTCGCCCTGATCCTGCCGTGGATCACCGCCACCTACACGATCCCGGACTTCACCGGCGGCACGGGGACCACCCAGTCCGACTCGGGCAACGGTTTCGGTCAGTACTCGGGCTTCGCCATTCCGATCCTCCTCTTCGCGCTCGTGCTCGCGGCAGGCGGAGTCATGCTCGCCCTGCGCAACATGGCGGGGTATGCCACGCTCGCCGTCGTCGGCGGCGGCGGACTCGTCTTCCTGCTCGGCCTCATCGGCTTCTTCTCGGCCAACGGCGACACGTCGAGCGTCCAGGGCCTCGAGGTCAAGCTCGGTTTCGGCGCGATCCTCATGCTCATCCTCGCGATCGCTGCTCTCGGCGTGGCGGTCTGGGCCACACTCACCTCCCTCGGCACGATCGGCGGCGGCGAGAACCCGGGCGGTGGCAGCTCCGCCGGCGGGTTCAGCCAGCAGCAGGGTGGCTACGGCCAGGGCGGAGGCTACGGCGGCCAGCAGCAGGGTGGCTACGGCCAGGCCGGCGGCTACGGCCAGCAGCAGCAGGGAGGCGGCTATGGCGGCCAGCAGCAGGGTGGCTACGGTCAGCAGCCCGGCGGCTACGGCCAGGGCTGAGCCCACCGACACACACTGAAGTTCGTCCCGTGGGGCGGGCCGGCGCACTGCGCCGGCCCGCCCCACGGCCGTGTGTGGGTCCATCTCCCCACCCTCGGCACACACAACCGGCACATTGGTGTGCTACTGTGTGTGCGCAACGTGTGAAGCCGCCGGTAAGCGACCGTCCTGTCGCACCCGGCGCGCACCGATCGCGCACAAGGGAGTGCACTGAGATGAGATCCGAGCGTTCGCGGGTGGGTCGATCGTTCCTCGGCAGACGGACGTCGCCGCCGCCGACAGGTCCACCACGCCCAGACAGCTCGTCGGAACCACGGACGAGCAACGAGAAACCGAGCCGTGCCCGCCGCGGACCCATCCATCAGGGCTTCGCGAGACTACGCACCCAGGGAATCGCCGCACTCGCCTGCGCCGGCCTGCTCGGCGCGGTCGGCGCCCAGCCCGCCGTCGGCGCGGCCGACGGCGGCGAGATCGGCGGCAGCGGCGACGACTACTACCTGTCGAACAGCATCACCACGGTCGGGGAGATCGAGTTCACCTACGGCCGCACCTCCGACCGCCTCTACGTGGGCGACTGGGACGGCAACGGCACCGACACGCTGGCCGTCCAGCGCGGGGCGACCTACTACCTGTCGAACACGTTGACCGGGGGCAACGAGGACCAGGTCATCAGGTTCGGGTCGGCGTCGGACGTCACGTACGTGGGCGACTGGGACGGCAACGGCACCGACACGTTCGCGGTGCGGCGCGGCTCGGTCTTCTACATCCGCAACTCGCCCGGGTCCGGTCGGCACGAGACGACCCTGGCCTTCGGCCACGCCTCGGACGACGTCCTCGTCGGTGACTGGGACGGCAACGGGCGCGACGACGTCGCCGTCCGCCGTGGCAACGCGTTCTACTTCCGCACCTCGCCCGGCAGCGGGCCCGCCGACCGCACCGCCAGGTACGGCCGGGCGGGGGACGAGATCCTCGTCGGCGACTGGAACGGCGACGGGGCGGACACTCTCGGAGTACGCCGCGGCCGCACCTACCTCCTCCGCAACGCGATCACGTCCGGGGACGCCGACGTCGTCGTCAACTACGGGCGCGCGACCGACCACGTCCTGGTCGGCGACTGGGACGGCGACGGCGAGGACACGCTCGGCGTGCGTCGCCCGCCGGAGTTCTGGGAGACCCAGATCCCGATCGCGTCCTACGGGACGCTCCGTACGGGCATGCCGGCCCACCACGTCGTCCACGCCGATGCCGTCCGCGAGCGCACGATGCGGATGCCCGGGTTCGACCTGTGGCTGACCCCTCGCACCGAGTTCGACTGGCCCTGGGCGATCCCGAATACGGCGGACCGCAACGGCATCGTCGTCGAGGCGTTCTGGTTCGCCCCGTCGAACTACGCGCGCATGGTCGCCAAGGTCGACCAGTGGGAGGGGTACGACCCGGCGCTCCCGCTGAGCGAGATGAACTACACGCGGCAGCTCCGGCCGACGTCGGTCGCCGGTCAGCAGGCGTGGGTGTACGTCGCCACCCCGTGGCGCGTCGCCTACGCCCACAACATCGGCTGGATCGTCGAGTCCGGCGACTACGTCCACCGGTACTAGGAGGAGAACGACATGCGAACCACGACGGCACCACGCGTCACCGCGGGCGCGGCACTCGTCCTCGCTCTCCCGCTCGCCCTCGTCCTCGCGCCGGCCCAGGCCCTGCTGAGGACCACCCCGACGGACGCCGACGGCGAGCCGGTCCCGCTCTCGATCGCGGAGGCCGTCCCCGACGACGCCGGCTCGCTCCTGCCCGATTCCCTCACGACGACGACCGGTCACCTCCCGCAGGCAGGCGGGTCGGCGGGCACGTCGTCGGACCCCGACGCCGAGTCGGACACGGACGGCGGAACGCCGGCCGGGTCGGACATGGTGGGTGAGAACGTCCTGCGCGAGCTCGGGGAGGTCGCCGGGCTCGCCGACGACGCCGGCAACCCCATGTTCGAGATGGTCGTGCAGTCCATCGAGACGACCGACTCGTGCCCGAGCCGCATCGACGAGACCTTTGCGCCCGTCAACGGTCGCTTCCTCGTCGTCGAGCTGACGGCCGCGATGGCGGACGCGGCCGGCGCCGACCGGGACGACCCGGAGAACGTCTTCGTCCCGACGGCCGCGGACTTCTTCCGCGTGCTCGACGCGGACGGCGTGGAGCAGCCCGGCACGCTGACCGAGGCGTCCTGGTCCTGCTATGCCACCGACGAGCTGATCTCGCCGTCGATCGTGCCCGGTCAGACGGACTCCGGCTACGTCGTACTGGACGTGACGGGCGAGCACGGCACGCTCATCTACGACCCGACCGGGACCGACACCGGGTGGGCCTGGGAGTACTAGGAGACCCAGTACCGGGCGGCCGGCACGAGGGCGGCTACAGCCAGCCCTGGTCCTGGGCGTGCTGGGCCGCCTGGGTCCGGGTGGATGTGCCCGTCTTCCCGATCGCGGACGACAGGTAGTTGCGGACCGTGCCGGGGGAGAGGAAGACCCGGGTCGCGATCTCGGTGACCGGTGCGCCGTCGAGGGCGGCACGCAGGACGTCCCGCTCGCGCGCCGACAGCGGGTTCGCGCCCGCTGCGAGCGACTCCGACGCGAGCGAGGGGTCGACCACCCGCAACCCGGAGTGCACGCGACGCACCGCCTCGGCGAGCTCGCTCGCCGGCGTGTCCTTGACGACGAAGCCGCTCGCCCCGGACTCCATCGCCCGGCGCAGGTAGCCGGGGCGGCCGAAGGTCGTGACGATCAGCGACTGCACGTGCGGGGCCTCGGCGGCCAGCTGGCGGGCCGTCTCGATGCCGTCCTGGCCGGGCATCTCGATGTCCAGCAGGCAGACCTCGGCACCCGAGCCGACGGCCGCGGCGAGCACCTCGTCGCCCCGTCCGACCTCCGCGACGACGTCGATGTCGGACTCGAGCTGGAGGAGTGCCGCCAGGGCGCCGCGCACCAGCGCCTGGTCGTCGGCGAGCAGAACCTTGATCACAGCCGAACCTCCAGTGTCGTGCCGACGCCGTCGGCGCCGGGGCCGAGGGTGACGTCGCCACCCGCGTGGGCGACGCGCTCGCGAAGCCCGGTGATGCCGTTGCCGGCGTTCTTGCTCCCGGTGCCCCGGCCGTCGTCGGAGATCACGAGGGAGTCCGACGTCCACCGCACGGTGCAGGTCGTGGCGTTCGAGTGGCGGACGACGTTCGTCACCGCCTCGCGAAGCGCCCACGCCATCGTGATGCGGTGGCGGGGGTCGACGACGTCCGGGTCGTCCGGCAGGTCGGCGTCGATGCCCGCGCCGCGCAGCGCATCGTCCGCGTGGGAGAGCTCGTCTGCGAGCCGTGCGACGCGCAGGCCGGCGACGGTGGCGCGGATCTCGGCGAGTGCCTGCCTGGCGATCGATCGCACCTGCGTGATCTCGTCCTTGGCCCGCGCGGGATCCAGGTCGACGAGTCGTTCGGCCAGCTCGCTCTTGACCGTGATGACGGTGAGGGAGTGGCCGAGGACGTCGTGGACATCGCGGGCGACGCGGTCGCGTTCGGCCGCCAGCGTCAGGGTCTTGTCCCGCGCGCGCTTGCGTTCGGCGCGCTCGTCCAGCTGCTTGGGGATCAGGCAGGCCACGGCGACGAGCAGGATGATGAGGTCGTACATCCACCACGGCGGGCCGTCCGACGTATCGAGCAGAGGCAGGACGGTCGCGAACATGAGGAGCGTGGCGGTCGAGAAGAGCGCGAGGCGCAGCGGCATCGCATAGACGGAGAAGGCGACGACGTACGCGCCCATGGACAGGGCGTTCGACCGGATCGTCAGGCCGGCGACGACGATGAGGCCGATGAGGATCGGAAGGTACGTGGCGGCGTGCCGCGCGAGCCTGGCCGGCTCGGACTCCGGGAGACGGATGAAGGACAGCGTGTACACGCCGGCGAACGTCAGGATGACAAGCACGTTGGCCGCGCGGAGCCACGCGTTGTCCGTCACCGCGAAGACCGAGATGAGCGGGAACGCGAGGAACACGAGCCAGATCGCGGCCATCAGCCAGCCGGCCTTCTCCCACGGGTCCCGCGTGACCGGGGGCTCGGCGGGGTCCACCGCGTGGTCGCCGTCGGACGCTGGGCACGGCCCGGTCGGATCGCTCACCCCGGAAGAGTACTGAAGCGCCACCGCACCACCATCGCCCGGATCGGGGCCGATTGCCATGGCCTTGCGTCACCGGGCCCGTATGACAGGTGTCAGATCGAGGAGCGCAACGGCCTGACGTGTGGTGTCGGACGCGGGGGAGTTGCGCGACTCACTGTCCGCAAGGCCCGAAGTGGCACCGGAGAGGCGTTCGCCCCGTGTTAGTCTTTTCGTCGTTGCGCAAGCGGATCGGACACGTTCGAATCGCGAGGCAGACACCCTGTCCGGGTGGCGGAATGGCAGACGCGCTAGCTTGAGGTGCTAGTGCCCGTATTAGGGCGTGGGGGTTCAAGTCCCCCTCCGGACACACAAGGCCGAGGGCCCCGAACCGAGAAGGTTCGGGGCCCTCGGTGTATGTGCGTGAGGTGGTGCGCCCCGCGGGCTCACTGCCCGAAGGTCAGCATGACCTTGCCGCCCCCGGCGTTCGCCGCCCTGTCGAAGGCGGCGGGTGCTTCGTCCGCCGGGTACTCCGCCCGGACGAGCGGGCCGACGTCGAGCGTGCCGCCGGCCATCGCCTCCAGGACCGGGCCCATCTCGCCGTCGAAGCGGAAGGACGGGACGACGGTGATCTCGCGGGACATGATCTCCATGATCGCGACCGGCTGCGGCTCGGGAGCCTGGAGCCCGACGAGCACGAGCACCCCGGAGATGCCGGTCGACCGGATCGCGGTCCGCAGCCCGGCGGCGGACCCGGAGCACTCGAGGACGACGTCGCGGGTCGTCATGGGTGCGCCCGTCGACCCGGTCCCGACGTCGGCGGCCAGCGACGTGCTCGTCGCACCCATCTCACGGGCGATCGCCAGCGGCTGCTCCGCCGTGTCGACGACCGTCACCTCCCGGGCCCCTCGGGATCGGCACAGAGTCGCGACCAAGCACCCGATCGGCCCTGCGCCCACGACGAGAACACTCCGACCCGACACCTGACCCGCACGGTCGACGGCCCGCCAGGCGACGCTCGCCGGCTCCGCGAGCGCGCCGTCGCGGACCTCGACGCCCTCCGGCAGCAGACGCAGCGTGCGACGGTGCACCCGGACGACGTCACAGAAGGCGCCGTCGGTGTGCGGGTCGCGCGCAGCCGATCCCAGGTAGCTCGCCTCCGGGTCCACATTCCGCAGGGGGCCGCGCCCGGACCAATGCAGCGGCGAGACGACCGGGTGGATGGCGACCGCGGTACCGGCCTCTGGCGAGGCCCCGTCGTCGGAGGCCTCGAGAATCGTTCCGCTCACCTCGTGCCCGAGGACCATCGACTGCCGCACCACCGACCGGCCGGCGCGCCCATGACGCCAGTAGGACAGGTCCGTCCCGCAGATGCCGCCGAACAGCACCTGGACGAGGACGTCGCCGGGTCCCCGACGACGCGGGGCCGGGCGACGCTCGACAGCGAGATCGCCCGGCCCCCGCACGACGACGGCGCGAACGTCCGTCACGGCCTCGTCTGGTGGACGACCTCGCGCACGAGGTCCGCGACGACGTCGGGACGGTCGATGTTGGGGGAGTGCCCCGTGTCGATGCCCCGGGTCCGGACGGAAGGCGCAGCCTCAGCGGCCTTGCCCGTCCATCCGGCATCGACCATCACGTCACTGTCGCCCTCGACGAGCAGCACCGGCACGCTCACGGTCCCGAGCGACTCGGGGTAAGAACCGCCCGGGGCCGCGGCTGGCGCGTCCGGGTTCTTCAGCCCCCAGGCGCGGATCGACTCCCAGTGTCCCGGGATCGTGCTGTTCCGGTACCGGTGCTCGACGTGCTCGGCGGACGCGACGTCGTCGGTCACCACGAGGTTGGAGATGCGGCGAGCGTCGGCCTCCGTCGTGCGGTAGTCGGCCATGGCCGTCAGTCCGGTCTCCGAGCGCCAGGGCCCGCCGGTGCCGGCGATGCTCGTCACCGACGCGAGGGGGAGCGCCTTCTCGATCGCCGCGTGCAGGAGGAGCGAGCCGCCGAACGAGTTGCCGACCGCGTGTACCTCGGTGATCCCCAGGTGTGAGGCCAACTGGGCGAGCTGCCGGATCCTGGGCGCGTAGAGGGACTCGTCGAACCGGTGCGACTTCGCGCTGCCGCCCCAGCCGAGAAGGTCCGGGAGGACGACGTGGAACTCGTCGGCGAGGAGTTCCGCCACCGCGCCGAAGCTGAGGAGGGCGTCGGACCCGTAGGAACCGTCGTGGACGAGGAGAACGGACGGCGCCGTCGGGTCCCCGCCCTCGTAGTACCGCGTGACCAGACCGCCGAGCTCGACGTCGTGGGGGGTGAGAGCCATACGTGTGTATCCCTTCAATCGGTGCAGCGGCGGGAGGTGCCGCTGCGTGGAGTTCGACAGGTGTCGAGCGATCTCCTGGTCATTCGGTCTCGAGGCCGGCCATGAGCGCATCGATGTCGACCTCGGACTCGACGAGGCCGTACTGCGTGAGGAGGTCCGCGTAGAGCTCGATCATCTCCCGCGGGACGTCGGTGGCGAGCTGGGCGAAGTTCATCTCGTCGATGGTCTCCGGGGCGATCTCCGTGAACTCGGCGACCTGGGCGCGCATCTCGTCAGGGTGTTCGTCGGCGTACGCGACGGACTGCTCCATCGCGCGACGGAACGCGGCCGCGTCCTCGGCGTTCTCGCCGAGGAACTGCTCGTTGCTGAAGTACACGGCGCCTGTCAGCGCCGGGGCCGTCAGCTCGTAGGGGGTGGCCACGACCCGCGCCGTCCCGGTCTGGACGGTCTGGGTGACGAACGGTTCGACCTCGAAGATCGCGTCGACGTGCCCTGCCTCGAGCGTCGCGGGCATCTCGGGGAACGGGATCTCCACGAGCTCGACGGTCGACGAGTCGACGCCTGCGTCGTCCAGGGCGTGGCGCAGCGTGATCTCGAGGATGTTCCCGAGGGCATTGACCGCGACGGTGCGTCCCTCGAGGTCCGTGATGTCCTCGATGTCGCTGTCCGCCTGGACCAGGACGCCCGAGTAGGCATCCTCCGGAGTGTCGCCGGCGGCCGACGCGGGCGCCACGATCGTCACCGGGAGGTTCTGGCTGCGGGCGATCACGACGGACGCCGGGTTGGAGAACCCGATGTTGACGTCGCCTGAGACGACGGCCGCGGTGGCCGCGGCCCCGGAGTCGAGCATCTGGACGGAGACGTCGAGGCCCTCGTCCTCGAAGAATCCCTGCTCGATGGCGAGGTAGACGGGCGCGACGTCGGCGGCCGGGAACAGCGCGACCGACAGGGGTGTCAACCCGTCCGTGCTCGCCTCCGAGTCCTCTCCGCACGCGGCGAGGGCGAGCGTCGCGGCGGACAGTGCCGCAAGGGCGGCGATCCGGCGGTGGTGGTTCTTGCGGGTGGTGCTCATGGCGTGCTCCTTTGCACTGGGTCCGTGGCTAGACGAAGTCGGGGTACTGCAACCGGGCGCCGACTCCGCCGTCGAGGACGACCACCTGGCCGGTGACGTACGACGCGAGTCGGGACGAGAGGAAGAGGATGGCGGCGGCGACGTCGGAGGGGACCGCGAGCCGCCCGAGCGGGGAGTTCGCCACGAACGCGGCCCGCCGTTCCGGGTCGAGGATCTGCTCCATGCGCGGCGTGAGGACGACGTCGGGGGCGACCGTGTTGACCCGCACGCCCCGGGGGGCGAGCTCGACCGCGGCGGTCCGCACGAGCGAGACGACGGCGGCCTTGGCGGCCGCGTACGGTCCGTTCCCCTGGGCGCCGCTCAGCGCGGCGATCGAGGAGACGACGGTGATCGATCCGCCGTGGGTGGCGAGGGGGTCGGCGGTGTGCTTGATGAGGTGGCGCACGTGGTCGAGGACGACGGCGAACTGCCACTGCCAGTCCTCGTTGCTCGCGTCCGCGAGGGAACGGAACCGGGCCATCCCCACGATGTCGACGACCGTGTCGAGCCTGCCGTGGTCGGTGAGGACCTGCTCGACGAGCCGGACGACCTGCTCCTCGTCGGTGGCGTCCGCGACGTACGGCGTCCCGCCGACCTCCTCCGCGATGCGCTCGGCGCGGGTGGTGTCGGTGTCGACGCAGCACACGTGCGCACCGCTCTGGGCGAGTGCGTGCGCCGCCTGGCGTCCGATCCCTTGACCGGCCCCGACGACCAGGGCGACGGTTCCGGGCGCCGTGAGGAGCTCGGTGTAGTCCGGGACCGGGCAGTCCACCGCCTGAGCCTGGTCGGAGCTGGCGTCGGTGCGTGCGTCGCTCACGACCGCTCTCCCTCCGCACGGATGGCGCGGTCGCGCTCGGCCAACGTCGTACCCCCGGTCGACCACTGCTCGCGGTCGACCTCCGTGATGTAGACCCAGACCTTCTCGGGGGGTGTCCCGCTCGCGGTCGCGTACGCCTCGGTGACGCTCCGCAGGACCTCCGCTGACCGGTCGGGGTCCATCGCGGCGGCCTGGGTGATGTGGATCAGGGGCATGGTCAGTCTCCTTGCGCGGTGGGGAGGTGGTCGTCGATGTCGACCCGGCGGGTGATGTCGAAGTAGGTGAGGAGCGGGAAGGGCCAGTTCTGCGACACGCGACCGAAGGCGTTCTTGTACCAGGACGTCACGCCGTCGGTGCCCCAGGCCCGCAACGAGTTCTCGGCGTCCACCCAGTCGCGGTACCGCTCGTATGCCTCGGTCGTGACCTCGATCGGGGCGCCGGCGAGGAGGCTCGTCCGCAAACACTCCATGACGTACTCGATCGAGCACTCGCTCATGAAGATCGCTGAGCCCGTGACGACGAGGTTGGTGTTCGGCCCGAAGAGGATGTGCAGTCCCGGGAATCCCGGGACGCTCGTGCCCTTGTAGGCGGCGGCGTCCCCGTGCCAGAAGTCGCGGAGCGTGCGACCGTCCCTGCCGACGACCTCCATCGGCTCCAGGAAGCCGGCCGCCTGGAACCCGGTCGCGTAGACGATGACGTCGACCTCGTGCACGACGCCGTCGGTCGTCCTGATCCCCTCAGGGACGATCCGCTCGATCGGGGTGTTGACGACGGACGCGTGGGGCGACTTCAGCGCCCGTGCCCAGACGCCGTTGTCGCGGAGCATGCGCTTGCCGCCGGGCGGGTAGCTGGGTGTGACGGTCGGCAGGAGGTCAGGGCGGTCCGCGTACTGCATCTCGAGCCGGTCGACGAGCTGACGTCGGAGCTCGAGATTGGCGGCCGAGACGGTGTTCTCGTTCGCCGCCCGGTCCCACGAGGGATCCACGGTGACGAGCGGCAGGCGCCCCTCGGTCGCGAGCCAGGACTGCCAGAACCGGAACCAGCGCGAGTACCCGGGCACCATCGCCAGGAGCTCGGCCATGCCGGGCTTGATCGGGTCGTGGTACGCGGGGGTCGGGAGCATCCACGGCGGGGTCCGCTGGAAGAGGACGAGCTCGGAGACGTCGTCGACGATGGCGGGCACGACCTGGTACGCCGAGGCGCCGGATCCCACGAGGGCCACCCGCTCGCCCGACACCCGGACGTCCTCGGTCCATTCGGCCGTGTGGCACCACGTGCCGGCGAAGTCCTCGATGCCCGGCACGTCCGGGAGCTTCGGCCGGTTGAGCTGACCGACGGCAGTGATGACCGCATCCGCGGTCAGAGTGTCCGTCGAGCCGTCGGAGTGCCGCGAGTGGATGGTCCACGTCGATGTGGACTCGTCGAGCTCGAGGCGTTCGACACGCGTGTCGGTCCGGACGCGCTCACGAACGCCGAGCTCGTCCGCCGCCGTGGAGAAGTAGTCCCAGATGTCGTGCCCTTCCGAGAATTGGTTCGGCCAGTCCGACTTCTGGAGGAACGAGTACGAGTAGGCGAAGTTGTTCGTGTCCAGGCGGACACCCGGGTAGCGGTTGCCGCGCCAGGTGCCGCCGACGTCCGACTGCTCCTCGAGGACCACGTGTTCGATGCCGGCCTGGTGCAGTCGGTACGACATGGCGATGCCGGTCATGCCCGCCCCGATCACCACCACCGAGTAGGTGGTGCCGGGCGCGACCTCGTCGATGGCCCAGTCGGGTGCGGTGGCATCGCCCGCGATGCCGAGCTCTCGGTCGACGAGCGCGAGGTACTCGTCGCCGGCGCTGCCGGTGAGGTAGTCGACCACCTGGCGGATCTCGAGGTTGCCCGCGCCACGCTCGCCCGCGAGCAGTCGCTCGAGGCCGGCGACCGCGGACTCGCGCGCCAGGCGCTGCGTCGTCTCGTCCATCCCCCCTTGGGGGAACACCTCCGCCTGGGCGGGTGTGAGCGGCGGGCGCACCTCCTCGCGCAGGAACCAGGGGTCGCCGAGCTCGTAGGCGAGCGCGGCGAGCAGCGGGGCGAGCTCGGCGTCCGCGACCAGCTCGTGCAGTCGAGCCGCGGTTGTCGCCGGGTCATGTGGGTCGTCGACCCGCGGGGGTGTCTCGGTCGTCACGATGCGCTCGTCTCCGTTCGTGCGGGGGAGCCGACCGTCTCGTCCGTCAGGAAGGCGGTGAGGGCGTCGGCGAATGGGCGGGGGTTGTCGATGGACGCGAGATGTCCCGCGCCCGGGATGGAGCGCAGCTGCGCTCCCGGAATGCCGTCGGCGATCGCCCGTGCGGCGGGCATCGGTGTCTTCTCGTCGCGTTCGCCGATGAGGACGAGCGTGGGGGAGGCGACGTCTGCGAGGTCCGCCCGCACGTCGGCCGTGAAGCAGGCGCGGACGACGTCGAGATAGACCTCCGCGTCGAGTCCGCCGATCGAGCGCGCGAGCTCGTCGACACGGACGGGCGCCACCGGCGCGGTGAGGGTCTCGTCGAGGTAGGCGCGTGCGTGGCCGGCCATCCCCAGCTCTCCGACGCGGTCCCGCATACCGTCGATGCGGGCGCGTGCGACGTCGTCGGGCAGGTAGGCGAACGAGTCCGCGACCACAAGGGCACGGACGCGCCCCGGGTGGCGGGCTGCGAAGTGGATCGCCTGGATACCGCCGAGGGAGAGCCCGACGAGGTTCACCGGACCGACGCACTCACGGTCGATGAAGGCCGTCAGGTCGTCCGTCCAGCGATCGAGCGTGATCGCGCCCTCGTGGGCGCGTCCCCGATGACCCAGCGACGTGGGTGTCCTGATGTCCGAACCGGGAAGACAGTCCCGGACCTCGTGCCACATCCCACCGTCCAGCCCGAGGCTGTGCAGGAACACAGTGGTCCCGAACACAGTGGTCCCGGGCAGGGAGACCTCCGATGGCCGCATCCGCGTCACTCCTTCGTGTCGTCGCCGTCGGGGAGCTCTGGCAACCCGACCGTCACGAACGCTAGGAGGAGTTACGCTGAGAAGAAAGAGCGGTTACGCTCAGCGTAATCTGTCGATGAGTGGGGAGGCGACATGGTTCAGGTGAAGGGCGAGACGACGGCGAGTGGGGCGGAGAAGACGAGCGGGGCGACGACGAGAGGAACAGCGACGCCGGACGGGTCGACCAACGGCGCGCTGAGCGGGGTCGATCGGACGATCGCGACGATCGAGCTGGTGGCCGCGCGCGGCCGGCTCACCGCCACCGAGCTGGCGCACGAGCTGGACGTCTCGAAGCCGACGGCCTTCCGGCTCGCGCGGGCCCTCGTCGCGCGCGACTGGCTCGTGCAGAGCGCGGACCGCAGCTACCGGCTCGGGCCCGCTGTCCGGGGGGTGGCCGCCCGCACCCGTGACCCGCAGCTGTCGGTCGCGTCCTTCTTCCCGGTGATGGAGCGGCTCGCCGAGGCGACGGGCGAGACCATCCAGCTCACGCAGCTCGACGGGCGGCACGTCGTCTACCTCGAGCAGATCGTCTCGGCGAAGCCCGTCCGGTCCGTCGCCGTCATCGGCGCCCGTTCCCCGGCCCACGCCGTCTCGGCGGGGCTCAGCCAGCTCGCCCTCCTGCCGGAGGAGGTCCTGCGGTGGTTCCTCATCGAACCGCTCGCGCTGAAGACGCCGAACACCATCACGGACCCGCGCGCTCTCGGCGCCGAGCTGGCCCGCATCCGTGAGAGGGGGTACGCGGTCAACCGGGGCGGGCACCGCCCGGACATCGGTGGCGTGGGCATCGCCATCCCGTCGCCGACCCAGCAAGGCCCGCTGTGCGCGATCAACATCTGCGCTCCCGTCTTTCGGCTCGACGACGACACAGTCGCCTCGTTCGGCGCGCTGTTGCTCGAGACAGTGTCCGACGTGCGGACCGAGGGACGCTGACCCCGCACCGGGACCGTGGAGAGGCCCGACGCCCGGCCGATCCTCCGACGTCGGGGGTTAGCCTGATCGGGCATCCGGCCCGCCGCGCGGGCCGTCCCGACACGAGAGGCCGAGACCGCGTGAGCACACCGCTCGAGGATTACGCCCTGTTGTCCGACCAGCACACCGCGGCCCTGGTCTCACGCGAGGGGAGCGTGGACTGGCTCTGCTTCCCGCGCTTCGACTCCCGCGCCTGCCTGGCGGCGATCCTCGGGACCCCCGACGACGGCAGGTGGCTTCTCGCCCCGCCCGACGGCGTGGTCGTGGCCCGGCGCTACATCGAGGACACGTTCGTCCTCGAGACCGACTGGGAGACGCCGACGGGGACGCTCACCGTCACGGACTACCTGCCGATCGGGAGAGAGCCGGAGACCCGGACGGCTGACCTCGTGCGCTCCGTCAGGTGCACGAGCGGCGAGGTCGCGGTCGCGCACGATCTCCGGCTGCGGTTCGACTTCGGATCCGCGACCCCGTGGGTCCGCACCGTCGCCCGCGACGACGACGGCCCGCGGGCCCCTGAGATCCACGCGGTGGCGGGACCGGACTCGCTCGTGCTGCGCGGCCCGATGCTGTCGGTGACGAAGGAGGCGTGCCGCGGCGAGTTCGCGCTGTCCGCCGGCGACGAGCTCACCTGGTCGCTCACCTGGTCGCCGTCGTACGTGGACGACTCGCAGCCGCGGCCCGACCAGCTCACCCCGGTCGCCACGATCCGGTTCTGGCGCGAGTGGGCCTCGGGCATCGACGCGACCGGCCCATACGCGGGCGCCGTGCGCCGCTCGCTCCTCGTGCTGCGGGCGCTGACGGAACGCCTGACCGGCGGGATCGTGGCCGCGCCGACCACGTCCCTGCCCGAGGACTTCGGCGGCGAGCGCAACTGGGACTACCGGTACGTGTGGCTGCGCGACTCGGCGCTGACGATCGAGGCGCTCCTCATGCACGGCTTCGTCGCGGGCGCGCACCACTGGCGCCAGTGGCTCCTGCGCGCGGTGGCGGGCGACCCGCAGGACCTGCGGATCATGTACGCGCTCGACGGCTCCCGCCACCTGCCCGAGTTCGAGCTGCCGCACCTGGTCGGCTACGAGGGGTCCACGCCGGTCCGCATCGGGAACGGGGCGGCGGGGCAGTACCAGGCGGACGTCGTCGGGGAGGTGATGTGCGCGCTGGCCCTCGCGCGCGAGGCCGGGCTCGAGGAGACCGAGTTCTCCTGGGACCTGCAGCAGGAGATGCTCGACTTCGCGATGCGGCACCTCGACGAGCCCGACCGCGGGATCTGGGAGATGCGCGGGGACCCGGCGTTCTTCACGCACGGCCGCGTCATGATGTGGGCCGCCTTCGACCGGGCCGTGCGCGCCGTCGAGACGGGCGGCCTGCCGGGTGACGTCGAGACGTGGCGGCGCGTGCGGGACCAGCTCCGGGACGAGGTGCTCACGCGCGGCTGGAACGAGGAGGCGGGCAGCTTCACGCAGAGCTACTCGACGACCGAGGTCGATGCCTCCCTGCTCCAGCTGCCGCACGTGGGCTTCATCGACTACGACGACCCCCGCATGCTCGCCACGGTCGCCCGCATCGAGGCCGAGCTCATCGACGGGCACGGCTTCGTGCGCCGCTACCGGACCGGATCGGTCGAGGACGGCATCAGCGGCGACGAGTACCCGTTCCTCATCTGCTCGTTCTGGCTGGTCGAGCAGTACGCGCGCAGCGGGCGGACCGACGACGCCCGCGCCCTCATGAAACGCCTGCTCGCCGTCAGCACCGACCTCGGGCTCCTGGCCGAGGAGTACGACCCGGTGGCGGGTCGGCTCGCCGGGAACTTCCCGCAGGCGTTCAGCCACCTCGGCCTCGTGCGCGCGGCCGACGCGCTCGACGGCGCACTCGGCACCGCGCACGCGTCGCGCCGGGCGGGGGAGACACGGGCGGGGGAGACCGGGTCGGGCGAGCCCGGGTCGGGCGAGTCCGGGTCCTAGTCACCCGCGCGCGGCTGGACCGCGACCTGGGTCGCCTTCACGCTGGCGACGAGGGTGTCGCCGACCTGCATGTCGAGGTCGGCGAGGGCGCCAGGGGTGACGAGCGCGCGCAGCGACCCCGACCCGTCAAGGCCGAGCCGGACCTCGATGAGCGCACCGTGCGGGGCGATCGACCGCACGGCGCCCACGAGCGAGGTGCGCGCGGAGCCGAGCGGGTCGGACCGGGACAGCGTGACGGCGTCGAGGCCGAACACCGCGGTCGCGGGGCCCCGGAAGGGCGTGCCGGCCGTCCCGTCGGTGGTCCCGCCGGGTGAGCCGGCCGGGGAACCGCCCGCGGAGTCACCAGGTGAACCGCCTGCGGAGTCGGCCGGGAGGCCGACGACCTCGATGCCGCCCGCCGACACCGTGACCGTGCCGTCGCCCCGCGGCTCAGCGATGCCGGAGATCAGGTTGAGCCCCGCGATCTCGGCTGCGAACGCGCTCGGCGGGTGGGCCGCGAGCTCCTGCGTGTCCGCGGCCGGGGCCGCGACCCCGTCCTCGACGAGGACGGTGCGGGGCGCGAGGGCGAGGGCGTCGAGCAGGTCGTGGGTGATGAGGATCGTGGTGGTGCCCCGCGAGTCGAGCGCGGCGCGCAGGACGGCGCGCAGCTCGGAACGCGCGCGCACGTCGAGAGCGGCGAACGGCTCGTCGAGCACGAGGACGGCGGGATCCGCGGCCAGCGCTCGCGCGAGGGCCACGCGCGCCGCCTGGCCGCCGGAGATCTGCCTCGGGTGGCGGCCTGAGAGGTGCCCGGCCCCGACGGCGGCGAGCTCGCGGCGGGCCTGCTCCCGGGCGGTCGCCCGGTTCGCCCCGGCGACCGACGGCGCGAAGGCCACGTTGTCGAGCACGGACAGGTGCGAGAACAGGGCGGGGGCCTGCGAGAGCAGGACGACTCCGCGGCGGTGGGTGGGGACGTCACGACCCTCGCCGGACAGCACGCGGTCGCCGACGACGACCCGCCCGCTGTCCAGCCGCACGGCGCCCGTGAGCACGCCGGCGAGCGTGGACTTGCCCGCGCCGTTGGGGCCCATGACCGCGACGCACGCGCCGGGGTCGATCCGCACGGCGGACTCCCAGCCACGCGCGGCGATCGCGCCCTCGGCCTCGACGCCCACGCCCTCCGACGCGGCCTGCGTCGCCAGGCCGGTCTCGTCCCGGTCGCAGGCCGGCGCGGCACCCGAGCCGACACCGACCGCGGCGCCCGAGCCGGCCCCGGACCCGGTGCCAGAGCCGGCCCCGGACTCGGTGCCCGAGTCCGCACCGGACGCGGTACCGGACGCGGCACCCGGCGCCGGCTGCGGGATCGGGCGCGCGTCGTCGTCGGGGGAGTCGGACTGCGGGCGGGTGGACTTCTCCGAGCCCGTGGCGAGGGAGAACGGCAGGACGACGACGGCGGCCACGAGCAGGAGCGCCATGCCGAGCGCGAGGGTGGCGTCGGAGTCGACCTCGCGCTGGAGGTAGATCTCGAGCGGGAGGGTGCGCGTGGTGCCCTCGCGGGAGCCGGCGAACGTGAGCGTGGCCCCGAACTCGCCGAGGATGCGCGCGGCGGCGAGTGCCGCGGCCTGCAGGATCGCGGGCCGGAGCTGGGGGAGCGTCACGCGCCAGAGGACCTGGCCCGGACCGGCGCCGAGGGTGGCCGCGGCGCGCTCGGCGTCGGTGTCCCGCAGGCGCAGGGCGGACTCGAGCGTGAGGACGACGAACGGGAGGGAGACGAGCACCTGGGCGAGCACGACCGCGGTCGGCCGGAACGCGATGTCGATCCCGACCGCCTGGAGCGAGGGGCCGAGCACGCCGTTCGGGCTGAAGGCCGTGAGCAGGACGAGCCCGGCGACGACGGGCGGCATCGCCATCGGGAGGAGGACGATCACGCGGGCGACACGCGCGCCGGGCCACGATCTCGACAGCAGCAGGGCCATCGGGATGCCGAGGACCAGGTCGACGGCGAGGGCGACGGCCCCCGTGCGGAGGGTGACGCCGAGCGCGGCGCGTGAGGACGGCTCGGCGAGCAGCTCGGGCAGGTGCGTCCACGGGACGCGGCTCGCGAACGCGCCGATGACGATCGTCAGCAGCAGGACGCCGAGGGTGCCGACGAGCACGACGACGACGGGCAGGCGCGTGCTGCGCACGTCTCCTCCTTCGCGGGGGTGGGGCAGGGTGCAGGACGACGCCGTGCGCCGGTCGGCCGGTGGGCGGCGGACCGGCGCACGGCCGGGGTGGCGCTACTCGGCGGGGGCGAACCCGGCCTCGGCGAGGGCGTCCTGGCCGACCTGGCCGGCGACGAGCTCGATGAACTCGTTCGCGAGGTCCTGCTGGTCGCTGCCGGTGACCGTGGCGATCTGCGGGGCCACATAGGCCTCGACGGCCTCGGGGACGTCGATGACCTCGACGTCGTCGCCCGCGCGCTGGGCGTCGGTCGTGTAGACGAGGCCGACGCCGGCCTCGCCGGAGGTGACCTTCGCGAGGACGTCGGTCACGCTCTGCTCCTCGGAGACCGGGTCGATGGTGATCCCGAGGAGGTCGGCGAGCTCGAGGGACGCCCGGCCGCAGGGGACCTGCGGCGCGCAGACGACGAGGTTCGCGCCGTCGAGCGACGCGTCGAGCCCGGTGACGCCGGCCGGGTTGCCGGCGGGTGTGACGAGGACGAGCTGGTTGCGCGCGATGCCGGTGGCGTCGCCGACGAGGCCTGCCTCGGTCGCGTTCGCCATGGACTCCTCGTCCGCGGTCGCGAGGACGGCGGCGTCGTCGCCCGCCTCGATCTGGGAGATGAGGGTCGAGGACCCGGCCGCGACGATCTCGACGGTCACGCCCTCGTGCTCGGCCTCGAACGTCTCCGCGAGCTGCTCGAACGTGTCCGCGAGCGAGGCGGCCGTGAAGACCGGCAGCGTTACGTCGTCGCCCCCGGACGAGCAGGAGGCGCCGGCGAGCAGCGCGACGCCGGCGACCGCGGCGGGAAGGAGGCGTCGACGTCGGCGTGTGAGGGTGCGGGTCGAGCGCGGCATGCGGTGCCCTTCCGTGGTGGGTGGGGGATACGAGAGGTCAGTGCCCGGGGCGGGTCCAGCCGCCGGAGCGACCGCCGGACTTGGCGACGATCTGGGCGTCCGCGATCGCGACGGTCCGGTCGATGCCCTTGACCATGTCCACGACAGCGAGGGCCGCGACGGTCACGGCCGTCAGCGCCTCCATCTCGACGCCGGTGCGGTCGGCGGTCCGGACTGTCGCGCGGATGTCCACGCCGTCGTCGGCGATCGCGAGATCGACGCTCGCGCCGTGCACGCCGATGACGTGCGCGAGGGGGAGGAGCTCGGGCGTGCGCTTGGCCGCCTGGATGCCGGCGATGCGGGCGACGGCGAACACGTCGCCCTTGGGTACGGTCCCGCCGGCGAGGGCGGTGAGCGTCTCGGGTGCGCAGGTCACGCGGGCACTCGCGGTGGCCTCACGAACGGTGGGGGTCTTTGCGGTCACGTCGACCATGTAGGCGGTGCCGTCCGCGCGGAGGTGGGTGAGTTCGTCCATGGAGGCCATTCTGTGAGTCGTGCGCAGCTGCACCAACCGCGCGACCGGCCCGCGGGACGCTCGCCGGGGAGTTGGGCAGGCGTCAACAAGGAGGGTCGTGCGGATGGTACGGACCGAACTATAGGCACATGCGGAGATAACGAGCAAACAGTTCCGCAGATGCGGAATGACGGGAGGGGGCGGTCAGTCCCGCTCGGCGCGCGACCAGTGCCCCTCGACCGCGTCGTTGAACGCCGCGCCGACGGCGGGCACCATGTGGCGCCTGCCCGGCAGGACGAGCCTTTCGCCACCCGTGTGCTCGGCGATCGCGTCCGCGACGGCCTCGAAGCCCGCGTGGTGACCGCCGGAGATGACGAGGACCGGGAAGGTGGCGGCCCGTAGCGTCGCCCAGTCGGGGCGGGCCTCCCACGGTCCGCGTGAGCCCATGGCCGCCCGCACGCCCGGCAGGAGGGTGTCCGGGAGCGGCCGGCGGGGCCAGGGCTTCTCGCCGATGAGGGTGGAGAAGGCGGTCCAGAAGGCGAACTCGTCCTCGGTTCCCGACTCCCACAGGTCGACGAGCTGCCGGCGGGTGGTGACGGCGTCGGGGTGCTCTGTGATCCCGAACGCGGGCGGCTCGACGAGCGTGAGCGAGCGGACGGCCTCGGGCGCGCGGGCCGCGAGGATCATCGCCGCGACGCCGCCGTTCGAGTGGCCGACCACGTGGACCCCGCCCTCGAGGAGCGGGAGGTAGTGGTCGGTCTCGGCCTCGAAGTCGACGCGCACCCGCGGGCTCGCGCCGTAGCCGGGCCGGTCGGGCAGGTGCAGCGGCCGGCGTTCCGCCAGCGGTCGCTGGGCGCGGAAGTCCCCGACGCCGGTCGAGGCGTCGCAGTGCAGGAGCAGGGCGGGGGTGCGGCGATGCCCGGGGCCGTGCTCGTCGTCGGGCCTGCGTTCGTCCCCGGGCTCTCGGTCGTCGTCGGGTCTGCGGTCGTCCCAGGTGGTGACGGAGATCCCCGTCGGGGTGAGCACGGGCGCGGGTGCGGACCCCGCCGCGCGGTCCGTCCGCACGCTCATCGGTGCTCCATCTCCTCGACGAGCTCCTGCCAGAACTCGTGCGCCGCGTGTTCGATCTTCAGGCCGAGGCGGACGGGCACGAGGCGGGCGGCGACCGGGTCGAGCTCGGAGTAGCGCTCCATGATCGAGTCGTAGATCGCGATCCGGGCCGCGTGCTGGTTCACCTGCTCGCGGGCCAGTGTGAGCGTGTCCTCCGGCGTGGAGAGCTCGGCGAGGAAGAGCTTGAGCTCCGCGACGTCGCGGATCTGCATGGGGTCGGTCGACGGCTCGGACAACCACTCCTTGAGCCGCTGCTCGCCCAGCTCGGTGAGGCTGAAGGTCTGCCTGCGCCTGCCTGACTCCTCGGCGGTGACCTCCAGAAGACCGCCCTCCGCGAGGCGGCGCGGCTCGGAGTACAGCTGTGCGTGGGGGAAGGGCCAGAAGTAGCCGACCGACCGACCGATGGCGCGCTTGAGGTCGTAACTGGTCGAGGGCCCGCGCAGGCCGATCAGTCCGAGGACGACGTAGGACGTGGTCGACAGGCGGAGCATTGACATGGGGCCGACGCTACATTAACGTCTCCATCCATCACGGATGGTCCGTAACAGAGCATCCGAAAGGCATGATGAAGGCGTCGCCTGGGGAGGCTTCGGATGGATGAGGGCACGTCTGCGCCCGACCGGTTCGTCGGTCAGGCGCTCGCACGCATCGAGGACCCCGCGCTGCTCACCGGTCGAGGGACCTTCCTCGACGACCTCAGCCCGCTGCCCGGCACGCTGCACGCGGCGATCGTCCGCAGCCCGCACCCGCACGCGCGGATCGTCTCCGTCGACCTCGACAGGGCCCGCGCGCACCCCGGTGTCGCGGCCGTCATCGGCCCGGACGAGGTGACGGCCGCGCTGCGGCCGTTCCCGCTGTCCCTGCAGACGCCCATGCCGTACTACCCGACGGGCACGGACAAGGTGCGGTTCGTGGGTGAACCGGTCGCCGTCGTCGTGGCGACGGACCGGTACACGGCCGAGGACGCGGCCGAGTCCGTCCGGGTCGAGTACGAGCTCCTCCCGTCGGTCGTGGACACGGCCGCGGCGATGGAGCCGGACGCGCCCCGGTTGCACGACACGGCGGAGTCCAACATCGCGAGCGACCGCACGTTCACCTTCGGCGACCCGGAGGAGGCCTTCACGAACGCCGCCCACGTGATCGAGGGCTCGTACAGCTTCCCGAGGTATTCCTCCACGCCGATGGAGTGCTACGCCGTGGTGGCGGACTGGCAGGAGGACGCCTCCGGCCCGCAGATCACCGCCTACTCGAACTTCCACGGCCCCTTCTCGATGGTGCCGGTCCTCGCCGGCGCGCTCGGCATCGGTCCCTCGCAGCTGCGCCTGGTGGTCCCGAAGGACAACGGCGGCAGCTTCGGGATCAAGGCCGGCATCTACCCCTACATCGCGCTCATGGCGCTGGCGAGCAAGCACGCGGGCCGCCCCGTGCGCTGGACCGAGGACCGCATCGAGCACCTCCTCGCCTCCTCGGCCGGGTCGGACCGCCTCATGGACTGGAAGGCGGCCGTCGACGCCGACGGCATCGTCCTGGCGTTCGACATCGACTTCCAGGAGAACGTCGGGGCCTACCTGCGTCCGCCGGAGCCCGCCACCCTGTACCGCTGCTTCGGCAACATCACCGGCGCGTACCGCGTGCAGTCGGTCCGGCTGCGCTCGCGCGCCGTCGTGACGAACAAGGCGCCGACCGGCCTGAACCGGGGGTTCGGCGGACAGCAGCTGTACTTCGGCCTCGAGCGGATGATGGACAAGATCGCCCGCACGCTCGGCGCCGACCCCCTCGAGCTGCGCCAGCGCAACCTCATCGCCGCCGACGCCTTCCCGTACGCGACGCCGACCGGGGGCATCTACGACTCCGGGGACTATCCGCGTGCGCTTCAGATGATCAAGGAGTCCGCAGGCTACGCGGAGCTCAAGGCCTCGCAGGCCGAGGCCCGGGCGCGCGGCGAACTCGTCGGCTCGGGGCTGGCGTTCATCGTCGAGCCCTCGGCGACGAACATCGGGTACGTCGGCCTGGCCACCCCGGCCGACAAGCGCCCGCCCGGCCGGGACAAGTCCGGCTCCACCGAGCACGTCCGCATCAGCGTCGACCTCCTCGGCGTGGTCACGGTGCTGCTCGGCACGGTCCCGCAGGGGCAGGGGCACGCGACCGTCGCCCGGCAGGTCGTGGCCGACCAGCTCGGACTGCCGCTGGAGCAGGTCCGCGCGAGCGTGGAGATGGACACCACCTCGACGCCGTGGACCGTCACCTCCGGCAGCTACTCCTCCCGGTTCTCCCCGCTGCTCACCTCGGCGATCGTCGAGGCCTGCGACCGCATCCGGTCCTCCATCACCGTCTCGGCGTCCGTCCTTCTGGGCGCCGATCCGTCGGAGCTCGAGCTCGTCGACGGCCTCGTCCGGGTGGCGGCCGAGCCGGAGCGGAACGTGAAGTTCCGGCACGCGGCCGGACTCATGCACTGGGACCCGGGCGCACTGCCCGACGGCGTCGAGGCGAGCCTGTACGCCGAGGCGGCGTTCACGCCGCCGGAGGCCAAGGCGCCGTCGCGGACCGACCAGGTCAACTCCTCGCTGTGCTACGGCATGGTCGCCGAGCTGGTGTCCGTCCGCATCGATCCCGACACGTACGAGATCTCCATCGAGAAGGTCACCGCGGTGCACGACGCCGGTACGGTGCTCAACCCGCTGCTCATCGAGGGGCAGGTGCACGGCGCCGTCGTGCACGGGCTCGGTGGCGCCATGTACGAGGAGATGGCGTACACGGACGCCGGCCAGCCGACGTCGACGTTCATGGACTACCTCGTGCCCACCTCGGCGGAGTCGATCTTCCCGTTGGACGGGATGCGGATCGTGAGCCCCTCACCCGTCACGCGCCTCGGGGCCAAGGGGTCCGGCGAGGGGAGCTCGATGAGCTTCCCCGTGGCGATCGCCAACGCGGTGGAGGACGCCCTGTCCGCCCACGACGTCGAGATCACCAAGCTGCCCCTGCACGGGAACGTCATCCACGACCTCCTGCACCGGGCGTCCTGAGCACGCCCCGCGCACGAACCCGACCACCCAACGACAAGGAACGAGCAACCATGGCCCTGACCGGCGGAGAGATCCGACTCGAGCGCAGCCACGACGGCCGCGTCGCCAACCTGACCATCGACCACGGCCGCTTCAACATCATCACGATGGAGACCCGGGCCCAGGTGGCCGAGCGGTTCGCCGAGCTCGACGCCGACGACACGATCCGCGTCGTGGTCATCCGTGGCGACGGCGAGCACTTCACCTCGGGCGGCGACATCGCCGGCTTCATGGAGGTCGAGCCCTTCGACCTCACCGACCTCGGCCAGGACGTGACCGCCCCGGCACGCTCGCCGAAGCCGGTCATCACCGCCGTCGACGGCTACTGCTTCGGGGTCGGGCTCGAGCTCGCCCTGTCCACGGACATCCGCCTGGCGACCGCGCGGTCGGAGTTCGCGCTGCCGGAGATGCGGCTCGGGATGATGCCCGGGTCCGGCGGCACTCAGCGCCTCGCGCGCCTCATCGGCCTGTCCCGCGCGAAGTACCACATCCTCACCGCCGAGCGGATCCAGGCCACCCAGGCGCTGGACTGGGGCCTGGTCGCCTCGGTGTCCGAGGACCGCGAGGGCCTCGAGGCCGAGGTCGAGCGCGTCGTCGGCACCCTGCTCGGGTACTCGCCGGTCGCGCTGCGCACCGCCAAGGAGGTCCTCGACCGCGGCGTCGACGGCCCCCTGGCGACCGGCATCGAGCTCGAGCGCAAGTCCTACTCGCTGCTGCGAGCCACCCACGACTTCGCCGAGGGCGTCGCGGCGTTCACCGAGAAGCGCGCCCCGAAGTTCGAGGGCCGCTGACGTGAAGGCCGCCCCCTTCGCGTACGTCCGACCGACGAGGATTCGGGACGTCGTCGCCGAGCTCGCCGCAGCGGACGCGGCGGGTGGCGGCAAGGTCATCGCCGGCGGTCAGTCGCTCGTCCCCGTCCTCGCGATGCGCCTGGGCCGGGCCGCGACCCTCGTCGACATCACCTCGGTGGACGAGCTGCGCCAGGTCGGCGTCGTCGACGGCGAGCTCCGCATCGGCGCCGGCATCCGGCAACGGCGCGTGGAGCGCGAGCACCGCGGGGCCGTCCCGCTGCTCAGCCAGGCGCTGCCGTGGATCGGGCACCGGGAGATCCGCAGCCGGGGCACCGTCTGCGGGTCGCTCGCGCACGCCGACCCGTCGGCGGAGCTGCCCGCCGTCGCGACGTGTCTCGGTGCGACGATCGACGTCGCCGGCCCCGACGGCCGGCGGCAGATCCCGGCCACGGAGTTCTTCACCGGCGCCATGGCAACCGCGCTCGGACCCTGCGACCTCATCACCTCGGTCCGGTTCCCTCGCCCTCAGGAGGGGGAGGGGTTCGGGTTCGGGGAGATCGCCCGCCGGCACGGGGACTTCGCGCTCGCCGGCGTCGCTGTCGCCGTCCGCTCGGACGGGACGGAACCGGTCCGCGCGACCGTCACCAGCTTCGGGGTCTCCGACCGCCCGCAGCGCCGGGAGCTGCCCGAGAAGCTGAAGGCGGCCGTCGCCGCCGCCGGGCCGGACGCCTCCGCCCTCGCCACGCACCTCCGCGAGGCCACCGAGGACATGGCCGCGGACGTGGTCACCACCGAGGGCGACCCGAGCGGGTCGCCCGCCTACCGACGTCGGCTCATCGCCACGCTCGCGGCACGCGAGCTGGTCCGCGCCTACGTCGCCAGCCAGTCGAGGAGGACGTCATGAGCACGCTGCTCGGGCTGTTCCGCGGGCGCGGCCCGCGCCAGGACGAGGAGTCGCAGGAGACGCTCCGCGTCGGGGCCGAGGAGACCGTCACCGTGAGCTTCACGGTCAACGGCCGCCCCGCGAGCGTGGACGTCGCGCCGCGCGTGACCCTGTCCGACGCCCTGCGCGACCACCTCGGGCTCACCGGTACCCACGTCGGCTGCGAGCACGGCGTGTGCGGGATGTGCACCGTGATCGTCGACGGCGACGCGGCCCGCGCCTGCCTGCTGCTGGCCTGCCAGATGGAGGGCGCCGAGATCATGACGGTGGAGGGGCTCGGGAAGCCCGACGACCTCCACCCGCTGCAGGAGTCCTTCTCCCGCCACCACGCCCTGCAGTGCGGGTTCTGCACGCCGGGCCAGCTCATGAGCGCGTACGACCTGCTCGACAAGGAGCCGGGCATCGCGCCCGAGGAGCTGCCGGAGCAGATGTCCGGCGTCCTGTGCCGGTGCACGGGGTACCGGAACATCATGGACGCGGTCGGCGAGGTCGCCGAGAAGAACCCCGACGGCGTCCCCCCGCCACGTAACTGCGCGTCCGGCGCCCTGCTCCCGCGCGACTCGATCGGCGGGCCGTCGGCGGGTGGCTCGGGGACCGGCGACGACGAGCACCGGGGCGTGGCCGAGATCCGGATGCCGAGCACCGAGCCCACGGTCGCGGTCACGGTCGACCAGGAGGTCGAGGCGACCCCGGACGAGCTGTGGGTCGTCATGTCCGACACCGAGCGTCTCGCGCGATGCCTGCCCGGAGCCGAGCTCGTCGCCGACTTCGGGGACGACACCTACAAGGGGCGGATCCGGGTCGCGCTCGGGCCGGTCAAGCTCGCCTTCCTCGGGGACATCCACGTGGTGACCCGGGACGAGGAGACCCGCACCATCCGCGCGCTCGCCCAGGCGGCCGACGCGGGCGGCGGCAACGTCCAGGCGGACGTGCGCATCACGGTCGACCCGCAGGGCACCGGGAGCGCGATCCACGCCGAGGCCGACCTGCACATGACGGGGCGCATCGCCCAGTTCGGACGCTCGCTCGCCAACGACGTGAGCAAGGAGATGTTCGGCCAGTTCACCGCCGCGCTGGACGCCACCGCGCGCGGTGAGGAGGCCGCCGAGATCAAGCCCACGAGCGCCCTGACGCTCATGGCCCAGATGACCGCCAACCGTGCCAGAGGCGCATGGGACAGGCTTCGAGGAAGGAACTGATCGATGGAGATCGGACGCATGCTCACGTGGACCGCGGAGCGGTTCCCCGAGCGGCTCGCCGTGGCCGGGTCCAAGCGCCTGACCTACCGCGAGTGGGACGCGCGGACGAACAGGATCGCGAACGCGATGCTCACCCTCGGCGTCAAGCCGGGGGACCGCGTCGCGATGTTCCTGTCGAACTCGGAGGTCCTCGCCTCCACGCACCTCGCGCTGCAGAAGATCGGCGCGATGTCCACGCCGCTCAACATCAGGCTCGCGGCCTCCGAGCTGTCGTACTGCGTGAGCGACTGCGAGCCGACGGTCGTCGTCACCGACGACCTCGCGCGGCAGATCGCGATCGACTCGCTCGCCACCGCGAGCGTGACGCCCACGCTGCTGCACGCGGGTGACGAGCCCATCGACGGCGCGGCCGACTTCGAGGAGACGGTCGCCGCCGCGAGCGACGAGGCGCCGGGCATCGCGGTCACCGAGTCCGACCCCGCCGTCATGCTCTACACCTCCGGCACCACGGGCAGGCCCAAGGGCGTGCCGCGGAGCCAGAAGGCCGAGTCCTCCGCGTCGATCGCGCACGTCATGCAGTGCCAGTACGCCTACGGCGAGGTCACCCTCGGCGCGATGCCGATGTACCACACGATGGGCCTGCGCTCCCTGCAGGCGATGGTCGTCATCGGCGGGACGTTCGTCGAGATGCCCGTATACAACGCGGAGAAGGCGGCGGACCTCATCGTCGCCGAAAAGGTCACCGCGCTGTACCTCGTGCCGACCGCCTTCTGGGCGCTGGCCGAGACCGGCCGGCTCACGGAGGTCGGGCGAACGGTCCGCAAGCTCGCGTTCGCGGGCGCCGCGATGACCTCCACGCTGTGCGAGAAGCTCGAGGCCGAGATCGACCCGGACGTGTTCGTCAACCACTATGGCTCGAGCGAGGTCTACACGTTCTCGATCCAGAACGACGCCGCGCGCAAGCCCGGCTCCGCGGGGCGACCGGGCCTGTACTCCCGGCTCAGGGTCGTCGACCCCGATCCTGCCGCGGGCCACGAGTCCCTCGCGACCGACGTCGTCGGCGAGATCGCCGTGTCCCTGGACTCCGACGAGGCCTTCGCCGGCTACTGGAACCGTCCCGACGCCGACGCCAAGTCGATCCGCGGGCGCTGGTACCACACGGGCGACCTCGGGCACATCGACGCCGACGGCGACCTGTGGGTCGACGGCCGGGTCGACGACATGATCATCACCGGCGGCGAGAACGTGCACCCGGTCGAGGTCGAGGACGTGCTCTCCCGCCACGAGGGAGTGTCGGAGGTCGCCGTCGTCGGCCTCAAGGACGAGAAGTGGGGCCAGGCGGTCACCGCGTTCGTGGTGCCGAGCGACCCGGCCGTCGACCCGGCCGAGTTTGTCTCCGCGCTCATGCACTGGTGCCGCAACGAAGCGCCGTTGTCGCAGTACAAGCGGCCCAAGCGCATCCACGTCATCGCGTCCATCCCCAAGTCACCCGTCGGCAAGATCTTGCGCCGCAAGCTCCTCGCCGGGGAGTACTGAGCGGGCGCCAGATGGGCGCCCGTCAGGCCTGAGCTCAAAGGAGAACTCATGAGTGCAGATATCGAGGAGCGGGACGAGATCGAATCCCGCGGCCGGCTCGTCGAGCGTGGACCGGGATTCCGCTCAGGTATTCGTGACCTGCCGCGGCACCTGAACGTGTCCACGATCGGGGCCGGCGTCATCGCATCCATCTTCGGCTGCACGGGTCCGGCCCTGATCATCATCAACGGGGGGGGTGGAGGCCGGCCTCAGCGGCGGCATCATCGCCTCCTGGATCTTCGGGGTCTACGTCTTCGGCGGACTCATCTCGTTCGTCATGGGGCTGTACTACAAGCAGCCCATCACGGGTGCCTACTCGATCCCGGGCGCCGTCCTCGTCGTCGGGGCGCTGAGCGACTACTCCTTCGGGCAGATGGTCGGCGCGTTCTTCTCCGCCGGGCTGTTCGTCCTCCTCATCGGCGTGACGGGCATCGTGCGGAAGGCCGCCAACTGGATCCCGTTCCCCATCGTCATGGCGATGATCGCGGGGGCCCTGTTCCGGTTCGGGACCGGGGTCGTCGACGCCGCGCAGGCGCTGCCGATCGTCGTGGGTGCCGCGATCCTCGGCTACGTCGTCCTGCAGGTCTTCGTCAAAACCGTCCCCGGAGTCATGGGCGCCCTGGTCTTCGGTCTCGTCGCGGCGCTGGCAACCGGCTCGTTCCAGCCGATCGAGGGTGATCTGGCGGTCACGGCACCGAGTCTCGTCGCCCCCGAGTTCAGCATCGGCGCGATCCTCGCGGTCGGGCTGCCGCTGGCCCTGCTCGTCATCGGTGCCGAGAACGCCCAGTCGATGGGCGTGCTCATGGCTGAGGGATACAAGCCGCCGTTCAACGCGATGACGATCATCTCGGGTATCGGGGGGCTTCTCTCGCCGCTCTTCGGCGGGCACAACGCCAACATCGCCGGCCCGATGACCGCCATCAACTCCTCCGACCAGGCGGGGGAGAAGAAGGAGGGCCGCTACGCGGCAGCCGTCGTCAACGGGGTGCTGTTCGTCCTGTTCGGCGTCTTCGCATCGGTCGCTGTCGCGGTCGTCTCGAGCCTGCCGTCCGAACTGACGGCTGCGCTCGCAGGCCTTGCGATGATCGGCGTCCTGCTCGCGTCCTTCCAGGGCGCCTTCCGCGACAGGCATTTCCAGGTCGGAGCGCTCGTCTCCCTCGTCATCGCCATGAGCGGGCTGGAGATCTTCCATGTCTCCGCGCCGTTCTGGGCACTCGTCGGCGGCGTCGTCGCCTCCGCGCTCCTCGAGCGGTCCGACTTCCGCGACCGCGCGGCGGCGGAGGGGGCCACGGCCAGCAGATAGCACAGGGCGTGGCGGCGGGAAACGTCCCGCCGCCACTCACTCGCCGCCCCCGAAGCACTTCGTCCCGAAGTGTCGGCGGCACACGACAACTTCATCAGCTAGCGCGTCAGACAGTCGGCGTGATCACAGCACACTCAACGAAGAGGATGACCATGACCACCAAGCGATCGACAATTCTTGCTGCCCTCGCCGGAGGAGCACTCCTGCTCGCCGCGTGCGGCTCAGGCGGATCCGGTGAGGACGCGGACGACGGAGCCTCCGACGTCCGTGGACAGGTGCGACTCGCCACGCTCGAGCAAGGCTCCGGATGGAACTCCTACGGGGCAGCCTTCTCGGAGATGTGGCGGCAGGACATGCCCAACCTCCAGGTCCAGGTGCTGCCGTTCGCGGGCGGCGTCGCCAACATCGACCTGGTCGCAGAGAATCAGGCGGAGTACGGACTGACATTCTCCCCGCTCGCGAACTGGGCGCAGTCCGGCATCAACGGTTTCGAGGAGAGCTCGGGATACTCGGCAGTCGCCGGCGGCTTCGACGAGTATTACGTCGGGATCGTGACGCGGGAGGGCTTCGAGGCCGACTCGCTGGAGGAGGTCGCCGAGCAGGAGCTCCCGCTCCGCCTGTACACCCTCGCCCCCGGTAGTGCCGGGGAGTACTTCGCCCGGGCGACCCTCGAGGCCTACGGGCTCAGCTACGACGAGATCGAGGCCAACGGCGGATCCGTGGAGCAGACGTCGTTCGACGTCATCAAGAACGCGTTCCGCGACGGGCAGGCCGACATGATGATCCAGGTCATCACGGCCAACCACCCGGCCACGACCGAGATCGCCACCTCCTCCGACATCAAGATCCTGCCGGTGTCCGAGGAGATCTACGAATCGGTGTCCGAGCTCGGGGTCGGGTACGGCGAGATCCCCGCCGGTTCGTTCACGGGCGTCGACGAGGCCGTCCCGGCACTGACGCTCTCCACCCTGCTCATCGCGCGCGACGACCGCTCCGAGGAGGAGGTCTACGAGATGACGCGTTCCTTGATCGAGAACGCTGAGGAACTCGGCGAGATGAATGCGTCTCTCGCGGGATTCACCCCCGAGCGGGCTGCGGCCGACGACGCGATCACGATCCCGCTGCACCCGGGCGCCGAGCGGTATTACGAGGAGGAAGGACTCCTGTGACGGAGCGCAACGCCACACATCGTGGCATCCCCCGGACCAATGTCATCGTCTCAGGGATCCTCGCCCTGGTCTGGGTCGGTTTCCAGCTCTACACGGCGGCGTTCGGTTTCCTGCCGGCACTGTCGCAGTGCGCGCTGCACGTGGGCTTCGCCATCGCCCTCGCCCTGCTGTTCCTGCCGGCCAAGCGCCCGCGGACGCAGGAGGAGAAGGTGGACGCGGAGAATGCCATCGAGCAGGGCGAGGAGGATCTGTCGAAGAAGCGCCTCGCCTATCCGCTCGACGTCGTCCTGGCAGTCCTGGCGATGGCGGCGAGCGTGTACATCTACCTCAACTACGAGCGTCTGGTCACGCGGATCCCGTTCCTGGACCCGGTGGAGACCCTGGACCTCGTCGCCGCGGTCGTGCTCATGGTGACCCTGCTCGAGTCATGCCGTCGGTCGATGGGGTGGATCCTGCCGATCCTCGCCGGAATCTTCCTCGTCTACCAGTTCGTCGGTCAGTACCTGCCGGGCCTGTGGGGCCACTCGGGTATCGAGATCGAGAACCTGCTCGAGTACCAGGTCCTCGGCGTGCAAGGGATCTACGGTGTGCCGATCCAGACGGTCGGCAACTACGTCTTCTACTTCGTCGTCCTCGCCGGCTTCATGAATGCCGCAGGCACGGGGGCGCTGTTCAACGATCTCGCCATGAAGCTCACGGGTCGGTACCGGGGCGGTCCGGCCAAGACAGCCGTCGCGTCCTCCGCGGCAATGGGAATGCTCAGCGGAAGCGCTGTCGGGAACGTGGCGACCACCGGCGTGTTCACCATCCCCCTGATGATCCGTGCAGGGTTCAAGGCCAAGTTCGCTGCCGCCGTCGAGGCGGTCGCCTCGACCGGCGGTCAGATCATGCCGCCGATCATGGGTGCGGCCGCCTTCATCATGGCCGAGTTCCTCCAGCGGCCCTACGCCGAGATCGTCATCGCGGCGATCGTTCCCGCAGTGCTCTACTACCTCTCGATCTTCCTGGTCGTGGACTTCACGGCGAAGCGTCAGGGCACCGTCGGCCTCAAGCGCGCCGACCTGCCGTCGTGGAAGTCCATCCTCAACCGGGTGCACCTCCTCATCCCGATCATCATCCTGATCGGGATGATCGCGGGCGAGGCGTCCCTCCAGCGCGCGGCGCTCTACTCGATCGCGGCGTCGCTCGTGGTGCCGTTCCTGTGGAAGTCGACCTGGGTGCACCCCAAGACGTTCCTCACCGGCGCGATCAACGGGGCGAAGCAGGCGACCCAGGTGACCCTGCCGGCGGCTGCTGCGGGCATCATCGTCGGCACGGTCTCCTACAGCGGTCTCGGACTGAAGCTCTCGCCGATCGTCATCGGTCTGGGCGGAGGCATCCTCCTCCTCACCCTCGTGCTCGTGGCGCTGGTCTGCCTCGTCCTCGGGGCCGGGATGCCGACCACCGGTGCCTACATCACGGGTGCCGTCCTGCTTGCCCCGGCGCTCATCGAGCTCGGGGTCGAGCCCATGCCCGCGCACCTGTTCATCCTCTACTTCTGCGTGCTTTCGATGGTCACCCCTCCGGTCGCCCTCGCGGCGTTCGCGGCGGCATCCATCGCGAGCACGCCGACGATGGCGACCGGCGCTCACGCGTTCAAGCTGGCCATCGCGGGCGTCCTTGTCCCGTTCGCGTTCGTCCTGCAGCCGAGCCTGATCTTCGGGGAGAACGCGGACCCGGTCCACACCCCGTTGGGTCTGGTCATGCTGATCATCGGGCTCGTGGCGACCGCGAGCGTGGTCGCCAAGCAGCTCGTGACGCCGAACAGCCGTCTCCACCAGTCCGTCCTTCTGGTGAGTGCTGCACTGCTCATCTACCCGGAGATCATCTCCGGCATCATCGGCCTGGTCGGTGTGGTGGCAGTCGTTGTCTTGCAGCGCAGGACCGTGTCACCGAAGGGTCCGACCGGCGGTCCCGCCGCGGCAGAGGAACTCGCGCTCTCCGGTTCAGGTGCTGCGTCCGAGGCGGCCGACGGCGAGCCGCTGCAGCGGGAGGCTTCCGTCGGGTCCCGCAGTCGCGGTGAGGAGAAGTAATGGCACGCCCTACCGTTGCCCAGGTTCTCGCGGCACGGATCGCGGAGGTCGGTACCCGGCATGTGTTCGGCGTGCCGGGCGAGAGCTTCACGCCGTTCCTCGACGCTCTTCGAGACCGTGACGACATCGAGTTCGTCGTCGCGCGGCAGGAGGGCGGCGCGGCCTTCATGGCGGAGGCGTACGGCTCCCGGTCCGGGACCGTGGGCGTGGCGATCGGGGGGCGGTCCGTCGGGGCCGCGAACCTCTCGATCGGCATCTACACGGCGCAGGACAACTCCACGCCGACGCTCTTCGTGGTCGGTGACGTCGAGCGTGGGGCGCGGCACAGGGAGTCCTTCCAGGGCGTGGACCTGGAGTCGTTCCTCGCGCCCGTCTCCAAGCGGGTCATTCGCATCGACTCCGGCCAGAACGCGGGCCTGCTCATCGGTCGCGCCCTGACCGAGTGTCGGGTCGGTCGACCGGGTCCGGTCACACTCGTCATACCCGAGGACGTCTTCGACCTCGAGGTCGAAGATGAGCCGCTCCGACCTCTTCCGGCGGTCCACCCGCCGTCGGCATCTCCGCAGGCCGTCGCGGAAGCGGCGGGGGCGATCGGCCGGTCCCACCGTCCGCTCATCGTCGCCGGTGCGGGCGTCCTCCGGTCGGGTGCACAGTCGAAGCTCGCGGAGGTCGCCGAGCGGCTGTGCGTCCCCGTCGTGGCAGGCTGGCGCCGACACGACGCGGTAGACAACGGATCGCCGGCCTACGCCGGACACACGCGGATGGGTCTGGAGCCTCGAACGAGGCGTCTCATCAGTGAGGCCGACCTAATCCTGGCCGCGGGGTCGCGGCTCAATGACATCACGACCCAGGGATACTCACTCGTCTCCAGCGAGACGACGATCATCCAGGTCGACATCCAGGCGGAGATGATCGGCAAGTCCCACCCGGTCGACGTCGGCGTGCACTCCGACGTTCGTTCCTTCCTCGAGGCACTGGCTGCGGTCGAGGTCCCACCGGTGGAACGGCGACGAGCCTGGTTCACCGACGCGCGGTCCTCCCTCGAGGAATGGTTCCGTGCCGGGGACGAGGCCTCGTCCGTCGGCGACGTCTCGCTCGCTCAGGTCATGCGGACGCTGCGCAGGTCCACCGGCCCCGAGGTCACCTTCGTCAACGACGCGGGAAACTTCGCCGGGTGGTTCCACGGCTTCGTCGACTTCCCGGGACCGGGGACGTACATCGGTGCCTCGTCCGGGGCGATGGGATACGCGGTGCCTGCCGCAGTAGGGGCTCAGCTAGCGTCGCCGACGAGTCCCGTCGTGTCAGTGGCCGGCGACGGCGGATTCATGATGACCGCCCAGGAGCTCTCCGCCGCGGTCGAACGCAACCTGGACATCACGTTCATCGTCGTCAACAACGCCTCGTACGGGTCGATCCGGATGCACCAGGAAAAGCGGTTCCCCACGCGTGTGATCGGGTCCGACCTCACGAACCCGGACTTCGTCGGGCTGGCGCGGGCCTGGGGGATCCCCGCCGAACGCGTCACGGACACGGCATCGTTCGGCGAGGTCGCGAAGCGTCTCGTCGCGCGGGGCGGCCCCTCACTCATCGAGGTCGTCACGGCCATCGACGACATCTCGGTCGGTCGCAGCCTCCAGGAGCTGCGTGCACATGCGTGACGACATCCAGCTCCGCCCGTCGCTCACCAGTTCGAAGGAGAACACCTTGCGTAAGATCCGGATCCTCGCCGCGCCGGCGGTCCTGCTGACCGGCGCACTCGCCCTGGCCGCCTGCGGAGGTGGCGACGCCGATGCCGACGCCGACGAGGGCGGGGGCGACGGCCTCACCCCGATCACGGTCGGTCTCATCCCGATCGGCGACACCGCGCCGGCGTGGCTGGGGGAGGAGGTGGGCATCTTCGAGGAGCACGGTCTGGACGTGACCTTCCAGGTCGCGCAGGGCGGCGCGGCCGTCATCCCCGCGATCATCAGCGGGGAGTACCAGTTCGGCTTCTCGAACACCACGTCCCTGCTCATCGCCGAGTCCCAGGGGCTCGCCCTGACCTGGATGGCGCCGGCCGCGAGCACGACCGGGGACACCTCCGCGGACTTCAGCGCCGTCCTCACGATGCCGGGCTCGGGTATCGAGGGGCCGGAGGACCTGGCCGGTCACACGGTCGCGGTCAACACGCTGAACAACATCGGCGACACGACGGTCCGTGCAGCCGTCGACGCGGCCGGCGGGGACGCCGACGCCGTCGAGTTCGTCGAGCTCGGCTTCCCGGACATGCCCGCGGCGCTCACGTCCGGCCAGGTGGACGCCGCCTGGGTGCTCGACCCGTTCATGACCCCACTGATCGAGGACGACGGGGCGATCCCCGTGACATACCCGTATGCGGAGACCGACCCCGAGCTCAACGTGGCGGCCTACGTCGCCTCCGACCAGTACGTCGCGGACAACCCGGAGATCGCGCAGGCGTTCGCCGAGGCGATGCAGGAGTCCCTCGCCTATGCGGAGGAGCACGAGGACGAGGCGCGCGCCGTCCTCGACTCGTTCACGGAGATCGACCCCGAGCTGCAGCAGACCATGGTCCTGCCCCGCTGGCCCGACGAGTTCAGCATCGACTCGGTCCAGCACCTCGCCGAACTCGCCGCCGGCCAGGGGGTCATCGACTCCGTCCCCGACGTCGCCTCGCTCATCTACACGACCGAGTGACGACCGAGGCCGCACCTACCCACGACCAGAAAGGCACAGACCCAGTGACACACACGGGATACGAGGGACGATCGGTCCTCCTGACCGGAGTCGTCGGCGACATCGGCCAGGAGTACCTGCGCGCACTGACCGAGGCTGGAGCGCGCGTCGTCGCGATGGACCTTGAGCAGGCCGCCGAGAAGGGCACCCGCCTAGCGGAGGAGGCCACGGCGGCCGGACCGGGGAACGCCACCTTCGTCGCGGGCGACATCACGGTTGCCGCCGACGTCGCGCGGGCGGTCGCGACCGCCGTCGAGACCGCCGGCCGGCTCGATGCACTGATCAACAACGCGGCGATCTACCACGGGCTCGGCCCCAAGCGGTCGCTGCTCGAGCTCACCGAGGCGGACTGGGAGCGGGTCCTGCGGGTCAACGTCACGGGCACGTGGCAGGCGATCAGGGCGGCCGCCGGCGCGCTGGCCGACAGCGGGGGCGGACGCATCGTCAACGTGGCCTCGACCGTGACCCGCATGGGGGCGCCCGGCTTCGCCCACTACGTCGCGTCCAAGGCGGCCGTCGAGGGCCTGACCCGCGCCGCCGCCCGCGAGCTCGGCCAGCAGGGCACCACCGTGAACGCGGTCGCGCCCGGGCTGGTCGACGACACCGGCTCCCGCGCCGTCAACACGGACGAGTACATGGCCAAGGTCTCTGCCACCCGCTCGATCCAGCGGTCGATGGTCCCGGCCGACCTCGTCGGCGCCGTCATGTGGCTCGCGGGGGAGTCTTCCGGGTTCGTCTCGGGACAGACCATCGTCGTCGACGGCGGCGGGGTGTTCGTATGAGCACCGTCCTGCTCCCCGTCTCCCAGGAGGAGCTCGCGATCCCCGACGACGCGACCCCCGCCCAGATCGAGGACGCCGTCGCGCGGGCCGAGGCCGCCTTCGCCGGCCCGTGGCGCCGGGACCACCGCCGGCGCGCCCAGATCATGAACGCCTGGGCGGACCGGATCGAGGCCGAGGCCGGGTCCGTCGTCGCCCAGGTCGTGGCCGAGACCGGGAAGGTGATCGCCGAGGCGCGGGCCGAGGTCGCCGGGAGCATCGACGCGCTGCGGTTCAACGCCGGCCTCGCCCGGCTGCCGCTCGGCCGCGCCGGCGCCCTGCACGACGGCAGCGAGTCCCACCTCGTGCGGGAGCCGGTCGGGCCGACCATCTTCATCACGCCGTGGAACTGGCCGGTCCTCCTGCTGCTGCGCGACCTCGCACCGGCCCTCGCCGTCGGGGTGACGGCGATCGTCAAGCCGAGCCCGCAGACGCACGCCGTCACCGAGCGGATCGTCGCCCTCGGCCGCGAGGCCGGGCTCGAGGATGACGTCGTCCAGGTCCTCGCCGGTGGGGCGAAGGTCGGGTCGGCACTCGTGCGCCACCCGGGTACCGCGGCGGTCGCGATCACGGGCTCGACCGCGGCCGGCCAGGCCGTGCTGCGGGATGCGGCGGAGACGATGACCCGCCCCCTGCTCGAGCTCGGGGGCAAGGCCTCGACCCTCGTGCTGCCGGACGGCGACCTTCTCCGCGCGCTCGAGCTCGCGGGCCGCGCGTCGATCACGACATCGGGACAGATGTGCATGGCGTGTACGCGGGTCATCGTCCCGCAGGACCGCCTTGCGGAGGCCCGCGACCTGCTCGCCGCGCAGCTCGGATCCTTCCGCGTCGGACTGCCGGAGGACGAGGGCGTCGACCTCGGCCCGCTCATCGGCGAGGCGGCCTTCGAGAAGGTCTCCTCGTACGTGGACCTCGCGCGCCGCGAGGCGAGCGTCGTCGTCGGGGGTGAGCCCGTCCGGCCGGACGGGGCGCGGGGGTACTTCCTCACCCCGGCCCTGGTCGCGGACGCGGACCCGGCCTCCGCGATCGTGCAGGACGACATCTTCGGCCCCGTGCTGTCCCTGGAGTCCTACCGGGACGAGGAGGAGGCGATCGCCCTCGCCAACGCCACGAGCTTCGGGCTCGCCACGGCCGTGTGGACCGCGGACGTCTCCCGGGCGTTCGACGTCAGCCGACAGATGCGGGCCGGGACCGTGTGGGTCAACGGCTACAACCGGTCCTACGCCGAGGCACCGTCCGGCGGGCACCGCATGTCCGGCCTCGGCCGGACCCGAGGGGTCGAGGGCCTCGAACAGTTCACCGAGCTCAAGCACGTCCACTTCCACGTGGACACCACCCACTGACCGCACGCGCCAAAGGAGCACACCGACCATGACGACGCCGGCCACCGACCAGTCCACCCTCCCGCCCGGAGCCTCCCTGCGAGGATGGCTCGACCACGCCGAGCGGGAAGGCAGGCTCGCCGTCGCGAAGCCGGGCGCCGACCTGCGGTTCGGGGTCGCGGGGATCGCCAACCGCCTCGACGGCACGGCGACCTCGTTCTTCCCCCGCCCCAGCGGGCACGACGTCCCTGTGGTCTCCGGCCTGCTCTCGCAGCGGGCGTGGATGGCGGAGGCGATCGGCGTGGGGGAGTCCGAGCTGATCTCCGCGTTCTCGCGGGCCACCGCGAACCCGGTGCCGAGCGTCGAGGTGAGCGACGCACCCTGCCAGGAGGTCGTCGAGCCCGAGGTCGACCTCGAGCGGACCTTGCCGATCCCCACCCACAACGAGCACGACTCCGGCAGCTACATCACCGCCGGCCTGCTCATCGCGCGGCAGCGCTCCACGGGCCGGCAGAACGTCTCGATCCACCGGCTCCAGGTCAGCTCGCCCACAACGCTCGGGGCCCTCATCCTGCCGCGGCACACCATGGCGTTCTTCGCCGAGGGGGAGGCGCAGGGCGACGACCTCGACGTGGCGATCGTCATCGGCGTCGACCCGCTCACGCTCATGTCCTCGCAGGCGATCGTCGAGCTCGGTCAGGACGAGCTGGAGATCTCCGGCGCCCTGCGCGGCGCGCCGCTCGAGGTCACCCGGTGCACGACCAACGACGTGCGGGTGCCCGCCGACGCCGAGATCGTCATCGAGGGCCGGCTGGTCGCGCACCGCCGCGAGCCGGAGGGCCCGTTCGGCGAGTTCCCCCAGTACTACGGGGAGCGGGCCGAGCGGCACGTCATCGAGGTCGACGCGATCACGCACCGGAAGGACCCGATCTTCCACACGATCGTCGGCGGGGCGCGGGAGCACCTCCTCCTCGGCGGGATCCCCCGCGAGGCGTCCTTCCTCGCCCACCTGCGCCGCAGCTTCAGCTGCGTGAAGGACCTCCACCTCGCGATGGGCGGCGTGTGCCGGTACCACCTGTACGTCCAGGTCGACTCTCCGCAGCCCGGCGAGGTCACGAACGTCATCCTGGGGGCGATGGCGACGCACTACGACATCAAGCACGTCACGGTCGTGGACGCCGACGTCGACGTCCACGACCCGCAGGAGGTGGAGTGGGCGGTGGCCACCCGGTTCCAGGCCGACCGCGACCTCGTGCGCGTCGACGCCTCGCAGGGCTCGAAGCTCGACCCGTCCACCGACGGGGGCGTGGGCTCCAAGCTCGGCTTCGACGCGACCGTCCCGCCGGGCTCGCCCGAGATGACCTACTTGAGGATCCGTGTGCCCGGGGAGGACGATGTCGACCTGGACCAGGTTCTCCAGCAGGCGGGGACCGGCTGGCGCGAGCAGAAGGGGAGTGAGTCATGAGCGAGGCACGGATGACGCTGCCCGACCTCACGCCCCGGATCGTCGTCGGGATCTCGGGGGCCTCGGGAGCCGCCTACGGCAGGCGCATCCTCGAGGTGCTGCGCGACACCCCGATCGAGACGCACCTCGTGATCTCCAAGGCCGGGCGCCTGACGATCAGCCAGGAGCTCGAGGTCCCGCCGGCCGAGATCGAGGAGCTCGCCGACGTCGTGCACGCCAACCACGACGTCGGGGCCACCATCTCCTCCGGCTCGTACCGGACGCTCGGGATGATCGTGGCGCCGTGCTCCGTGAAGTCGATGTCCGAGATCGCGTCGGGCGTGACGTCGTCGCTGCTCGCGCGGGCCGCGGACGTCACGCTCAAGGAGCGGCGCAGGCTCGTGCTGATGGTGCGCGAGACGCCGCTGCACCGCAATCACCTGCGCGCGATGGCGGACCTCAGCGAGCTGGGCGCGGTCATCGCGCCGCCCGTCCCTGCCCTGTACGCGCACCCGGCGACCATCGAGGAGATGGTCGACCACACGGTGGGGCGCGTCCTGGACCTGTTCGACATCGAGGCCGGGTTCGCCGAGCGGTGGCCCGGCATCCGGTCCGACATGCGCAGCGGCGGGGAACGGTAGGCGCCGCCGACGGAGCGGGGCTGCGGGGCCGTTCCGGGCCGCAGCCCCTCGCCGTCCGTCCGCTCGCCCGCGGTCAGTCGCGGCCGCGCACCGGCACCGTCGCGCTGACGCGCGCGATCGCCTCATGAAGCGGCATGCCGCGGCCCACCGCGAGGCCGACGAGGTAGGACGAGATCGGGGCCATCGACCGCTGGACCCCGCTCGCGACGATGCCCGTCAGCGCGTGGATCGTGTCCACGTCGCCGGTCTCGTCCGCGAGCTCGAGGGCGGCGCACGCCTCGCCAAGCCAGGGGCGCAGGTGGGTCGCCCAGTCCTCCTGCTGCGTCACGGGCGGCCGCTCGCGACGACGACCGGCCCCTTCCGCCCGCTGCGGCGGCGCGGACTCAGACACCGACATGGCGTTCCTCCCAGGCTGCGTGGTCGCTCCAGGTGTCGACGTCCCTGGCCAGAGCCCCGGGAGCAGGCACCGGGTGGAGGACCAGCGGCGCGAGCAGCCGGCGCATCGCCTTGTTCCGCGGGTCGCCGAGCAGCTCCACGGCCCGGGCGAGGGACGCGGTCCGCACGCGCAGCGCCAGCCAGTCCGGGCTGCCGTCGTCGCGGGTGAGGACGGCGCCGTCGGCGTCGTCGGGGAGGGGACCGCACCCGAGGAGGGCGCGGACGATGGCGCCGGCCCCGGGCAGGTCGCAGGCGAGGACGAGGAGCTCGTCCGGCACCTCGTCCGCCGGCGCCTCACCCTTAAGGGCCGCCAGCCCCGCGGCGACCCCGCAGGCCGGACCGCCGAACGGCGGGTCCTCCAGCGTGAGGACGACGTCGTCCGGCACCTCCACCGTGCCCGGCGCGACGACGACCACCGGCGCACGCCCGTCGTCGCCATCCGAGCCGGCGTCGGCCCCGACCGCCTCGAGCACGAGGTCGAGCATCCGCCGCCCGCCGACGCGCACGTCGGGCTTGGCCACGCCACCGAGCCGGCTGGCACGCCCGCCCGCGAGGACGATCGCGGCCGGCATCAGAAGTTCACCTCTTCCCAGCCACGACGCCCCTGGGACGGGGTGGATGCCTTGGACCGGTAGACGACGTACGGCCGGGACAGGTACCCGATCGGCACGCTGAACACGTGCACCAGCCGCGTGAACGGCCACAGCGCGAACAGGACGACCGCGGAGGTCACGTGGACCTGGAACAGCAGCGGCGCCGAGGCCATGAGGTCGACGTCCGGGCGCAGCGTCCAGAACTGCCGGAACCAGATCGACACGCCCTCCCGGTAGTCGTAGCTGCCGAGCACGGAGTCCACCAGCGTGGCCCCGACCCCCGCGAGGATCGTCACGGCGAGGACGAGGTACATGACCTTGTCCATGACCGTCGTCGCGCCGAACACGCGGCGGTTCGTCCGTCGTCGGTAGATGAGGAGGAACAGCCCGCCGACGCAGGCGGCGGCCGCGGCCAGGCCGATCGTCACCGCCATGAGGTGGTAGGCGTGGTTGGAGATCCCGACGGCGTCCGTCCAGGCCTTCGGGATGCCGAGGCCGACCACGTGGCCGAAGAAGATCCCGATGATGCCGAAGTGGAACAGCGGGGAGCCGATGCGCAGCAGCTTCGACTCGTAGATCTGGCTGGAGCGCGTGGTCCAGCCGAACTGGTCGGCGCGCCAGCGCCAGACGTGGCCGAGCACGAAGACCGCCAGGGCCACGTAGGGCAGGACGATCCACTGCACGGTCTGCCAGGTCTCGGTCATGATCAACGCCCCTTGACGGTCAGTGGAATCTGCGGACGGCCACCCGGGCTCGCCCCGATCGGCGCGCCCGTGGACGCGTCGCAGTCGTCGCCGCGCAGGATCGGCGGCATGTCGTCGGCCCCGTACCCGTCGAGACCGACCATCTCCTCGGCCGGCCCGTTCTCGGCGAGCGCCCGGACCGCCTCGCGGTCCGAGCCGTCCAGGGCCGGCAGCGTCGCGCACACGGCGGCGATGACGCCGTGCCACGGGGAGTCCGTGTCGGCCAGGTGCAGGCGCAGCAGCTCGAGCCCGGCCCGGTTGGCGAGGAGGATCTTCTCGGCGCCCCGCTCGTCGTGCGCGGCGCCGAACTCGAGGACGACGGTGAGGTGGTCCGGCAGTTCCGTGTCCTCGATGAGCAGGCCGGCGCGGCGGTAGGTCTCCTTGATCCGCACGAGGGCGAGCCCCCGCTTGCGGGTGTCCCCGTAGGAGAAGTAGGTCAGGTGCAGGCAGCCGCGCCTTCGGGTGTCGAAGGTGTCGACGTACCTCGAACGCAGCTCGAACGGGTCGCCGGAGCCGATCGCGTCGATCGCCGGGTCGAGGTGCGCGCGGAACCTCTCCGGCAGGGTCGCGGTCAGCTCCTTGATGGTCGCCAGCCGCGTCAGCAGGTCGTCGCCGGGGTAGTCGATCAGCCACGACGCCGCCGCCCACACGGCGCGCGTGACCTCGAGAGGGTCGCCGGCCAGCGACCTCCCCTCGGCCGCCCTGGGCCGCCCGACGACGCCCGACCCGTCCCCAGCCTTCTCCCGCCCGGAGGTGGTCACCCCGGGGAACGCTCGCTCCACGAGCCTCGCGAGGGCGCCCATCAGGTGGCCGCAGCCGGTCGCGAGGGGAACAGGCCGCCGGGGCGGCCCCTCCCGTCCCAGTTGAGCAGGTTGATCCGGCCGGACTCGGTGGGCCGGGTCTGGATCGGGCCGGCCGGGGCCATCCCCATGTCCTGCTCGGGCAGGTGCATCATCCCGGGGCCGCCGTCGGAGTTCAGCGGGCAGTCCGTGCCGATGCCCTCGAGGTTGTGGGCCGCCTCGGAGTGGCCGGTCGGGATGACGTACCGGTCGTCGTATTTCGCGATCGCGAGCAGCCGGTACATCTTCTCCATCGCGGCGCCGGTCATCCCGACCGACTCGGCGATGGACTCGTCCGGCTCGTTGCCCAGGTTGATGTCCCGCATATAGGAGCGCATCGCGGCCATGCGCGCGAGCACCCGCTGGACGGGGACGACGTCGCCCGCCGTGAACAGGTTCGCGAGGTACTCGACCGGGATGCGCATCTGGTCGATGGCGGTGAACAGCGTGTCCGCGTCCTCGGCGTCCGCGCCGGTCTCGGCGACGACGTCGACGATGGGGGACAGCGGCGGCACGTACCAGACCATCGGCATCGTGCGGTACTCCGGGTGCAGGGGGAGGGCGAGCTCGTACTCCTTGATGAGCTTCCAGATCGGGGAGCGCTTGGCCGCCTCCATCCAGTCGTGCGGGATGCCGGCGCGCTCGGCGGCGTCCTGGACCTCCGGGTCGAACGGGTCGAGGATGACGTCCTTCTGCGCCTGGAGCAGCTCGTGCTCGTCGGCGACCGACGCGGCCGCGGTGACCGCGTCGGCGTCGTACAGGACGAGACCGATGTAGCGCAGCCGCCCCACGCACGTCTCCGAGCAGACGGTCGGCTCGCCGGCCTCGATCCTCGGGTAGCAGAACGTGCACTTCTCGGCCTTGCCGGTCTTGTGGTTGAAGTAGATCTTCTTGTACGGGCAGCCCGAGACGCACATGCGCCAGCCGCGGCACTGGTCCTGGTCCACCAGGACGATGCCGTCCTCCTCGCGCTTGTAGATCGCACCGGACGGGCAGGAGGCCGCGCACGCCGGGTTCAGGCAGTGCTCGCAGATCCGCGGCAGGTAGAACATGAAGGTGTTCTCGAAGTCGAGCTTCACCTTGTCCTCGAGGCCCTTGAGCATGGGGTCCTTGTCCCCGTGCGCGTAGGTCCCGCCGAGGTCGTCGTCCCAGTTGCCCGACCACTGGACCTGCACCCGCTCGCCCGTGAGAAGCGACTTGGGCGGCGCCGTCGGGATGGTCTTCTGCTGCGGGGAGTTCAGCAGGTTGTCGTACTCGTAGGTCCACGGCTCGTAGTAGTCCTCGATGCCGGGCAGCTTGGGGTTGTTGAAGATCCGCAGCAGCTTGTGGATGCGGCCGCCGTCCTTGAGCCGCAGCCGGCCGCGCCGGTCGAGCTCCCAGCCGCCGCGCCACTTCTCCTGGTCCTCGTAGCCGCGGGGGTAGCCCTGGCCGGGGCGCGTCTCCACGTTGTTGAACCAGATGTACTCCGTGCCCTGGCGGTTCGTCCACGCCTGCTTGCAGGTGACCGAACAGGTGTGGCATCCGATGCACTTGTCGAGGTTCATCACCATCGACATCTGCGCCATGACTCTCATGTGGTGCTCCTTGCTCCCGCGTCGGACTCAGTACTCGACCGGGGCGGTCCGACGACGGATGACCGTCACCTCGTCGCGCTGGTTCCCGGTGGGCCCGTAGTAGTTGAAGGCGTAGGACAGCTGCGCGTACCCGCCGATGAGGTGGCTCGGCTTGAGCATGATGCGCGTCAGCGAGTTGTGGATGCCGCCGCGCTTGCCGGTCGACTCCGTGAGCGGCACGTTGACCGTCCGGTCCTGGGCGTGGTGCATGAACGCCGTTCCCCTGGGCATGCGGTGCGAGACGACGGCCCTCGCGGACACCACGCCGTTGCGGTTGACGGCCTCGATCCAGTCGTTGTCCGCGATGCCCACCGCCTCGGCGTCCTCGACGCTCATCCAGATCGTCTGCCCGCCGCGGGACAGGTTCATCATGAAGAAGTTCTCCATGTACATCGAGTGGATCGCCCACTTGTTGTGCGGCGTCAGGTAGCGCACGGCGATGCCGTCCCCGCTGATCTCGCCCGGGCGCGCCTCGCCGAACAGCGCGGTCATGTCCAGAGGCGGCCGGAAGACGGGCAGCTCCTCGCCCATCTCCAGGATCCAGTCGTGGTCGAGGTAGAAGTGCTGGCGGCCGGTGAGCGTGTGCCACGGCTTCTTCCGCTCGACGTTGATCGTGAACGGCGAGTACCGCCGCCCGCCGGTCTCCGAGCCCGACCACTCCGGCGAGGTGACCACCGGGACGGGGGCGGCCTGGGTGTCGGCGAACGTCACCTTGCGGCCCGCGTTCTCCTCCGCGAGGTCCGCGAGGTGCCGGCCCGTGCGGCGCTCGAGGGTTCGGAAGCCGTCGAGGGCCATCTCGCCGTTCGTGGTGCCCGACAGCCGGAGGATGTACTCGGCCGCCTGCCGGTCGGTCTCGATGCTCGGCTGCCCCGCGCCGACGCCGGACTCCACCACCCCGTTGAGGTGGCGGAGCTCGTCGACGTACTCGTTCACGTCGTAGGTGATGCCCTTGGTCGTCATGCCGAGGCGCTCGAGGAGCGGGCCGATCGAGACGTACTTCTCGTGGATCGCCGTGTAGTCCCGCTCGACCTCGACCAGGCGCGGCATCGTGACGCCCGGGACGGGCTCGCACTCGCCCGCCTTCCAGTCCCGGATCCGCCCCCGCGGGGTGGCGAGCGCGTCCGCCGAGTCGTGCTGCAGGGGGAAGGCCACGACGTCGGACCGGGTGCCCAGGTGGTCGGCGGCCAGCTCGCTGAACCGCTTCGCGATCGTCGCCCACGTGTCCCAGTCCGTCCGGGACTGCCAGGGCGAGCGGATGGCCGGGTTGAACGAGTGCACGAACGGGTGCATGTCCGTCGTCGAGAGGTCGTGCTTCTCGTACCAGGTCGCCGCCGGGAGGATGACGTCCGAGTGGAGCGTCGTCGATGTCATGCGGAAGTCGAGCGTGAGGAGGAGGTCGATCTTGCCGATCGGGGCGTCCTCCCGCCACGTCACGTCCTTCGGACGGAACTCCGGCGGCGTCTGTTCGGCCCGCACGTCGTTGTCCACGCCGAGCAGGTGCTTGAGGAAGTACTGGTCGCCCTTGGCCGACGAGCCGAGGGTGTTCGCCCGCCACATCGACCAGATGCGCGGGTAGTTGTGCGGCGCGTCCGGGTCCTCGGCGGCGAAGCTGATCTCACCCGACCTGAGCCGCTCCACGAGGTAGGGGATCGTCTCCTCACCCGCCTCGGCGGCCCGGTCCGCGATCTCGAGGGAGCTGACGTCGAACTGCGGGAAGAACGGCTGCCAGCCCAGGCGCTGGGAGAGGGCCACGGCGTCCGCCGTCGACATGCCCGCGAACCGTCCCTCGCCGGTGCGCGCCGCGAGCCGGTCGGCGCCGAACTGGTCGTAGCGCCACTGGTCAGTGTGCATGTACCAGTAGGTCGTCTGCGTCATCTGCCGCGGGGGGCGGGACCAGTCCAGCGCGTTGGCCAGGTGCAGCCACCCGCTGATGGGGCGGACCTTCTCCTGCCCGACGTAGTGCGCCCATCCGCCGCCGTTCACCCCCTGGCAGCCCGTGAGGGTCGTCAGCGTGAGGAATGTGCGGTAGATCGTGTCCGAGTGGAACCAGTGGTTGGTGCCGGCGCCCATGATGATCATCGACCGGCCCCCGGAGTCGCGCGCGTTGGCCGCGAACTCGCGCGCGATGCGCGCCGCCTTCGCCGCCGGGACGCCCGTGATGGCCTCCTGCCAGGCGGGGGTCGCCGGCGTGCTCGCGTCGTCGTACCCGGTCGGCCACGTGCCGGGCAGGGACTCCCGCCCGACGCCGTACCGCGCGAGCAGGAGGTCGAAGACCGTCGTGACGGTGCGGCCGCCGACCTCGATGACCGGGACGCCGCGGCGAACCTCGCCCGCCCCACCCTGGTCGGCCGTGTCGAACCGGTCCAGCGAGATCTCCACGCGGCGCTCGCCGTGGTCGATCAGGCTGAGCGCCGGGCGCACGTCCCCGAGATCGAGGTTCCACCTGCCCTCGCCGTCGGCCGCGAAGCGGTCGCCGAGGGTGCCGCGGGGGACCGCGACCGAGGAGGTCGCGGCGTCGAGCAGCACGGGCTTGAAGGCGGCGTGCTCGGTGGTCGCCTCCGCGCCGACGATGTCCTCGCCCAGGTCCTCCGCGACGACGAACTTCCCCGGGCGGTAGGCGCCGTCCCCCCGCGCGGTGAGCTCGACGAGGAAGGGCAGGTCCGTGTACTGGGTGACGTAGTCGCGGAAGTAGTCGGTCGTGGAGTCGACGAAGAACTCCTTGAGGATGACGTGGCCCATGGACATGGCGAGGGCGGCGTCCGTGCCCGGGTGCGGGGCGAGCCACTCGTCGGCGAACTTCACGCTCTCCGCGTAGTCCGGGGCGACCGAGATGACCTTCTGCCCGCGGTAGCGGGCCTCCGTCATCCAGTGGGCGTCCGGAGTACGGGTCATCGGCACGTTGGAGCCCCACATCATGAGGTACGAGGCGTCCCACCAGTCGCCCGACTCGGGGACGTCCGTCTGGTCGCCGAACACCTGCGGGGAGGCGGGCGGCAGGTCCGCGTACCAGTCGTAGAAGCTGAGCATCGAGCCGCCGATGAGCTGGTGGAAGCGGGCGCCGGACGCGAAGGACACCTGGCTCATGGCCGGGATCGGGGAGAAGCCCGTGACGCGGTCCGGCCCGAGCTCCTTGACCGTGTACACGTAGGCCGCGGCCACGATCTCGACGGCCTCGTTCCAGGTGGCGCGCACGAGCCCGCCGTGGCCGCGCACGCTCTTGTACCGCCGCGCCAGCTCCGGGTTCTCCACGATCGACTGCCACGCGAGGACCGGGTCCCCGTCGGGCACGCGCTGCTTCGCGTCGCGGAACAGCTCGAGCAGGGCGCCCCGGACGTACGGGTAGCGCACGCGCGTGGGCGAGTAGGTGTACCAGGAGAACGAGGCGCCGCGCGGGCAGCCCCGCGGCTCGTACTCGGGTCGGTCGGGGCCCGCGGACGGGTAGTCGGTCTGCTGCGACTCCCAGGTGATGATCCCGTCCTTGACGTAGACCTTCCAGGAGCAGGACCCGGTGCAGTTGACGCCGTGGGTGGAGCGGACGACCTTGTCGTGGCTCCATCGGTCCCGGTAGAAGGAGTCGCCCGAGCGGCCGCCGGAGTAGTGGATCTCCCGGTTGTCGGCGCTCACGGGCGCGGACGTGAACATCTTGCGCACGCCGATGAGCGCGTCCGTCAGGGAGTCGTTCGGGGTGGCCGTGGGCGGGGCCCCCGGCGCTCGCCGACCCGTCGTCATGGTCCGTCGCGACTCGTGGTCGATGCTCACCTGGCGCTCCTTGTCTCGGGTTCCGTGGGAGTGGCGGGGGCGGCGGCGTTCCTCCGGGCCGCCCGGCCGACCACGAGGGTGATGACGATGGCTCCGGCCGACGCGACGGCCAGTGCGAGCAGGCCGGCGCCGTAGTGCTCGTTGGTGATCCACAGCTGGCCGAGGACGAGCGGCGGGACGAACCCGCCGAGCCCGCCGGCCGCTCCCACCAGGCCGGTGATCGCGCCGACCTTCGAGGGTTCGGCGGCCTGCCCGATGAGCCCGAAGACGGCGCCCGAGCCGAGTCCGAGCCCGAGGGCCGTGACGAGGAACGTGGGCGTGCCGATGCCGTCGAGGGACGGGTTGAAGCTGAGCACGACCGCGGTCGCGGTGACGAGCGTGTAGCTCACCAGCAGCGTGCGGGTGGCGCCGAGGACGTCCGCGAGCAGGCCGCCGACCACCCGGCCGACCACCGCGACGACGACGAAGCCGCCCATGCGAGCGGCCGCGTCGCCGGGGGCGAGCGCGTACGTGTTCTGCAGGTACGTCGGCAGGTAGACGGAGAAGGCGACGTACCCGCCGAAGGCGATGGCGTACAGGTACATGGCCTGCCAGGTCAGCGCGTGGCCCGCCGCGGAACCGATCGTCGCGACCAGAGACTTCCGCACGGGCGTGAAGGACGGCGCGTCCCGCATGAGGAGCCAGGCGACGACCGCGTAGACGACCAGGGCGCAGGCCGAGATGACGAAGGGGGCGACGCTCCCGAGGTTGACGTACGCCGGGACTGTCGTGAACGCCGAGATCGCCGTGCCGGCCATCCCGACGCCGTAGATGCCGAGCGCGAGGCCCCGGCGCTCGGGCGGGAACCAGGCGTTGACGTACGGAACGCCGACCGCGAAGGTCGAGCCCGCGATGCCGAGGAAGAACCCGCCGACGAGCAGCGCGGCGAGGCTGTCCTGCCCGACGAACCCGAGGAAGAGCACGGGGACGACCGTGATCAGCGAGATCGCCGGCATCATGACGCGGCCGCCGAACCGGTCGGTCAGCGCGCCGACCGGGATGCGGCCGAGCGAGCCCACGAGGACCGGGACCGCGACGACGAGGGCGGAGTCGGTGGTCAGCCCGCGCTCGACGAACGTCGAGCCGAGGGGGCTGAGCAGTGCCCACGCCCAGAAGTTGAGCAGGAAGCCGAGCGTCGCAAGCGTGAGCGCCCGCGTCCGCCCACCGCCACCCGTGCCGTCAGTATTCGCTCGCGATGCCATGCGCAGCCTTCCGTGTGAAGTCCCTGCTCACCCACGCGGAAATGACTCCGGTGGGATTGATGAATCACTGTGGAGCACCTCTGATCATGCATTATGGGCCACCGCGTCGAATATTTCTCGACGTTGGTGGCCCTCGTGCCCGAGTGGCCCAACCACGGTGTCCATCCTGGCGGGATGCGCAGGGGATCCCGTGGGACGTTCGTCCCGGGGAGCCTGGGACGAACGTCCCGGAAGCAGGGTGATCGGGGCATTCATCTGCCGGACACGAGATTGTCGCGGGAAATGCACCGACTGTGGACGGCATCGATCAATTACGCAACACAAATGTGTTCAAAATGTTCTCGTCGAGCATTCCTGTTCCCGCCGCGGCCCGCCTCCGGCCCGTCGACGGTGGGCCCCGGCCCACGTCCGCATGCGAATCCCGGCGGCCGGTGTCCTCGGACCGGCACCTAGCATGGGCGGATGCAGCCGTTCACCCTGACCGACGGGCGTGTCCGTATCGACCCGCTGACCGACGCCGACGTCGACGACGTCGCCCTGGCCTGCCAGGACCCCGAGATCGCGGAGTGGACCACGGTGCCCGTGCCGTACGACCGGGGCCTCGCGGAGTCGTACGTCGCCACCTCGACCGACCCGGCCGAATGGGCCGCCGGGCGGCCGTGCTGGGCGGTCCGGGAGGACGGCGACGGCCGGCTGCAGGGCGTGATCGGGCTCCGGCTGGTTGAGGGGGCCGGCGGGCCGGCCGCGGTCGGATACTGGACCGCTCCCTGGGGCCGCGGCCGCGGACTGACCTCGGCGGCGCTCGGTCTCGCGGCCGACGCGGCCTTCGACCGGTTCCGCGCCGGATCGGTCGTGTGGGAGTGCGAGATCCACGACGACGTCGTCAACTGGGACTCCTGGCGCGTCGCCTGGCGCGTCGGCTTCCGACGGGACGCGGGCGTCACCCGCGCCGCCCACTTCAACAAGGGCGCACTGCACGACGGCCTGCGCGCCGTGCTCCTGCCCGGCGACCCCCGGGAGCCGGCCGCCGCCTGGGACGGGCCCGCCCGCGGCGGCGAGACGCCCGCGCGGGGCGAGGCGTCGTCGTCGGGGACGGCGCCCGCGCCGGACCCGCGCGACCCGGACGCCCTCGTCCGCCAGTTCCACGCCACCTACGACCTCCCGGTCGTCACCGGCGGGCCGGCCGACGCCGACATCGACCGCGTGCACATGCGCACCGGGCTCGTCGTCGAGGAGGCGGCCGAGCTCGTGGGCGCCGTGTACGGCGAGCGGGCGGAGGAGATCCTGATCGAGGCCTTCGCGCGGGCCGTGGCCGCCGACGACGGCACCCGGGACACGGTCGAGGTCGCCGACGCGCTCGGTGACCTCGTGTACGTCGCCTACGGCATGGCGCTCGAGTGCGGCATCCCGCTGCCCGAGGTGCTCGGCGAGATCCAGGCGTCCAACATGTCCAAGCTCGGGGCGGACGGCCGGCCGATCTACCGCGAGGACGGCAAGGTGCTCAAGGGCCCCGGGTTCTTCCCGCCGGACATCGCCGGGGTGCTGGGCCGCGTCCGGCTCGCGGACTGAGCCGCCGACCGGGTCGCGGGCCGCGAGCAGGGGCGGTCGGGCCGGCGCGCGGAGCCCGTGACAGCATGGGGGAATGACGATCCCCGCGCCGGAAGGCGCCGACCTGCCCGGGTCCAACCCGTTCTCCCGCCCCTCGCCGCTGCCGTTCGGCATGCCCGAGTTCGACCGGATCGAGTCCGGCCACCTCCTTCCCGCGCTGCGCGCCGGCCGGGCGATCCAGCGCGCCGAGTGGGAGGCCGTCGCCACGTCCGACGACGACCCGACCATCGAGAACACGCTCGAGGCGATCGAGCGGTCCGGCGAGCTGCTCGCGCGGGCGGCCGTCGTGGCCGGCACGCTCGAGAGCTCGGTCGGGGGCGAGGAGAACGACCGGATCGCGGCCGAGGACGCGCCGGAGGCGGCCGAGCACTCGGACGCCTTCTGGCTCGACGCGCGCATCTACCGCCGGTTCGTCGCGCTGGCCGAGCAGGATCTGTCCGAGCGCGACGCGTGGGCGGTGGGCGAGTACGTCCGCGAGTTCGAGCGCCGCGGGGTCGGCCTCGACGAGGCCGACACGGCCCGGTTGCGCGAGCTCAACTCCCTCATCAGCGAGCGCGCCACCGAGTTCCGCACGCGCGCCTCCGCCGGCATGGCCGCGGCCGCGCTGCCGATCGCGGACGAGGCCGACCTGGCGGGGCTTGACGAGGGCCAGCGCGCCGCGCTCGCGCAGTCCGCCGCCGCCCGGCCCGAGCAGGCAGGGGGAGCCGGGCACCTCATCACCTACCAGCTCCCCTCACAGCAGCCGCTGCTCACCCAGCTCTCGTCGCCGGCCGTGCGCGCGGAGCTGCTCTCCCGCTCGCTCGCGCGCGGCGACGGGTCCGACCCGGCGACCGACACGCGCGGTCTCGTCCGGGAGCTCGCCCGCGCCCGCGCCGAGCGCGCCCGGCTGCTCGGCGCCCCGCACCACGCCGAGGTCGTCGCCCGGGGCGAGACCGCCAAGACATCCGAGGCGATCGGGTCGCTGCTCGCCCGGCTGGCCGCCCCCGCGGCCCGCAACGCGGCGCGGGAGGCGGAGGAGCTGGCCGCGCTCGCCGCGGCGGACCCGGAGCGCCCCGCCGACGCCGGCGCGTTCGACGCCGCCGACTGGGCGTACTACTCCGAGCGGCTGAAGGCCGAACGGTTCGACGTCGACGACGCGACGCTGCGCCCCTACCTCGAGCTGGACCGGGTCGTCGCCGACGGCGTCTTCTACGCCGCGAACCGCCTCTACGGGTTGACCTTCACCGAGCGCCCCGAGATCGCCGGGTACGCGCCCGGCTTGCGGGTCTGGGAGGTCGCGGAGGAGGACGGCACGCCGCTCGGCCTGTTCGTCGGCGACTACTACGCGCGCGAGGGCAAGCGCGGCGGCGCGTGGATGCACGATCTCGTCACGGGGGCGGGGCTCACCTCCCGCGCCCCGGTCGTCGTCAACAACCTCAACATCACGCACCCGCCCGCCGGGGAGCCCACGCTGCTCACGTGGGACGAGGTCCGCACCCTCTTTCACGAGTTCGGGCACGCGCTGCACTCGCTGCTGACGAACGTGCACCACCCGAGCCTCGCGGGCACGAACCTCACGCGGGACTTCGTCGAGTACCCCTCGCAGGTCAACGAGCAGTGGATGGAGCACCCCGAGGTGCTCGCCAGGTACGCCCGGCACCACGTCACGGGCGAGCCGCTCGATCCGGAGGTCGCCCGGCGACTGGCGTCGATGGGCGCCTACGGTGAGGGCTTCGCCACGAGCGAGTACCTCGGCGCGGCCCTCATCGACCAGGCGTGGCACCGGATCACGCCCGAGGAGGTGCCCGCGACCGACGACGACGTGGTCCCGTTCGAGCGGGACGCGCTCGCCGCGGTCGGGCTCGACGACCCCCGGGTCCCGCCCCGCTACCGCACGACCTACCTCAACCACAGCTTCGGCGGCGGCTACGACGCCGGCTACTACTCCTACATCTGGTCCGAGGTGCTCGACGCGGACACCGTCCAGTGGTTCAGGAACCACCCGGACGGCAACGACGGCCTGACCCGGTCGGCGGGCCAGACGTTCCGTGAGGAGCTGCTCTCGCGCGGGAACTCGCGCGACCCGCTCGCGTCCGTCCGCGCGGTCCTCGACCGTGAGCCCGCCATCGAGCCGCTGCTTCAGCGCCGCGGTCTGAGCAGCTGACACGGCCGGCCCGACGGCGCCCGGAGGGCGTACCTCGGGTCGAGGCACGGACAAGGGACGGGCCCCCACCGCGATGCGGTGGGGGCCCGTCCCTTTCTCAGGTGCGGTCAGCGATCACCGCTGGACGGCCGGGGTGTCCGTGCCGTCGCCGTTCCAGTCGCCCACGTGAACGATGTCGCTCGCGCGGCCGTACCGGATCGTGTACTCCGCACGACCGGCCGACAGGTCGTTACGCACGAAGTACTCGTTGCCCCGACGGACCGCGAGGGTGTCGAGGTCGTCGCCGTCCCAGTCACCCACGAGGACTGTGTCGCTCGCACGGCCGTAGTCGAGGACGACGTCCGCGGGGCCACCTCGCAGCGAGTGCGAGATGAAGTAGGTGTTCCCGCGGCGCACCATCAGCGAGTCGGTCCGGTCCCCGTCGAAGTCTCCGACGTACACGTCGTCGGCGGCGCGCCCGTAGGTCACCTCGACGTCGGCCGGGCCGGACGCGATCCGGTTGCTGATGAAGTACGTGGAGCCGCGACGGACCGCGAGGGAGTCGAAGCCGTCGCCGTCCCAGTCACCCACCAGGACCGTGTCGCTCGCACGGCCGAAGTTGATCTCCGTGACCGGCTCGTCACCGCGCACCGAGTTGTTGATGAGGTACCGGTTGCCGCGGCGGACCGCGATCGTGTCCACACCGTCGCCGTCCCAGTCACCCACGAGGATCTCGTCGGTCGGCTGGCCGAAGGTGTAGGTGTAGTCGGCCGGACCGCCCGCCCAGGAGTTCGATGCGTAGAACGTCGCGACCGGGCCGGCCGGCGGCGGCGTCGGGACGTCCTCGCCGTCACGGTCGACCGTGAAGGACGGCGAGGTCCAGCGCTCGAACTGCCCCGCGGCCTCGGTGCCCATCGGGGCGACCGCGGTGATCTCCAGGACGTAGTCGCCGTCCGGCAGGGCCACGCGAGCCGTGTCGTCCGCCGTCAGCACGGTGCCGTTCCAGCTGTACCCCTCGAAGGAGGAGGAGAGGCCGACCGTGTCCTCGTGGTACACGATGCCGCCGCCCGTGCGCGCCTCGGCCTGGTCGGCCGGGAACGCCCGGATCGTCAGCTCCTGCACGTTGTTCTCGAAGGAGTAGATGACGCCGGGGGAGTCGAGGTCGTCCATCGAGAAGACCTGACCCTCCTCGCCGAAGCTCCAGGTGCCGCCCGCGGCACAGGAGCCGCCGACGAAGCGGTCGCACTCCGTGAGCGAGGCGAGGAGCGGGAGCTCGGTGCCGGAGTAGCCCTGGAACAGCGGGACCTCCTGGTAGTCGCCCGCGAAACCGTAGTACGGGATCGAGATGGGCTCGACGCCCTCGACGTCCGGGGTGAGGATCAGGTAGCCGCCGTACTGGGCGCCCAGCTCCTCGAGCTCGGGGTCGGGGGAGATCGCGTAGTCCAGCGGGGCGCTGCCGCCCGCGGGAACGGTCACGGACGTCGGTCCCGCGTAGGTCGACTCGCCGAGGAACACCTCGTACGCCTGCGACCCGGCCGTCGACAGGGCGTCCACGACCTCGACCGTGTACGTGATGTCTTGGTCGGACGTCGAGACGAGGTTCACGGTCCCGGCGCCCAGGTTGCCGACCGACTCGCCGAGCGAGATCTGGCCGGGGCTGGCGATGACCTCGGCGAGGATTGACTCGTCGATCTGGACCATGCCTGCGCCCTGGCGGTGCGTGGCCTCGAGGATCCCGCTGTCGGGGTTGCCGTTCCACACTGCCGGCTCGGAGTAGTTCTGCAGCACGTCGCGCACGGTGGCCGCGTCCGTGCCGGGGTGGGCCTCCAGATAGAGCGCGACGGTTCCGGCCACGTGCGGCGAGGCCATCGAGGTACCGGTGAGGGTCGCGTAACCGCCGTCCTCGAGCGGGTAGGTCGAGTAGATCGAGCCGCCCGGGGCGCCGATGTTCGGCTTGATGTTGAGCTCGGCGTCCGCGCCGAAGGAGGAACCGGTGTTGATGAGGCCGCCGGTCGGGTTCGGCACACTGACGAGGTCGTCGGTGACGGTGACCGAGAAGCCGTCCGTCCCGATCTGCTCGATGATGTCGATGCCGTCCTGCCGGTCGACGAAGAAGACCGGGATCGTGATCTCCTCGGCACCCTCGACGGTCGGGTTGATGAGCCCCGGCGCGTTGTTGTACATGATGACGGCGGTCGCGCCCGCGTTCTGGGCGTTCAGCGCCTTCGTGTAGAAGTCGCAGTTGCCGCGCTGCAGCACGGCGACCGTGCCGGCGAAGTCGTCCCCGCGCGCCTCGCAGGCCTGAGCCTCCGCGGTTCCCGGATCGCCCGCGCTCGTGAACCCGGTGTACTCGGTCCCCGGCTCGGCCTCCGGCGATGCCGTTGCGGGCATGTACCCGACCTGGTCGCCCGAGGGCGCCAGGGCGAGCGCGCTGGTGAGCACCTCGGTGTTGTCGTACATCGCGACGCCGATGACGCCCTCGCCGTTGCCCGGCGCGCCCGCGGCCCACGGGCCGTAGTCGCCCTCGTTGCCGGCGGAGGCGACCACGATCATGCCGAGGTCGCTCATCCGGGTCGAGAGAACCGACGTCGGGTAGTCGTTCCAGCCCGCGAACGCGGAGCCGATCGACATGTTGAGCACGTCCGCGCCGTCCTGGTACGCCCGCTCCATGGCGGCGTTCATGATGTCGGTCTCGGTGGAGCCGTCGCAGCCGAACACGCGGTAGGCGCCGAAGGTCACGCCGGGCGCGACGCCGCGCACGCCGTTCTCCGCCGGGTCTCCGTCCGCGCCGACGATGCCGGCGACGTGCGTGCCGTGGCCCTGGCAGTCGTCAGGGTCGTTGTCCGGGTGGGGGACCGGCTGGTACGCGTCCGACTCGGGGTCCGCGTTGTAGGAGTCGCCGACGAAGTCGTAGCCGGTGGTCACGCGCTCGGTCGGGAACGTGTCCCCGCCCGGCGTGCCGGAGCCACCGAAGTCCGGGTGGTTGTAGTCGATACCGGTGTCCATGATCGCGACGTGCACGCCCGTGCCGTCCAGGCCCAGCTCGCTGTACGCGATGTCGGCGCCCGTCATCGTGACGGCCGACAGCATGTCGGGCTGGTTGTTGGGGAGCGTCGTCGGCGCGTCGACGACCTCCACCGGCCACACGCCCTGCACGCCCGGCATCCCGAGGATGGCGTCGATGTTCGAGTCGTCGGTGACGACGGACAGGCCGTTCCACAGGGTCTCGTACTCGAACTTCACGTCGAGGGAGACGCCCTGGTTGGCGGCGGAGCTGAGGAAGCTCGACTGCTGCGCGTTCACGCCGGCGGTGCTGCCGCCCAGCGAGGTGGCGGGGCGGGAGAGCTCGACGAACCAGGCCCCGGTGGGGGAGCCGCCGGCGATCGCCTGCGCGGTGTCGATCGACACCACGCGCTGCGAGGGGTCGGAGTGGTGCTGATCGTCGTCGGTCAGGTTCTGCACGTCGGCGCTGGCCGGTGCGGCGATTCCCGTCACGACCATGGCGGCGCTCGCGGCCGCGGCCCCGAGCCAGCGCAGACCCTTTCCGGGTCCGCGCGGGGGATGTGTGGTGGACACTCGTGGTACCTCCGGTGCCGAGATGGATGCCGGACGTCGTCGACCGACATGTGGGATCAAAATCATGCCGCACATCGGTCGAAAAGAGGAGGTTTAGGGAACACCGTCCCGCGATACGCGGTCACGGTTTGGTAACGCCGGCACCATGGTTCGGTCGCGGTAGGTTGAGGTCATGACTGAGCGCATTCGCCCCGAGGACGAGGTTCTCTCGATCTGCCGCGACCTGATCCGGATCGATTCGTCGAACTACGGGGACGGCTCAGGACCGGGGGAACGCGCCGCGGCCGAGTACGTGGCCGAACAGCTGACCGAGGTCGGTTTCGCACCCGAGATCATCGAGTCGGCGCCCGGTCGGGCGAACGTCATGCTGCGCATCGAGGGGGAGGACCCGGGCCGGGGGGCGCTCGTCCTGCACGGGCACACCGACGTCGTCCCCGCCGAGGCGAGCGACTGGAGCGTCGACCCGTTCGGTGCCGAGATCAAGGACGGCATGGTCTGGGGCCGCGGCGCCGTCGACATGAAGGACATGGACGCGATGATCCTGTCCGTCGTGCGCTCCATGGGGCGCGACGGCTGGCGCCCGCCGCGGGACCTCGTCGTCGGGCTGCTCGCGGACGAGGAGGCGGGCGGCAGGTACGGCGCCCACTGGCTCGTCGACAACCGGCCGGAGCTCTTCGAGGGCGCCACCGAGGCGATCAGCGAGGTCGGCGGGTTCTCCACCGAGCTCGGCGGGAAGCGCGTGTACCTCCTGCAGACCGCCGAGAAGGGACTTGCCTGGCTGAAGCTGGTCGCCGAGGGGCGCGCCGGCCACGGCTCGCAGGTCAACGACGACAACGCGGTCGCCCACCTCGCCGGAGCGCTCGCCCGGATCGCCCAGCACGAGTGGCCCCTCCGCCTCACCAAGACCGTGCGCGCCCTGCTCGACGGGGCCTCCGAGCTCACCGGGCTCTCCTACGACCCGGAGGACCAGGAGAGCATCGACGACCTCGTCGACGCGTTCGGGCCGGTCTCGAAGTTCGTCGGGTCGACGCTGAAGACGTCCGTGCACCCCACGCAGCTGGAGGCCGGGTACAAGGTCAACGTCATCCCCCAGTCCGCGACGGCCGCCGTGGACGTCCGGCCGCTGCCGGGTCAGGAGGACGAGGTCTACGAGACCGTGAAGCGGCTCGCCGGCGACAAGGTGCGCATCGAGGAGATCCACCGCGACATCGGCCTCGAGGTGCCCTTCGGCGGAGATCTCGTGGACACGATGGTCTCGGCGCTCCAGAGCGAGGACCCGGGCGCGGAGGTCCTGCCGTACATGGTGTCGGGAGGGACCGACAACAAGGCGCTGTCCCGGCTCGGCATCACCGGCTACGGCTTCGCGCCGCTGCGCCTGAACCCCGAGCTCGACTTCGCCGCCATGTTCCACGGGGTTGACGAGCGGGTGAACATCGACGCCCTCACGTTCGGCGCGCGCGTCCTCGAGCGTGTGATCCGCGCGAGCTGAGGATCGGACCGGCGCGCGGGCCGGGGCGCTCGGGCCTGCTCAGCAGACCGCGCTCGGGCGCCCGGGCCTGCTCAGCCGATCGCGCCGAGGGTCGACGCGACCCTCATCGCGCGCCTGCGCAGGACGACCTTGCGCGCGCCCCCCTCGTAGAGCACCGTCCGGGCGAGCTCCCAGCGGCCGTACTCGGCCTCTGCCGTGAGGAGCTGGCGGGCGTCCGACCGCCGGACGTCCGCCGGGATCGTCACCGTGCGGAACTCGTAGAACGAGTCCCGCATGCTCGCCTTCTGCGCACGTGCCACGCGTTCTCCTCCGCCTCGTCGGTCGCCGACCGGTCGATCGTCGTCGGCCCATCATGTACCAGGCTGAACCATTCGGCGTGCACCGCTAGGCTCTGTCTCATGGCAACCGACCCGCGTGCAGCCCTGGACCGTTTCCTCGCGGCCCTCGAGGAGCATCACCTCGCCGTCTCGACGGCGCAGGACCCCGACTCGCCGCGCGTCGAGGCGGCGACCAGCACCCTGCGGGAGGCGTTCGTGACGTACGACGACGCCCTGTACCGCGCGTACGAGATCGACCTCCCGCTGGAGGAGATCGACGACGACTACGACGATGACGACGACTACGACGACGATGACGACGACGAGGGCGGGTTCCTCCTCGACGACGAGGACTTCGAGGACGATGACGACGACCTCGAGGATGACGAGGACGACGACGAGGACTGACCCCGTCGACCGGTAGACCCGGGACGACCCGCCGAGCGGCCCTGCGTAGAACCGGCCCCCGATCGAGACCGATCGGGGGCCGTTCGCGTGACCGGGGTCGGTCGACGGACCGGTGGTCAGTCGACGGAGCTGATGTCGTCGAGCGCGCGGGCGATCTTCTCGGGCAGCTCGAGCGTGGCGCCCTTGAGGGTCTGTCGCAGCTGGGCCGTGCTCGAGGCGCCGACGAGCGAGACGTCCACCGGCGCGCTGAGCGACCAGGCGAGGGCGACCTCCGCGGCGGAGACGCCCAGCCCGTCGGCCGCCGTCGCGACGGCCTCCGCGATCGAGGCGGACGCCGTCGTCAGGTACGGCTCCACGAAGCCGCGAAGGTGCGCGGACGCGGCGCGGGACGCCGGGGGAGTGCTGGACCGGTACCGCGCCGCGAGGACACCGCGGCCGAGCGCGGACCAGGCGATCGAGCCGAGACCGAGGGCGCGGGCGGCGGGCAGGAGCTCCCGCTCCGCCCCGCGCTGCAGCAGCGAGTGCTCGATCTCGACGGCGGCGAGGTGCGGGGCGGGGAGCGAGGCCTCCGCGAGCGTGGCCGCGCGCGCCGTGACCCACGCCGGGTGGTTCGACAGGCCGACGTAGCGGACCCGGCCGCTGCGGACCGCGAGGTCCAGCGCGGCGAGGGTCTCCTCGAGCCGGGTGGCGGGGTCGGGGCGCTGGACGAGCCACAGGTCGATGTGGTCCGTCCCGAGCCGCGCGAGCGAGGCGTCCAGGTCGCTGAGGAGCGCGCCCCGGGAGGCGTCGACGACGCCCGTGCCGCCGCGCACCCGGGTGCCGGCCTTCGAGACGATGACGACGTCGTCGCGGATCTGGCGCTTGGCGATCTCGGCGCCGAGCAGTGTCTCGGCCGCGCCGTCGCCGTAGCTGGCGGCCGTGTCGACGAGCGTGCCGCCGGCATCGAGGAACACCTCGAGGTGTTCGGCGGCGTCGTGCTCGTCCGTGTCCCGGCCCCACGTCAGGGTGCCGAGGCCCACGGAGGAGACGGTGAGCCCGGTCGCACCCAGGCGAGTCAGTCGCATGGGCTCACGGTATCGCCACGGCAGGAAGTAGCGTGGTGCCTCGTGACCTGGTGGGAAACGATCATCCTGGGGATCGTGCAGGGGCTCACCGAGTTCCTGCCGATCTCGTCGTCGGCGCACATCCGCATCGTGGGGGAGCTGCTCCCCTCCGGCGCGGATCCCGGGGCGGCCTTCACGGCGATCACCCAGCTCGGGACCGAGGCCGCGGTCGTCGTGTACTTCCGCAAGGACATCGCCCGGATCATCTCGCACTGGGTCCAGGCGCTTCCGTTCGGACCGTGGAAACGCCGGCTCCCGGCCTCGGACCCGGACGCCCGCATGGGCTGGTTCGTCATCGTCGGCTCGATCCCGATCGTCGTCCTCGGGCTCGTGCTCGAAACGTGGATCGACACGACGTTCCGGCACCTGTTCATCACGGCGGCCATGCTCGCCGGGTTCGCGGTCCTGCTGCTCGTCGCGGACCGGACCGGCCGGCAGACGAAGGACCTCGCGGACGTCACCTGGTCCGACGCGATCCTCATGGGCCTCGCGCAGTCCCTCGCCTTGGTGCCGGGCGTCTCGCGCTCCGGCGGCACCATCACGATGGGACTGTTCCTCGGCCTCAAGCGGGCCGCCGCGGCGCGGATCTCCTTCCTCCTCGCCGTCCCTGCGGTGCTCGGTTCCGGGCTGTACAAGCTGCTGTCGGACGTGCTGCTGTCCGACGCCGAGCCGCTCCCCGGGGAGCCCTCGCTCGGGGCGACGTTCCTCGCGACCGTGGTGGCCTTCGTGGTCGGGTACGCGGTGATCTCGTGGTTCCTCAAGTTCGTCGAGACGCGCACCTACATCCCGTTCGTGGTCTACCGGATCATCCTCGCGGTCGTCGTCGTGGGCCTTGTGCTCGGCGGGGTCCTCTCGGCGACGGCGTAGGTCCACGGGGTCACGGTCAGGTCACCACGTCCCGCCTCGCGGGCTGGGGCCGAACGGGTGGTGCCGGTGTCATAACAGCGCGCGTTTCGCCGGTCCGCCACCTTGGAAGGACTCGGGGCGTCGGCACTGTTCGCCCGTGACGGACGCACGGCCGGCCGCATCGAACCGTGACCTAGGCTCGGCCCGTGAGGTCTTGGTCTGCACCGGTCGTACCCGTTCTCCCGTCGCGCGGAGGGGACGTGACGATCGAACCGACCGTCGGGCACCCGCCGTCGGCGCCCGAACCGAACGGCGACGGGGTCAAGCGGCTCTACGTCTGCGGCATCACCCCGTACGACGCGACGCACCTCGGTCACGCGGCCACCTACGTCGGCTACGACCTCCTCGTGCGCGCGTGGCTCGACGCCGGCCACGAGGTCGCGTACGTCCAGAACGTCACCGACGTCGACGACCCGCTGCTCGAGCGCGCCACGGCGACGGACCGCGACTGGCGCGAGCTCGCGGACGAGCAGACCGAGCTGTTCCGCTCCGACATGACGAACCTGCGCGTCCTGCCCCCGACCCACTACGTGGGCGCCGTCGAGTCGATCCCCCTCGCGGTCGAGGCGGTCGAGCGCATGGTCGCCACCGGCGCCGCCTACCGGGTGGACACCCCCGACGCCCTCGAGCAGGGCTCCCCGGGAGACGTCTACGCGGCCCTGTCCGTCGACCCGGACTTCGGCAGCGTCTCCGGCTGGAGCCGCGACGAGATGCTCGAGGTCTTCGCGGAGCGCGGCGGCGACCCGCAGCGCGAGGGCAAGAGGGACGCGCTCGACCCCCTCCTGTGGCGCGTCGCCCGCATCGACGAGCCGACGTGGCGCGGCGGCGAGCTCGGTGAGGGGCGTCCCGGCTGGCACATCGAGTGCGCCATCATCGCCGCGCACCACCTCGGCCTCCCGATCGACGTCCAGGGCGGCGGCAACGATCTGCTCTTCCCGCACCACGAGATGTCCGAGTCGCACCTGCGCGTGCTCTCCGGCCGCCCGGGGGCCGTCCGCCTGCACGCGCACGGCGGGATGCTCTCGTTCGACGGCGCGAAGATGAGCAAGTCCCTCGGGAACCTCGTCCTCGTCTCCCGCCTCGTGGCGGCCGGCGAGGAGCCGACGACGATCCGGCTCGCCCTGCTACAGGGGCACTACTCGGAGGACCGCGAGTACAGCGGCGCCGTGCTCGACGAGGCCCGCAACCGGCTCGCGCTCTGGCGGCGGGCCGTCTCTGCCGCCCCCGAGGGAGGCCGCGCGGCCGAGGAGGCCGTCCTGAAGGCCGTGCGCGACGCGGTCCGGGCCAACCTCGACTCCCCGCGGGCGCTGGCTGTCGTGGACGAGTGGGCGCTCGGCGTCCTCGGCGGGTCCGCCCTCCCCGACGGCGGAGCCGCCACGGGCGACCGGGCCGCCCCGGTCGCACGGCCGGGTCAGGACGAGCCCGGCGGGCTCGTCGCGGACACGGTCGACGCGCTGCTCGGTATCGACCTCGGCGCCTAGATGTACTCGGCCAGGAGGTTGGTGACACTTCGGGCATGTTGTTGACGTAGCGAGGA
>FUHX01000053.1 GCA_900163555.1 Actinomycetales bacterium JB111 | reverse complement strand
ACGATGGAGCCCTTCCCTCCGCGTGCGGCGAACCCACTCCGATCGGGGTGCGGACGCCGGCGACGCGGCCTGTTTCACCCGTCGCGTGAACCGCCACGCGCTGCGACAAAGGAGCATCGTGTCCGAGAAGCTCAAGCTCGTCTCGTCGGTCCAGGCGATCAACTGGAACAAGATCGAGGACGAGAAGGACCAGGAGGTCTGGGACCGCCTGACGTCGAACTTCTGGCTGCCCGAGAAGGTGCCGCTGTCGAACGACATCCAGTCCTGGGCGACCCTGTCGGAGTCCGAGAAGCTCATGACCACCCGCGTGTTCACGGGCCTCACGCTGCTGGACACCGTGCAGGGAACGGTCGGCGCCGTCAGCCTCATCCCGGACGCCGTCACCCCGCACGAGGAGGCCGTCTACACGAACATCGCGTTCATGGAGTCGGTGCACGCGAAGTCGTACTCCTCGATCTTCTCCACGCTGATCTCGTCGGAGGAGATCGACGACGCCTTCCGCTGGTCGGAGGAGAACGAGAACCTCCAGCGCAAGGCCGAGATCGTCCTCAACTACTACCGCGGCGACGACCCGGAGAAGCGCAAGGTCGCCTCCACGATGCTGGAGTCCTTCCTCTTCTACTCGGGCTTCTACGCGCCGATGTACTGGTCCAGCCGCGCGAAGCTGACCAACACGGCCGACCTCATCCGCCTCATCATCCGTGACGAGGCCGTGCACGGGTACTACATCGGCTACAAGTTCCAGAAGGCCCTCGAGCGGGCGACCCCGGAGCGTCGCCAGGAGCTCAAGGACTACACGTTCGAGCTGCTCTTCGAGCTGTACGAGAACGAGGAGCAGTACACGGAGGACCTGTACGACCCGCTCGGCCTGTCCGAGGACGTCAAGGCCTTCCTCAAGTACAACGCGAACAAGGCGCTGAACAACCTCGGCTACGAGGGCCTGTTCACCGCCGACCAGACCGCCGTGAACCCGGCGATCCTCTCCTCGCTCAGCCCGAACGCCGACGAGAACCACGACTTCTTCTCCGGCTCCGGCTCCAGCTACGTCATGGGCAAGGCGGAGACCACCGAGGACGAGGACTGGGACTTCTGACCCCGGCCTGACCTCCTCACGAACGCCCGACGGCGCCGCCCACCTCAGGTGAGCGGCGCCGTCGTCGTGCGGGGTGGGGGAGGGTGTGCTATCTCAGCGTGCCGAGCACCTCGTTGAGAGCCTCGGTCGCCGAGGGGTGGGTGTAGATCGTGTCGCGCAACTCGGTGGCCGTGACGCCGTGCCGCATCGCGAGGGCCACCGTGTTGATGACCTCCTGCGAGTGGACGTGCACGAGGGCCGCGCCGAGGACGAGGTCGGTGGCGCCGTCGACGACGAACTTGACGATGCCGCGCGGGTCGCCCTCGATCTTCGCCCGCGGGGCGGCGGCGATGTCGGCCATGAGCTTCGCGCCGACCCTGACGTCGTAGCCCTGCTCGCGGGCCTCCTTCTCCGTGAGGCCGACCCGGGAGACGGGCGGGGTGAGGAACATCGTGTAGGGCACGGAGCCGCGGTCGGCGGTCGAGCGCCGGCCTTCCCCGAGGAGCTGGTCGGCGAGGATCCGGTTGTCGTCCAGCGAGATGTACGTGAACATCGGTCCGCCGTTGACGTCGCCGAAGGCGTAGACGCCCTCGGCGGAGGTGCGCAGTTGCTCGTCGACGGTGATGAAGCCGCGGTCGTCGCTCGCGATCCCGGCCCTGTCCAGGCCGAGATCCTTCGTGGCGGGGGTGCGTCCGACCGCGAGGAGGACCGCGTCGGCCTCGACGTCGGTGGACTCGCCGTCCGCCACGTAGGTCACCGTGGCGTGGTCCGCGCCGTCGGCGACCGCGGTGACCGCGGCGCCGCTCACGATGGTGACCCCGTCGTCGGCGAGCGCCGAGGCGACGACCTCGGCGACGTCGTCGTCCTCCTGCCGCAGCGGCCGTGGCCCGCGGTCGAGGACCGTGACCCGCGCGCCGAAGTGGGCGAACATCGACCCGAACTCGAGCCCGATGTAGCCGCCGCCGACCACGACCAGGCGCCGCGGGAAGGGCGTGACGTGCTGGAGGGTCTTCGAGTCGTGGATGCGGCCGCCGAGCGCGGCGCCGTCGATGTTCGGGACGGTTGCGACCGACCCGGTGTTGACGACGACCGTGTCGGCGGTGATCCGCAGGGTGTCGTCGCCGCCGGTCACGAGGACCTCCCGCTCGCCGGTGAACTCGGCCCGGCCGGAGACGAGCAGCACCGAGTCCAGGGAGTCGAGCATCGAGAAGTTCTTCCTCCGCATCGCCCCGGTGAGGGTGTCGCGTCGGGTGACGGCCCTCGCGAAGTACGCATCGACGTCGTCGGACTCGCGCCGGTTCTCCGCGTCGTGGACGAGGATCTTGGTGGGGATGCAGGCGATGTTGATGCAGGAGCCGCCGATCATCGCCTCCGACTGCTCGACCACGGCCACGCGCCTGCCGGCCCGCGCCATCGTGCCGGCGAGGGTCTTGCCGCCCTTGCCCCAACCGATGACGAGCAGGTCGACATGCTCGTGGTGCGTCGGGCTCGTGACGTCCTGCTCGGTCATGGTCGCTCCTCCACTGATCGTCGCTCGCGCGAGGACCCGCGCGCGATCAGGCTACTCGCGCGCGTCGTTGGGGGGCTGAGCCGGGGCGGGGGCCGGCTCGCGCAGTGGTTCGCCATCGACCATCCGGAGCGCGTCTCGCGGCTGGTGCTCGCCTCCACGACCGGGGGAGACCGGCTCGACGGCGACCGAGACCCCGCGGTGAACGCCGCCCTGGCCGGCGGAGACGCGGGCCGCAGTCGGGGCGTTCCTCGACCGGGGTGAGCGCGGCCGCGACTGATCCGTAGGGAGGCACGCGTCGTCGCCTCGCGCGGGGCCCGCGCGCACCGCGACGACTACGGCGCGCCGTTGATTGCAACTACGTCATGCCGAACATTAGGCTCGCCGGTGGCAGGACGATCTGCCACTCCAACCCGTGATCAGTAAGGACGACCTCATGAGCCATCGACCTCCGCTCCGTCCCACCGCGACGCTGCTCGCCGCGAGCCTGCTTGCGACCGTCCTCACGGCCTGCGGCAACGGCGCCGACGACGCGGACGCCGACGATGCAGGCGCCGACGACCGTCCGGTCATTCTCACCACCTTCACCGTGATCGCGGACATCGCGCAGAACGTCGCCGGCGAGCACCTGCGGGTCGAGTCGATCACGAGGGCCGGTGCGGAGATCCACGGCTACGAGCCGACCCCGGGCGACCTCGCGAGGGCCTCCGAGGCGGACCTCATCCTCGACAACGGCCTGAACCTCGAGGCGTGGTTCGAGCAGTTCGTCGCGCAGATCGACGTCCCCCACGTGGTCGTGTCGGACGGGATCGAACCGATCGACATCACGGAGGACTCCTACGCGGGGATGCCGAACCCGCACGCGTGGATGAGCCCGAGCAACGTGCAGATCTACGTCGGCACCATGGTCGAGGCGTTCAGCGACCTCGATCCGGAGCACGCCGCCGACTTCGAGGCGAACGGCGAGGCCTACGGCGCCGAGCTGCAGGCGGTCCAGGACGGGCTGGTCGAGGAGCTGTCCACCCTGCCGGAGAACGAGCGTGCGCTGGTGACGTGCGAGGGTGCGTTCTCCTACCTCGCCCGCGACGCCGGCCTCACCGAGCAGTACATCTGGCCGGTCAACGCCGAGCAGCAGGCCACGCCCCAGCAGATCGCCCGCACGATCGAGTTCGTGAACGACAACGACGTGCCCGCGGTGTTCTGCGAGTCCACCGTCTCGGACGCGCCCATGCAGCAGGTCGTCGACGCGACCGACGCGGACTTCGGCGGGACGCTGTACGTCGACTCGCTCTCGGAGGCCGACGGCCCCGTGCCCACCTACCTCGACCTCATCCGTCACGACGCGGACACCGTCGTCACGGCCCTCACCGGGGGCCGTGCGTGACCGCCCCGGTCTCGGTGCGTGGGCTCACCGTCCGCTACGGGGACGTCCTCGCCCTCGACGACGTCTCCCTCACCGTCCCGGCGGGCCGGGTGACCGGGCTGATCGGGATGAACGGCTCCGGCAAGTCCACCCTGTTCAAGGCCGTCATGGGGCTGGTTCGTCCGGATCGCGGGAGCGTGTCGGTCCAGGGCGCCGACCCCGGGCTCGCCCGCAGGAACGGGAGGGTCGGATACGTCCCGCAGAGCGAGGACGTGGACTGGTCGTTCCCGGTCTCGGTCCGCGACGTCGTCATGATGGGACGCTACGGCCACCAGGGCGTCACGCGCCGGGCGCGGCCGGCGGACCACGCCGCGGTCGACGACGCCCTGCGACGCGTGGAGCTCGCCGACCTCGCCGACCGGCAGATCGGCCGGCTCTCCGGAGGCCAGAGGAAGCGCGCCTTCGTGGCGCGCGGCATCGCCCAGGGCGCGAGCATCATGCTGCTCGACGAGCCGTTTGCCGGGGTCGACAAGCGGTCCGAGGCGACCATGGTGCGCCTGCTGCGCGAGCTCGCCGACGACGGCCGCACCATCCTCGTCTCCACGCACGACCTCCAGGCCCTCCCACAGCTCGCCGACGAGGCGGTCCTGCTCCTGCGCACGGTCCTCTTCCACGGCCCCGTCGCCGACGCGCTTCGACCGGAGAACCTCGCCCTCACGTTCGGCCTCGACGTCCTGGCCGGGGGCGAACCCGCCGCATGACCGTCCTCGACCTGCTCCTGGAGCCCCTCGGCTACGACTTCATGGTCCGCGCCCTGCTCACCACGGTCATCGCCGCGGTCGTCTGCGCGCTGCTGTCCTGCTGGCTCGTCCTCATCGGGTGGTCGCTCATGGGTGACGGCGTCTCCCACGCCGTGCTGCCCGGCGTGGTCATCGCCTACATCCTCGGCATCCCGTTCGCCATCGGGGCCCTCGTGTTCGGCCTCCTCGCCGTCGCGCTGATCGGCGCGATCCGCGGCACGAGCCCGATCAAGGAGGACGCGGCGATCGGCATCGTCTTCACGACCCTGTTCGCGACGGGCCTCGTGCTCATCTCCGTCACCCCCAGCCAGACCGACCTGAACCACATCATCTTCGGCAACGTCCTCGGGGTCTCCACCGCCAACCTCGTCCAGATCGGCACCCTCGCCGCCCTGGCCCTCGCGGTCCTCGTCCTCAAGCGGCGCGACCTCACCCTCTACGCGTTCGACCGCACCCACGCCCACGCCGTCGGGCTCAGCCCCCGGTTCCTGGGCGCGCTCCTCCTCGGGCTCCTCGCCCTCACGGCGGTCGTCGCGCTGCAGGTCGTCGGCGTCGTCCTCGTGGTGGCCATGCTCATCATCCCCGGCGCCACCGCCTACCTCCTCACCGACCGGTTCGGGAGGATGCTCGTCATCGCGCCTCTGGTGTCCGCGCTGTCCTCGGTGGTGGGCATCTACCTCAGCTACTGGGTGGATGCCGCCTCCGGCGGCCTGGTCGTCGTCGTCCAGGGTGCCGTGTTCGCCGTCGTCTACCTGTTCAGCCCCCGGCACGGCCTGATCGGCCGCCGCCTGCATGCCCGACGACGGAGGCGGGCCGACGTGGTCGACCCGCCGAGGCGTCCGGACGCCGGCCGGAGCGACCGCTACGGAGCCACGGACACGTAGAGCGCGTCGCTCGCGGGCCTGCCCAGGGCGACTGAGGGTCGCGCCCCGTCGACCCGCACGTCGAGGGCGCCGGAGTACGGGGCGCCCTCGTCGACCTCCAGGTGGGTGCCGACCACGATGTCGTGGCCGTCGAAGAACTGCAGGAGGGACGGGTCGGAGTCGGAGATGCGCTCGACCACGACCCGCGTATCGGCGCCGATCTCCGTCAGCGGTCTCGCGTCGGGGACGGTGACCGTCCCGTCGGCGGAGGGGATCGGGTCCCCGTGGGGGTCGCGGGACGGGAAGTCCAGCAGCTGGTCGATGCGCTCGATCATGAAGTCCGACACCGCGTGCTCGAGGACCTCGGCCTCGTCGTGGACCTGGTCCCACGTGTAGTGCAGAACGCGGACCAGGAACGACTCGATCAGGCGGTGGCGCCGCACCATCGCCAGGGCGAACGTCCTCCCCTGATCGGTGAGCTCCACCGCTCCGTACGGCGCGTGCTCCACCAGGCCCTGCGTCGACATCTTGCGGACCGCGTCCGAGACGGACGAGAGCCGCAGTCCCGTGCGCTGGGCGATCAGCGTTGGGGTGACGGGCTCCGACGACCATTCCGTCAGCCCCCAGATCGCCTTGAGGTAGTTCTGGGTGCTCGCGGACAGCTGCGACACGGACATGGGGCCATCGTAGGGATGATGGTCCTGCGCACGGGGGCGGGAGGGTGCCGGCGGCCGGCGGCCGGCGGCTGGCGGCTGGCGAGTCATGGGCGACGGGGCCCCGCCCCGACTGAAGGGGTCGCGGACGCCGCAGCGTGCGGGGGGTGCGCGGGGGTGTGCGGGAACCTGGGGTGCCGACACCACGTGCCTGCCCGCCGCACCGCGGCACCCTGGACCGGCGCGGTATCTGTCCACAAGGAACATCGGTCAACCTTTATCCACAGGTGATCATTGCCGATGTCAGGCAGATTGTCTGTTCGACTTTTCCGCGGGTGTGCTTTCGCCGTGTTTCCACATGCGGCTGGTTCGCCGTGCTATCCACAGATTTGACGCTTTGGGTAGTGAATGTCGGTGGTGACTCCTAGAATGGGTGAACGGACAAATTCCAATCCACCGGTTCGATGGCGCACTGGGAAATGAGGGGGTGGGAGCGTGGCGGTCGCCGATATCGATCGAGCCCGGTCGCGGCGACGACCCGTCTCGTCCTCGCGGCTGAGCTCGGTTCACGAGCCGGCCGCTCCGTCCGAGGCGTCCCTGTCGGCAAGAGTCGCGTCCTCGACCGGGTTCGTCTCGGCCGTGGCTGCCTCACCCGCGTCGAAGTCCTCGCCAGCTTCCTCGGGCGTTCCCGCGCCCGCTGCCCCTGCGGACTCGTCGCCTGCTTCCGCGTCGGACGCGGTGGTGCCGGCGCCGATCTCGGTGGGGGAGCTGGTGGTGATGCGGGAACGCCTCGCCATGGTGGCGCCGGCGTCGCAGGCGGAGGCGATCGAGCAGATCCGTGCCTTGGAGGAGCTCAAGGCGGCGTCTGCGGCCGCGCAGGCCGTCGCCACCGACCAGCTGGCGACCTACCGTGAGGACGAGGAGTCCCGCCGGGGTGTGCCTCTTGGTCAGCGAGGTCGGGGTCTGGGTGCGGAGATCGCCCTGGCCCGGATGGATTCCCCCTCCCGTGGCTCGAGGCACCTCGGGATGGCGAAGGCGCTGGTGCGGGAGATGCCTCGGACACTGGGTCACCTGGCCGCCGGACGGGTCAGTGAGTGGCGAGCCGCCCTCATGGTGAAGGAGACCGCGTGCCTGCCGGCGGTGGACCGTTCCCGAATCGACGAAGCCCTCACGGGGGATCTGCCACTGTTGGGGGATCGGCAGGTTGCTTCCCGCGCGAGGGCGCTCGCCCTGGAGCTGGACCAGTCCCACGCCCTCAGGCGGGCAGAAGCCGAGATCAAGAAGCGCCGGGTCACCGTCCGTCCCGCACCGGGAGACATGGCCTACCTGACCGCGTACGTGCCCATGGTCCAGGCCGTCCGCGCCTTCGCCACCCTCCACGCCCAGTCCATGACGCTGATCAACTCCGGGCAGGCCGACGGGCGGACGAGGGACCAGATCAGCGCCGATCTCCTCCTCCGGCGACTCACCGACACGACCGCCACCGCCCCGGGCGACACGACGACCGGCAGTCGGGGGGATGTGGCCCTGACGATCGTGATGACCGACCAGACCCTGACCGGCAGCAGTGACCGGCCGGCCTGGCTCCCCGGACACGGTCCCCTCGCGGCCACGATCGCCCGCCACCACGTGGCCGAGGCCGCTCGGGTGTTCTACCGTCGGCTGTGGACCGACCCCGCAGCAGGCGGCCTCGTGGCCACGGAGAGCAGGGCCCGGGAGTTCACCGGACAGCTCCGCCAGCTCATCTTCCTGCGCGATGACGTCTGTGCCAGCCCGTACTGCAACGCCCCCATCCGGCACATCGACCACGCCACACCCCACGCCGACGGCGGCCCGACCAGCCAGGCCAACGCCAGCGGGCTCTGCGAACGTTGCAACCACACCAAACAGAACCCCGGATGGACCCACCGACGAGACGCCGCCACGAGCGGAGCTGACGCACGCGCTGGTACCGACAGCGCGAAGAATGTCGGCAGCGCCGGCGGTCCTTCCGGTGACGGTGGCCTCACTGTCACCACCCCCACCGGGCACATCTACCGGGCCGCGAGAAGCATCCTGCCCGCCCGCGCCCCGACACCACCCCCTCCACTGTCCCCGGACGCGATCACGGCCATCCGCCAAAGATTCGGCAGCAGACCGGACGTGCCAGACCCGGTGTTCAAGAAGAAAGCACCCGCACGGAACGGCGGCGATGCGACGCGCCGAAGCGGCACGGGCCGAAACCGGACCGCACCAAGAACACCCGGACCAGGCGACGACCCGCCCGGATAGCACGCGCCCATAAAAGACGTCTCCCAAGAACGACGTGCCCCCGAAAATGCGCACCCGCGCTGGTGGTCGAAATGCGCACCGAGAATCCTGGCGTCGACACCTGTGGCGAGTCCGAATGGACGTGTGCCGTGTTGTGCTTCGGTGCGCCACCTGCCACCTGCCACCTGCCACCTGCCACCTGCCACCTGCCACCTGCCACCTGCCACCTGCCACCTGCCACCTGCCACCTGACGTCGGCAGCGCGGCTCGTCGGTGTCACGGCCGACGGCGCCGCCCACGTGAGGTGGGCGGCGCCGTCGTCGTTCGGTGAACGCTCGGGCCGGGACCCAGCCTCGAGCTCGGCCTAGAGCACTGCCTGCAGGAAGGACTGCGTCCGCTCGTGCTCGGGCGAGGAGAACATGACCTCGGGGGTCTTGTCCTCGATGATCTGGCCGCCGTCGAACATGAGGACGCGGTCGGAGACGTCCTGGGCGAACGTCATCTCGTGCGTGACGATCAGCATCGTGATGTCCGTGTTCTTCGCGACCTCGCGCAGCACCCACAGCACCTCGCCGACGATCTCGGGGTCCAGCGCCGAGGTGACCTCGTCCAGGAGCAGGATCTCCGGGTCCATCGCGAGCGCGCGGGCGATCGCCACGCGCTGCTGCTGACCGCCGGACAGCCTGCTCGGGTGCTCGTCGGCCTTGTCCTCGAGCCCCACCTGCTCGAGCAGCTCGATCCCGCGGGCGCGGGCCTCCGCCTTGGACCTGCCGAGCACGTGGATGGGTGCCTCGGTGATGTTCTCGATGACCGTCATGTTCGGGAACAGGTTGAACTGCTGGAACACCATGCCGATGCGGCGGGTCATCTTCGCGATGTCCTTCTTGCGCCGCTCGACCCGCTTGCCCCCGCGGCGCTCGTGCGTGAGCGGCTGGCCGTCCACGTAGATGTAGCCGCCGGTCAGGTGCTCGAGGGTCATGGCGAGCCGGAGGATCGTCGTCTTGCCGGAGCCGCTGGGCCCGATCAGCGTGACCTTCTCGCCCTGGCGGACGGAGAAGTTCAGGTCCTCGAGCACGGTGTGGTCGCCGTACTTCTTCACCACGTTCTCGAACTGGATGGCGGGCGGCGCGCCGTCCGCGCCGAACGCGAGCGGGGCGTCGGCGACGTCGTGGCCGGGGCCCGCGTCGACGTCGGGGGTGGTCGGGTTCTCATCGGGCGATGGCAAGGCGCTTCTCCAACATGCGTAGCAGGACCGACGTGCCGTAGCTGGCGACAAGGAAGATGATCCCGGCCAGCGTGAGCGCCTCGGTGTAGACGAAGGTGCGGGATCCATACCGCTCGGCCTCGCGGACCATCTCGGTGATGAAGATGACCGTGAGGAACGGGGTGTCCTTGAACATCGAGATCACCCACGTGCCGAGGGCGGGAAGGGTGGTGCGGATCGCCTGCGGGATGATGACCTTCACCCAGGTGCGGGTGCGGGACATCGACAGGGCGGTCGCGGCCTCCCACTGGCCCTTCGGGACCGCGTCGATCCCGGAGCGGTAGACCTCCGCCATGTACGTGGCGTAGTGCAGGCCCAGCACGGTGAATCCGATGGTCATCGGGTCCCAGGAGTTGAACGTGTAGTACACGAACAGCAGCTGGACGACGACGGGCGTCATCCGGATGAACTCCATGACCAGGTGCACGGGGACCGAGATCCACTTCGGTGCGCTGCGGCGGATGATCGCCACGACCAGGCCGACGACGGCGGCGATCGCCGAGCCGACGACGGTCGCCACGAGCGTGACGTGCAGGAACGTGCTGAGCAGGTCCGGGAAGACCTCGGCGGCCCGCTCCCAGCTCCAGATGGACTCGTTCTCCATGTCAGCCCACCCCGCTTCCCGCGGCCACGCGCCGGCGGCGCGCGGCGGAGAACAGGGGTGTCGCCCCGCCCAGCTTCGCCTTCGCGTGGCGCTCGGCCAGGCGGGCGAGACCCACGATCACGAGCGCGATGACCAGGTACATGGCCATGCCCACGCCGTAGGCGAAGAACGTGTTCCCCGTGGCCTGGCGGAGCTTCTCGGTCTCGAACGTGATGTCGTGCATGAGGATGATGTAGGCGACCGCGGTGCCCTTGAGCAGCATGATCGCGAGGTTCGCGAGCGAGGGGATCATGATGGCCCACGCCTGCGGCCAGATGACCTTGGTGAGGTGGTGCGCGGGGCTCATGCTCAGGGCGATCCGGGCCTCCCACTGGCCCTTCGGCACCGCCTCGATCGAGCCGCGCACGACCTCGGCGCCGTAGGCCCCGTAGTTGAGCGCGAGCGCGAGGACGCCGCAGGTCAGGCCGCTCAGCTCCAGCCCGAACAGGGGCATGACGTAGAAGAACCAGAACAGCTGCACCATGAGCGAGGTGCCGCGGAAGAACTCGATGAGGAACCGGGCCGGGGTGCGCACCAGTATGCTGCGGCTGCGCACCCACAGCCCGAGGCCCACCGCGATGAGGAAGGCACCGACGGCGCCGCCGATCGTCAGCTGCAGGGTGATGAGCAACCCGCTGCGGAGATCGGGCAGCGCCGCGACGAGCGCGTCGATCAGGTCGTTCACTTCAGTGGGGTCTTCGCTTGAGTCGAGGAGATCGGACGGGTGGCCGTGGCCGGGATCAGATGTCGCCGGCGCACAGCTGCTCGGTGGTCAGGTCGCCCGTGGGGCGCTCCTCGGCGGTGAAGCCGAAGTCGCCCACGATCTCGAGGTAGCGGTCCTCGTCGCTGACGATCTCCTCGAGGACCTCGTTGTAGGCGTCGCGCAGCTCGGTGTCCGCGTTGCGGAAGACCGTGCCGCCGGCGCCGACCTGGTCCACGCCGTCGATGGTCGCCACGAAGCTCTCGGTGACCTCGACCGGGGTGTCCGGGTTGTTGTCCGCCATCCAGTTCAGCGAGATGCCGGTCAGGGCGAAGACGTCCGCGCGTCCGTTGACGACCGCGTCCATGCCGTCCTGGGGAGTGCCGACCGTCATCGCGTTCAGGCCGAGGTCCGTCGCGTAGGTCTCCTCGATCGCACCGGTCATGGCCGCCATGTTCACGCCGGCGTCGGCGATCGAGTCCATGTCGGTGAGGCCGTCGGGGTTGCCCTCGGGGACCATCAGGGCGGTCGTGTACATGAACTCCGGCTCGGAGAAGATGGCCTGCTCGCAGCGCTCGGGCAGGATCGACATCCCGGCCGCGACGACGTCGAACCGTCCCGCGTTCAGGCCCTGGATGAGCTGCCCGAACTGGGCCTCGACGCCCGTGACGACGTCGACGCCGAGCTCCTCCCAGATGGCCTCGTGGAGGGCGACCGTCGCTCCGGTGAGCTCGCCGTCCTGCTCGAACGAGTAGGGGGCCTCGCCGGCGAAACCGACGACGACCTCGCCGGCCTCCTGGAGGTCCTCCAGCGTCAGCTCGCCGCCGGAGGCGCTCGACCCGGACCCGGACTCGCCGGAGGGGTCGTCCCCGCCGCCGCAGGCGGCGAGGGTGAGGGCGGTGGCGCCGAGGAGGGCAAGCGTGGAAATTCGCCGAGACCGTGCGGGGGAAGTCATGGACATTGCGTTCCGTATCTATGGGGAGCCAGCGTCGAATGGTCGCGCGGGGCGGCACGGAGACGGACGTGATGAGGGGACCGAGAGCGGACCTCCTCGTCACCAGCCGGGCCCCGGGCCGCAGGGCGCCCAACAACGGTACGGACAGTGGCATAGGCATCTCAACGCCGAGATTCCGCCGAAAGGCGGCCCGGGCGGTGGTGGTGGGCGATGCGGACTATCCCGCATGCTGGTAGGGGAGAGTGGCTGTCGGGAGGGGGTCGGGAACGGGGGCGGGAGCCGCCGTCGGAGCCCCTCCCCATCGTTATCGTTCCGAGACCTCGAGGACGGGAACGGAACGAATCATTGCCAAGTCTTGGTGTTGCATGACCAACTCGTGTGGTGGGCCAGGCCGAACGGATGAACGAGCCGCGGGGAGGCGGTCGGGCTACGGGCGGGATGTCCGGCGTCGGGCGGTCAGGACCGCGACGACGATCCCGAGGACGATGGCCGCCCCGGCCGCCCCGTAGACGGCTCCCCGCGTGAGGCTCGCGGCGAGGCCGCTCGCGTCCGGGCCCGCGACGGTGATGTCCGGGAGGCCGACGAGGCCGTGGCCGGTGTGGATCGTGTACGCCATGGCGGCCAGGGCGAGCAGCATGCCGACGACGACGGTCGTCGCGGCCACCAGGGCGCGCCGGGCGGGTGCGCCGGCGACGATCGCGCCGGTGTCGACGTACCTACGCTCGGCCAACGGCATGAGGACCCAGGCCGGGAGGCCCGCGAACAGCAGGAAGATCGCCGGGGCGAGCAGCTGGCCGACCAGCGCGAGGCCGAGCGCGGCGACGAGCGAGGCATAGATGACCACGACGATCGTGGTGAGGGCGGTCTGGCCGAGGACGGCGGACTCGCGCTCGTCGGCGACGCGGCCGGTGGGGGTGTCGGTGGGCTTCATCGCGGGTCTCCCGGGGTCTGGTCGGTCGAGGGTGTGGTCTGGGCGTCGGGGTGGGCGCCGAACAGGTCCTCGACCGTGGTGCCGAGGAGCCGGGCGATGCGCAGGGCGAGGTGGACCGAGGGGGCGTAGTCGCCCTGCTCGATCGCCATGACCGTGTGCCGGCTGACGCCGGACAGGTCGGCCAGCTCGGCCTGCGTGTACCTGTGGCGCTTGCGGTGCGCGCGGACCGGGTGCTCCGGTACGGCGGTTGTCGATGGGCGGCGCGGCATGGCTGGATGTTAAGGATCCTTGACATTAAATGTCAAGGATCATCTACATAAGATGTCGAGGATGGTCGACATGTCGAGTGAGGTGCGCGTCGTCGCGCTTACTCCGGGGCCGTGACGTCCTGAGGTTCGCCGAGCTCGGTGATGGTGGTGACGGGCGTCGTCGGGCCCGGTTCGCCGGGCAGGATCGAGCCGTCCGGGGAGGCCCCGCCGGAGGACGTCTCGCCGGAGGACGTCTCGCCCGAGGCGGACTCGCCCCCGGACGCGGACTCCGCGCCGTCGTCGGCGCCCGTGCCGATCTGGGTGCGTGCGATGCGGACGACGTAGTTCTGGTCCACGTAGTACGTGACGGCGAGATCCTGGTCGGCCTGCCCGGTGCTGAAGCCGGTGAGGATGGCGACCTCCTCGCCGTCGACGGTCGCGGAGCCGACCACGGTCGTGTCGAACGGCATGGTGGAGCTCGCGGCGGTCTGCGGGTCGTGGATCCCCTGCAGCGAGGTCGCGGCGTACTCCACGCCGGACAGGTCGGACTCGGCCGGGATCTCGTCCGGGGTCATCCACTGCTCGCCGTCCTCCGACGCCCACCAGTCGTTGCCGACGACGCGCACGTGCTGCAGGCCGAAGTCGGCGTCGACCGCGAGGACGTCCCCGTTGGAGACGCGCATGACCGAGCCCTGGCCCGTCCCGCCGTTGATGGTCTGCACGTAGCCCTCGACCCGCGAGAGGGACTCGGCCTGGCAGGCGGCGAGCTCCGTCGTCGTGATCTCGGTGAGCCCTTGGGCGAACACGTCCGTGCACAGGCCCGACGACGAGTCCCGCGGCTCGTACGGCTCCTCGAGCCAGGAGGGGAGGGCGTCCGACTCGTCGGTGGGGACGAGGTTGACGGAGCCGTCGGCGATGGGGTCGTCCTCGCCGTCGTCGTCCGAGTCGCCCGAGCCGCAGCCCGCCAGGGCGAGCGCGCCGGCCAGCGCGACGAAGGCCGGGAGCGCGTGGCTACGGCGTGGGGTGGTGCTGTGTGCGGAGGTTCGGCGTGCGGTGGCGGTGCCTGTGGTGGCGAGGGTTCGGCGGGACACGTCGTCCAGAGTGGCACGCCCGCGCCGGGCATGGGTGCGCGACATGGCCGCCGTCCCGCCCCGCTCGCCGCCGCCCTGCAACTTGACCGAGAAACTCGGGACACCACGCAACTGGTGGGACCCATTCGGCAGGCTTCTGGGCCAGAAACCCGCCGAATGGGTCCCACCAGTTGGCCCGCGGCGGTGAGCAGCCGGCAGGCGACGGCGCCGCCCCCGACGCCGGGCCGGCCGCTCCGTTCGCGAGCCCAGTTCCGAACTCGCGGGAGGGAGGGGGTGGACTGCGGGGG
>FUHX01000009.1 GCA_900163555.1 Actinomycetales bacterium JB111 | reverse complement strand
AATCGGCGGCCAGCCACCGATCAGCCGACTGTCACCAACCTGACGGCCGAGTACACCTAGAGGCCGGGACGGTCGCGACCGGCCACCGGAGCCGGGCCGGACCTGCCCCCTGAGCCCGAGCGGGCCCGCCCGCTGCGCCGGTCCAGGCGGGCTCGCTGCGTCGGTCCCGGCCCGCCCCCGGGACGTGCGCCTACCGGCTCCCCGGCGGCACGTTCCCCGACCCCTTGGGCGGGTTGCCGTCGTCGCGCCGGCGCAGGTAGCGCTCGAACTCCCGGGCGATGGCCTCGCCGCTCGCCTCGGGCAGCTCGGCCGTGTCCTTGGAGTTCTCGAGCATCTCGACGTACTCCGCGACGTCGGAGTCCTCGTTCGCGAGCTCGTCCACCGCGCGCTGCCAGGCCTCGGAGTCCTCCGCCAGGTCCCGGGTGGGCAGGGCGAAGCCGGTGAGGTCCTCGAGCGCGACGATGAGGGCGAGCGTGGCCTTCGGCGACGGCGGCTGCGCCACGTAGTGCGGGACCGCGGCCCACATGCCGAGGGTGTCGAGCCCCCGGTCCTGGCCGAGGGTCGTCAGCACGCCGACGATCCCGGTCGGTCCCTCGTAGTCCGTCGCCTGCACGCCGAGCGCCTCCTGCACCGCCGGGTCCTCGGACGAGGAGGAGACAGGGATCGGGCGGGTGTGGGGCACGTCGGCGAGCAGGGCGCCGACGGAGATCAGCGTCTCCACGCCGGCGTCGAGCAGGGCCTGGAGGATCTCCCCGCAGTACTTGGTCCAGCGCACCGACGGCTCGACGCCCTGGACGAGGACGAGCGTGTCGCCGTCGGGGGAGGTGACCCGTGTCACGGTGGTTGTGGGGAACGTCAGGCGGCGCTCCCCGTCAGGGCCCCGCTCGACCCGCGGTCGGTTGACCTGCAGGTCGTGGAACTCCTCGGGGTCGAGGGAGTAGAGGACCTCGGACTCCCAGTCCTCGGCGATGAACTGCAGCGCCGCCGTCGCGGCGCCTCCGGCGTCGTTCCAGCCGTCGAACGCGGCGAGTGCCACCAGTCCCCGGGCACTCGTCGGGGCGAGGTCGTCCGGGCTGTGGCCGTCAGGCGACTCGGCCGGGGTTGGCGTGTTCTCGTCCTGCATGGGCCCAGCGTAAGGCGCCCACCGGGCGCCGCCGGGGTACGAAGAGACGGGTTCGCTCAGGGCTGCAGCGGACGGATATGGTGCGAGACGTGACTAGAGCCGATCTTCCGCAGGCCGTCCTCTGGGACATGGACGGCACCATCATCGACTCCGAACCGATCTGGTTCATCCACCAGGCGGACATCGTCCGCGAGAAGGGTGGCTACTGGGACGACGACATGTCGTCCGGCATGGTCGGCATGAACCTCGTCGATGCCGCCGTCTACATGATCGAGACCGCCACGATCGACGCCGACCCCGAGGAGTTCCTCGCGGAGCTCGTCCGCCGCGTGGTCGGTCACGTGCACGAGGCGGGCGTCGAGCGCCGGCCCGGTGCGTACGAGCTGCTCGACGAGCTGCGCACGGCGGGCGTCCCCATCGCGCTCGTGACCGCCTCGTACGCCTCCTTCGCGGAGGAGATCGCGCGGGACGCGGGCGGCTTCGACGTCGTCGTCCCGGGCGACCGGGTCGCGCGCGGGAAGCCGGACCCGGAGGGCTACCTCCTGGCGGCGCGGCTGCTCGGCGTCGACATCGAGAAGTGCGTGGCGATCGAGGACTCGCCGAACGGGCTGCAGGCCGCGCGCGCCTCGGGCGCGCGGTGCCTCGCGGTTCCGCACATGGCTCAGATCCCGGAGGCGCCCGGGCTCTCCCGGGTGTCCTCGCTCGCGGACGTCACCCTCGAGACGATCGTCCAGATCGCCGAGGGACGCCCGGTGGACCTCATCGCCGCCTGACCCGACGTGCCGGCCCGGTCGGGCGTGCCGTCCGAGGACGGTTCGCCCTCCGGGTCCCGCCGTCGACGGTCGTGGTCACGCCCGCCGGGGCCGGCCGTCAACCGTCCCGGTCACGCCCGCACGGTCAGCAGCCGCTTGACCCCGGCCTCGGGCATCTCGGGGGGCGTGCCGCCGAACTCGGGGCACAGGTCCTGGAACGAGCACCACGGGCACAGCTTCGACTTCTTCGGCGCGAACACGCCGGAGTGCGCGGCCTCCTCGATGCGACCCCAGATCTGTTCGATCCGTGCCTCCGCGGCGAGCAGGTCCTCCTCGGACGGGTCGACCGTGAGGGTGCGCCCGTCGGCCAGATAGACGATCTGCAGCCGGCTGGGCGCGACCCCGGTCGACCGCCACAGCACGAGTCCGTAGAACATGAGCTGGAACGTCGCCTCGTGCGCGAACCGGGCGGCGGGGGACTTGCCCGTCTTGTAGTCGACGACCCGGGTGGCCCCGGTGGGGGCCTCGTCGAGCCGGTCGACGATGCCGCGCACGAGCACCCCCGAGCCGAGCTCGGCCTCGACGTGCAGCTCGCGCCCCCTCGGCTCCAGCCGGCGGGGGTTCTCCATCCGGAAGTACTGCGAGACGAGCGCGCGCACCTGGTCCATCCACAGCTCCGCGTCCTCCGCCGAGGTGAACAGGTTCTCGAGCCGCGGGTCGCCGGACCGGACGTCGTCCCACGCGGGGTCGACGAGCTCGAGCGCGGCGGACTCGGTCCGCTCGGCCGCGGGCCGGTCGAAGAGCCGCTCGAGGACGGAGTGGACCACCGTGCCACGGGTGGCGGCCTGCGACGGGGGCTCCGGGAGCCGGTCCACGACCTTGAGACGGAACATCAGCGGGCACTGGTCGAAGTCCTTCGCCCGTGACGGGGAGAGCGCCGCCCGGAACTTTCCGCCGGAGGACGCGCGTGAGGTGCTCATGCCCCCGACGATATCGGCGCCCACCCACGTCGCCCGACGGGCGGCGGCCCCGCTGTGGACACGGGTGTGATGGGCTTGGCCGGTGGATGCAGACCGCCGACGGACGCCCGGCCTCGTGATCGCGAGGATCGCGGGCGCCCCCGTGGTCCTCACGGGCAGCTGGGTGGCGCTCGTCGTCCTCGTCGCCGTCGTCTACGGGGCGATCCTCGAGCGCCCCGACGCCGCCGGCTGGCTCATGGGTCTCGTCGCCGCGGGTGTCGTCACGGTCGCGGTCCTCGTCCACGAGCTGGCCCACGGTCTGGTCGGGTACGCGCTGCGCATGCGTCCGCGGGAGTTCGTCCTCACCTTCGTCGGCGGCCACACCACCTTCGACACGCGCGAGCGCGGCCCGTGGTCCGCGGCGGCCATCACCGCCGCCGGCCCGGTCGCTAACGCGGCCCTCGCCGGCCTCCTCCTCGCCGCCCGGCCGTATGTGGAGCCGGGCGGGATCGCGGACACGGCCGTCGGCGTCGGGGCGGTGCTCAACCTCGTGCTCGCGATCAGCAACATCCTCCCGGCGCTGCCGCTCGACGGCGGCCGCCTCTGGCTCGAGATCGCCGAGGGCCTGACCGGCAGGCCGTTGGCCGGCCTGCGCGCGCTCGGCGTCCTCGGCCGCCTCCTCGCCCTCGCGATCGGTGCGGCCGCGATCTGGCTCTACGTCGACCGCGGCGGGCTCCCTGGGCTCGTCGTCGTGGTCGGGGCGGCCACCGTGAGCGCCACGCTCTGGTCCGGCGGCAGCCAGGCCCTCAAGGACGCGCGGGCGATCCGCGGCGCCCGACGTCGGGACGGGACCTAGGCGCGTCCGGCCCGTTCCTGACGGTCGCCTGGGTGAGTGCCGGTTGTAGAGGCGCGGGTCGGTCGCCGAGGCGTGGGCGCGTCGCACGGCCGTATGACGCTCGCCCGGGCGGAACGCCGACCGGGGCGGGCCGTACCGGGCTCCCACGTAGACTCGCGGCCCGTGACCACGCAGAGCCCCGCCGAGGACCACCCGACCGGACCCGACCGCCGCCGCGGCCCCTTCCGCGCGGGCGAGCGCGTGCAGATCACGGACATCAAGGGCCGCCATCACACGGTGCTGCTGACCTTCGACGGGTACTTCCAGTCCCAGCGCGGGGCCTTCCGGCACACCGACCTCATCGGCAGGCCGGAGGGCACCGTCCTCCAGACGCCGACCGGTCACGACCTCCTCGCACTGCGCCCGCTGCAGCCGGACTACGTCATGTCGATGCCGCGCGGCGCCGCCGTGATCTACCCGAAGGACTCGGGCCAGATCGTGCAGATGGCGGACATCTTCCCCGGCGCGCGGGTCGTCGAGGCGGGCGTCGGGTCCGGCGCGCTGACGATGTCGCTGCTGGCCGCCGTCGGCGAGTCCGGCTCGCTGCACTCGGTCGAACGCCGGGAGGAGTTCGCGGAGATCGCGGAGGCGAACGTCGACTCGTGGTTCGGCGGCCGGCACCCGGCGTGGACCGTGTCGATCGGCGACGTCTCGGACGTGCTGCTGGCGGCCGGGCCTGGGACGGTCGACCGCGTCGTCCTCGACATGCTCGCGCCCTGGGAGAACGTGTCCGCCGCCGCCCACGCGCTCGCCCCGGGCGGCGTGATCCTCGCGTACGTCGCGACCACCACGCAGCTGAGCCGGACCGTCGAGGAACTGCGCGCGTCCGGCCGGTTCACGGAGCCGCAGCCGTGGGAGTCGATGGTGCGGGGGTGGCACGTCGAGGGCCTTGCGGTGCGCCCCGACCACCGGATGGTCGCCCACACCGGGTTCCTCGTCACGGCGCGCGCCCTCGCGCCCGGCAGCACGCCGCCCCAGCGCACGCGTCGCCCCGCGAAGGGCGCCGGCCCGCTCGGCACGGACACGACCGCGACCGGGGCGGAGGCCGCGAGCGGCTCGGAGGTCGCGGCCGCGACGAGCGCGCCTGCGGCGAGCGCGGACGCGACGGGCCCGGGCGTCGCGACCGCTGCCACCGCGCCCGGCGACGCGCCCGGCAGCGGGACCCCCTCCTCCCGCCCTGGTCCCGTCGGCGTGGACTCGGGGTCCGAGACGGACCCGTGGACGGCGGCCCTCGGCCAGGGCGAGCGCACGATCTCGGCGAAGAAGCTCCGCCGGGTCGGCCGCGACGTGCGGCGCCGCGCGGAGATCGAGCAGTCGGGCTGGGCCTCCGCGCAACCGGAAGGTGACGAGGAGCCGTCCGAAGCGTGACCGGCACCCCGGCCCCCGGGTGCCTCGCGGCTTAGGCTGGTCGTTCCACACATGGGCGGGAGTGAGATGACTCAGGACCAGTACGGCGAGGGCCGTGCGCGCGAGCTGGAGCAGCAGGCGATCTCTCTGGCGGCGAAGAACGAGCGACTCGTCGAGTCGCTGGCGAAGGCACGCAACCGGCTTGCCGAGCTCCAGGAGCAGGTCGACTCACTCACCCAGCCCCCGAGCCAGTTCGGCACGATCGTGTCCACGGACCCCGTCAACCGGCTGGCCGACGCCCTCGTGGGCGGCCGCCTCATGCGGCTGACCATCTCCACGGTCGTCCCGGTCGGCGCCCTCCTGCCGGGCCAGCGGGTCGTCCTCAACGACCAGCTCGCCATCATCAAGGCCGCGAACTTCGAGCAGACTGGCGAGGTCGTCAGCATCAAGGAGCACCTCGGGGACCACCGCGTCCTGGTCTCGGGACGGGGGGACGACGAGCGGGTGCTCACGGTCGGCGGCGTGCTGCGCGAGGCGCGCCTGCGCATCGGCGACCTCGTGCGCGCCGACATGCGCAACGGGTTCGTGCTCGAGCTGCTGCCGCGCGCCGAGGTCGAGGACCTCCTGCTCGAGGAGGACCCGGACACGGAGTACTCGGACATCGGCGGCCTCGGCCCGCAGATCGAGCGCATCCGCGAGGCCGTCGAGATGCCCTTCCTGCACCCCGAGCTCTACGCCGAGCACGGCCTGCGCGCACCCCGCGGCGTGCTGCTGTACGGCCCTCCTGGCAACGGCAAGACCCTCGTCGCCCGCGCCGTCGCGACCTCGCTCGCGCGCTCCGCCGCCGTCGAGTCCGGCGCGGACCGCGCCCACTCGTACTTCCTGTCCGTCAAGGGCCCGGAGCTGCTCACCCGCTACGTGGGCGAGACGGAGCGGCAGATCCGCGTGATCTTCTCCCGCGCCCGCGAGAAGGCGCGCACGGGCGTCCCCGTCATCGTGTTCTTCGACGAGATGGAGGCGCTGTTCCGCACGCGCGGGTCGGGCGTCTCCTCCGACGTCGAGACGACGATCGTGCCGCAGCTGCTCGCGGAGATCGACGGCGTCGAGGCGCTCGGCAACGTCATCATCATCGGTGCGTCGAACCGCGAGGACATGATCGACCCGGCCATCCTCCGGCCCGGCCGCCTGGACGTGAAGATCCGCATCGGACGGCCCGACGCCGCGGGCGCCGAGGAGATCATCGCCAAGCACCTCACGCCGGACCTGCCGATCCACGCCGAGGAGATCTCCGCGCACGGGGACGCCGCCGCGGCCGTGGCCGCGATGGGTGCCGCCGTCGTTGCGAAGATGTACGCCGACGACGACTCGACGGCGATCATGGAGCTCACGTACGCGACGGGGGACACGCGCGTCCTCCACGTCGGTGACCTGGCCTCCGGCGCCATGCTCGCGTCGATCGTCGACCGGGCGAAGAAGGCGGCGATCCAGGACCTCGTGGCAGGCCGCGGCCGCGGCCTGCGCACCGAGCACCTGATCGCGGGCCTCGAGGCCGAGCTCGCCGAGAACGAGGCTCTGCGCACGGCGATCAAGCCCGCCGACTGGGCCCGCGTCTCCGGCACCGGCGGCGAGGAGCCGGTGACCTCGATCCGCACGATCGGCCGCTCGGCACGTCTCGCCGCTGGTGAGCCGGCCGACCAGGGGACGCCCGAGGAGGTCGGCACGCGCTCCGGCCCGTCCGCGGACCGGAGCCGGGGCGGCCGCCGATACGTCGAGAACGTGCCCACCACGGGCGAGTTCCTGTAGAGGGGGAGCCGCGATGACCGTCCGACGCATCATGGGCACCGAGACCGAGTTCGGGGTGCTCGACCACAGCGACCTGCGCGCGAACGCCGTGCATCTCTCGACCCGGGTGGTGCACGCCTACCGGCACTCCGAGGGCGGGGCCGCACACTCCTCGGCGCGCTGGGACTACGTGACCGAGGACCCGCTCAACGACCTGCGCGGGGTCCGTCTCAGCAGGTCCGCAGCACACCCGTCCATGCTCACCGACGACCCGGACCGCCCCGCGGCCTCGGGACCGACCGGCGAGGGGGACCAGGACGCCCCGGTGCGGGTGCGTGCCGAGGCCGTCCATCGGCCCGGCGCGGAGGAGCTCGACCTGCCTGCCGCCGCCAACGCCCTGCTGACCAACGGCGCGCGGCTCTACGTCGACCACGCCCACCCCGAGTACTCGGGGCCCGAGGTCGTCGGCCCGCTCGAGGCGCTCGTGCAGGACCGGGTGGGCGAACGGGTGGCCGTCCGCGCCATGCACGCCGACGCCACCCGCACCGAGGGCCTCGTCCTGTACAAGAACAACGTCGACGGCAAGGGCGCGAGCTACGGCACCCACGAGAACTACCTCCTCGACCGCGACGTCGACCTGGCGGACCTGGTCCGCTACCTCACGCCCCTGCTCGTGACCCGGCAGGTCGTCGCCGGCGCCGGGCGGGTCGGCCTCGGCCAGAAGAGCGAGAGGCCGGGCTTCCAGATCGGCCAGCGCTCCGACTACGTCGAGAACGACATCGGGCTGGAGACCACGTTCAACCGCCCGATCATCAACACGCGCGACGAGCCGCACGCGGACGCCTCCAAGCACCGCCGGCTGCACGTCATCGGCGGCGACGCGAACCTGTTCGACGTCCCGTTCCTGCTGAAGACCGGCACGGTCAGCCTGCTGCTCTGGCTGCTCGAGCGCGGCTCCGTGCCGATCGGGCTGGACACGCTCGCGATCCACTCGCCGGTCCCCGAGGTGGCGAACATCAGCCACGACCCGACCCTGAGGCACAAGCTGACGATGCGGGAGGGCCCGGACCGCACGGCCCTGGACATCCAGCGCGTCTACCGCGACATCCTCGGCGCCGCGGTGGACGAGGCGGGCGGGCCGGACGCCGAGACCGCCCTCGTGCTGGACACGTGGACCCGGGTGCTCGACACCCTGGCGACCGACATCGACGCGGCCGCGGCCGACGTCGAGTGGGTGGCGAAGTACCAGCTCCTCGACCGGATGCGCGTCCGCGACGGGCTCGGCTGGGAGAGCCCGCGCCTCGCGGCGCTCGACCTCCAGTGGCACGACCTGCGGCCCGACAAGTCGATCGCCGCGCGGCTCATCGGGGCAGGCCGGGCCACCCGGCTCGTCACCGACGACGCCGTCCGCACGGGGGAGCACACGCCGCCCGAGGGCACCCGCGCCTACCTGCGCGGCGAGGTCCTGCGCCGGTACCCGGAGCAGATCGCCGCGGTCGGCTGGGCGAGCATCGTCTTCGACATCCCCGGCCGCCCGACGCTCGCCCGCGTGTCGCTGCCCGAGCCGGGCCGCGGCAACCGCGCGCGGGTCGGCGAGCTCCTCGACCGGTGCCCCGACGCCGCGTCCTTCCTCGAGGCCCTCACCACGTAGGGACGCCCGCGTCCCACCCGCACGCATCGTCCATCCCCGCCACACCGCCCGGCCGCCGGGTCAGAAGGGAAGCAGCATGTCCGAGCAGGAGCAGTTCCAGCGCCCCCGTCCCGAGCCCGAGGCCGACGCGCCCGGCCCGGCCCCCACGCCGGCGGCCCGCGCCGAGCAGGTCTCGCGCGTGGACGACATCCTCGACGAGATCGACTCGGTCCTGGAGACCAACGCCCAGGAGTTCGTCCAGGGCTTCGTCCAGAAGGGCGGGCAGTGAGCGCGGCCGAGGCCGACCACCCGCTCAAGCGGCTCTTCGGCGTCGAGACCGAGTACGGGCTGACCTTCTCGCCGACCGACCCGGAGCACGCGCTCGGGCCCGACGACGTCGCGCGGCACCTGTTCCGCCCGATCGTGGAGCGGGGGAGGTCGACCAATGCGTTCCTGCGCAACGGCGCGCGCCTCTACCTCGACGTCGGCTCCCATCCCGAGTACGCGACCGCGGAGTGCGACGACGTCACGGACCTCGTCGTCAACGACCGCGCGGGTGAGGCCATGCTCGCGGACCTCGCGGACCGGGCCGAGCGGTACCTCGCCGACCGCGGCACGCCGGGCTCGATCCACCTGCTGAAGAACAACCTCGACTCCCAGGGGTCCTCCTTCGGCTGCCACGAGAACTACCTCGTGCGCCGCCGCCGCGACTACCGCGCGACCGCCGAGTCGCTCGTCACCTACTTCATCGCGCGACAGGTGCTCACCGGCGCCGGGCACCTGCGCAGGCGCCCGGACGGGCAGACCACGTGGGCGCTGTCGCAGCGGGCGGACCAGACCTGGGACGCCGTGTCCGCCGCGACCACGCGCTCCCGCCCGATCATCAACACCCGCGACGAGCCCCACGGCGACGCCGAGCTCTACCGCCGCATGCACGTCATCGTCGGCGACTCGAACGTGGCCCCCGCCACGACCCTGCTCAAGGTCGGGTCCGCGGAGCTCCTCATCGCCTGCATCGAGGACGGGCTGCCCATCGGCGACCTCGCGCTCGCCGAGCCCATGCGGGCGATCCGGGAGATCAGCAACGACATCACGGGCACGGAGCCGATCGAGCTGGCCTCCGGGATCCGCAGGAGCGCCACGGACATCATGTCGGAGCTGCTCGCGCGGGTGAGGGCCCACATCGACCGGCGCGGCTGGGACGAGCTCATGACGCCCGGCCGGCGGCGTGTCCTCGACCTCTGGGAGCGGGGCGTCGCGGCGCGCAGGTCCGGCGACCTGAGCGGCGTCGCCACCGAGCTCGACCTCGCCGCGAAGCACACGCTCATCGAGCGGTACCGCGCCCGCGCCCGCGCGGGCCTCGACGACCCCCGGGTCGCCCGGCTCTCGCTCGCGTACCACGACATCACGGCCCACGGCCTGGGGCAGAAGATGCTGTCCACGGGCGTGCTCGCCGCCGTCGGCACCCCCGACGACGTCGCGGCCGCCGGGACGAAGCCCCCGTCGACCACGCGGGCGGCCCTGCGCGGCCGGTTCGTGGGTGCCGCGGAGGACTCCCGGCGCGACGTCGTCGTCGACTGGGTGAACCTCAAGCTCGTCGACTCCACGGCGCCCCCGGTGGCGCTGAAGGACCCGTTCGTGGCCGTCGACGACCGGGTGGACGCGCTCGTCGCGGAGATGTCGTGACCTCACCGGCCGGCGGAGCAGGCACGGCCCGCGCGGCACGCACGATCGCCGCGGCCGCGTGCGCCGTCGCGCTCCTGGCGGGCTGCGGCCCGTCGGGCGAGGACGGGACGACCCCCGTCTCGTCCGCCCCCTCCGACTCCGCCTCGGCCGATGCCGGCGGCTCCGGGATCGCCGGCGTGTCCGTCGCGGGCTCGCTCGCGCACCCCATCGTCGTCATCGACACGCCGCTCGAGGTGGGCGAGACCGAGATCGCGGTGGCGGAGGCGGGCACCGGCCGCCCGCTGACCGCCGGCGGCCCCGCCCTGCTCGCCGTCGCGGGCTGGGACGGCAACACCGGGGTCAGCTCCTCCGGCGGCGAGGAGCTGGTCCCGCGGCTCGTGGACGTCACGGCCGAGGCCGTCGGAGAGACCCTCGCGGAGTACCTGCCGGGGGTGCGTGAGGGCAGCCGCGTCGTTATGGCCGAGCCCGTCGACGTCGAGGGCGCGATGACCATGCAGGTCGTCGTCGTCGACGTGCTGCCCACCGAGGCCACGGAGGGCTCCCGCCCCGGCGGGGAGTCGCCGAGCGAGTCGCCGTCGGGCGGGTCGTCCGGGTCCGAGGACGAGATGCCGGTCTCCGGCATGCCGAGCATCGGGACCGGGTCGGGCGGGGCGCCCGTCGTCGGGATCCCGTCCGGCGACCCGCCGGGCTCCCTCGTCCAGCGCGTGGTCATCGCCGGCGGCGGCTCGTCCGTGGTTCCCGGGCAGACCATCGTCATGCAGTACCTCGCGATGAACTGGGAGACCGGCGACGTCGTCGCGTCGACGTGGGCGGACGGCCGGCCGAGCGAGATCGCGGTCGACGATCTCGCGGAGGGCGTGCGTCTCGCCGTCCTCGACCGCCCGGTGGGCTCCCGCGTCCTGGCGGTCGTGCCCCCGGGCCTCGCCGACGGCGAGCACACGCTCGTGGTCGTCGTCGACATCCTCGCGGCGACGGGCGGCGACGACCCGGTCCGCTGACCTCCGGCCGCTCCGTCCGCTCCGCGGCTACCCGGGGGAGACGACGAGGTCCGCGACCGCGAACGGGTCGACGATCGCGTGCGCGGCGTCCTCCTGCGCGGCCCAGCCGTCCCACCAGGAGGACACGTCCCCGTCGCGCTCCTCGGCGCGCCTTTGGCGCACGTCCTCGGGCTCGTCGACCCAGAGAAGCAGGTCGAGCTCGGCCCGCAGCAGGTGCGCGCCGCACCCCTCCACGACGACGACGCCCGGCCTCCCCGGCGCCTGCGCGCGCGGGGGCACGGTCGTGCGCACCTCCCCGGCGGCACCCGCGTGCCAGTCCCACGTGCGGGCGGACCCCGCGCGCCCCTCGCGGAGCGCGGCGAGGACGGGCTGCACCGTGAGCACACCCTCGACGAGCCCGGCCCAGCCGCAGTAGTAGTCCTCCAGCGCGATCGCGAGGACCGGGCCGGGCCGGTCGGCGCCCTCGGATACGCCTGCCCTTTCGGGTGCGCCGGCCCACTCGGGCACCGTGGCCTCGTCGGCCAGCCGGTCGACGACGTCGGCCGCCAGCGTCGACTTGCCGGCCCCCGACCGCCCGCCGATGCCCAGCGTGACGATGCCGTGGTGAGTGGCGTCCGGGCCGGCCACCTCGCGCACGAGCCGGACGACGTCGTCGGGGAGGGAGTCGGACCGCATGGGCGACCACGATAGCGAGCGGCGGAGCCGCGAGACGGGCCCGCTGGGTACGGTGAGCGCCGGGGCGCCGCCGGCGCCGAAGGAGGAAAGCATGTCGCTCGCCGTTCGCGTGATCCCGTGCCTCGACGTCTCCGCGGGGCGCGTCGTCAAGGGCGTGAACTTCGAGGGCCTGCGGGACGCCGGCGACCCGGTCGAGCTCGCCCGGAAGTACGACGCGGACGGCGCGGACGAGCTGACGTTCCTCGACGTCTCGGCGTCGGTGGAGGAGCGCGAGACGACCTACGACGTCGTCTCCCGGACCGCCGAGGAGATCTTCGTCCCCCTGACCGTGGGCGGCGGCGTGCGCGAGGTCGAGGACGTCAACCGGCTCCTGGGCCACGGGGCGGACAAGGTGAGCGTGAACACCGCGGCAGTCGCGCGCCCGGAGCTCATCGCGGAGGTCGCCGAGCGGTTCGGCTCCCAGGTGCTCGTGCTGTCCGCAGACGTCCGGCGGGTCAGCGGCGAGACGCGCACGGAGTCCGGGTACGAGGTCACCACCCACGGCGGCAGGCGCGGCACGGGCATCGACGCGCTCCGGTGGTGCACGCGGGCGGCCGAGCTCGGCGCGGGCGAGATCCTGCTCAACTCGATCGACGCGGACGGCACCGAGGCCGGGTTCGACCTCGAGATGCTGCGCGACTGCCGCGCCGCCGTGTCCGTCCCGCTCATCGCCTCCGGCGGCGCGGGCCGCGCGGAGCACTTCTCGCAGGCCGCGCAGGCGGGTGCGGACGCCGTGCTCGCGGCCAGCGTCTTCCACTTCGGCACGCTGACGATCCCCGGCGTGAAGGACGCGATGCGGGCGGCGGGCCTGCCCGTCCGCTGAGTGACTAGACCGCGGCCGGCCGGCTTGCGGGCCGAGCGCCCGGCTCGGGAGCCTCGCCGATCCCGCGCAGGAACCGGTCGACGACGTCCGGCCGGCCCTGGATGCCGACCTCGGCCGCGCGGCGCCTGCCCGCGCTGTAGAGCGCGAGCTCGATGGGGTCCCCGTGCAGGGCGACCGACTCCCGGCCCCGTCGGACCACCTTCCGAGGGCCCCCGGGCACCACGAGGACGACGCCGCAGCCCGCCCCGCGGAACCGCAGCCCGGCCGTGCCGGCGACCTGCTTCCACACGGCGACGGACAGGGCGGGGGAGACGTCGTCGCGCGGTTCCGCGGGTCCCGACTCGCCGTCCGCGCCGCGCGGACCGCGCCGGATGTCCTCCTGGTGGATGACGTACTCCAGGAGGTTCACCTGTGCGTCGAGGGCGCGCATGGGGGACAGGCGGGGCGGGCCGGCCGCGAAGCGCGCCACGAGGTCCGCGTACCCGTCCGCGTCCAGGGCGTCCGCGACGAGGCGTTGGAGGTGGGGCTCGCCTCCCGGCTCCGCGCCCGAGAGCCCGTCGCGCACCATGAGATCGGGCCGGTGCTCGCGCAGGACGAGGTGGGCGAGGAGGTCGACGACGCGCCAGCCGACGCACAGGGTCGGCGCCTGCGGATTCGCCTCCAACAGCGTGGCGGTGAGGGCGGCGCGTTCGGCGATGATCTCGGGAGACGTGCTCACGGGACGACGGTGCCACACATCGCGTCCCCGCGCGCGGACGGGCACCGGCGGGACCTCCCTCTCGTGACACCATGTCCGGGTGTCTGCGACCCCCGACATCGACCTCGACCCCGCCGTCGCGGTGCGCCTGAAGCGCACCGCGGACGGCCTGGTGTGCGCCGTCGTCCAGGACCACGGGACCAAGGACGTCCTCATGGTCGCGTGGATGAACGACGACGCGCTCCACCGCACCCTGACGACCGGGCGCGCGTGGTACTACTCGCGCTCGCGCAGCGAGCTGTGGCGCAAGGGCGACACCTCGGGGCACGTGCAGCACGTGCGCTCCGTCGCGATCGACTGCGACGGCGACGCGCTCCTGATCACGGTCGAGCAGGTCGGCCCGGCGTGCCACACGGGGACCCGCTCCTGCTTCGAGGCCGGCGGCCCGCTCCCGGCCGTGGTCGGGGAGGCGTCATGACGACCGACGAGCAGCAGGCGGCGTCGGAGTCGGCGGAGGCGCCGGTCGAGCTCGAGTGGGGTGAGACCTGGCCGAGCCTCGAGCGGTTCCGCGAGCTGGCGACCGAGCGCCGCGTCATCCCCGTCGTGCGCAAGATCCTCGCCGACGACGTCACCCCCGTCGGCGCCTACCAGCGCCTGGGCGGCGGGCGGCCCGGCACCTTCATCATGGAGTCGGCCGAGTCGGGGCAGTGGTCCCGGTGGAGCTTCGTCGGCGTGGGCTCGCGCGCGACCCTCACCTCGCGCGACGGCATCGCGTCCTGGAAGGGGAGCGTCCCGGCCGGCGTTCCGACCGAGGGCAGGATCCTCGACGTCCTCGCCGGCGCGATCGACGTGCTCGGCACCCCGGCGATCCCCGGGCTCCCGCCCCTCACCGGCGGCTTCGTCGGCTCGCTCGGCTGGGACATCGTCCACGAGTGGGAGCCGACGCTGCCCAAGCGGGCCCCGCAGGACGCCGACGCCCCCGAGGTCGCCCTGTGCCTGGCCTCCCAGCTCGTCGCCCTCGACCACAGCGACGGCACGCTCTGGCTCATCGCGGACGCCGTCAACACCGACGGCACGGACCTGCGCGTCGACGAGGCGCACGCGGACGCGGTCGCCCGGCTCGACGCGATGGAGGCCGACCTCCTCGCGCCGGCGCCTTCGCACGCCGCCGTCATCGACCGGTCCACGCCGCTGCCGGACGTGACCGAGCGGTTCGCGTCCGAGGACTTCATGGCCGCCGTCCGCGTCGGCAAGCAGGCGATCGTCGACGGCGAGATCTTCCAGGTCGTCCTCTCCCAGCGCCTCGACGTGGCCACGGACGCGGACCCGCTCGCGGTCTACCGCGTGCTGCGCACCGTGAACCCGAGCCCGTACATGTACCTGTTCGCCCTCGACGACGGCGCGGGGGACACGCTCACCATCGTGGGCTCCTCACCCGAGACCCTCGTCAAGGTGACCGGCGACGACGTCGTGAACTTCCCGATCGCGGGCTCGCGCCCGCGCGGCGCGAAGCCGGCGGAGGACCGGGAGCTGGCAGAGGAGCTCATGGCGGACCCGAAGGAGCTCTCCGAGCACGTCATGCTCGTCGACCTCGCCCGCAACGACCTGTCGAAGGTGTGCCGGCCCGAGAGCGTCGAGGTCACCGAGCTCATGGAGATCAAGCGCTTCAGCCACATCATGCACATCAGCTCGACCGTCACCGGCAAGAAGCGCCCGGAGGCGACCGCGCTGGACTGCCTGAAGGCGACGTTCCCCGCGGGCACCCTCTCCGGCGCGCCGAAGATCAGGGCCATCGAGCTGATCGACGAGCTCGAGCCGTCCCGGCGTGGCGTGTACGGGGGAGTGGTCGGCTACCTCGACCTCGCCGGCGACGCCGACCTGGCCATCGCGATCCGCACCGCCGTGCTCCACCGGGGCCGGGCCTCGGTCCAGGCCGGCGCCGGCATCGTCGCGGACTCCGTGCCCGCGACCGAGCTCGAGGAGGCGACGAACAAGGCGGCGGCCGCCATCCGGTCCGTCCGCCTCGCCTCCCGGCTGCGGCCGGCCGCCGGGCAGGCGGAGTGACCGTGCGCCGGCTCGGGCGCGGCACCGCCGTCCTCCTGATCCTCGCCGCCAGCGGCGTCGTGCTGCTGTGCGCGCTGCCGACGTGGTCCCGCGCGGAGCTGCAGACGGCGACCGGATGGGTCGAGCTGGCCACGACCGGCATGTCCGGCTCGCCGGCGGTGTGGGCGGGCGCGCTCGTCGGGGCGGCGGCCGCCCTGTTCACCGCGCTCGCCGGACGGATCGGCACGATCGTCGCCGGGGCGGCCACGCTCCTGGCCGGCGTCGTCGTCGTGGTCGGTGCTCTCGGCGCGCTGCGCGACCCCGGGGGCCTGCTCATGAGCGAGGCCACCGTCCAGGCCGGCACGACCTCGCCGACCCTGCGCGACGCCGCCGCGACCGCCTGGCCGATCGGCGCCCTCGTCGCCGGCGTGCTGCTCGCGGCGCTGGCGGTGATCGTGGTGGTCTCCTCGCGGCGGTGGACGGTCGCCGGCCGACGCTTCGAGCGCCAGGGCGCCGCCCCCCACGGGGACGGCGCGGCGGCCGGCTCCGCGGCCCCGTCGGAGCCCCCGGCGGCGGGCGACCGGACGGGCTCGGCAAGCGCGGAGGCGGACGCCCTGCGCGACCGGTTCGTCGACGACTGGGACGTCATTGGACGCGGCGAGGATCCGACCGGCGATGACCGGTAGTCTCGGACCCGATCCCATTACTTCACGCAACGAGGAGGGCGCTGTGACCGGCACGAGCCTGCAGCAGCACCAGGAGGGCTACACCCTGCCCGCGGCGGCCCCGCCGCACAACGAGGGCAAGACCCTCGCCGGCTGGGCCATGATGGCCATCGTCACGCTCGGCGTCGTCGTCTCCTGCGTCGGCCTGATCATCGACAACACCGAGGTCGCCTGGTACGCCGGACCCGCCGTCGTCGTGCTCGGCCTGATCGTCGGCTTCGCGCTGCGGCTCGCGGGCCAGGGGCAGAAGCGCGGCAAGCGCGCCCCGGAGGCCGACTGGTACGCGGAGGACGCGTCGGAGGCGACCGCGCAGTGAACGTCCTTCAGGAGATCGTCGCCGGCGTCCGCGAGGACCTCGCCGAGCGCGAGGCCGCGCTGCCCCTGGACCGCGTGAAGGAGATCGCCCAGGCCCGGCCGCAGGCGCTGTCGGTCACCGATGCGCTGCGCTCGGACGGCGTGAGCATCATCGCCGAGTGCAAGAGGCGCAGCCCGTCCAAGGGCGACCTCGCGGACGTGCCCGACCCGGCCGTCCTCGCCGCGGCCTACGCCGCCGGGGGAGCGGCCGCGATCTCCGTGCTCACGGAGCAGCGCCGGTTCTCCGGCTCGCTCGCCGACCTCGACGCCGTCCGCGCGGCGGTCGACGTCCCGGTGCTGCGCAAGGACTTCGTCGTCACCCCGTACCAGGTGTGGGAGGCCCGCGCCCACGGCGCGGACATCGTCCTCCTCATCGTCGCGGCCCTCGAGCAGACCGTGCTCACCTCGCTCGTCGAGCGCGTGCACTCGCTGGGCATGACGGCCCTCGTCGAGGCCCACGACCGCGAGGAGGCCCGCCGGGCCGTCGACGCCGGCGCCCGGGTGCTCGGCGTCAACAACCGCGACCTGACCACCCTCAACGTCGACCGGTCCAACTTCTCCCGCGTCGTCGAGGTCGTCGACGACCGGGACATCGTCATCGTCGCCGAGTCCGGAGTGCGCGGCGCGCACGACGTGCACGACTACGCCCGTCAGGGCGCGGACGCCGTGCTCGTCGGCGAGGCCCTCGTGACGAACGCCGACCCCCGCCGCGCGGTCTCGGACTTCGTGGCGGCCGGATCCCACCCCTCGCTCAGCCGCGGCCGGGGCTGAGGGACCGGCGACCGCCGGTCTGACCGGCCGGTCGCGTCCGTGGGCGTGACCGGCGCCCCCACCACTCGTAGCGAAGCCCCACCCAGAGCGACGCTTCACCCGGAGCGAAGCCCCACCCAGAGCGACGCTTCACCCGCAGCGCCGCGGCCGCACGTCGCGGCCGCAGCCCCTTGGGCGCCAGCGCCCGGAAGGAGACCCACGTGCAGTTCACGGACGACGCAGGAAAGCTGTCCGAGGCACACGGACCCTACTTCGGCGAGTACGGGGGCAGGTGGGTCGCCGAGGCGCTGGTCGTCGCGCTCGACGACCTCACGCAGGCGTGGGCGGACCTCAAGGACTCCCCGGAGTTCCTCGAGGAGATGGGCGAGCTGTCCCGGTCCTACATCGGTCGGCCGTCCCTGCTGACGGAGGCCCCGCGGTTCGGGGAGCACGCCGGCGGCGCCCGGGTCCTGCTCAAGCGCGAGGACCTCAACCACACGGGCTCGCACAAGATCAACAACGTGCTCGGCCAGGGGCTGCTGACGAAGAAGGTCGGCAAGACTCGCATCATCGCGGAGACCGGGGCCGGCCAGCACGGCGTCGCCACCGCCACCGCGGCCGCGCTCATGGGCCTCGAGTGCACGATCTACATGGGCGCGGAGGACGTGCGCCGTCAGGCCCTGAACGTCGCGCGGATGCAGCTGCTCGGCGCCGAGGTCGTCTCCGTCACCAACGGCTCGCAGACCCTCAAGGACGCGATCTCGGAGGCGTTCCGCGACTGGGTGACGAACGTCGAGACCACCAACTACGTCTTCGGCACGGCCGCGGGACCGCACCCGTTCCCGGAGCTCGTCCGCGACCTGCAGAAGGTCATCGGCGAGGAGGCGCGCGAGCAGGTCCTCGCGCTCACCGGCAGGCTCCCGGACGTCGCGGTCGCCTGCATCGGCGGCGGGTCCAACGCGATCGGCCTGTTCAACGCCTTCCTCGACGACGAGGGCGTGCGGATCGTCGGGTTCGAGGCCGCCGGTGACGGCGTCGAGACCGGCCGGCATGCCGCCGCCATCGGCGGCGGGCGCCCGGGCATCTTCCAGGGATCGAAGTCCTACCTCCTGCACGACGACGACGGCCAGACCATCGAGTCCCACTCCATCTCGGCGGGGCTCGACTACCCGGGCGTCGGCCCGGAGCACGCGTGGCTGAAGGACATCGGCCGCGCCGAGTACCAGCAGGTCACGGACGCCGAGGCGATGGAGGCGTTCTCCCTGCTGTCCCGCACCGAGGGCATCATCCCGGCGATCGAGTCCGCGCACGCCCTCGCCGGCGCCCTGCGGCTCGGCCGCGAGTGGCGGGCGGAGGTCGGCGAGGACCACGACGGCGAAGCACCGATCATCCTCGTCAACCTGTCCGGCCGTGGGGACAAGGACATGGAGACCGCGATGGACTACTTCAACCTGGGAGAGAACCGATGAACCGCACCGCCGGAGCGGCGATCGACGACGCCCTGGCCGACGGCAGGCCGGCCCTCATCGCCTACCTCCCGGCCGGGTACCCGGACCTCGCCACATCGGTCGAGGCCGCGAAGGTCGTCATCGACGCGGGCGTGGACGTCGTCGAGTTCGGGCTGCCGTACTCCGACCCGATGATGGACGGCCCGCTCATCCAGGCCGCGTCCGAGGTGGCCCTTCAGAAGGGGACCCGCACGCGCGAGGTGCTGTCCGCCGTCGAGCAGGTGGCGACGACCGGCGCGGCCGTCCTCGTCATGACCTACTACAACCCGATCTACGCCTACGGCGTGGAGCGCTTCGCGGCCGACCTCTCCTCGGCCGGCGGCGCCGGGCTCATCACGCCGGACCTCCTCCCGGAGGAGGCAGGCGCGTGGGTGGGCGCCGCCGACGCGCACGACCTCGACAAGGTCTTCCTCGTGGCGCCGGCCTCCACGGACGAGCGGCTGGCCGAGGTCGCCCAGGCCTCCCGCGGGTTCGTGTACGTCGCGAGCCGCATGGGCGTGACCGGCCTGCAGACCTCGCTGTCCGGCGGCGCCGGCGATCTCGTCGCCCGCACGAAGGCGGCCGGGGCCGAGCGCGCGTGCGTCGGCATCGGGGTGTCGAACCGCGAGCAGGCGGCCGAGGTCGCCGGCTTCGCCGACGGGGTCATCGTCGGTTCCGCGTTCGTCAAGGCGCTCGGCACGGACGGCGGCGGCACCGCCGGCCTCGACGCGATCGGCGCGCTCGCGGCGGAGCTCGCCTCCGGCGTGCGGGAGGGCCGGGCGTGACCGGGGCGGTGTCCGCCGGGGCGCTCGACCTCGCGACCCGTGCCTCGGCCGCGCTCACCGAGCGCGGGATCCCGAGCCCGCCCGAGAACGTGATCAACCTGGGCCCGTTCCCGCTGCGCGCGTACGCGCTGGCGATCATCGTCGGCGCGATCCTCGCCTGGTGGATCCTCGACCGCCGCTACACCCGCAAGGGCGGGCCGGCCGACACGGCCGCCGACATCGCCCTGTACTGGATGGTGCCGTTCGGCATCGTCGGCTCCCGGATCTACCACGTCGCCACCCACCCGCAGGACTTCTTCGGGCCGGACGGCGACTGGGTGGAGATGTTCCGCCTGTGGAACGGCGGGCTGGGCATCATGGGCGCCGTCCTGTTCGGCGCCCTCGGCGCGTACATCGGGCTGCGGCGCCGCGGCCTGCGGATCGGCCCGTTCGCCGACGCACTCGCGCCCGGTCTCCTCGTTGCCCAGGCGGTCGGCCGGCTCGGCAACTACTTCAACCAGGAGCTGTACGGCACGGCCACGGACCTGCCGTGGGGCCTGCGCATCGACCGCGAGCCCGGCCTCGTGCACCCCACGTTCCTCTACGAGGGGCTGTGGAACCTCACCGGTGCGGTCGTGCTCGTGCTCCTGCAGCGCAGGCTGCGCCTCGACGGCGGCCGCGTCTTCTGGCTCTACGTCATCATCTACCTCACCGGCCGCACCCTGACCGAGTCGCTGCGCACGGACCCGTCGATGATCGTGCTCGGCATTCGGATCCACCAGCTCATCGCCATCGTCGCCTGGGTGATCGGCGTCGCCATCATCATCTGGCTCGCCCGCCAGGCACGGCTCCACCCGCACCGGGACGAGATCTGGATGGCCGGCCACGGCCCGACGGCGGAGGCCGGCGGCGCCGGCGCGGTGGGCACGGGTGCGTCTGACGCGGCCGGCGCGGGGGAGGGCGACGAGGTGAGCTCTGACGCCGAGGCCGTGTCCGACGCCGCCGACCCGAGCGGCACCGTGGGCGACGGGTCGGTGCCCTCCCCGGCCTGACTTCCTTCCGACCCCTCGACGGGCGGCCCGTGCCATTCGGCACGGGCCGCCCGTCGTCGTGCACGGGCCGACGTCGCCACGTGACCGCCTCGCACCATATAGTTGTGGTCAAGACGACGCATGTGTGTCGCAAGGAGCCACAGAGTCGCGGCTCCGAGCCGATTCCTCGCCGGTGCTCGCCCGGGATTGCACCAAAAACTGGGCTCGACGCGTGATGGAAACAGGCCCGTAACACGCTCGAAACGACCGCGAGTCGACACTGAATCACATCCCGCGGGAGCAGTGCGCCATGGTCATGGCTGCAAAGACCCAAGGAACGGCAATGGATGGTTGTCGAACCGGTATCGAGGGCATTCCCCCGCACAGCAGGATCGGCGCGCGGCGCGCGCCGAGAGAGGACGGACGATGAGCGGGACTCAGGTGCCGACCGCACAGGGCCTTTACGACCCGAGCCACGAGCACGACGCGTGCGGCGTCGCGATGGTCGCCACGACGCGTGGCCACGCCGGACGCGACATCGTGGACGCGGCGCTCCTTGCGCTGACGAACCTCGAGCACCGGGGCGCCGTCGGCGCGGAGGAGGCCACCGGCGACGGTGCGGGCATCCTCCTGCAGGTGCCCGACGCCTTCTTCCGCGAGGTCGTCGACTTCGACCTGCCCACCGTCGGCAGCTACGCCGTCGGCACGGCCTTCCTGCCCGCCGCGGGCGAGCGCGCGAAGGCCGTCGAGCTCGTCGAGACGATCGCCGCCGAGGAGGGGATCGAGGTCCTCGGCTGGCGCTCGGTGCCCGTCGACCCGTCCGAGATCGGACCCACCGCGCTCGGCACGATGCCGACGATGCGGCAGCTCTTCGTCGCCGTTGACGATCTGTCCGGCCTCGAGCTCGAGCGCCGCGTGTTCCGCCTGCGCAAGCGGTCGGACAACGCGGGCGTCTACTTCGCGTCGCTCTCGCCGCGGACGATCACCTACAAGGGCATGCTCACGACCGCCCAGCTCGAGCAGTTCTTTCCGGACCTCTCGGACCCGCGCGTCGTCACGTCGATCGCGCTCGTCCACTCGCGGTTCTCCACGAACACCTTCCCGAGCTGGCCGCTCGCGCACCCGTTCCGGTACATCGCCCACAACGGCGAGATCAACACCGTGCGCGGGAACCGCAACTGGATGGCCGCCCGCGAGGGGCAGCTGGCCTCGGACGTCCTCGGCGACGTCGACGGCCTCCTGCCGATCGTGACCCCGGGCGCGTCCGACTCGGCGACCTTCGACGAGGTGCTCGAGCTCCTGCACCTGGGCGGACGGTCGCTGCCGCATGCGGTGCTCACGATGATCCCCGAGGCGTGGCAGAACCACGACACGATGCCGGACGAGCTGCGGGCGTTCTACGAGTACACCGGCACGATCATGGAGCCGTGGGACGGCCCCGCCGCCGTCTGCTTCACGGACGGGACCCTCGCGGGCGCCGTCATGGACCGCAACGGCCTGCGCCCCGGACGCTGGTGGCGCACCGCCGACGGACTCGTGGTCCTCGCCTCGGAGTCCGGGGTCCTCGACCTCGACCCCGCGACCGTCGTGGCGAAGGGTCGGCTCGAGCCCGGCACCATGTTCCTCGTCGACACCGAGGCCGGGCGCATCGTGCCCGACGAGGAGATCAAGGCCGAGCTCGCCGGCGCCCACCCCTACCGGCAGTGGCTCGCGGACAACCTCGTCCATCTCTCCGACCTCCCGCCCCGCGAGCACGCCGGGCACCCGGCCGACTCGGTGGTCCGCCGCCAGCAGATGTTCGGCTTCACCGAGGAGGAGCTCCGGGTCATCGTCCGACCCATGGCGGCCACCGGCGCCGAGGCGATCGGCTCGATGGGCACCGACACGCCGCTCGCGGCACTGTCCGCACGCCCGCGCCTGCTGTTCGACTACTTCTCGCAGGCCTTCGCCCAGGTCACCAACCCGCCGCTCGACGCGATCCGCGAGGAGCTCGTCACCTCGGTGATGGGCGCGATCGGCCCGGAGCCCAACCTGCTCGACGAGGTCGAGGACCACGCGCGCAAGATCGTGGTCCCGTTCCCGACGATCGACAACGACGAGCTGGCGAAGATCGAGAACATCTCCCGGGCCAGGCGCACGGGCCGCGGGCTCACCTCCGTCCGCATCTCCGGCCTCTACCCGGTCGACGGCGGGGGAGAGGCCCTGGCCGCCCGGATCGAGGCGATCTGCGCCGAGATCGACGACGCCATCGAGCGCGGGGCGAACATCGTCGTGCTGTCCGACCGCAACGCGACCGCAGCGCTCGCACCGATCCCGTCCCTGCTGCTCACCTCTGCCGTGCACCACCACACGATCCGTCGGCGGACCCGCACGAGGATCAGCCTCGTCGTCGAGGCGGGGGACGTGCGCGAGGTGCACCACGTCGCCCTCCTCATCGGCTACGGGGCGGCGGCCGTGAACCCGTACCTCGCGATGGAGACCGCCGAGCGGCTCGTCGCCGACGGCGAGGTCCCGGGCGTGTCCGCCGAGACCGCGGTCCGCAACGTCATCTACGCGCTCGGCAAGGGCGTGCTCAAGGTGATGTCGAAGATGGGGGTCTCCACGGTTGCCTCCTACCGCGGCGCCCAGCTCTTCCAGGCCATCGGCCTCGACGCGGAGCTCGTCACGCGGTACTTCACCGGGACCCCGACCCCGCTCGGTGGGGTCGGTCTCGACGTCATCGCGGCGGAGGTTGCCGAGCGGCACGCGGCGGCCTACCCGAGGTCGGGCATCTCGCCGGCGTACCGCGAGCTGGGCACGGGCGGCGAGTACCAGTGGCGGCGTGAGGGCGAGCCCCACCTGTTCGACCCGGAGACCGTGTTCCGCCTCCAGCACTCCACGCGCAACCGGCGGTACGACATCTTCCGCCAGTACACGGACCGCATCGACGACCAGTCCGAGCGACTCATGACGATCCGCGGCCTGCTCGGCCTGAAGACCGGCGAGCTCGACCCGATACCGGTCGAGGAGGTCGAGCCCGTCTCGGAGATCGTCAAGCGCTTCTCCACCGGCGCGATGAGCTACGGCTCGATCTCGATGGAGGCCCACGAGACCCTCGCCATCGCCATGAACCGCCTCGGCGGCAAGTCGAACACCGGCGAGGGCGGCGAGGACCCGGAGCGCCTGCACGACCCGGAGCGGCGCTCGGCGATCAAGCAGGTCGCCTCGGGCCGCTTCGGCGTGACCTCCGAGTACCTCACCTACGCCGACGACATCCAGATCAAGATGGCGCAGGGCGCGAAGCCCGGCGAGGGCGGCCAGCTGCCCGGACCGAAGGTTTACCCGTGGGTCGCGCGCACCCGGCACTCGACGCCCGGCGTCGGGCTCATCTCGCCGCCCCCGCACCACGACATCTATTCGATCGAGGACCTCGCCCAGCTGGTCCACGACCTGAAGAACGCGAACCCCTCCGCCCGGGTGCACGTCAAGCTCGTCTCCGAGGTGGGCGTGGGAACGGTCGCCGCCGGCGTGTCCAAGGCCCACGCCGACGTCGTGCTCGTCTCCGGCCACGACGGCGGGACGGGCGCCTCCCCGCTGACCTCGCTCAAGCACGCGGGCGGCCCCTGGGAGCTCGGCCTCGCCGAGACCCAGCAGACGCTGGTGCTCAACGACCTGCGCGACCGGATCGTCGTCCAGACGGACGGCCAGCTGAAGACCGGCCGCGACGTCATCGTCGCCGCGCTGCTCGGTGCGGAGGAGTTCGGCTTCGCCACCGCCCCGCTGGTCGTCTCCGGCTGCGTGATGATGCGGGTCTGCCACCTCGACACCTGCCCGGTCGGCGTCGCCACCCAGAACCCTGAGCTGCGCTCGCGGTTCAGCGGCAAGCCCGAGTTCGTCGTCACCTTCTTCGAGTACATCGCCGAGCAGGTCCGCGAGATCCTCGCGTCCCTCGGGCTGCGCTCGATCGAGGAGGCCGTCGGCCGGGTCGAGCTGCTCGACCCCACCAAGGCCGTGCGCCACTACAAGACCGAGGGCCTCGACCTCACCCCGCTGCTCGCAGCCGTCGAGCCGAGGCCCGGCTCCGCCCTGCACCACACCAAGGCGCAGGACCACGGACTGGCGGACGCGCTGGACGTGCGGCTCATCGAGCTGGCGATGCCCGCGCTGGAGCGCGGCGAGAAGGTGACGGCGAGCGTCGGCGTGCGCAACGTCAACCGGACCGTCGGCACGATGCTCGGCCACGAGATCACCCGGCGGACCGAGGGCAAGGGCCTTGCCCCCGACACGATCGACCTCACCCTCACGGGCTCGGCCGGCCAGTCCTTCGGGGCGCTCATCCCCGCGGGCCTGACCCTCCGGCTCGTCGGCGACGCGAACGACTACGTCGGCAAGTGTCTCTCCGGCGGCCGCATCGTCATCGCCCCGGACCCGCGCTCCGCCTTCGCGGCCGAGGACAACGTGGTGGCCGGCAACGTCATCGGCTACGGCGCGACCTCGGGCGAGGTCTTCATCCGGGGCCGCGCCGGCGAACGGTTCGGCGTCCGCCTGTCCGGCGCGACCCTCGTGGTCGAGGGGGTGGGCGACCACGCGGCCGAGTACATGACCGGTGGCACCATGCTCCTCCTCGGCCCCACCGGGCGGAACATGTTCGCCGGCATGTCCGGCGGCACCGCCTACGTGCTCGACCTCGACCGCGCGCTCATCAACCCCGCAGCCGCGGCGGCGGGCGACCTGCTGATCGACGCGCTCGACAACGACGACCTCGCGGTCGTCGTCCCGCTGCTCGAGCGCCACCTGGAGCTCACCGGCTCGGCGGTGGCCGAGCGGCTCCTGTCCGACCGCGCCGCCCTGCCGACGCGCATCACCCGCGTGCTGCACCGCCAGTACGCCGCCGTCTCGGCCGCCCTGACCAGGGCCACCGAGGCCGGACTCGACGCGGCCGCACCGCAGGTGTGGACCGAGATCATGGAGGCAACCCGTGGCTGACCCGAAGGGATTCCTGACCACCCGCGACCGCGAGCTCCCCGAGCGGCGGCCCGTCCCGGTCCGCATCCGGGACTACCGCGAGGTGTACGCGCAGCGCGGCGCAGACGAGGCGTTCGTCCCCACGCTCATCCGGCAGGCCGGACGCTGCATGGACTGCGGCATCCCGTTCTGCCACAACGGCTGCCCGCTCGGGAACCTCATCCCCGAGTGGAACGACCTCGTCCGCCGCGGCGACTTCCGTCGTGCGTCCGAGCGACTGCACGCCACGAACAACTTCCCGGACTTCACCGGGCGGCTGTGCCCGGCGCCGTGCGAGACCGCCTGCGTCCTCGGCATCAACCAGCCGCCTGTGACGATCAAGAACGTCGAGCAGTCGATCATCGACACGGCCTTCGACGAGGGCTTCGTGACGCCGCAGATCCCGCAGCAGCTGACCGGCAGGCGCGTCGCGGTCATCGGTTCCGGCCCTGCCGGGCTCGCGACCGCCCAGCAGCTCACCCGCGCCGGCCACACGACGGCCGTCCTCGAGCGGGCGGACGCCGTCGGCGGGCTGCTCCGCTACGGCATCCCCGAGTTCAAGATGGAGAAGGCGCACCTCGACCGCCGGCTCGACCAGATGGCGGCGGAGGGCACGATCTTCCGGCCGGGTTCCGACGTCGGCGGCGAGGGCGGGCTGACCGGCGAGGACCTCCTCGAGCGGTACGACGCGGTCGTCCTCGCGATCGGCTCGACGATTCCCCGCGACCTCCCGGTCCTCGGGCGCGAGCTCGGCGGCGTGCACCAGGCGATGGAGTACCTCCCGCAGGCCACCCGCGTGGTCCACGGCCTCCCGGTCGAGGACCAGATCACCGCGGAGGGCAAGGACGTCGTCATCATCGGCGGCGGCGACACCGGCGCCGACTGCCTCGGCACCGCCACCCGTCAGGGCGCGCGCTCCATCACCCAGCTGGAGATCATGCCCCGCCCGGGAGAGGAACGGCCCGCCGGCCAGCCCTGGCCCACCTACCCGATGACGTTCCGCATCTCGTCCGCGCACGAGGAGGGCGGCGAGCGCGTCTACGCGACGGCGACCGCCGAGATGGTCTCCGACGGTTCCGCCGGCGAGGGGCGGGTCACCCACCTCGTCGTCAACGAGGTCGTCTTCAAGGGCGGACGCCCGGTCCCGGTCGAGGGGACCGAGCGCCGCATCCCGGCCCAGCTCGTCCTGCTGGCCATGGGCTTCGTGGGCGTCCCGACCGACGGCGTCGTCGACCAGCTGGGTGTGTCCGTGGACGCCCGCGGCCGCATCGAGCGCGACGACGACTTCGCGACGAACGTCCCCGGCGTCTTCGTGGCGGGCGACGCCGGCCGCGGTCAGTCGCTCATCGTGTGGGCTATCGCGGAGGGCCGCTCGGCGGCCGCGTCCGTCGACCGGTTCCTGCGCGGCGGCACGGAGCTGCCCGCCCCCATCCGTCCCACGACGATGCAGGTCACAGTGTGAGGGACAACGGGGTCATGGGTGCGCGGACGACCCGGCGATACAACTAGGCTGGACACCATGCGTAGAGCCAAGATCGTGTGCACACTCGGACCGGCCACGGACACCCCGGAGAAGATTCAGGAACTGGTCGACGCGGGCATGGACGTCGCCCGGATCAACCGCAGCCACGGCGTCGCCGAGGAGCACGCGCAGGTGATCGAGCGGGTCCGCGCGGCCGCCGACGCCGCGGGTCGCCCGGTCGCCGTCCTCGTCGACCTCCAGGGCCCCAAGATCCGCCTCGGCAACTTCGTGGACCGCGAGGTCCAGCTGGTCGCGGGCGACACCTTCACGATCACGACCGAGGACGTCCCGGGCACCAAGGAGCTCGCGTCCACCACGTACAAGGGCCTGCCGGGGGACTGCAAGCCCGGCGACCGCATCCTCATCGACGACGGCAAGGTCGCGGTGCGGGTCGTGGAGGTCGACGGACCCCGCGTCGTCACCCGCGTCGAGGTCCCGGGCCCCGTCTCGAACCACAAGGGCCTCAACCTCCCGGGTGTGGCGGTCTCCGTGCCCGCCATGTCCGAGAAGGACAAGGAGGACCTGCGCTGGGCGCTCGGCCTCGAGGTCGACTTCATCGCGCTGTCCTTCGTCCGCAACGCCTCCGACATCGACGACGTCCACGCGATCATGGATGAGGCCGGCCGACGCCTGCCCGTCATCGCCAAGATCGAGAAGCCGCAGGCCGTCGAGGCCCTCGACGAGATCGTCGACGCCTTCGACGGCATCATGGTCGCCCGCGGCGACCTCGGCGTCGAGCTGCCGCTCGAGGACGTCCCGCTCGTGCAGAAGCAGGCCGTCGAGCTGGCGCGCCGACAGGCCAAGCCGGTCATCGTGGCCACGCAGGTCCTCGAGTCGATGATCACGAGCCCGCGCCCGACCCGCGCCGAGGCCTCCGACTGCGCGAACGCCGTCCTCGACGGCGCGGACGCGGTCATGCTCTCCGGCGAGACCTCCGTCGGCGCCTACGCGATCGAGGCCGTCCGCACGATGGCCCGGATCGTCGAGCACACCGAGGAGCACGGCATCGACCGCATCCAGCCCCTCGGCCAGCCGCCGGCCACCCGGTCCGGCGTCATCACCCGGGCTGCGGCGGACATCGCGACCACGCTCGACGTCGGCTACCTCGCCACGTTCACGCAGTCGGGCGACACGGCCCGCCGGATGTCCCGCCTCCGCTCGCGCATCCCGCTGCTCGCGTTCACGCCGTCCGAGGAGACCCGCAAGCGCCTCGCCCTGTCCTGGGGCGTCCAGGCCTACGTCGTCCCCGCCGTCTCGCACACGGACGAGATGGTGGACCAGGTGGATTCCTTCGTGAAGGAGAACGGGCTGGCCGAGAAGGGCGACCCGGTCGTCATCGTCGCCGGGATGCCGCCGCAGACCGTCGGCAGCACGAACTCCATCCGCGTGCACCGCGTGGGCGAGACCTTCGGTACGCCCGCCTGAGTCGTGACCCTCGGTGGCCGGCCACGCGGCCGGCCACCGAGGCGGTCCGACCGCCCGCGCCTCGCGCGCGGGCGTCACGCTCCCGTGGTGGAACTGGCAGACACACCGCACTCAAAATGCGGCGCCTCACGGCATGCGGGTTCGAGTCCCGCCGGGAGCACCCACCCAACCCGCCGGCGTCCGTTCTCCGTCTGCGAGGTCAGCGGCTGCGGGCGTGCACGGCCTCGGCGATGACGAGGTCCTGCCAGGACATGCCGACCGTCTTGACCACGGTGCGCCGCCCGCCAGGGACCGACGCCGGGTCCCGCACCGCGTCGGCCATCGCCACCAGCTCGCGCTCGCCGATCGCCCCGTCGCGGATCGCCAGGACGACGTCCCCGGCCTCGCGCAGGGCGCTGGCCCGGTCCTCCACGATCACCGTCGCTCCGGCCAGGAGCGCCGGGTCGAGCTCGCGGGCGTCGGGCTCGTGCGAGCCGATCGCGATCACCACCGCCTCCGGGCCGACCGCGTCCGCGGGGAACAGCGGCGTGCGGGCGCTCGTCGCGCACACGACGACGTCCGCGGAGCCCAGCGCCTGGCTCGCCTCGGTGCCGCCCGCCGTCAGCACGACTCCGCGGCCCCGCACGTCGGCGCCAGCCCGCTCGGGGCGGCGGACCACGAAGGACACCGCCGCGGGCTCGTGGCCGAGGACCGCGCGAAGCGTGTCGGCGTGCCACACCGCCTGAGGGCCGGCGCCGACGATCACGACCTGCGCCGGCCGGTCGATCCGCGTAAGGGCGCTGCGGGCGGCCGCGACCGCGACGGCCGGCGTGCGCAGCGCGGTCAGGGCGGTGCCGTCGAGCACGGCCGTCAGGCTCAGCGTCTCGGCGTCGTACAGCAGGTAGGTGGCCTGGATCCGCGGCAGCCCACGCCCGGCGTTGCCGGGCGCGACGGTCGCGACCTTGACGCCGGCGTGCGCGCCCACCTCGGAGGGCATGAGGAGGAACTGGCCGTGGCTGGTCGTGGGGCCGACGCGGGCGATGTCGCCGGCGGGGTCGAAGCCTTCCGTCAGTGCCCCGGCGATCGCCTCGACGGCCGCCGCCGGGGTCAGCGCGGCACGCACGGCCGCGGCGTCGAGGTAGGTCACGCTCGTCATCGTCCAGGTGCCCTTCGGGGTCGAGAGTCCGTCCCGGCCGCGGTCGCCCCGCCCGACGACGGCGCGCGGCCAGAAGGACCGTAGACGGATACCCGTTCCGCGCGCGATCTCGTCCGTGCACACTCGTGCACGGCCATGGTCACGAATGCGTCACGGTTCACAGGGGCCGGGGATCGCAGTGCCATCGGTCGGTGTCCTACGCTGTTTCATGTGACGAACAGTGAGAGCCCGGCCGGCGAGGACGCCACGCAGGCCCCCGAGACCCCGAGCACGGCGGACGACGCCATCGACATCCTGTCGTCGGACCCCGAGACCGGGCGTTCCGAGGACACGGAGAGCCGACGCGTCGTCGTGGCCGAGGACGAGACGCTCATCCGACTCGACATCGTGGAGACCCTCCGCGACGCGGGCTTCGACGTCGTCGGTGAGGCGGCGGACGGTGAGCAGGCCGTGCGCCTGGCCTCCGAGCTCGAGCCGGACGCCATCGTCATGGACGTGAAGATGCCGGTCATGGACGGCATCACGGCCGCCGAGAAGATCATGGCCAACCGCACCTGCGCGGTCGTCATGCTCACGGCCTTCTCCCAGAAGGAGCTCGTCGAGCGCGCCCGCGAGGCCGGCGCCATGGCCTACGTGGTCAAGCCGTTCACCCCGGCGGACCTCGTGCCCGCCGTGGAGATCGCGGTCAGCCGCCACGAGGAGATCATCGCGCTGGAGTCCGAGGTCGCCTCGCTCGTGGACCAGTTCGAGACCCGCAAGCGCGTGGACCGCGCCAAGGGTCTCCTGCAGACCAAGATGGGCCTGAGCGAGCCCGAGGCCTTCCGCTGGATCCAGAAGACGTCCATGGACCGTCGCCTCACCATGCGCGAGGTCGCCGACGCCGTCATCGAGCAGGTGGGCGGGCGCGGCTGACACGCCCCGCACGCGATCGCGGGCCGGCATCCGACACGGATGCCGGCCCGCGGCGCGTCCGTCTCCCCGTATGCAGGCCGAGCCCGGTCAGATATCGGCGCGCGCGTGCTCGGCGGTGACGGGCACGTACATGCACGACAGGCGGGCGTTGCAGACCAGGCGACCGGCGTCGTCGTGCACCTCGATGACGTAGTTCGCGGTCCGCCGGCCCTCGTGCAGGGCGCGCGTCCGCCCGGTGACCCAGCCGGAGGTCGCCGACCGCAGGTGCGTCGCCCCGAGCTCCGTCCCGACGGGCGCGTGCCCGGCCGGCGCGGCCAGCGCGGCGGCCCAGCTGCCGATCGTCTCGGCGAGGGCCGCGCTCGCGCCGCCGTGCAGCAGGCCGAGCGGCTGCTCGTTGCCCTCCACCGGCATCCGCGCGACGACCGACTTGCGGCTCACCTCCACCACCTCGATGCCGAGCCTGGCGGTGAGACCGGTCCGGGAGCGCTCCTCGATCCACGCGGCGAGCTCGTCGGCAGGCGGCGGAGTGGGACCGGTCGGGGCGGAGGTGTTCGTCATGGCGTCAGCGTGCCACGTCGCCGGTCGTGGGCGACGCGGGCCGGCCGCCCGTCTCGTCGTCGACGCGGACGAACCTGGCGGCGACGGCGGCAACCGCCACGAGCGCCGCCGGGTAGAGGCACGTGTACACGCGGAAGGCCCGCCCGGGATCCTCGCCGGGCGCGTTACCGCCGGCGTAGCCGAAGAACCAGTCGAGCGAGACGAGCGCCAGCCCGCCGAGCGCGCCGGTGAGGCGCGCGAACACGCCGAACGAGCCGAGGAACACCCCCTCGCGGTGCAGCCCGCTCACGCGGGCGTCGCGGTCGAGGACGCGCGCGGTCACGAGGTCCGTCGTCGCGAGGACGCCCCCGTACCCGACCCCGACGACGGCCGCGCCCACGACCGCGCCGGCCAGGTCCGTGACGAACCACAGGGGGAGGAACGACGCGGCGAGCCAGACGAGAGCCCACCGCCAGGCGCGCGGGGCGCCGACGCGGCGGGCGAGCCACGCCCAGGCGGGCAGGGCGGCGGCCGCGACGAGGATCGCGGCGCCGAGGACGGGGGTGGCGTCGCCGACCGGCCGGTGGAGCGTGTACCGCATCCACAGCTGGACGCCGGAGACCATGAGGCCGAGCGCGGCGCCGTAGCCGGCGATCGTCACGCCGATGAGCCAGAACTCCCGGGTCCGCAGGACACCGACGATCGAGTGCCGCAGCGCCGTGGGCGGCTCGTGCTGGACCCCCGGGTCCTCGCGGACACCGAGAACCATCGCCCCCATGACGAGGAGCGCGACGACGCCGAACAGCACCGCCGTGCGGGAGAAGCCCTCGGGGCCGTGCTCACTGCCGAGCCAGCGGGTGGTGAGCATCGGCGTGAGGGCCACCGAGACGACCATCGCGGCCAGCTGGAACACCTGGCGCATCGCGTTGACGCGGCTGCGCTCGTCCTCGGTCCGGAACAGCTCGGGCAGCAGCGAGGTGTAGTTCGCGTTGAACATCGAGTCCGCGGCCTCGGTGAGGATCGCGAAGACCGCGAACCAGGCGACGAGCGCGGCGCCGGTGAGCCCGTCGGGCGGGGAGAACAGGGCGATGAACACGGCCACGAGCACCGGCACGGCCACCATGAGCCAGGGCCGACGCCGGCCGAACCTGCTGCGCGTGCGGTCCGAGAGGTGCCCCAGGACCGGGTTGTCGAGCGCGTCGATGACGGCGTAGACCGCCATGACGACGCCGTACGCCACCGAGCTGAGCCCGAGGGTGTCGACGTAGAACAGGAGGATCGACCCGCGCACGAGGTTGATCGGCAGCGAGGAGCCGAACATGCCGACCGCGTAGGGGAGCTTGGCGGACGTCGGGGGCGCGGGCACGCCGACAGCCTGCCAGGTCCGGCCGGGCGCGGGCGGCGGCCGTCCGTGCGGGACATCGCGGCGTGTGGGCGCCGGGCCATAGGGTGTCCGTTGTGAGCGAATCGACCGGCCAGCGCCTCCTTCTCATCGACGGACACTCCATGGCGTTCCGCGCCTTCTTCGCGCTGCCCGCCGAGAAGTTCTCCAACTCGGCCGGGCAGAACACGAACGCGGTCTACGGCTTCGTCTCGATGCTCATCACGCTCATCGCCGAGGAGAAGCCGACGCACGTGGCGATCGCCTTCGACACCTCGGCGCCGACGTTCCGGTCCGAGGAGTACGGCGAGTACAAGGGCGGGCGCGACGCCACGCCGGAGGCATTCAAGGGACAGGTCCCGCTCCTCGCGGAGGTCCTGCGCGCGGCCGGCTTCGCCACGCTCTCGCTCGACGGCTTCGAGGCCGACGACATCCTCGCCACCCTCGCGGCCGCGGGCTCCGAGGGCGGCATGGAGGTCGCCGTCGTCTCCGGCGACCGGGACGCCTTCCAGCTCGTCGACGACCGCGTGACCGTGCTCTACCCGGTCAAGGGCGTCTCCACGGTCGCGCGCATGACCCCCGAGTCGGTCGAGGAGAAGTACGGCGTCCCCCCGCACCGCTACCCGGAGCTCGCCGCGCTCACGGGCGAGCAGGCGGACAACCTGCCCGGCGTTCCCGGGGTCGGCCCGAAGACGGCCGCGAAGTGGATCGGCCAGTTCGACGGCCTGGACAACATCATCGCCCGCGCGGACGAGGTCCCGGGCAAGGCCGGCCAGTCGCTGCGGGACCACCTCTCCGACGTCATCCGCAACCGCAAGCTCAACCACCTCCTCACCGACGTCGACCTCGGCCTCACGCCCGAGGCCCTCGCCCCGGCCGCCCCGGACCGAGACGAGCTCACGCGCCTGTTCGACGTCCTCGAGTTCACGGCCCTGCGCCCCCGCCTGTTCGCCGTCCTGCCCGACGACGGCACGCCCGTCGAGCCGACCGGCCCCGAGGTCGTGGTCGACGACGTCGACGGCTCGCTCACGGACTGGCTGGGGGAGCGGGCCGGCACGAGGCTCGGCCTCGTCGTCGAGGGCTCGGGCCGGCCGGGCCTCGGGGAGGCCACGGCCGTCGCGATCGCCGACGACGACGCCCACGCCGTGAGCATCGACCTCACCGAGGTGACAGGGGACGACGAGGCGGCACTGCGCGAGTGGCTGGGCGATGCGTCCGCGCCGAAGGTCGTGCACGACGCCAAGCGCGCCTGGCACGCCCTCAAGGGAAGCGGCCTCACCCTGGCCGGGGTCGTCCACGACCCGGCCCTCGCCGGGTACATCGCCCGTCCGGACGCCCGGCACCTCGATCTCGACGACCTCGTGCTCGAGAGGCTCGGCATCGAGCTCGACGCCGAGGACGGCGCGCAGCAGGGCGAGCTCGACCTCTCGCTCGACGACGGCGCCGCCGACCTCGCGCGCGCCCGCCGCGCGCACGCCACGGTCGCGCTCGTCGCGCCGCTGACGACCGAGCTCGAGGCCGCCGGGGGAGTCGAGCTGCTCACCGACCTCGAGCTCCCGGTCCAGCGCGTGCTCGAGCGGATGGAGGACCTCGGCATCGCGGTCGACACGGAGTACCTCGACGGCCTGTCCTCGGACTTCGCCACGCAGGTCGATGACGCCGCGAACGCCGCGTACGCGGCCATCGACCGGCAGGTCAACCTCTCCAGCCCGAAGCAGCTCCAGGAGGTGCTGTTCGACCAGCTGGACATGCCGCGGACGAAGAAGACGAAGACGGGCTGGACGACGAACGCGGACGCACTCGCCTGGCTGCTCGAGCAGACCCAGCACCCGTTCCTCGTGGCGCTGTTGCGGCACCGCGAGCAGATCAAGCTCCGGCAGACCGTGGACGCGCTGCGCGGCGAGGTCCAGCCCGACGACCGGGTGCGCACGACCTTCCAGCAGACGGTGGCCGCGACCGGGCGGCTGAGCTCGAAGGACCCGAACCTGCAGAACGTGCCCGTGCGCAGCGAGGACGGCATGCGGATCCGCCACGCGTTCGTCGTCAGCCCGGCGGGCGAGTCACTCATGACGGCGGACTACTCGCAGATCGAGATGCGCATCATGGCGCACCTGTCCAAGGACGAGGCCCTCATCGAGGCCTTCCGCTCCGGCGAGGACCTGCACGCGTTCGTCGCGGGCTCGGTGTTCGGGGTGCCGGTCGACGAGGTCACGGCGGAGCAGCGTCGTCGGATCAAGGCGATGAGCTACGGGCTCGCCTACGGTCTGAGCGCGTTCGGCCTCTCGCAGCAGCTCGGGGTCGAGGTCGACGAGGCCAGGGCGCTCATGGACGCCTACTTCGAGCGGTTCGGCGGCGTGCGCGACTACCTGCGCGGCGTGCAGGAGGAGGCGCGCGTGCGCGGCTACACCGCGACGATCCTCGGTCGCCGCCGCTACCTGCCCGACCTCACGTCCGACAACCGTCAGCGGCGGGAGCTCGCCGAGCGCATCGCGCTGAACGCGCCGATCCAGGGCTCCGCCGCGGACATCATCAAGCTCGCGATGATCCGCCTCGACGCCGAGATCGCCGAGCGGTCGCTCGCCTCGCGCGTGCTACTCCAGGTCCACGACGAGCTCGTGCTCGAGGTCGCACCGGGCGAGCGCGACGAGGTCGAGGAGCTCGTCCGCACGACGATGGCGGGGGCGATGGATCTGTCGGTCCCGCTGGACGTCTCCGTCGGGATCGGCCGGTCCTGGCGCGACGCGGCGCACTGACCGACTGTCGCCGTCGGGCTGCTCGAACGACCGCGGTCCGGTCAGGCCCCCGGGCCTGATACCGGGCGGCGGGCGACGAGGATCATCGTGCCGGGGACGAATGCGCCACGCTCGGGTCCCCAGCCACCCCACGTGACGTCCCGCCCCGCGGGCCACTCCGGCTCCACGATGTCCACGAGGTCGAGCCCGGCGGACACGACGTGCCGGACGTGGTCCCCGACCGTGCGGTGGAACTCCGCGTACCGCACACCGGCCGCGTCCGTCTCCACGTAGGGCCGCCGGTCGAAGTACGGCCGCGTGACGCCCATCCCCTCCGCCGTCGGGTCGTCGGGGAACATCCAGCGCACCGGGTGCGTGACCGAGCAGACCCAGAGGCCGCCCGAGCGCAGCACCCGGGCTGCCTCGGCGTGGACCCGCTCGGCGTCGCCGACGAACGGGATCGCCCCGAAGGACGTGAAGACGGCGTCGGCCGACCGGTCGGGCAGCGGCAGGCTCCGGGCGTCGGCGAGCAGGGTCGGCGTGCGGATGCCGGTGGCGGCGTCGAGCGAGCGGGCGGCGGCCAGCATGCCCTCGGAGACGTCGGTCGCGATCGCGCGGACGCCCCGCGCCGTCAGCCAGCGGGAGCACTGCGCGGCGCCCGCGCCAACCTCGACGACCGTGGACCCGCGCAGGTCCTCGACCGGTCCGAGGAGCCGTGCGTCCTCCTCCCGCAGCCCCTCGGGGCCCCAGACGAAGTCCGCCGCGCCGAGGACGGCGCCGTGCTCGGCGAGGTAGTCGTCCGCGTCCCTCGTCCACGACGCCGCGTTCGCGCGGGCGGCCGCCTCCGCGTCGACGTCGGCGTAGGCCGCCCACGGCCCGGACCGACCGGGCGTGAGGGAGTCGGGGCTGACGGATCCGTGCACGGGGCGATCGTGGCACGGATCGGACTGCCCGGCCCACGAGGCTCGGCCCGAGGGGCGACGCCATAGACTCGCGCGCAGGGGTCCGACGGGCCCGTGAGGAGGTTGTCGACCATGAGCAACGGGTACGGCTGGAACGAGCAGAGCCCCTACGAGTCCGGCGACCAGCTCTCCTCGCCCGGCGTCATGCCGCCGAAGCACGGGATGGGCTCCTCGGACCCCCGCCCGGCGTACGGGACGTACGAGGGCGACCACCGGGCCGCGCAGGCCGGCGCCTACGGAGGCGCGGGCGTCCACCCGGGCGGCGACGGCGTCGGGCAGGGCCCGTACGGGACCGGGCCGCAGCAGTACGGGCAGCCGGGAGCGACCCAGGGCGGACCGGGTCCGTACGCCGTCCGGAACGACTACGGCCAGGCGCCGCCCGACACGGACGCCGGCCGGGGCGGGGCGCACTCGCTGTCGGTGCTCGCCGTCCTCCTCTACGTCGGGCTCTTCGTCGCCGCCCCGGTCATCATCGGGCTCATCGTCTTCGCCGCCGCGATGTGACCCGGCCCGGCGCCAGTTCCGACCGCGCGACGCGCGGGACGTGAGCCGCGCCACCATCGGTGCCGCGCGCGGTCAACCGGTTGTCTCGCTTGGGCAGCGCGGCTAGCATTGATCGTCGGTGAGCCGTGCCCGGTCACGGGTGCGCCCGCCGAGTCATCAGCCAGTTTCCTGTCCGTACGAGTATCCCTGTCCACATCGGAGTTTCCCCCTACATGACCACCACTACCCCGGCCCCGACCACCCCGCAGGTCGCGATCAACGACATCGGCTCGACCGAAGAGCTCCTTGCCGAGATCGACAAGACCATCAAGTACTTCAACGACGGGGACATCGTCGAGGGCACCATCGTCAAGGTGGACCGCGACGAGGTCCTCCTCGACATCGGTTACAAGACCGAGGGCGTCATCCTTTCCCGCGAGCTGTCGATCAAGCACGACGTGGACCCCGACGAGGTCGTGGCCGTGGGAGACCAGATCGAGGCCCTTGTTCTCCAGAAGGAGGACAAGGAGGGCCGCCTGCTCCTGTCGAAGAAGCGCGCGCAGTACGAGCGGGCCTGGTCCTCGATCGAGAAGATCAAGGAGGAGGACGGCGTCGTCACTGGAAAGGTGATCGAGGTCGTCAAGGGTGGACTCATCGTCGACATCGGCCTTCGCGGCTTCCTCCCGGCCTCCCTCGTGGAGATGCGCCGCGTCCGCGACCTCCAGCCCTACGTGGACAAGGAGATCGAGGCCAAGATCATCGAGCTGGACAAGAACCGCAACAACGTGGTCCTGTCCCGCCGTGCCTGGCTCGAGCAGACCCAGTCCGAGGTCCGTTCGCACTTCCTCAACACGCTGCAGAAGGGCCAGGTCCGCCCCGGCGTCGTCTCCTCGATCGTCAACTTCGGTGCGTTCGTGGACCTCGGCGGCGTCGACGGCCTCGTGCACGTCTCGGAGCTGTCCTGGAAGCACATCGACCACCCGTCCGAGGTCGTCGAGGTCGGCCAGGAGGTCACGGTCGAGGTGCTCGACGTCGACATGGACCGCGAGCGCGTGTCCCTGTCGCTGAAGGCCACCCAGGAAGACCCGTGGCAGACCTTCGCGCGGACCCACGCCATCGGCCAGGTCGTGCCCGGAAAGGTCACCAAGCTCGTCCCGTTCGGCGCGTTCGTCCGCGTCGAGGACGGCATCGAGGGCCTCGTCCACATCTCCGAGCTCGCCCAGCGTCACGTCGAGCTCCCGGAGCAGGTCGCCAAGGTCAACGACGAGCTCTTCGTCAAGGTCATCGACATCGACCTCGAGCGTCGCCGCATCTCGCTGTCCCTCAAGCAGGCCAACGAGGGCGTCGAGCCCGACTCCGAGGACTTCGACCCGTCGCTCTACGGCATGGCCGCGGAGTACGACGAGCAGGGGAACTACAAGTACCCCGAGGGCTTCGACCCGGAGACCAACGAGTGGCTCGAGGGCTTCGAGACCCAGCGCGAGGCGTGGGAGGCCGAGTACGCGGCCGCCCAGTCCCGCTGGGAGGCCCACAAGGCGCAGATCGCCGCGTCGCGTGCGGCCGAGGCCGCAGGCGACGAGGAGCCCGAGGTCGGCGGCGAGGACACGTCCGCGTCGTACTCGTCCACCGCTCCGGTCGAGGAGGCCGCCGGCACGCTCGCCTCGGACGAGGCGCTTGCCGCGCTCCGCGAGAAGCTCACCGGCAACTGATCCACGGATCACCGCGGTCAGCCTGACCGCCACCGGATGCCCGGCCCCTTCGAGGGGTCGGGCATCCGGCGTTTCTGGCCGCTCCGCCCCGGGGTTCGTGGCCTGCTCGCCCGGCCTTCGCGGCCCGCCCGCCTGTCGCTCGTGACCCGCCCGCCCGGCGTTCGTGACCCGCCCGCCTGCCGCTCGTGGCTCGCCCGCCCGGCGCTAGCCTGGGAGCGTGATCGTCACGTCCTTCCTCACGGCCGTCGGGGCCGTCCGATGACCGCCGGCACCGTCGTCGTCACCGGCTTCACCCCGTTCGGCACGCACACCGAGAACCCGAGCGCCGACGTCGTGCGCGAGCTGGGAGCCGCCCCGGGCGCGCCGGGCGGTGCCCGCCTCGTCACCGATGTGCTCCCGACCTCGTTCGCCCGGGCGACGTCCCGCGTCCGCGAGCTGGTCGATGAGCACGAGCCGTCGGCCCTGCTGGCCCTCGGCCTGGCGGAGAACCGCACGGTGCTCACCGTCGAGCGGGTCGGGATCAATCTCGTCGACGCGCGGATCCCCGACGTCGACGGCGTCCAGCCGGTCGACGTGCCGGTCCGCGACGGCGGGCCGGACGCGCACCTCGCGACGATCGACGTGCGTGCGGCGGTGGCCGCCGCGCGGGGCACGGGGATCGAGGCGGAGACCTCGAGCACCGCGGGCCTCTACGTCTGCAACGCGGTCCTGTACACGGCCCTCGACGCGGCGCGTGCCGCCTCGCCGGGCACGGTCGCCGGGTTCGTCCACCTCCCGCCGGCGCGGGACCTTCCCCTCGCCGACGCCGTACGCGCCGTGCGCGCGATCGTCGCGTCCCTGGTCGGGCAACCCGGGTGACACCGGCGCCCACGGCGTCGGGCCGGGCGCCCTCGGTCGTGGCCCGACTGGTCCGTGGGCCGAGCCCCGGGGGAGAGGTGACCGGGGAGAGGTGACCGGGGACGGCAGGGGTACCCGCGTCCGGGCAGGTCACGGGGGTGGACCGCCTCGTACAGTCGGGCCATCACCGACCCCGAAGGATTCCTCATGCGCACCTCACGCCTCGCCATCGCCTCGGTCACGCTCGCGCTCGCGCTCGGCGTGTCCGCCTGCGAGAACAACGACCCCGTCGAGCCGGTCGTCCCGGACGAGACCGACACGGACGGCCCCGTCGAGGACGACGCCGACTCCGACCGGCCCGCCGCGGCGGAGGCGGTCATCGACGTCATCTCGAACTCCGGCTCCGTCGCCCCTCCGCACGACTCGCAGGAGCGGGTCGTCTTGAACCCGGACCTCACGGCGACCTACTCGGCCGGCTCCCGTTACGACGAGGACAACCCGTTCTACGCCGAGGACTTCGAGATCACGCAGGAGGAGTACGACGAGGTCCTCGCCGCCTGGGACGGTCTCGGCATCGACGAGCAGGCCGAGTCCGACAACTCGTACAGCTCCGGCGGTGTCGGCGGTGCGTACGCGATCGTCACCGTCACCGGTGGCCCCTACGACGTGAGCGCCTTCGGCGAGATGACCGCGTTCATGACGTTCATGAACGACGCGCTCGACCTCGTCCCGTCCGAGCAGCGCTCGGACGGCCAGGACATCATCGACCAGTACAACGACGGCGACTTCGGCGACGACGGCTCGGGAGCCCCGCGCGCGGGCGACCCGGGCGCGGGCTCGGGCGACCCGGGCGACGGCTCGGGCTACGAGGAGGACCCGGAGCCGGGCACGAGCGCCCCGGGGGTGGAGTCATGACCCGGCGAGCGACCGTCGCGGCCGCCGCCCTCGTCGGGGCGCTGGGGCTGGCGGCCTGCGGGTCGACACCCGTCGAACCGACGACGGAATCGGGGCCCGGGGGAGACGGAGGGCCCGCCCGGACCACCCTCGAGGTGTTCTCGAACTCGGGCTCGGTCCCCCCGCCGCACGACTCGCAGGAGCGGGTCGTCATCCACCCGGACCTCACGGCCACGTACTTCGCGGGCTCCCGGTACGACGAGGACAACCCGCTGTACACCGCGGACTACGAGCTCACCCGGGAGCAGTACGACGAGGTCCTCTCCGTCTGGGACAGCCTCGGCATCCCCGAGCACACAGGCGACACGGACTCCAGCCACTCGTCGGACGGCGACGGCGGCGCCTACGCGATCGTGTACGTCACCGGAGGCCCGTACGACGCGGCGGCCACGGGGGACGACGACGAGATGTGGGACTTCGTCGATACCGCCCTTGACACCGTCCCGGACGAGTCGCGCGCGGAGGGCGAGGCCGCTGTCTCGGAGTACAACGACAGCGAGGACTCCTGATCCTCGCCGGCGCCGGAGACGTTCACCCGCCGTTGGCCGGCCGGACGTCTTCCCGCGCGACGCTGGTCGCATGCAGATGACGATCGCCGTCGCAGCGGCCGTGAGCGGACGCCCCGGGGACGTCCTGCACGTCTTCGTCGTGGGCGTTCCCGAGGGCACGAAGGTCGCGCGGAACCCCGGTGGGTACGAGGCGCCGCGCTCGCCGTTCGTCTGGAACGCGACGGCCCGCGCCTGGTTCCTGACGGACTCCCAGGCGGTCGGGGACTTCAGCAGGAGGGCGGGTGCGGTCCGGTCGTACTCGGACGCGCCGCGGCCGGACCTCACGGTCACGCGTGTGATCACCGGGTCGCTGGTGATGACCGCGCAGGTCTCGGACATGACGTACGGCCGGGTCGACACCATGGTCACACTCGAGGTGACGGACGACCGGCCGGTCGCGCCCGGGCAGCACTGGTACCCGCGCGAGGCGAGCCCGCACCGGATGTGACGGGTCCACCGGTGGGACGGCCCGCCGCGACCCGGGCGCGGGAAGTAGCGTGGCGGCCGTGACGGGACGAGCGAGGACCACCGCATGCTGAGCGTCGGACTGACCGGGGGGATCGCCGCCGGCAAGTCGACCGTGGCGGGGCACCTCGCCCGCCTGGGCGCGATCGTCGTCGACGCGGACCAGCTGGCAAGGGACGTCGTCGCCCCGGGGTCCGAGGGTCTTGCCGAGATCGTCCGCGAGTTCGGCGTCGACGTGCTCGGCGCCGACGGTGCGCTCGACCGCGCGGCACTCGGCGCGGTCGTGTTCGAGGACCCGGCGAAGCGGCGCGTCCTCGAGCTCATCACCCATCCCCGCATCCACGAGGAGCACGTCCGGCGGGAGGCGGCGGCCGTGGCCGCCGACCCGGCCGCCGTCGTCGTGCACGACGTCCCCCTGATCGTCGAGAACGACATCGCGCACCGGTACCACCTCGTGCTCGTCGTCGACGCACCGGCCGAGACGCGGATCGAGCGCATGGTGCGCGACCGGGGGATGACCGAGGACGCCGCCCGCGCACGGATCTCGGCGCAGGCCACCCGCGCGGAACGACTCGCCGTCGCCGACGAGTGGCTGGAGAACTCCGGGACGGAGTCCGACCTTCTCGCGCAGGTCGAGCGGATCTGGCGCGAGCGCGTCGTCGTCCTCGAGGAGAACCTGCGCGCCGGACGCGCCGCACCCACCCGGGGTGCCGAGCTCGCCGACCCGACCGAGACGGTGCCGGACGGCCGCCGCCGGGACGAGGCGTGGGCCGACCAGGGCGCACGCCTCGTGCGGCGCGCGGCCCACGTGCTGGGCGCGGCTGGCATCGCCGCGGACGTCTCCCACGTGGGGTCCACCGCGGTGCGCGACCTGGCGGCGCGGGACGTCATCGACCTGCAGGTCGGGGTGGACGCGCTCGACGTCGGTGCCCTCGCCCCGGCGCTGCGCGAGGCCGGCTTCGTGGCGGACGAACCGGGGGAGGGGACGCCCGGCGTGCCCCCCGTCGACGAGTCCCCGGCGGCGCTGCTCTCGGCCGATCCCGGGCGGCCGGCGGAGGTGCGCATGCGCGTCACCGGTTCCGAGCCTTGGCGGAACGCGATCGCCCTGCGCGATGCGCTGCGCGCGGACCCTGCGGCCCGGTACGTCTACGCGCTCCACAAGGGCCGACCGTCCTCCGCGCACGCGGGACGGCCGGGCGGGACCTGGTTCGACGTGCGCGGGAACGACATCGCCCGCGAGCACGCGGAGCAGCACGACGTCGTCGCGGACGTCGACACGAGGGACGAAGCGTCGACCTAGCCGTCCCGCATGGCGGGCGTGGCGCCGACGCGCCGCGGGGTGAGATCTCCCCGGAAATGGGCGTCCGCCCAGGTCAGAGGGGTCATGCGGGTGCCTGGGGTGCGGGGGAGGGGTGCCCTCCCCCGGGAAACCGCCACGTGGTGCCCGGGAAGCGGCCTAACGTTCTGTGCAGTGGCGATGGCCACGGCGGACCGCAGCGTCGCTCCGCCACGACGATCGCCCGCCGGGGCTCGAGCAAGGAACTTCGGCACGGACGTCCCCACCCAACCAGCAAGGCATCCGCCTACGACCTGAAAGAGAAGCAGATGAGCACCTCGATGAACCGCCGCCGCATGGCGGTCGCCGCCATCGCAGTCCTGGCGGCATCCGGAATGGCCGCTTGCTCGGACACGGGTCCGATCGCCCCGACCGGCCAGGCCCCGGCGCCCCCGACCGCCCCCGAGACCGACCCGGTTCCCGAGCCGGAGACGGACTCCCAGCCCGCACCCGAGCCGGAGACGGACTCCCAGCCCGCCCCTGAGCCCGAGACCGACACCGAGACCTCGCCGGCACCGGACCCGAACCCGCCCTCGGGCGACGGCGCCGTGACTGTGACGGGCGACCTCACGGGCACGGTTCCGGCGGACGGCGCCGCGACGATCACCCTCGAGGTCACCGAGCGGGCGGCCGTGGCCGTCGGCGCGACCTCGGAGGACGGCGGAGACCTCGAGCTCTACATCACCGGTGGCGGGATCGACGAGGGCATCGACGACTCGCACGGCTACGCGGACGTCTTCTCGTTCGACCAGAGCGGCCTCGACCCCGCGCTCACCCACGTCCTCGAGCCCGGCTCGTACCAGATCGACATCACGGAGTACGGCGGCGACGAGAACGCCTACACCCTCGAGGTCCTCTCGGGCACCCAGGTCGTCAACCCGGGCGACTCGGTCGACGTCTCCGTGCCCGCGGACGGAGCGGCCCAGCTCTTCATCTCCGAGCTCTCGTCCGGCAGCGAGACCTTCCAGACCAGCGGCAGCACCGACACCAAGCTGTGGGTCTTCACCCCCTCGGACCACACCTCGTTCGAGGACGACGACTCCGGCGACAGCCTCAACGCCGCGATCGGCCTGCCGGGCGTCACTCCGGAGGCCGTGGTCGTCGCGGTCGGCACCTGGCAGAACCGCGGCGGCGACACGACGCTGAGCGTGCAGTAACCCGTCCCCGAGCTGTTGCCGTGGCGGCCTGCACCAGCGGCCGCCACGGCATCACACTGCGGAGCGACGTCGGGGCGGGGCCACCGCCCCCGATACAGTCGCCCTGACGATGACCAGCGAAGTTACGAAAGCGAGACTCCTCATGCGCACCACCACTCGAAGCAGGTCCATCACCGGCGCGGTCGCGGCCGCGGTCCTTGCCCTCGGCCTCACCGCGTGCGGGGATGACGCCGAGACGGAGACGACGGACGGCGGCTCCGAGACGACGTCGTCGGACACGCCCGCCGACCCCGAGTCCGGCGGGGACTCTAGCTCGGACTCGGCCGACGACGCGGGCCCCTCGGTCGGTGACGACGAGACCGGGTCGGACGACGCGGACACCACCATTCCCCCGAGCGACGGCGTCGAGACCAGCACCGAGGACTCGCAGCCCGACGACGCCGACACCGGCGACCTCGTGACCGAGATCCCGGAGGACGCCATGGTGTCGGTCGTCTACATGTACTCGGAGGGCGGCGCGAACCGCGCCGACGTCATCACGGCGGCGTCCGGCACACTCATGTTCCAGAGCGGCGACCCGGCGCAGGCCGAGCCTGAGGAGGAGCAGGAGACGGAACTGTCCGACGCCGACTGGGAGTCGCTGCGCGCCGAGATCGTCGACCTCGGCATCCCGACGGCCTCCGGCCAGCCGGACCCGTCGCTGACCGACCCGACCGACCCGAGCAACTTCGAGGGCACCTACTTCTGGATGATCGGCGGTCAGACCTCCGAGCCGCTGGCGTTCGCGGGCGACGACGCGAACCTCAACCAGGCGCTGTGGGAGATCGTCGAGTCCTACAGCTGATCTGTCATCACGCCGGAGGGGCCCGTCGCGGACACATCGTCCGCGGCGGGCCCCTTCCGCGTGCTGCCCCGATGCCTGTCGCAGCGTGGGATCCCGTAGCGTGAAGGACGCACAGAACCTCGCCGGGGACCGGACGGCCCCCGGCACGCGACGATTGGACAGCGACATCTTGCGTACCTCCCGCGCCACCCGAAGCCTGTCGACCGGAGCTGCGGCCCTCGCGCTCGCACTCACCCTCGCCGCGTGCGGCGGGGGCGACGACGAGTCCGACGGCTCGGGGACGGGAGAGGGGTCGTCGGCCGTCTCCTCGCCGGAGGACGGCGCGGACACACCGTCCGACGGGGCGTCGACGGACGGAACCAGCGAGACGTCCACCGACGGCGCCGACGGTGGGGCGGAGGCGTCCTCCGACGGGGGTGAGGCGCCGTCGTCGGGCGACGACCCGGTGGCCGGCGACCAGGTCACGGACCTGCCGGAGTCGGTCGTCATCCAGATGCTGCACATCGTGAGCGCGGGCGACTCCCCGGTCATCGACGTCATCACCGTCCAGGCGGGCTCGATGACCGTCATGTCGGGCGACCCGACGGCGGAGGGCCCGGACTCGCAGGACACCGTCGAGCTGACCGAGGATCAGTGGGCGGCCCTCCGTTCGGACATCGCCGACCTCGGCCTCACGACGCCCGAGGGGCAGGCCGAGGACCTCATGACCTCCCCGGACGAGCTCGACGAGATCGAGGGGCAGTACGACTGGGAGATCCTCGCGGTCGAGGGCACGCAGCCCCGCTCGCTCGGCTGGGACTCCGGCGACCCGGCGCAGGACCAGGCCCTGTGGGACCTTCTGAGCTCCTACGCGGAGTGAGGCGCGTCGCCGGTGTCGGCGGGCACCGATAGGTTGGACGCATGAGCGAGTCCAGCGACATTCTCGACGTCCACCGGACGAACGCTCCCCTCGAGGTCGTCTCCGAGTACCGGCCGGCCGGTGACCAGCCCAAGGCGATCGCCGAGCTCACCGAGCGGCTGAACGCGGGGGAGAAGGACGTGGTCCTCCTCGGCGCCACGGGAACCGGCAAGTCGGCGACCACCGCGTGGCTCATCGAGCAGGTCCAGCGCCCCACCCTCGTCATGGCGCACAACAAGACCCTCGCCGCGCAGCTGACCACGGAGTTCCGCGAGCTGCTGCCCAACAACGCGGTCGAGTACTTCGTGTCGTACTACGACTACTACCAGCCCGAGGCGTACGTCCCGCAGACGGACACGTACATCGAGAAGGACTCGTCGATCAACGACGAGGTCGAGCGGCTGCGGCACAGCGCGACCAACTCGCTGCTCACGCGGCGGGACGTCGTCGTGGTCTCGTCCGTGTCGTGCATCTACGGGCTGGGCACGCCGACCGAGTACGTCGACCGCATGCTCGCCCTTGAGCGCGGGGACGTCCTCGACCGGGACGCCCTCCTGCGTCGGTTCGTCGAGATGCAGTACACGCGCAACGACATGGCGTTCACCCGGGGCACCTTCCGCGTCCGCGGCGACACGATCGAGATCATCCCCGTGTACGAGGAGCTCGCGATCCGGATCGAGATGTTCGGCGACGAGATCGACCAGCTCTCCTACCTGCACCCGATGACCGGTGACGTGGTCACCCAGGTCGACTCGGTGCACGTCTTCCCCGCCTCGCACTACGTGGCGGGCCAGGAGCGGATGCACAAGGCGATCGCGTCGATCGAGACCGAGCTGGCCGAGCGGCTCGAGGAGCTCGAGCGCGCCGGCAAGCTGCTCGAGGCCCAGCGCCTGCGGATGCGAACCACCTACGACCTGGAGATGATGCAGCAGATCGGCTCCTGCTCGGGGATCGAGAACTACTCGCGGCACATCGACGGCCGCGGCCCCGGAACGGCCCCGCACACGCTGCTGGACTACTTCCCGGACGACTTCCTGCTCGTCATCGACGAGTCCCACGTGACGGTGCCGCAGATCGGCGCCATGTACGAGGGCGACATGTCGCGCAAGCGCACCCTCGTCGAGCACGGCTTCCGGCTGCCGTCCGCGATGGACAACCGCCCACTGAGGTGGCCGGAGTTCCTCGAGCGCATCGGGCAGACCGTGTACCTGTCCGCCACACCCGGCGACTACGAGCTCGGCCAGGCCGACGGCGTCGTCGAGCAGATCATCCGGCCCACCGGGCTCGTGGACCCGAAGGTCGTCGTCAAGCAGACCGAGGGGCAGATCGACGACCTCCTCGGCGAGGTCCGGGACCGGGTGGACCGCAACGAGCGCGTCCTCGTGACGACCCTGACGAAGAAGATGGCGGAGGACCTCACCGAGTACCTCCTCGAGCGGGGCGTGAAGGTCCAGTACCTCCACTCGGACGTCGACACGCTCCGCCGCGTCGAGCTGCTGCGCGAGCTGCGCATCGGCACCTTCGACGTCCTCGTCGGCATCAACCTCCTGCGCGAGGGGCTCGACCTGCCCGAGGTCTCGCTCGTGGCGATCCTCGACGCCGACAAGCAGGGCTTCCTTCGCTCGGCAACCTCGCTCATCCAGACGATCGGCCGCGCGGCCCGCAACGTCGACGGCGAGGTCCACATGTACGCGGACACCGTCACCGACGCCATGGCGCAGGCGATCGAGGAGACCGAGCGACGCCGCGAGCTGCAGATCGCGTACAACACCGAGAACGGCATCGACCCGCAGCCGCTGCGGAAGAAGATCGCCGACGTCACCGACATGCTGGCGCGCGAGCAGATCGACACCGCCGAGCTCCTCGAGGGGGGCTACCGCAAGGAGAGCAAGGGGCGGGCGCCCGTCCCCGGGGCCGCCGGCGGGTCGGCGTCCCGCCGGGCCGAGCTGGGTGAGCGCGCCCAGTCCGATCTCGTCGAGCTCATCACCGACCTCAGCTCCCAGATGGAGAACGCAGCCGGCGAGCTGAAGTTCGAGCTCGCGGCGCGCCTGAGGGACGAGATCGCGGAGCTGAAGAAGGAGCTGCGGCAGATGCAGGCCGCGCAGGCATAGGGACCGACCGGCGCGGCGCGACGCACGGCTCGCCGGTGGAACGCGTGCCGGACGCGCACCTCGGGTAACGTGCACTGCACGGAGGGGAGTATTCCCACGCGGCGGATGTCGTCATCACGGCGAGGATCATTTCTCGCTCGGCACCGCGGTCCGGTCACCCGGACGGAAGAGACCTCCGGTACCCACACACAGTCGTACCGGAGGAACCTGCATGGACGTGCACGCGATCGGATGGATCGGCCTCGCCGCCGTCATTCTCACGATGATCACCGTCGACATCGTCGGGCACGTGCGGTCGCCGCACGAACCCACGCTCAAGGAAGCGGCCTGGTGGTCCGCGGCGTACATCGCCCTGGCCGTCGCGTTCGGTTTCGTCGTCTGGTACTTCTGGGGATCCACCTTCGCGGGCGAGTACTTCGCCGGCTACATCACCGAGAAATCCCTCTCGCTCGACAACCTCTTCGTCTTCGTCATCATCATCGCGGGCTTCCGGGTGCCACGGAAGTATCAGCAGGAGGCGCTGCTCGCGGGCATCGTCATCGCCCTGGTCCTGCGCCTGGTCTTCATCCTCATCGGCGCCTACTTCGTCGAGCGCTTCGTGTGGGTCTTCTTCCTCTTCGGCGCGTTCCTCCTCTACACGGCGATCTCGCAGGCCCGGGAGGGCGTCGAGAAGCCGGGCGAGGACGAGGAGTACGAGGAGAACTGGTTCGTCCGCGTGACCCGCAAGTTCATCCCCGTCACCGACGGCTTCGAAGGCGGCAAGCTCGTCGTGCGGCACAGCGGGAAGACGCTCATCACCCCGCTCCTGCTGTGCATCGTCGCGCTCGGCTCCGCGGACGTCATGTTCGCGATCGACTCGATCCCGGCGATCTTCGGCATCACCCACGAGTCCTACCTCGTGTTCGCGGCCAACGCCTTCTCGCTGCTCGGCCTGCGCCAGCTGTACTTCCTCGTGGACGGGCTGCTCGACCGCCTCATCTACCTGCACTACGGGCTCGCCGCGATCCTCGGCTTCATCGCCCTGAAGCTCATCCTGCACGCCTTCCACGGCTACGAGATCCTCGAGCAGATCCCCGAGCCGACGATCCCGGTCTCGCTCGGGTTCATCGTCGTCGCGCTCGCCGTCACGGTGGTCGCCTCGATCATGGGCAGCCGCCGCCGCGCGGCCAACGGCGAGGACGTCTGACCCCGGCCCTACCCCGAACGTCCGCGAGGTCGGAACCGGTGCGACCGGTTCCGACCTCGCGGACGTTGACTAGGCTGGGCGGGCACCCACGGGAAGGCGAGGAATGGTCGACGACGAGCTGTTCGGACCGGGCACCACGCCCGCAGACGTGGATCCGGAGACCGAGCTGCTCCGGGCGCACGTCCGCGTCGAGATCGAGCTGCTCGGTGCGCTGATCGAGGCGGGCCTCGTGCCGGCCGGTCCCGACGTCGGCGGCCACGCCGATACCGGCCCCCTCCCCGACGGCGGTGCGCGCCCTGGTCGGGCCACGCGGTCCGACGACGGGGCTCGCCGGCCAGACGGCGGGGCTCGCCACCCGGATGACGCCGCCCGGGCAGAGGATCAGCTCGACGCGGCCCTGCGGGCGGCCGGGGTCCCCGACGTCGCGGGCCTCGCGGCCCGCTCACGAGCGGGCGGCAACGTGGTCATCCCGCTCGTGAAGGACATCCTCGCCGCCGCCCCGGACGACCTCGCGCCCGCCGTCCACCTGGGCGCCACCAGCCAGGACATCGTCGACACGGCGCAGCAGCTCGTGCTGCGCGACGCGCTCGCGGCCGCAGCCGCGGACCTGCGCGCGGCCCGGAACCGCGCGGCGGGGCTCGCGCGCGAGCACGCGGAGACCCCGCGGGTCGGCCGCACGCTCGGCCAGGTCGCCGTGCCGACGACCTTCGGGCTCACCGCCGCCACGTGGGCGGTCGGCCTGCACCGGGCGGCGCTGGCGTGCGACCGGGCCCGGGACGACCTCGCGATCCAGCTGGCCGGCGCGGCCGGGACGGCCGCCGTGCACGGCGCGCTCTGGCCCGACGTCGCCGCTGCACTCGCCGAGCGGCTGTCCCTACGGGTGCCCGAGGCGCCCTGGCACACCGAACGCTCCCGCATCCGCGGCGCGGCCGCGGCACTCGCGGACGCCGTCGCCGCCGCGGCGAAGATCGGCACGGACGTGGCCGCGCTGGCGGTCACCGAGGTCGGCGAGCTGGCCGAGGGGGGCGCCGGCGGATCGTCCGCCATGCCGCACAAACGCAACCCTGTTCGCGCCGTGCTCCTGCGCGCCGCCGGGATCCGCGCTCCCGGCCTGCTCGGCACGGTCTACTCCGCCTCGCTGCAGGAGAACGAGCGCGCCGCCGGCGGCTGGCACGCGGAGTGGCAGCCGGTCGCGGACCTCGTCCGCCTCGGGAGGGGCTCGTCGAACCGCGTGCGCGACCTGCTGGAGAACCTCCGGGTCGACGCCGAGGCGATGCGCCGCAACCTCGACTCCGCCCGCCCCTACGTCATGTCCGAGGCCGTCGCGACGGCCCTGGCCGGCCGCCTCGGCCGGGCCGAGGCCCAGGCCGCCGTCTCCCGCGCCCTGCGCGCGGGCGGGGAAGCCCCGACGGACGCGAGCGTGCGCACGGCGCTGCGCTCCGACGTCGGGGAGTGTCCCGAGCTGGACGACCCGCGCCTTCTCGACCCGGCGTCCGCGCTCGCGGCCGTCCCGGCCCTCATCGACCGAGCACTGTCCAGCTGCAGGGAGACCGCATGACCACCGCACGCCTCGCCCACGCGATCGACGGACCGGCCGACGCGCCGGTCGTGCTCATGGGATCTTCGCTCGGCGCCGACCGCCGCATGTGGGAGCACGCCGCCTCCGTGCTGGCGCGTCGCTTCCGGGTCGTGCGCTACGAGCACCGCGGGCACGGGCAGTCGCCGACCCCGGAGGTCCCCGGCCCGGTGACGATGGACGCACTGGGGGAGGACGTCGTCGACCTGCTGGACTCGCTGGGGGTGGAGCGGGCGCACGTGGTGGGCCTGTCCATCGGTGGCATGCTCGCGAACTGGTTGGCCCAGAAGCACCCCGAGCGCGTGGACCGGGTCGTCATCGTCTGCTCCGCCGCTCACATGCCGCCCGCGGAGAACTGGATCGGCCGCGCCGCGACCGTGCGGGAGCAGGGCCTGGAAGCGATCGTCGACCCGGTGCTGGCGAACTGGTTCACGCCGTCGTTCGACGATGCGGCCACGCGTGCCGACATGCGCGAGCGGTTCCTCGCCTGCGACCCCGAGGGGTACGCGCAGTGCTGCGAGGCCATCTCGACGATGGACCTGCGGGACGGGCTCGGCACGATCGTCGCACCGACGCTCGTCATCGCCGGGCGCGACGACCCCTCGACGCCGCCGGAGAAGTCCCGCGAGATCGTCGACGGCATCGTGGCGGGCGGGGGCAGCGCGCGGCTCGAGGTCGTCGGCCCGGCGGCGCACATCTCGGCCGTCGAGCAGCCCGGCGCGGTCACGGGGCTCATCGTCGAGTTCCTCGACGCCGCGCGGCAGGAGGTCGCGATTGGTCAGCGGGTGCGGCGCGAGGTCCTCGGCGACGACCACGTCGACGCGGCGCGGACCAGGCAGTCCGCGTTCGATACGCCCTTCCAGGACCTCATCACCCGGTACGCGTGGGGGGCCGTGTGGGGACGCGACGAGCTCGACCGGCGCACCCGCAGTGCCGTCACGCTCGCCCTGCTCGCCGCCCTCGGCCACGAGGCGGAGCTCGGCATGCACGTGCGGGCCGCCATCCGCAACGGCCTGACAGTGGAGGAAATCGGCGAGGTCCTCACCCACACCGGCGTCTACGCCGGGGTCCCGGTGAGCAACCAGGCGCTGAAGATCGCGCGCGCGGTGCTCACCGAGGACGGGCTGCTGGGGTAGCCGAGGATCTGTCGTCGGCACTCAAGGTCGCTGAAGGGACACGGTTCCCTCACGATCGTGGGGCATCGATAGACACCCCCCCTCGTCGTCATAGCGTCTCCGGAACGGCATGTCAGGGGTCGACGGCGATCGGGGAATCACGTGACAGCACGGCGCGCTCGACGCAGCGAATGTGCTGGAGCTGCTGCGTTGTCAGTCATGCTCCTCGCGGCGTGCGGGGGCGTGGCTGGTCGACATGACTCGACGGCTGTGGGTGCCGACGATGTGCTCACGGAACTACGGCAGGGTCGGTTGCAGGGCGAACAGCTGGCGGAGGGCGCGACGTACGTTCTCGGCGACCAGACCGTCGTCATGCGGGACGGTGAACTCCTGGAAGTGTCAGCTACCTTCTGTGAGGGTGCGGTCGTCGACGACGATGGCGAAGCTGGTCTTCCGCCGTGCTGGGATCCTCCGTATCTAGTGCTCTCACTCGAGGACGGTGTCACTCTCGATGATCTGGGTATCGAACGCCGGATGGATGGATGGCTCGATACCGGCGAGATCACGTTCCGCGTGACCGATGCGGAGTCCGAGCCGCCCACAGCCGTGTTGCTCGAGTTCGAGTCCGCGTAGAACTGGTGAGAGATCATGCGCGTCTCCTTTGACATTCGTCTTGTCGTCACGCTCCTTGCGGCCCTGGGGATGGGAGCCTGCGTCGCGGCGGGTGAGGATTCGTCCACTGCGACGAGGAGCACTTCGCCGACGCCGTCCGAGTCGCCTACCGCAGCGCAGCACCCGACCGAGTCGCCGACGGATGTTCAGACTGCGGTCGCTACGGAGATCACATGGGGACAACTTCAGGAGGGGCAGGTCGAGGAAGGCGTGACCTACGTCGTCGACGGCCTGAACGTCGTCATGCCGGACGGCGGCGAGATGGAGGTGACGCCCGGTGTGAGCGAGGTCGCCCACCTCATCGACGGCGAGCTCGCGCTGCCCCCCGGCTGGTTGCCGGCGTGGCTGACTCTCACGCTGGAGGATGGGGTCACTCCCGACGATATGGGTATTGAACGAGTGCCGGATGGCTGGATCGACACGGGCGAGATCACATTCCGGGTGACCGATGTGGAGTCCGAGCCGCCCACCGCGGTACTTGTCGACTTCGAGTCCCGGTACTGATCGGCCAGCGTCGCAACGAACTGCGGGCCCGGGGGAGTGCCCCGGGCCCGCACCACGTTCTTGCCGTCCGCCTACGCCTCGAGAACCACCGCGAGGCCCTGGCCGACGCCGATGCAGATCGTCGCGACGCCGATGCCGCCGCCGCGGGCCTTCAGGGCGTGCGCGAGGTGGCCGACGATCCGGCCGCCGGAGGCGCCCAGCGGGTGCCCGATCGCGATCGCGCCGCCGTGGACGTTGAGCGTGGCGGGGTCGAGGTCCGGCCACTCGCGCAGGCAGGCGATCGACTGCGCCGCGAACGCCTCGTTCATCTCGACGAGGTCGACGTCGTCCCACGTCTTCCCGGCCCGGGCGAGGGCCTGGTTCGCGGCCTCCACGGGACCGATGCCGAAGATCTCGGGGGAGACGCCCGAGACACCGCGCGACACGACCCGGGCGATCGGGTCTCCGAGCCCGGTGACGTTCTCGCCGCCGAGCAGGACGAGCGAGGCGCCGTCGGTGAGCGGCGAGGAGTTCCCGGCCGTGACGCTGCCGTTCTCCTTGCGGAACGCCGGCTTGAGGCCGGCGAGGACCTCCGTCGTCGTGTCGGCGCGGATGCCCTCATCCCGCGTGAGGTCGACGCCGGGGACGGCGACGAACTCGGCGTCGTACGCGCCGTCCGTCCAGGCCGCGTCGGCCCGGACGTGGCTGCCGTACGCGAACTCGTCCTGCTCCTCGCGGCTGATGGAGTACCTGTCCGCCAGGATCTCGGCGCCCTCGCCGAGCGCGACCGTGTACTGCGCCGGCATCTTCGTGTTCACCAGCCGCCAGCCGATCGCGGTGGACTCCATGGCCGCGGGGCCGGCGGGGAAGGCGCGCTCGGGCTTGAGCACCACCCACGGCGCGCGGGACATGGACTCGACGCCGCCGGTGAGGATGACGTCGGCGTCCCCGGTCTCGATCGCCCGCGACCCCTGGATGACGGCCTCGACGCCTGAGCCGCACAGCCGGTTGACCGTCACCCCGGGCACGGACACGGGGATACCGGCCAACAGCGCGGACATGCGCGCCACGTTCCGGTTCTCCTCGCCGGCGCCGTTGGCGTTGCCCGCGATGACCTCGTCGATCGACGCCGGGTCGAGATCGGGGTGGCGCTCGAGCAGCGCGGACATGGTCGAGGCGAGGAGGTCGTCCGGGCGGGTCATGGCCAGCGACTTGCCGTACCGGCCGAAGGGGGTGCGGACGGCGTCGTACACGAAGGCGGACATCAGTTCTCCTGGGTCGGGGCCGCGTCGGCGGTGCCGTCCGCGAGATCGAGGCCGGTCAGGTCGCGCAGGGCGTCGACGGTCGTCCCGTAGGTCTCCAGGACGGTCGCGCCGTCGTCGCCGAGGGCGAACAGGGCCATGTCCGTGTACAGGCGCGAGACGCAGCGCAGGCCGGTGGCAGGGTAGGTGAGGGCGTCGACGAGCTTGGCGGTGCCGTCGCGGGTCAGCAGGTTCATCATGACGAAGACCTGCTTGGCGCCGATCGCGAGGTCCATGGCGCCCCCGACGGCGGGGATCGCGTCGGGCGCACCGGTGTGCCAGTTCGCGAGGTCGCCGGCCGTGGAGACCTGGAAGCCGCCGAGCACGCAGGCGTCGAGGTGGCCGCCGCGCATCATCGCGAACGAGTCGGCGTGGTGGAAGTAGCTGGCGCCGGGGAGCTCGGTGACGGGGATCTTCCCGGCGTTGATGAGCTCGTCGTCGATCTCGTCCTCGGCGGCTGCGGGCCCCATGCCGAGCATGCCGTTCTCCGTGTGCAGGGTGACGCCCTGCTCCTGCGTGAGGTGGTCGGCCACGAGCGTCGGCATCCCGATGCCGAGGTTGACGAAGGCGCCGGTGGGGATGTCGAGGGCGACCCGGGCGGCGATCTCCGGCCGGTTCAGGGTGGCGTCGGTGCTCATCGGGCGGACTCCTTCGCGGTCGATGCGGCGGGGATCGTGACCACGGTGTCCACGTACAGGCCGGGGGTGACCACGGTCTCCGGGTCGATCGCCCCGGTGGCGACGACCTCGGCGACCTGGACGATCGTCGTCGCGGCGGCGGTCGCCATGATGGGGCCGAAGTTGCGGGCGGTCTTGCGGTAGACGAGGTTCCCGACGCCGTCGGACCTGAGGGCCTTGACGAGGGCGACGTCGGCGCGGATCGGGTACTCGAGGACGTAGTCGCGGCCGTCGATCCGCCGCGTCTCCTTGCCCTCCGCGAGCAGGGTGCCGAAGCCGGTCGGCGTGAAGAACGCGCCGATGCCGGCGCCCGCCGCGCGGATGCGCTCCGCCAGGTTGCCCTGGGGGACGACCTCGAGCTCGATCTCGCCGGCGCGGTACCTGGCGTCGAAGTGGTGGGAGTCGACCTGGCGCGGGAACGAGCAGATGATCTTCTTCACCCGGCCGAGCTGGATGAGCCTCGCGAGGCCGACGTCCCCGTTGCCCGCGTTGTTGTTGACGATCGTCAGATCGGTCGCGCCGGAGTCGATGAGCGCGTCGATGAGCTCGACGGGTTGACCGGCCGTCCCGAAACCCCCGATCAGGATCGTCGCCCCGTCGCCGATATCGGCGACGGCGGAGAGGGGATCGTCCGTGAACTTCGGCATCGAGTGCGTTCCTCCTTGATCGCGACGTCGCGGCCGGGGGACGGGTGGCCCGGTTGCGTACGCCCCTCGATCGTAGGCGGACGTACGGCGACGCCTCATTGTCGACCACGGCCGCGCGGGGGGCCACGAGGGGTGACCGTTGGCCGGACACGGACGCGTGTGAGGTATCGAACGTCTGTACGAACCGGGGTGTCGTGACCTACCCTGGTACGTGTGACTGACCGCCTCATCGTGCAGGGTGCCCGCGAGCACAACCTCCGGAACGTCGACCTCGACCTTCCGCGCGACTCCCTCATCGTCTTCACCGGAATGTCGGGCTCGGGGAAGTCGTCCCTCGCGTTCGACACGATCTTCGCGGAGGGCCAGCGGCGGTACGTCGAGTCGCTGTCCGCGTACGCCCGGCAGTTCCTCGGCCAGATGGACAAGCCGGACGTCGACTTCATCGAGGGCCTCTCGCCCGCGGTCGCGATCGACCAGAAGTCGACGAGCAAGAACCCCCGGTCGACGGTCGGCACGATCACCGAGATCTACGACTACCTGCGCCTGCTCTACGCGCGCGCCGGCACGCAGCACTGCCCGGTGTGCGGGGAGGTCATCCGTGCGCAGACCCCGCAGAACATCGTCGACCAGCTCCTCGCGATGGAGGAGGGCACGCGCTTCCAGGTCCTCGCCCCGGTCGTCCGCGGCCGCAAGGGCGAGCACCTCGAGCTCTTTCGCGAGCTGACCGCGCAAGGCTTCGCGCGCGTGCGCGTGGACGGCGACGTCATGGCGCTCACCGACGTCCCCGCGCTCGAGAAGCGTCGCAAGCACACGATCGAGGTCGTCGTCGACCGCCTGGTGGTCCGCGAAGGCGTGCAGCAGCGGGTGACCGACTCGGTGGAGACCGCGCTGCGCCTGGCCGACGGCCTCGTCATCGCGGACCTCGTGGACCTGGAAGCCAAGGCCCCGGACCGCGAGCGGCGCTTCTCCGAGAAGCGGTCGTGCCCGAACGAGCACCCGCTCGCGCTCGACGAGATCGAGCCCCGCACGTTCTCCTTCAACGCCCCCTACGGCGCGTGCCCGGACTGCACCGGGATCGGCACCCGGCTCGAGGTGGACCCGGAGCTCGTGGTCCCGGACCACGACCTCACGCTCAACGAGGGCGCGATCCACCCGTGGTCGGGCTCGGGGGAGTACCACCAGCGTCAGATGCAGGCGCTCTCGGAGGAGCTGGCCTTCTCCCTCGACGTGCCGTTCCGCGCGCTGCCGCAGGACGCGCAGGACGCCCTGCTGCACGGCCACGACCACGAGGTGACCGTGCGCTTCCGCAACCGCTTCGGGCGCATGCGGAGCTACACGTCCGGGTTCGAGGGTGTCCTCGCGCAGGTCAAGCGTCGCCACGAGGAGACCGAGTCCGACTGGTCGAAGGAGAAGTACGAGGGGTACATGCGGCAGGTGCCGTGCCCCACGTGCCTCGGTGCCCGCCTGCGCCCCGAGGTGCTTGCCGTGACCATCGGCGGCTCGTCGATCGCCGAGCTGTGCGACATGTCGATCGTCGACGCGAAGTCCTTCCTCGACGCGCTCGAGCTGGACAGCAGGTCCGCCGCCATCGCCGCCCAGGTGCTCAAGGAGATCCACGCGCGCCTCGGCTTCCTCATCGACGTCGGCCTCACCTACCTCACGCTCTCGCGGGCGGCGGGCACGCTGTCCGGCGGCGAGGCGCAGCGCATCCGGCTCGCCACGCAGATCGGGTCCGGCCTCGTGGGCGTGCTCTACGTCCTCGACGAGCCGAGCATCGGCCTGCACCAGCGGGACAACCGCAAGCTCATCTCGACCCTCACCCGGCTGCGGGACCTCGGGAACACGCTCATCGTCGTCGAGCACGACGAGGACACGATGCGCACGGCGGACTGGATCGTCGACATCGGTCCGGGCGCGGGGGAGACCGGCGGCAAGGTCGTCTACTCGGGCCCGTACCCCGGGCTGCTCGAGGCCCCCGGCTCGATCACCGCGGACTACATCGCCGGCCGGCGGGAGATCGTCGTGCCGCCGTCGCGGCGTCCGATCGACCCCGAGCTCGCCCTGACCGTCCACGGCGCGACCGAGAACAACCTGCGCAACGTGACCGTCGACGTCCCGCTCGGCGTGCTCGTGGCCGTCACCGGGGTCTCCGGGTCGGGCAAGTCCTCGCTCGTGAACTCGATCCTCTACACGTCCCTCGCGCGGACGCTCAACCGCTCCAAGCAGATCCCCGGTCGGCACAAGAGGGTCACGGGGACGGAACACCTCGACAAGGTCGTGCACGTCGACCAGTCGCCGATCGGGCGGACCCCGCGGTCGAACCCCGCGACGTACACGGGACTGTGGGACGTCATCCGCAAGCTGTTCGCGGAGACGACCGAGGCGAAGGTCCGCGGCTACGGGCCCGGCCGGTTCTCGTTCAACGTCAAGGGCGGCCGCTGCGAGGAGTGCAAGGGCGACGGCACGCTCCGCATCGAGATGAACTTCCTGCCCGACGTCTACGTCCCCTGCGAGGTGTGCGGCGGCGCCCGCTACAACCGCGAGACGCTCGAGGTCCGGTTCAAGGGCAAGAACGTGGCCGAGGTGCTCGACATGCCGATCTCGGAGGCGGTCGAGTTCTTCAGCGCCTCGTCCCGGATCACGCGGTACCTGTCGACCCTCGTCGACGTCGGCCTCGGCTACGTCCGGCTCGGCCAGGCCGCCACCACGCTGTCCGGCGGCGAGGCGCAGCGCGTCAAGCTGGCCGCCGAGCTGCAGCGCCGCTCGACCGGGCGCACGATCTACGTGCTCGACGAGCCGACGACGGGTCTGCACTTCGAGGACATCCGGCGCCTCATGCTCGTGCTCCAGGGCCTCGTCGACAAGGGGAACTCGGTGATCGTCATCGAGCACAACCTCGACGTCATCAAGTCCGCCGACTGGATCATCGACCTGGGCCCGGAGGGCGGCTCCGGCGGCGGCGTCATCGTCGCCGAGGGCACGCCGGAGGACGTCGCCCGGGTCGGGGGTTCACACACCGGCGAGTTCCTTGCGGACGTGCTCGGGGTGCGGCAGTCGAGGGCGTCCGCCTGAGCGCACCCCGTCGGACGGGACGGTGAGCCCGCGCCGGGGCGTGTCCTGCGCCACAACCGACTAGGCTCGCGTCATGGGAGCACTCAACACGTTCGACGTCACGGTGGACTGGACGGGAGCCGACGAACGCGGCACCACGAGCTACGCGGCCTACTCCCGGGACCACGAGGTCCGGGTGGACGGCAAGCCCACGCTCCTGGCGTCCTCCGACCTGCGGGTGCAGTCGGACGTCTCCCGCTACAAGGCCGAGGAGCTCTTCCTCGGCTCGATCGCGCAGGCCCAGATGCTGTGGTTCCTGCGCACGGCCGCCAAGGCCGGGGTCGTGGTGACCGGCTACCTCGACCGGGCGACCGCCACGCAGCGCGTCGAGGCCGCCGGCACCGGCCCGTTCACCGAGATCGTGCTCCGGCCCCGGGTCACCTACGCCGAGCCGGTCGACGAGGAGACCGCCGTCCGGCTGCACGCCGAGGCCCGCGACCACAACCACATCGCGCGCTCGCTCGGCGTCCCGGTCCGGGTGGAGGCCGCCGTCGCGGGGTAGGGGACAGGACCGGGCGACGCCGGCCGGCCCGGCCGGCCAGGTTGGCCCCGTGAGGGGCCGGGACGTCGCCGACGAACCCGGCCCGCGCCGTCGGGCGGGGTAAGCCCGCCGACGAACCTGGCCCGCGCCGTCGGGCGGGGTGAGCCCGCCGACGAACCCGGCCCGCGCAGTCCGGCGGGGCAGGTCGACAGTCGCCCGCAGCCCCGACCGCACGCCGTTCCTCCGACCTCGGGGTGGGCGCTCGGACGTACAGTGAGCGGCATGGCCGATCCCTCCCAGTACCGCCCGGCCACGTCCGAGATCCCGACCGCCCCCGGCGTCTACCGGTTCCTCGACGAGGACGACCGGGTCGTCTACGTCGGCAAGGCGAAGTCGCTGCGCCAGCGGCTGACGAACTACTTCCAGGACCTCGCCGTCCTGCACCCCCGCACCCGCCAGATGGTGACGACGGCGGCGCGCGTGGAGTGGACCGTCGTCTCCACGGAGGTCGAGGCGCTCACGCTGGAGTACGCATGGATCAAGGAGTTCGACCCCCGCTTCAACGTGAAGTACCGGGACGACAAGTCCTACCCGTACCTCGCGGTCACGCTCGGCGAGAAGTTCCCGCGGGCGCAGGTCTTGCGCGGCACGAAGAAGAAGGGCACCCGGTACTTCGGCCCGTACACGCACGCGTGGGCCATTCGCGACACCCTCGACCAGCTGCTGCGCGTCTTCCCGATCCGCACGTGCGCGCCGGGCGTGTTCAGGCAGGCCGAGTCGTCGGGCCGTCCCTGCCTGCTCGGCTACATCGACAAGTGCTCGGCGCCGTGCGTCGGCCGCATCAGCGAGGACGACCACCGGGCGATCGCCGACGAGATGTGCGAGTTCCTCGCCGGCCGCACGGGCCCGTACCTCCGCGAGGTCGAGGCGAACATGCGCGCGGCGGCCGCGGAGGAGGACTTCGAGCGGGCCGCCCGGCTGCGGGACGACGCGGCCGCGCTGCGCCACGTCGTCGAGCAGAACGCCATGGTGCTCGCCGACGGGACCGACGCCGACATCTTCGGCCTCGCGTCCGACGACCTGCAGGCCGCGGTCCAGGTCTTCCACGTGCGCGGCGGCCGCATCCGCGGCCAGCGCGGATGGGTCGTCGACCGCGTCGAGGACATCTCCGACGCCGGACTCCTCACCCAGCTCATCGGCCAGGTCTACGGCACCGGCGGCGAAGCGCCCGGCGGGCGCGCGCCGAGCGACCCGCAGTCCGTCGGCAAGTCGCGGGCGCGGGCCGCGGACGGCGGGGCCATGGGCCCCGACGACGTCGAGCACACGCCCACCACGGCCGTCCCGGCCGAGGTCCTCGTGCCCTGCCTGCCCGACGACGCCGCCCAGATCACCTCGTGGCTCACCCGGGCCCGCGGCGGCCGGGTGCGGGTGCGCGTCCCCCAGCGCGGCGACAAGGCGACCCTGCTCGGTACGGTCGCGGCGAACGCGACCGAGGCGCTGTCGCTGCACAAGACCCGGCGCGCCGGGGACCTCACGACCCGCTCGCAGGCCCTCGCCGAGCTCACCGACGCGCTCGGCCTGTCGACCTCGCCGCTGCGCATCGAGTGCTACGACATCTCGCACACGCAGGGCACGGAGCAGGTCGGCTCCATGGTGGTCTTCGAGGACGGCATGCCCCGCAAGCAGGACTACCGCCACTTCGTGGTCCGCGGCGAGGACGGCTCCGGCGCGCGCGACGACACGGCCGCCATGGACGAGGTGCTCCGGCGCCGCTTCTCCCGTCTGATCGTGGAGCGGGAGGCCCGCCGCGAGCTGCGGGAGCGCGAGGCGGCGGGGGAGGCCGGCGAGGCCCGGCCGCCGGAGGTCGTCCTCGACGACGACGGCGTCCCGCTCGACATCTCTCAGGTCGACGCCGACACCGGCCGGGCGAAGCGGTTCGCCTACCCGCCGCAGCTCGTCGTCGTCGACGGCGGCGAGCCCCAGGTCAACGCCGCCCACCGGGCGCTGACCGACCTCGGCATCACGGACATCCCGGTGGTCGGCCTGGCGAAGCGGCTCGAGGAGGTCTGGGTCCCGGGCGATCCGTTCCCGGTGATCCTGCCGCGCACCTCCCCGGCGCTCTACCTCCTGCAGCACCTGCGGGACGAGTCCCACCGGTTCGCGATCACGCATCACCGGTCGCGCCGGTCGAAGGGGCAGACGAGGTCCGTCCTCGACTCCGTCCCCGGCCTCGGGCCGGCCCGGCAGAAGGCGCTGCTCAAGGCGTTCGGTTCCGTCAAGCGGATCCGGGCCGCGAGCGTGGAGGACCTGTGCGAGGTCAAGGGGATCGGGCCCACGCTCGCGCAGGCCGTGCTGGACGCGCTGGCCCCCACGAGCTGACCGCGGGGGGCCGCGGCGGTCCGGCCGAAGCGCGGGGATGGTTGCGGCCACCGTCTCGCCCATGAGCTGGTCCAACGGCGCCGGACAACGCTCCGGGAGGGCCCGTTCACTGGCACACTTGGCGCATGAGCGACGGAGCAGACAGCCGCCCGCCCACCGTCCCGGAGGGAATCCCGGAGCTGGACGAGGCGACACCGGTCCCACAGGGCGAGCGCCCCGAGCTCCTCATCATCTCCGGCATGTCCGGCGCGGGCCGCTCGCGGGCCGCGGCCGCGCTGGAGGATCTCAGCTGGTACGTCGTCGACAACCTGCCCCCGCGCCTGCTCGGCGCCCTGGCGGGCATGCTCACGCCGGGCGCCGGCGTGCGCCGGCTGGCCGCCGTCGTCGACGTGCGCTCCGGCGCCTTCTTCTCCGAGCTCGTGGCTGTGCTCGAGGAGCTGCGCCAGTCCGGGGTCGACTACCGGATCATGTTCCTCGACGCCGACGACGCCGAGCTGGTCCGCCGCTACGAGTCGGTGCGGCGCCCGCACCCGCTGCAGGGCGACGGCCGCCTCCTGGAGGGCATCACCGCCGAGCGCACGATGCTCCGGGACCTGCGTGGCCGGGCGGACGTCCTCATCGACACGACCAGCCTGTCGGTGCACGACCTGGCCCGCCGCGTGCGGGAGGAGGTCGGCACGTCGATACTCAGGCAGGTCCGCCTGTCCATCATGTCGTTCGGCTTCAAGCACGGGTTGCCGCTGGACGCGGACCACGTGGTCGACGTCCGGTTCCTCGCGAACCCCTACTGGGTGAGCGAGCTGCGGCACCTGACGGGCAAGGACTCCCGCGTCTCGGAGTACGTGCTCGGCCAGCCGGACGCCGAGACGTTCGTCGAGTCGTACGTGGACACGCTCAACCCGGTCATCAGCCGCTACCTCGACGAGCTCAAGCCGTTCGTCACGATCGGCGTCGGCTGCACGGGCGGCAAGCACCGCTCCGTCGCCATCACCGAGCGCATGGCCGAGCTCTTCCGCGAGCGGGGGCAGCAGGTCCGGACGATCCACCGTGACGTGGGGAGGGACTAGATGTCCCTCCAGTTCGAGCCGAACCCGCCGGGGCCGTACCGGCCCGGCGCGGGCAAGCTCGGCGCGCGCGGCGCACGCGTCGTCGCGCTCGGCGGCGGCCACGGCCTGTCCGCGACCCTCGCGGCCGTGCGTCACCTGACCTCCGACGTCACCGCGGTCGTCACGGTCGCCGACGACGGCGGGTCCTCCGGCCGCCTGCGGGGCGAGTTCGGCGTCCTCCCGCCCGGCGACCTGCGCATGGCGCTGTCCGCGCTGTGCGACGACGGCGAGTGGGGCCAGACCTGGCGCGACGTCCTCCAGCACCGGCTGCACTCGGACGGTCCGCTGGACAACCACAGCGTCGGCAACATCCTCATCGTGGCCCTGTGGTCGATCATCGGCGACGAGGTCGACGGCCTCGAGTGGGTCGCCCGCCTCCTCGGCGTGCGCGGTCGCGTCGTCCCGATGGCCGCGGTCCCGCTCGACATCGAGGCCGACGTCGTCGACACGAGCACCGGCGTCGAGCGCGTGGTCCGCGGCCAGGCGAACGTCGCCAAGGCGTCGGGCCGCGTGCGGTCCGTGCGCCTCGACCCGCCGGCCCCGCCTGCCCGCGCTGAGGCGGTCCGGGCCGTGCGCGAGGCCGACTGGGCCATCCTCGGCCCCGGCTCCTGGTACACGTCCGTGATCCCGCACCTGCTCGTCCCCGAGCTCGCGGACGCACTGTGCACCACCACCGCGCGCCGCGCCCTGGTGCTCAACCTCTCCCGCGACGACGCGGAGTCGGAGGGCATGACGGTCTCCGACCACCTGTTCTCGCTCCACGAGCATGCGCCGGATCTCACTCTCGACGTCGTCATCGCCGACCCGCTGATGGTCGACGACCTCGACGCGCTCGAGCGCGCAGCGGGCCGTCTCGGCGCGCGAACCCTGTTGCGCCAGGTGCGATCCGCCGAGTCCGCCGCCATCCACGACCCGCTCCGGCTGGCCGCCGCGCTGCGCGACGCGATGGACCGGATCGAGGGTGATGTCGACCCCTCGGGCGGCAGCACCCGCCCGGGGATGTGAAGATGGGCGCCATGTCTCTTACGGCCACGGTGAAGGATGAGCTCGCTCGCGTCGACGTCCCCAAGGCTTCGGCCAAGCGGGCCGAGATCGCGACCATCCTGAGGTTCGCCGGAGGACTGCACATCGTCTCCGGGCGGATCGTCCTCGAGGCCGAGCTCGACACCGCGGTCGTCGCGCGCCGGCTGCGCACGGGCATCGACGACCTCTTCGGGCTGCACGCCGACATCCTCGCCGTGGCTCCCGGCGGCCTGCGCCGGTCCACCCGGTACATCGTGCGCGTCGTCCGCGACGGCGAGGCGCTGGCCCGTCAGACCGGCCTGCTCGACAACCGCGGGCGACCGGTGCGCGGACTGCCGACCGCCGTCGTCGGGGCGGGGGCCGCGGAGGCGACCGCCGCCTGGCGGGGGGCGTTCCTCGTGCACGGCTCCCTCACCGAGCCCGGGCGGTCGTCCTCGATGGAGATCACCTGCCCGGGGCCGGAGGCGGCCCTCGCGCTCGTCGGCTGCGCGCGCCGGCTGCAGGTCTCCGGCAAGGCGCGCGAGGTCCGCGGCGTCGACCGCGTCGTCATCCGCGACGGCGACGGCATCTCCGCGCTGCTCACCCGCATGGGCGCCCACGACGCCGTGCTCGCCTGGGAGGAGCGCCGCACGCGGCGCGAGGTCCGCGGGACCGCGAACCGGCTCGCCAACTTCGACGACGCGAACCTGCGGCGCTCCGCCCGGGCGGCCGTCGCCGCCGGTGCACGCGTCGAGCGTGCGTTCGAGATCCTGGGCGACGACGTGCCCGACCACCTGCTCGAGGCCGGCCGGCTGCGGATGTCGAACCGGCAGGCGTCGCTCGAGGAGCTCGGCGCGATGTCCGACCCGCCGATGACCAAGGACGCGGTGGCCGGGCGGATCCGCCGACTGCTCGCCATGGCGGACCGCCGCGCGGAGGAGCTGGGCGTCCCGGACACCCAGGCCGCGCTCCCGTCGGACGACGCGGAGATCTGACCGACGCCCGCCGTTCGTAACGGTGGGTCATCTCACTGGTAAACATTCGCCCTTCACCGGCCCCGGCAAAGGTCAGGTCGGCCCATGGACGCTAGGCTTGTACCTGGTGGAGGGACACCGCGCACCACGTGCGCAGGCGCATTCCCTTCGGAGCCCAACCGCTGTGCGTGCGTCATCAAGGGCGCACCGAGGAGGAGAGAAAAACCGTGACCATCAAGGTTGGCATCAACGGCTTCGGCCGCATCGGGCGTAACTTCACCCGCGCCCTGCTCAAGTCCGGCGCCGACGTGCAGATCGTCGGCATCAACGACCTCACGGACAACAAGACGCTTGCGCACCTGCTCAAGTACGACTCGATCTTCGGCATCCTGGACCAGGAGGTCAGCCACGACGAGGACTCGATCACCGTCGGCGACATGACCTTCCGCGCCACCGCCGAGCGCGACCCCGCGAACCTTCCCTGGGGCGAGCTCGGCGCGGACATCGTCATCGAGTCCACCGGCATCTTCACGGACGCGACCAAGGCCAAGGCGCACATCGACGCCGGCGCCAAGAAGGTCATCATCTCGGCCCCCGCGAAGAACGAGGACGCCACCTTCGTCGTCGGCGTGAACCACACCGACTACGACCCGGCGAACCACCACATCATCTCCAACGCGTCCTGCACGACGAACTGCCTCGCGCCGCTCGCGAAGGTCCTCGACGACGAGTTCGGCATCGTCCGTGGCCTCATGACCACGATCCACGCCTACACCGCGGACCAGAACCTGCAGGACGGCCCGCACAAGGACCTGCGCCGCGCCCGCGCTGCCGCCCTGTCGATCATCCCGACGTCGACCGGTGCCGCCAAGGCCGTGTCCCTCGTGCTCCCGCACCTCAAGGGCAAGCTGGACGGCTACGCCCTGCGCGTGCCGACGCCGACCGGCTCGGCCACGGACCTCACCTTCACCGCCGAGAAGCCGGTGACCGTCGAGGCCGTCAACGCCGCGCTCAAGGCCGCCGCCGAGTCGGAGCAGTGGAAGGGCATCATCCAGTACGTGGATGACCCGATCGTCTCCTCGGACATCGTGGGCAACTCGCACACCTCGATCTTCGACTCCGGTCTGACCAAGGTGATCGACGACCAGGTCAAGGTCGTCTCCTGGTACGACAACGAGTTCGGCTACTCGTCCTCGCTCGTCACCCTGGCCCTCCACGTGGGCGCGCAGCTCTGATCTGCTAGCCGACAGGCCGCTACGTCACGACGCCCGCCCACGACGCTGACCCCAGCGCCGTGTGCGGGCGTCGTCGCGCGTAGGCGGCCCGACGCCGCCCGAAGCCCATCCCCGCTGGAAGGATCCTCATGAAGACCATCGACTCCCTCGGCGACCTGCGTGGCCGCCGCGTGCTCGTCCGCTCGGACTTCAACGTCCCGCTCGACGGCACCACCATCACCGACGACGGCCGCATCCGCGCGGCGCTGCCCACCCTCAAGCGCCTGGTCGACGCCGGCGCGAAGGTCGTCGTCATGGCCCACCTCGGCCGCCCGAAGGGCGAGGTGAACCCCGAGTTCTCGCTCGCCCCGGTCGCCACGCGCCTCGCCGAGCTCATCGGCCAGGACGTCACGCTCGCCGACGACACGCTCGGTGACGGCGCCAAGACCGCGGTCGAGGCCATGTCCGACGGGCAGATCGTCCTGCTCGAGAACGTGCGCTTCGACGCCCGCGAGACCTCGAAGGACGACGCCGAGCGAGCGGCCATGGCGGCCGACCTCGCCGAGCTCGCCGACGCCTTCGTGTCCGACGGCTTCGGCGTGGTCCACCGCAAGCAGGCCTCGGTCTACGACATCGCCCAGGTCCTCCCGGCCGCCGCCGGCACGCTCGTCATCGGCGAGGTCGAGGCCCTGTCGAGGGCGACCGACAACCCCGAGCGCCCCTACGTCGTCGTCCTCGGCGGCTCGAAGGTCTCCGACAAGCTCGGCGTCATCGCGAACCTGCTGTCGAAGGCGGACACGCTGCTCATCGGCGGCGGGATGGCCTTCACGTTCCTCAAGGCCCAGGGCCACGAGGTCGGCAAGTCCCTGCTCGAGGAGGACCAGCTCGACACGGTCCGCGGCTACCTCGAGGAGGCCGAGAGGCGCGGTGTGAAGATCCTCGTCCCCACAGACGTCGTCGTGGCACCGGCCTTCGCCGCCGACGCCGAGCCCACCGTGGTCGGTGCCGGCGAGATCCCGGCCGACCAGCTCGGCCTGGACAACGGGCCCGAGACGACCGCGGCCTACGCCACCGAGATCGCGGCCGCGAGGACCGTCGTCTGGAACGGCCCGATGGGCGTGTTCGAGTTCGACGCGTTCGCATCGGGGACCCGCGGGGTCGCCCAGGCCCTGTCCGACTCCGACGCGTTCACCATCGTCGGCGGCGGGGACTCCGCCGCCGCGGTGCGTATCCTGGGCTTCGAGGAGTCCACCTTCTCCCACATCTCCACCGGCGGCGGCGCGTCCCTCGAGCTCCTCGAGGGCAAGGTGCTGCCCGGCCTGAGCGTCCTGGAGGACAACGCATGACGAGTCGCACCCCGCTGATGGCGGGCAACTGGAAGATGAACCTCGACCACCACGAGGCGACCCACCTCGTCCAGAAGCTCGCCTGGACCCTGACCGACGCGAAGCACGACTACGACCAGGTCGAGGTCGTCGTCGTCCCGCCGTTCACGGACCTGCGCTCGGTGCAGACCCTGGTCGACGCCGACAAGCTCGGCATCGCCTACGGCGCGCAGGACATCTCCGAGCACGCCTCCGGCGCCTACACGGGCGAGATCTCGGGCGCCATGCTCGCCAAGCTCGGCGTGAGCCACGCGGTCGTCGGCCACTCCGAGCGCCGCGAGTACCACCGGGAGGACGACGCCCTCATCGGCCGCAAGGCCGCCGCGGCGATCGCCCACGACATCACCCCGATCATCTGCGTCGGCGAGGGCCTCGACATCCGCGAGCAGGGCACGCACGTCGAGTACGTGACGGGCCAGATCGAGGGCGTCTTCGCGAACCTCGACGCGGAGCAGGCGGCCACGGTCGTCGTCGCGTACGAGCCCGTCTGGGCGATCGGCACCGGCCAGGTCGCCACCCCCGAGGACGCGCAGGAGGTGTGCGCCGCCATCCGCGCGAAGCTCACCGAGCTGTACTCGGCGGACCTCGCGAACGCCACGCGCATCCTCTACGGCGGCTCGGTCAAGCCGTCGAACATCGCCGCCATCATGGCGGGGGAGGACGTCGACGGCGGACTCGTCGGCGGCGCCTCGCTCAAGGCCGAGGACTTCGCGTCCCTCGTGCGCTACCGCGACCACGTCGGGGCCTGACCGTCCCGCTCCCGCGCGGCCCTCGACCCCTCCGGCGCCCTTGGCGGCGCCGGCAGGCGGGGGCCGCGCGTGGCGCACGGACCCGTCCGCGTCGCCTATCATCGAACCCGTGCCGTCGTCGGCACCGCTGTGATCCACCCGAGGAGAGACCCCTGTGATTTGGCTCAAGGTCGTGCTGAGCGTGCTGCTCGTTCTCACGAGCATCGTTCTCGTTCTGCTCGTGCTCATGCACAAGGGTCGCGGCGGCGGCCTGTCCGACATGTTCGGCGGCGGCCTGTCGTCGTCGGTCGGCTCCTCCGGCGTCGCGGAACGGAACCTCAACGTCCTCACGGTGGGCGTCTCGGTCGCATTCGGCCTGTGCGTCGTCATGCTCGGCCTCATCGCGAAGTTCGAGGGCTGACCCACCATGGCCGCCGGCCGAGCCATTCGCGGTTCCCGCGTGGGGTCCGGACCGGTCGGTGAGCAGATGCGCGGCGAGCTCGCGCCGCGCGCGACCGTGTCCTACTGGTGCGGCGACGGCCACGAGACCGTGCGGACCTTCTCCGCCGAGGGGGCCGCGAACGCCCCCGAGACCTGGGACTGCACCACGTGCGGGCTGCCGGGTGGACTCGACCGCGACAACCCGCCGTCGGCCCCGGTCACCGAGATCTACAAGTCGCACCTCGCGTACGTGAAGGAGCGGCGCGACGACGACGCCGGGGCCGCCCTTCTGGACGAGGCCCTCGGCAAGCTGCGCAAGCGCCGCGGCGAGGCATAGACCCCACGACGACGCCGGGGCGCACCCTCCGTACGGAGGGTGCGCCCCGGCGTCGTGCTGCCCGGTGGGGCAGGGGGTGCGTCAGGCCCGGGCCTCGCCGAGGGCCTTGTCGACGTCGGAGAGAAGGTCGGTCCAGGCGGTCGCGAACTTGCTCACGCCGTCGGCCTCGAGCTCGTCGGTCGCCGCGGTGAAGTCGATGCCGAGGGCGGCCAGGGCGTCGAGGACCCGCTGGGCCTCCTCGGCCGTGCCGGACAGCTTGTCCCCGGAGACCTCCGCGTGGTCGAAGGAGGCGTCGAGCGTCTTCTCCGGCATCGTGTTGACGGTGAGGGGACCGGCGAGCTCCTCCACGTAGAGGGTGTCGCGGAAGGCGGGGTCCTTCACGCCCGTGGACGCCCACAGCGGGCGCTGCGGGTGCGCCCCGGCCTCCTTCAGCGCCTCGAAGCGCGGGGAGGAGAAGATCTCCTCGAACGCCCCGTAGGCGACGCGGGCGTTGGCGATGCCGGTCGAGCCCCGCAGCGCCGCGGCTTCCTCCGAGCCGTTCGCGTCGAGCTGCTTGTCGACGATGCCGTCGACCCGGGAGACGAAGAACGAGGCGACGGAGCGGATCGTACCGAGGTCGATGCCGGCGTCCTTCGCGCGCTCGAGGCCGTCGAGGTAGGCGTTCGCCACCGCGCGATACCGGTCGAGCGAGAAGATGAGCGTGACGTTGACGCTGATGCCCGCGGCGATGGATTCGGTGATGGCCGGCAGGCCCTCGACGGTCGCGGGGATCTTGATCATGACGTTCGGCCGGTCGACCCGCGCCCACAGCTCGCGCGCCTGGGCGATCGTGCCCTCGGTGTCGCGGGCGAGCCGCGGGTCCACCTCGATGGAGACGCGGCCGTCCTGGCCGCCGGTCGCCTCGTACACGGGCGCGAACAGGTCGCAGGCCGAACGGACGTCGTCGGTCGTCAGCGTGGTGACGGCGGACTCGACGTCCGCGCCGTCCGCGGCGAGCGCGCGGATCTGGTCGTCGTACGCGGTGCCGGAGGTGATGGCCGCGGCGAAGATCGACGGGTTCGTGGTCACGCCGACCACGTTCTTCTCGTCGATGAGGGCCTGGAGCGAGCCGTCCGTGAGCCGGTCACGGGACAGGTCGTCGAGCCAGACCGACACGCCGAGGGCGGAGAGCTCGGAAAGGGGTGAGGTGGACATCGTCGTAGCTCCGAATCTGTGTGTCGTGCAGCTGCTAACGGTACGTGCGGTGGGGGAATCGGCCGGCCCGTCGGGCGGGCCGCCGGGAGAAGGACGCGGGCCGCGGCCGGTTCGCACCGTCCGCGGCCCGCATCTGGGTCACCGTGCCGATCAGGCCTTGGCGGCCTCGATCGACTCGCGGGCAGCGGCGACGACCGCGTCCGCGGTGATGCCGAGCTTCTCGAACATCACGTCGCCCGCGGCCGAGGCGCCGAAGTCCTCGACGGAGACGGAACGACCGGCCTCGCCGATGAACGGCAGCCAGGTGAGGGACAGGCCGGCCTCGACGCTCACGCGCGCCTTGACGTCGGCCGGGAGGACCTCGGCGCGGTACGCCTCGTCCTGCTCCGCGAACCACTCGAAGCTGGGCAGGGAGACCACGCGGGCGCCGACGCCGTCCGCCGCCAGGGTCTCGCGGGCGGCCAGCGCGAGCTGGACCTCGGAGCCGGTGGCGAGCAGGAGCACGTCGATCGAGCCGGTCGGGGTGTCCGCGAGGACGTAGCCGCCCTTGAGGGCGCCCTCCGCCTCGGCGAGGCCGCTGTCGCCGCCACGAGCCGGGTTCGGCAGGTTCTGGCGGGACAGGATGAGGCCGGCGGGCCGGTCGGTCCGCTCGAGGATGCCGCGCCACGCGACGGCCGTCTCGGCCCCGTCGGCCGGACGGACGACGTCGAGGCGGGGGATCGCGCGCAGCGCGGTCAGGTGCTCGACCGGCTGGTGGGTCGGGCCGTCCTCGCCGACGCCGATGGAGTCGTGTGTCCACACGAAGGTCGACGGGATCCCCATGATCGCGGCCACGCGGACGGCGCCGCGCATGTAGTCCGAGAACACGAGGAACGTGCCGGCGTACGGCCGGGTGATGCCCGCGGCGGCGATGCCGTTGATGATCGAGCCCATCGCGTGCTCACGGATGCCGAAGTGCAGCGTGCGGCCGTACTTGTTGCCCGGGAACTTCTTCGAGCCGCGGTGCTCCGGGAGGAACGAGGGCTCGCCGTCCATGGTCGTGTTGTTCGAGCCGGCCAGGTCGGCGGAGCCGCCCCACAGCTCGGGCAGGGTGTCGGCGAGTGCCGAGAGGACCTTGCCGGACGCGGCGCGGGTGGAGACGGCCTTGTCCGCCTCGAACTCCGGGAGGGCGTCGGTCCAGCCCTCGGGGAGGTCGCGGGCGACCAGGCGGTCGAGGAGCGTCGCGCGCTCGGGGTTGGCGGCGCGCCACGCGTCGTAGGCCTTGGTCCACTCGGCCTTCGCGGCGGCGGCGTTGTCGGCGACCTGCTTGCGGGTGTGGGCGATGACGGCGTCGTCGACCGCGAAGTCGGCCGACGGGTCGAAGCCGAGGATCTCCTTGGTGGCCGCGACCTCCTCGGCGCCGAGCGCCGAGCCGTGGATGCCGCCGGTGCCCTGCTTGGTGGGGGCGGGCCAGCCGATGATGGTCTTCAGGCGGATGAAGGACGGGCGCGACGTCTCGGCCTTGGCGGCCTCGATCGCCGCGGCGAGCGCGTCGACGTCCTCGTGGTACTCGCCACCGGCCGTGAAGTCGATGCTCTGCGTGTGCCAGCCGTAGGCGTCGTAGCGGGCCACGACGTCCTCGGTGAACGCGATCGACGTGTCGTCCTCGATGGAGATCTGGTTGTCGTCCCAGAAGACGATGAGATTGCCGAGCTCCTGCGTGCCCGCGATGGAGCTGGCCTCGGAGGTCACGCCCTCCTCGAGGTCGCCGTCGGAGGCGATGGCGAAGACGTGGTGGTCGAAGGGCGAGGCGCCCTCGGCGGCCTCCGGGTCGAACAGGCCGCGCTCGCGGCGGGCGGCCATGGCCATGCCGACCGCGTTGGCGAGCCCCTGCCCGAGCGGGCCGGTGGTGACCTCGACGCCGTTCGTGTGGCCGAACTCCGGGTGACCGGGGGTCAGCGAGCCCCACGTGCGCAGGGCCTTGAGGTCGTCGATCTCCACGCCGAAGCCGGCGAGGTAGAGCTGCACGTACTGCGTGAGCGAGGAGTGACCGGCGGACAGCACGAAGCGGTCGCGGCCGACCCAGCGCGGGTCGGCGGGGTCGTGGCGCAGCACCTTCTGGTACAGCAGGTAGGCCAGCGGGGCCAGGGACATGGCCGTTCCGGGGTGTCCGTTGCCCACCTTCTGCACGGCGTCGGCGGCGAGCAGGCGCGCCGTGTCCACCGCCTTCAGGTCAAGCTCTCCCAGGACCGGTGCGTGGTCGTTCACGGTTGCTCCACTCAGTCGATTCGGCCGCGCACCAGCCTGGTGCGCACGTTGTCTTCGCTCAAGCCTAACCGTGTGCGGCCGACCGGGGGAACGTGTCCCAGGGTGCGGCAAAGGCCACGCATGTCACCGATTGTCGGCGCCGATCCGCGGGTAGGGTGGAGGTGCCGGGCCGGCAGGGCGATCAGGACGCACGGGCCGGCCTGTGGAGAGGTGGAGTTCGTGCGAGACAGCGACGTGGCGAGGCGTCCGGGGGCCGGACGTCCGGACGGTCACGGCGAGAGCGCCGCCGAGCGGGCGACGCCCGGGTCGACGACCGACCCGGAGGCGCCGACCGCCCCGCTGCACCCGAGCGCCGGCGTCAACGGTCCGAAGGGCCGGTCGAGGCTCGCGGCCTACGTCGCGCTGACGAAGCCCCGCATCATCGAGCTCCTGCTCGTCACCACGCTCCCCACCATGGTCCTCGCCGCCGACGGCTGGCCCGGCTGGTGGCAGGTCATCGTCGCCCTCGTCGGCGGGGCCATCGCGGCGGGGTCGGCGAACGCCTTCAACATGGTCCTGGACCGGGACATCGACGCGGTCATGAGCCGCACGCGCGAGCGCCCGCTCGTCACCGGCGAGATCAGCCCGCGCGCGGCGGTCGTGTTCGCGACGACGCTCGGCGTCGTCTCGGTCGCCTGGTTCGCGGTGCTGGCGAACCTCGTCGCCTCGGCGCTCACGCTCGGCGCGATCCTGCTCTACGTCGTCTTCTACACGATGCTGCTCAAGCGCCGCACGAGCCAGAACATCGTGTGGGGCGGGGTCGCCGGCTGCATGCCGGTGCTCATCGGGTGGTCCGTCGTCACCGGTTCGCTCGACTGGCCGGCGCTGCTGCTCTTCCTCATCATCTTCTTCTGGACGCCCCCGCACTACTGGCCGCTGTCGATGAAGTTCGGCAAGGACTATGCGCGCGCCGGCGTGCCGATGCTCGGCGCGATCGCGGGCGCGCCCGCCGTCGCCAAGCAGGGCCTCGTCTACGCCGTCCTCACGGTGCTCACGTCGCTGGCGCTCGTCCCGGTCGCGGGAACGAGCTGGTTCTACCTGGCCGCCGCGATCCTGTCGGGCGGCTGGTTCCTCTACCAGTGCGTCGTGCTGCTCCTCCGCTCGGCCGACCCCCGCCAGGGACGCATCCAGGCGATGCGGGTGTTCCACGGGTCGATCACCTACCTGTCGGTGCTCTTCCTCGCGGTCGCCATCGACCCCTTCATCCCGTAGCGAGGGCGCGCAGGTGCCCGCCGAGGCCGAGCCCGACCTGCCGCCCGGCCTCACGGGCGCGCTGGCGGAGTACCTCAGCCACATCGCGATCGAGCGCGGCCTGTCCGACCACACGGTGGCCGCCTACCGGCGCGACCTCACCCGCTACGTGTCCTTCCTCGCCGACCGCGGACTCTCCTCGCTGGCCGAGGTGACCTCCGGCGTCGTCGCCGAGTTCGCGGCGGCCCTGTCCGACGGCGCCGACGGTGGCCGGCCGCTCGCCGCGTCGTCCGCCGCCCGCACCGTGACGGCCGTGCGCGGCTGGCACCGGTTCGCCCTCGCCGAGGGCGACGTCGAGGCGGACGTGGCCGCCCGCGTCCGGCCCCCCGCCCAGGGGCGCCGGCTGCCGAAGGCGATCTCCGTCGTCGAGGTGGAGGCCCTCATCGCAGCCGCGGCCGCGGCCGAGCCGCCCGTCGGCCTGCGCGACCGGGCGCTGATCGAGGTGCTCTACGGCACCGGCGCGCGCATCTCGGAGGCGGTCGGGCTCACGGCCGACGATGTCGACGTGGCCGGCGCTGCCGTCCGCCTGTTCGGCAAGGGCCGCAAGGAGCGGATCGTCCCGCTCGGCGGGCCGGCGGCGGACGCGATCTCGGCGTACGTCGTGCGCGGGCGGCCCGCGCTCGCGTCGGCCGGCCGGGGGACGCCCGCGCTGTTCCTCAACACGCTCGGCCGCCCGCTGTCGCGGCAGAGCGCCTGGGGCGTGCTGCGGACCGCGGGGGAGCGGGCCGGCCTGAGCGTCGACCACCTCTCCCCGCACACGCTGCGCCACTCGTTCGCCACGCACCTCATGGCCGGTGGGGCGGACGTGCGCGTGGTCCAGGAGCTGCTCGGCCACGCGTCGGTGACGACCACGCAGATCTACACGCAGGTGACCATCCAGTCCCTGCGCGAGGTGTACGCGACGAGCCACCCCCGCGCCCTGTAGCGGGAACGCGCGACTCTCCGGTGGTCAGCACTCGCGGCAGGGACGTCTCACGGGGCAGGATGGACGCGACCGATGCACGTCACCCTCCGGAGGCCCTCATGTCCGTCGACGTACCCACGACCGCAGCCTGGCAGGCCCTCGCGGCGCACCACGACGAGATCGGGGGGAAGCATCTGCGGGAGCTGTTCGGGGCGGACCCCGAGCGCGGCACGCGGCTGACCGCCGAGGTCGCCGACCTCTACGTGGACTTCTCGAAGAACCGCATCACCCCGGAGACCCTCGAGCTGCTCGGCGCGCTCGCCGAGGAGGCCGGCGTGTTCACGAAGCGGGACGCCATGTTCGCGGGCGAGCACATCAACACGACCGAGGACCGCGCCGTCCTCCACACGGCGCTGCGCCTGCCGAAGGACGCGACCCTCGTCGTCGACGGACAGGACGTGGTGGCGGACGTCCACGAGGTGCTCGGCCGCATGGCGGCCTTCGCCGACTCCGTGCGATCAGGTGGGTGGACCGGATTCACGGGCAAGCGGATCCGCACCGTCATCAACATCGGCATCGGCGGGTCCGACCTCGGCCCGGCCATGGCCTACCGGGCGCTGGCCGCCTACACGGACCCCGGGATCGACGTGCACTACGTGTCCAACGTCGACGGCGACGACATCGCGGCCGCCCTGGCCGCGAGCGACCCGGCCGAGACGCTCGTCGTCGTGGCCTCCAAGACGTTCGGCACGATCGAGACCCTCACCAACGCGAAGACCGCCCGCGCCTGGCTGGTGGACGCGCTCGGGGACGAGGCCGCCGTCGCGAAGCACTTCGTGGCCGTCTCGACCAACGGCGAGAAGGTCGCGGACTTCGGGATCGACACCGACAACATGTTCGGCTTCTGGGACTGGGTCGGCGGTCGCTACTCGTTCACCTCCGCGATCGGGCTGTCCCTGATGATCGCCCTCGGCGAGGAGCAGTACGCCGAGATGCTCGCGGGCTTCCACGCGGTGGACGAGCACTTCCGCACGGCGCCGTTCGGTGAGAACGTCCCGGCGATCCTCGCCATGATCAAGGTCTGGAACCGCAACCTGCTCGGCGCCGACACGCACGCGGTGCTCCCGTACGCCCAGGACCTCGGGCGGTTCGCGGCCTACCTCCAGCAGCTCGACATGGAGTCCAACGGCAAGCGCGTCAAGGCCGACGGCTCCCCGGTCGAGATCGGCACCGGTCCGATCGTCTGGGGCGAGCCGGGCACGAACGGCCAGCACGCGTTCTACCAGCTCATCCACCAGGGCACCGAGCTCATCCCCGCGGACATGATCGGTTTCGTGCGGCCCACGCACGAGGAGGTCCCCGGCCACCAGGACCTGCTCACCGCGAACCTGTTCGCGCAGACCGAGGCGCTGGCCTTCGGCAAGACGGCCGACGAGGTCCGCGCCGACGGCGTCCCGGAGGAGCTCGTCAGCCACAAGACGTTCCCGGGCAACACCCCGACGACGACGATCCTCGCCCCGCGCCTGACGCCGTCCACCCTCGGCCAGCTCGTCGCGCTCTACGAGCACGAGGTGTTCGTCCAGGGCGTCGTGTGGGGGATCAACTCCTTCGACCAGTGGGGCGTCGAGCTCGGCAAGGTGCTCGCGACCCGCATCGCCGAGGAGCTGACCTCCGACTCCGGCCCGGCCGCCGACGCGCACGACTCCTCGACGTCGGAGCTCATCCGCCGCTACCGGGCGGCGCGGCGCGCGTGAACGCGCCGGGGGCGTCCGGACGGTTCGGGACGTTCGCCGATCCTCGACTAACCTTGAGTCGATGAACAGCGAGCAGCCGACCCTGGACGCCTCCGGCACGAACCCGGAGGCGCCGATCGCGTGGGGCGACGACGACTTCCCGGCTCCGCCCGCACTTGCCAGCCACGGCCCCGCGCGGGTCATCGCGATGTGCAACCAGAAGGGCGGGGTCGGCAAGACGACCACGACCATCAACCTCGCGGCCGCGCTCGCCGCGTACGGACGCCGGGTGCTCATCGTCGACTTCGACCCGCAGGGCGCCGCGTCCGCCGGCCTCGGCATCAACGCCAACGAGCTCGACCGGACGGTCTACCAGCTCCTCATGGAGTCCCGGCCGAACGTGCACGAGGCGATCCTCACCACGGACGTCGAGGGACTCGACATCCTGCCGGCGAACATCGACCTGTCCGCGGCCGAGGTGCAGCTGGTCGGCGAGGTTGCTCGCGAGCAGGCGCTGGCACGCGTCATCGCCCCGGTCGTCGATGACTACGACCTCGTCATCATCGACTGCCAGCCGTCGCTCGGTCTGCTCACCGTCAACGCCCTGACGGCCGCCCACGGCGTGATCATCCCGCTGGAGGCGGAGTTCTTCGCGCTGCGCGGCGTCGCGCTGCTCGTCGAGACGATCGAGAAGGTCACGGACCGCCTGAACCCGCGCCTGCGGATCGACGGCATCCTCGCCACGATGGTCGACCTGCGCACGCTGCACTCCCGCGAGGTCCTCGACCGTGTGCGCGAGGCATTCGGCGACCGGGTGTTCCGCACGGTCATCTCCCGCACGGTGAAGTTCCCCGACGCCTCGGTCGCCGCCGAGCCGATCACCAGCTACGCCCCCACGCACCCGGGGGCGGACGCCTACCGGCGCCTCGCCCGGGAGCTCGTGGCCCGCGGCGATGCAGCCTGACACGGCCCCCGAGCTCGCCGGGGGGCCCGACGGCGGCTTCCGGGTCACGCTCGACAACTTCGACGGTCCGTTCGACCTGCTGCTCAGCCTGATCGGCAAGCACAAGCTCGACGTCACCGAGGTCGCCCTCGCGACCGTCACCGACGAGTTCATCGCCTACCTCGCGGCCGCCGACGTCTGGGACCTCGACGAGGCGAGCGAGTTCCTCGTGGTCGCCGCGACCCTCCTCGACCTCAAGGCCGCCCGGCTCCTGCCCCGCGGCGAGGTCGAGGATGCCGAGGACCTCGCGCTCCTCGAGGCGCGGGACCTGCTGTTCGCCCGGCTGCTGCAGTACCGGGCGTACAAGAACGTCTCCGGCGACCTCGCCGACCTGTGGGAGCGGGGCGCACGCTCGTGGCCCCGCGCGGTGCCGCTCGAGCCGCACTTCGCGGCCCTCCTTCCGGAGCTCGTGTGGTCGATCGGCCCCCACGACTTCGCCCGCCTGGCCGCCCACGCCCTCGCGGGCAGGCCGGCCCCGCCCGACATCGGCGTCGACCACCTGCACGACCCCCTCGTGCCCGTGCCCGGTCAGGCCGCCCTCATCGTCGACCGCCTCCGGCGCTCACGGACCCTCACCTTCCGCGACCTCGTGGCCGACGCGCCGACGACCGGCCACGTGGTCTCCCGCTTCCTCGCGCTGCTCGAGCTGTTCCGCCAGCACACGGTGAGCTTCGAGCAGGCGGAGGCCCTCGCCGAGCTCACCGTGAGGTGGACGGGGCCGGAGGAGGGCGAGATCATGGTCGGGGACCCGACCGAGGAGACCCCGGACGACGGCGCGGGGGCCGACGCGGGAGAGGCCGCCGTCGGCGACGAGGGCGACGAGCCCGGCGCCGACGAACGCGAGATCGACGACGACGGTCGGCCGAGGAGGACCACGTGAGCGAGCAGGCGAAGACGGACGACGCGCAGGGCGAGCAGGACACGCTCGACGAGGTGCACGCGCGACCGGGACGGGACGAGCTCTTCGCCGCGATCGAGGGCGTGCTCATGATCGTGGACGAACCGGTCGCTCCCATCGATCTCGCGGGCGTCCTCGGCGTGCCCACGGACCTGGTCTCCGAGGCGCTGGCGGAGCTCGCGGCGGAGTACCGCGGGGAGACCGGCGGTCGCCGTCGGGGGTTCGAGCTGCGCGAGGTGGGCGGCGGCTGGCGGGTCTACTCCTCGCCGGCGGTGGCCGACGTCGTCGGCCGGTTCGTCGTCGACGGGCAGACCGCGAAGCTCACGCAGGCCTCGCTCGAGACGCTCGCCGTCGTCGCCTACCGGCAGCCGGTCACGCGGGGCCGGATCGCGTCGGTCCGCGGCGTGAACGTCGACGGCGTCGTCCGCACCCTGGTCGCCCGCGGCCTCATCGAGGAGGCCGGCACCGACGGCGAGACCGGCGCGATGGCCTTCCGCACGACCACGTCCTTCCTCGAGCGGATGGGGCTCTCGTCGCTCGACGAGCTGCCGCCGCTCGCCCCCTACCTGCCGGACCTCGACGAGGGTCTCGGCCTCGACCCGAGCACAGGAGTGTCATGACCGACCCACACAACCCCGACGGCGTCCGGCTGCAGAAGGTGATGGCCTCGGCCGGCGTGGCCTCCCGCCGCGCGAGCGAGGAGCTCATCGCGGCCGGCCGCGTGAGCGTGGACGGCACCGTTGTCCGCGAGCTCGGCACCCGGGTGGACCCGGCCACCGCCGTGATCCACGTCGACGGCTCGCGCATCCAGCTCGACGACTCCCTGCTCACGCTTGCGCTCAACAAGCCGCGGGGCGTCGTCTCCACGATGGACGACCCCGAGGGCCGGCCGTCGCTGCAGGAGTACGTGGCCGGGCGGGCCGAGCGGCTCTTCCACGTGGGCCGCCTCGACACGGACTCCGAGGGCCTGCTGCTGCTGACCAACGACGGCGAGCTCGGCCACCGGCTCACCCACCCGTCCTACGAGGTGCCGAAGCGCTACCTGGTGACGGTCTCGGGCCGCATGCAGAACTCGCTGGCCGCGCGCATGGAGAAGGGCGTCGAGCTGGAGGACGGGCCCGTGAAGCCCACGCGCGTGACGATCAAGGACACGGCCCCGGACGCCACGCTGGTCGAGGTCGAGCTCCACGAGGGGCGCAACCGGATCGTGCGGCGCATGTTCGACGAGGTCGGGCACCCGGTCACGCAGCTCGTCCGCACCCGCATCGGCTCGATCGTCCTCGGCGACCTGCGCCCCGGGCGCACGCGGGTGATCGCGGGCAACGAGCTCGGCGCCCTCATGGCCTCCGTGGGCCTCTGACCCCAACTTCCGCGAGGTAGGAACGGAGCGCCCGAGGTAGGAACTTTGTGTTCCTACCTCGGGCGCTCCGTTCCTACCTCACTGGTGGGGGAGGGCTGAGGGTTGGCGCACTGGGGGTCGGCTCAGATGAGGTGGCGTTCCATGAGCACGCGGACGAGCTCGGTGCGGGTCCGCGCGCCGTACCTGCGCAGCAGCGTGCCGACGTGGAACTTCACCATGTGCGTGCTCACGTGCACCTGCTCGGCGATCTCGTGGTTGTCCGCGCCCTCCGCGACGAGCTTCACGATGGTCAGCTCGCGCTCCGAGAGCACGGTGGGGCCGGAGCTGCCCATGCCCGCCATGAGCGCGGCGTTCGCGATCCGAGGGTCGAAGTAGGCGCCGTCCCGCCTGACGGCCCGGAGGATCTCCGGCAGTCCCGCCGTGCTGGCGTCCTTGAGCGCGTACCCGGTCGCGCCGGCCTTGATCGCGGTGGCCAGCAACTCCTCGTTCCCGAACGCGGTGAACATGACGATCGCGATCTCGGGGTAGTCGGCGCGCACCTCGCGGCACAGGTCGAAGCTGTTGCGCCCGTCCAGGCGCAGGTCGAGCAGGAGGACGTCCGGCCGCTCGCGCGCAACGAGGCGTCGGCCCTCCTCGACGGTCGCGGCGCCCCCGGCGAAGACGAGGTCGGGCTCCCGCTCCGCCATCGCCTCCAGGCCGAGAAGGACGATGTCGTGATCGTCGATGACGCAGAACCTGATCGGTGCGTCCCCCTCCACGGCGCTCACCACGTCCTCGGGACGGACAGGCGGACGACCGTTCCGGCGTCGTCGGCCGTGATCTCCAGGTGCCCGCCGACGCCCGCCGCGCGGCGGTACATCGACTGCAGGCCGAAGTGGCCGGCCGGGCCCAGCTCGTCCCGGCCGAGACGGAGCGCGGGAGAGCCGCGACCGTCGTCGCTGATCGTGAGCTCCACGGACGTCTCCGTGTGATCGACCCGCACCGCCTCGTTGGCGGCCCCCGAGTGCAGGGCCGCGTTCGTCAGCGCCTCCGCGCCGATGTGGGCGACCGCCTCGGCGATGCCGGCCGGCAGCGTGCGGTCGGCCGTGTCGGCGGAGACGCGCACGGTGCGTTCGGTACCCGGCCGGACGGGGACGTCCGTGATCTGGTCGACGATCTCGCCGATGTGCGTGCTGCCGGTCCCCGCGTCCAGGGTCAGGCCGCCGAGCTCCGCCCGGAGGTTCGACAGGGCGTCCTCGGCGGCGGAGCGGATGACCGAGATCGTGCGAGCCGCGTCGTCGGCGTGCATCCCCGCGGATGCCTGCTCCGCCGTGAACCCGATGTGGACGAGCGACCGCACCACGGAGTCGTGGATCGAGTGGGCGAAGTCCTCGCGCAGCCGGGCGGTCTGCGCCGCGCGCACGGCGGGCCGGTAGTCCGGCTCGCCCATGAGCAGCGCGACGAGGTCCGCGAACTCCTCGAGCATGCGCTCGTCGGTGTCCGAGAACGGGGTCGCGTGCCGGTTGCCGACGTACAGCACACCCCGCACGGAGCCGTCGTGCACGAGGGGCGCGGCCATGGCGGAGTGGATGCCCTCCTCCGCCGTCTCGCGCACGGGCGCGTCGAAGAGCCGGTCGTCGTCGCGGTACTTGAGCGACCGCACGACCCGGCCCTCCCGGCGCGCGAGACCGCCGAGTCCCTGCCCGAAGCTCATCCGGAGCTGCCGGAACTGCGGGGTCTCCACGTTGGACATGGCTGCGAAGTAGTAGTTCGCGGTGTCGCCCTCCTCGGGCAGCGCGAGGTAGGCGGTGTCGGACCCGAAGATCTCGCGCGCGGTCGTGACGAGCGAGCCGAGGCGGCCGACCCGTCCCGCGCCGGAGCCGGCCACGCCCTCGGAGAGCACCGACCGGACGGCCTCGGAGAGCTGGTGCTGCAGGGCCAGGGTGCCGCTGAGCCGGGACTGGTCGAGCGCGGTGACGAGGCGTCGGCTCGCCTCGGGGAGACGCGCGCCGCGGGCGGCCGACGTGTCGTCGATGCCGATGAGCGCGACACCCCGGCCGAAGCCGTCCACCCACGGCACCGCGAGCGCGGAGGCGAGCCCGATCGAGAAGTCGCGCAGCGTGGACGAGGCCACGAGCCCCGCGAGGACCGACGGCGCGCCCAGGTCGATGCGCTGGTTGACGAGCAGCCGCTCGTTGGCGAGCGCCGGGGCGAGGTCGCCGCCGACGGAGTCGGACAGGACGAAGTGCCCGCGCGTGGTTCCCGTGGGCTGGTAGAGCGCGATCGCGCGGTCGCTGCCGAGCTCGGCGCGCAGGTCGTCGAGGACCTCGAGGAGGGAGGAGAAGACCGCGGACGAACCCGCCCCGTCCGCCCAGTACACGACCTGCCGACCGCTCACGCGGGAACCTCCAGACACGTCGTCGGATCCTGTGGTGATGCTACCGCCGGTCCGTCCCGACCGGCCGCGCCACCTCGGCGGATGACGACCGGCCCGACGACGGTGGTCGCCGTGGTGCACGGCTCCCGTCCCGTCGTCGGGCCGGTCGGTGGCGGCCCGTCAGGGCCGCGGGGAACGCGGGTCCGGGCCGGTCAGAACACACCCTTCTCGGCCCGCACCCAGCTGGAGTCCTCCGGCGCGGGCTCGGTGCCCCGGACGTCCTCGCCGGCCATGGCGGCGCGGTCGTCGTCGTCGGGCACCCAGGTGGCGACGATGTCCTCCAGCGACGCGAACCAGACGCCGTCCTTGCCCGCCATGTGCTCGATCAGGCGCTCGTACCACATGATGTGGTGCGGCTGGCCGATGATCTGGGGGTGGACGCAGGAGGCGAACACCGGGTTGTCGACCTTCTCGTAGGCGTAGTCGAAGATGTCTGTCCAGCGCCGCAGGATCGTCTCGGTGTCCTGCATGCCGGTCTGCGCGCCGGTGTAGCCGAGCGCAGGGAAGTCGTCCAGGTACCAGTTGACCGGCACCTCGAGGACGTGGCTGGCCTTGCCCGGCACGTTGCCCTTCTCCCAGTTCACCTGCCACCGGCGCGGGTGGTACGGCACGAGGTCCCGCGCCATGAGGCTGGAGTCGTAGGTGAAGCCGAACTCCTCCACCAGGTCGAGGGTGTTCTCGCTGTAGTCCCAGTACGGGGAGCGGTAGCCGACGGGCTTGACGCCGAGGACCTTGTCGAACGACTGGAACGCGAGGTCCATGAGCCGGCGCTCGGTGTCCTTCGTGATGCCCGGCGGCACCTCGTGGTAGTAGCCGTGGTGGCCGAACTCGTGGCCGGCGTCCTGGATCTTCTTGCACCAGTCGGAGAACGTGTCGACGGAGTGACCGGGCGTGAACCAGGTCGACGTGATGTCGTAGCGGGAGTAGAGCTCGAGGAGGCGGGGGACGCCCACCTCGGCGCCGTACTCGCCGCGGGACATGAACGACGGGCTGGGGCGGTTGAAGCCGCCCAGCCAGAGCGACTGGGCATCGAAGTCGGTTCCGAGGTTGACGGCGATCTTCTTGCCCTCGGGGAGCTGCAGGTGTCCCATGGGTTCTCATTCCTCTTCGTCGGGGATGGTGACGGATCTGGTCGGGTCGGATCTGGTCGGGTCGGGTCGGGTCGGGTCGGGCGGTCGGTTCGGACTGTCGGTCAGTCGCGCGGCGGCACGAGCCGGATGCGGCGCTCGGTGGCCGCCTCGACGCGGTCCCGGCTGTAGAGCAGGGGGAAGGACTGCTCGGTCGCCCAGAGCTCGAACAGGTCGGCGTAGTGCGGGTCGTCGAGGTTGCCGGACTGGCCCGGGGCGTTCATGGCGAGGGAGGAGTCCCACTCGCCGACGTCGATCGCGATGCGGAACGTCGAGCCCGCGGACTGCAGGAAGTTCGGCCCGTAGGCCGTGTTGCCGACCGTGTCGCCGCTGCCGCCGCGCGGGTGGGGGCCGCAGGCCAGGAGGCCCGGGTCCACCCCGGTCATCCGCTGCTTGAGCGGGTGGTTGGCGACCGCGCCGTGGAGCGTGCCCCACGTCCAGGCGGCCTCGTCGTCCCCGACGAGCTCGCGGACGTCCTCGACGGCGGAGGCGAGGGTCGAGCGCACCGTGTCGGCCATGAACCCGGCCGGGTCGGGACCGAGGCGGTCCCCGGGGTTCTCGAGCAGCGCGATGTCGATCCGCGCGTCCGCCAGGAGGTCCTCGGCGTTCGCGATCTTCCCGAGGACGTGGGCCGTGTCCTCGCCGGCGGGATCCGCGCCGGTGACCTGCGCGACCGCCCGGGCCAGGACCGCGGGCCGCAGGTGGCGCCGGTACCAGATCTCGAAGACGAGGGCCTGGCGGGAGTCGGCCGCGAGCTCGCCGTCCCAGTCCAGCAGGCCGGCCAGCTCGGGGACCGTCTCGACGTCGTCGAGGCCGAGCGCGGCGACCGCGGCGAGGATCCGCTTCGCGGGGATCGACACGTAGTCGGACTGCATGCGGGCCATCGACTCGACCGTGGCGTCGGTGGTCCTCTCGAGCAGGCCGTCGATGCGGTGCTTGCGGTAGGGCGCGTACCAGTCGTAGGTGATGTGCCGGTCGGCGGGGAAGTCGTCGGGCAGGTTCATCTCGTTCGCCGTGGCGACGAACCCGGCGTCGGGGTTGGCCACACCCGGGAGCTCGTCCATGTCGTAGAAGCCGGACCACTCGTAGCGCCCGTCGCCGGGCACCGGGAGGGTGCCGTCCCAGCCGACGCGCCGGGGCGTCAGGCCGCCGGTCTTCCACCCGATGTTGCCCTGCGGATCGGCGAAGACCTGGTTCTCCGGGGGAGCGCCCCAGCGGTTCATGGCGGCGAGAAACTCGTCCCAGTCGCCGGCGCGCATGTAGTCCATGCTGCCGAGGTACGGGGCCATCCCGGGCTGCAGCCAGGCGGCCCGCACGGCGAAGGCCGTGTGCGTCGTCGGGTCGGAATGGATGACCGGCCCGTGGCGGGTGAATACGAGCTCGACGTCGACGTCCTCCCCGCCCGCGACGGCGACCGTGTCGCGAACCGTCGTCATCGACTCCCAGCCGTCCTGGTAGCGGTACTGGGTCGGATCGTCGGGGTTGAGGTCGTAGACGTAGAGGTCCTCCTGGTCGATCGCGAAGATCGTCAGGCCGAACGCGATGCGGCCGTTGTGACCGATGCTGATGCCCGGCAGCGCCGGCTCGCCCCCGCCGATGACGTCGAAGCCCGGTGCGGACAGGTGGGAGAGGTAGCGCAGCCCCGGGAGCGCGGCGGCCGCCCGGTGCGGGTCGTTCGCGAGGATCGGTCGGCCGGAGGCCGTGCGGCGCCCGGCGAGCACCCAGTTGTTCGAGCCCTCGGGAAGCACGTCGCCCTGGGGAAGGTGCGGGTCGGCCGGACCGAACGCGGGCGCCGAGGTGGCGAGGTTGTAGACGTGCAGGACGTCGTCGGGGATCCGGCTCACGTCCAGGCCCTCGGGGACCTGGATCGGCTGGTACGGCTCGCGCGTGCGGCGCAGCTCCTCGATGTCCGGGCCGAAGTCGCGGATCGTCAGGGCGCGAGCGACCTCCTCGCGCAGGTTGTAGAACAGGCCGTGGCTGCGGATCCGGGCGACGTCCTCCAGGTCCCAGATCGCGGGCCGGTACCCGAGCTCGGCGAACTCGGTGGGCAGCAGCTCGGGCCGCTGCCCGGTGAGCCGGACGAAGGCGTTGATGCCGTCGACGAACGCGGCCGTCGCCCGCTTGGTGTCGGAGCCGTAGGCCAGCCACTCGGCGTGCATGTCGCCGCGGAAGAGGAACAGCCGGGCCGCCCGGTCGCGCTCGACGTGCTCCGGCCCGAAGACCTCGGCGAGCCGGCCGAGGCCGCGGCGGCGCCAGAAGTCGATCTGCCAGAGGCGGTCGCGTGCGGCGTTGAACCCCTGCGCCCGGAAGACGTCGTACGTGGAGGACCCGTAGATGTGCGGGATCCCCCAGGTATCGATGAGGATCTCCGCCGGCTGCGTGAGACCGGGAAGGTCGAACTCCTCGGTCGCGGGCGTGGTGGGGTCGCTCGGAGTCATCGGATCTCCTTCGATCGTCGAGCACCTTCGGTCGCGGACCAGCCCTGCGAGGGGCGGCGCGGAGGGCGGGTTCGCGTCCCGCCGTCCCGACGAGTGAACCAGGCCACGCGCATCTCGCGCGGGCAGAGTTGAGCCGCCGTGAGGCGAACGGCGCGTTAGCCGTCCGGCTAACGCACGGATTGTGTGCACGGCCTCCCTCCATGTCCCTTCCGCCTCTTCCCGCGAGGTCGGAACGGAACCCCCGAGGTCGGAACTCCCAGTTCCTACGTGACGCCCTGCGTTCCGACCTCGCGGGGAAGGGAACGCGGGGACGGGGCCGGGGGAGCGCGGCGGGGCGCGCGGGAGCGCGAGGGACCTGGGCTAGCCTTGACCGGTGACTGCCGACCTTCCCCGACCGACCGCGGCCACCGCGTCCCCGGTCCGGATCGTCGGCTCCGGCCTGCTCGGCGCGAGCCTCGGGCTCGCCCTGCGCGCCGCGGGCGTCGACGTCCAGCTCGCCGACACCTCGCCGGTCTCCCTTGCGCTCGCCCGCGACCTCGGCGCCGGCACGATCCCGGACCCGGCCGCGGACGTGCCGGAGCCCGCCCTGGTCGTCGTGTCCACCCCGCCCGACGTCGCCGCGTCCGTCGTGCGCACCGAGCTCGCCGCCCATCCGGGCGCCGTCGTCACCGACATCGCCTCGGTCAAGGCCGTCATCGCCGCCGAGGTCCTCGAGGGCGCGTCGCCCGACGACGCCGCACGCTACGTCGGCTCGCACCCCATGGCCGGGCGCGAGCGCTCCGGGGCCTCCGGCGCCGACGCCGACCTGTTCGCCGGGCGGCCCTGGGTGGTCGTCCCGACCGAGTCCTCCTCACCGGCGGCCGTCGCCGCCGCCCGCTCGCTCGCCTCCGACGTCGGATCGTTCGTCGTGCAGATGGGCGCCGCCGAGCACGACCGCGCCGTGGCCGTGGTCTCCCACCTCCCGCAGGTCCTCTCCTCGGTCCTCGCCTCCCGGCTCAACGACGCCGACGAGACGGCGCTGGACCTCGCCGGCCAGGGGCTGCGCGACACGACCCGGATCGCCGCCGCGGACTCGCGGCTGTGGACCGCGATCCTCACGGGCAACGCCGCTGCGCTGCGCGACGAGCTCGTGGCGGTGCGCGAGTCGCTCGACCACGTCCTCGGCGCGATCGAGCAGGGGCTCGCCGACCCGCTCGCACAGGGCGCCATCGGGCCGCTGGACCGGGTCATCCGCTCCGGCAACGAGGGCGCGGCCCGCATCCCCGGCAAGCACGGCGGGGCACCCGGCCGGTACACCGAGGTCACGGTTCTCGTCCCGGACAACCCGGGCGCGCTCGGGCGGCTGTTCGGCGAGGTCGGGGAGGCCGGCGTCAACATCGAGGACCTGGGCATCGAGCACTCGGCCGGGCAGCGGGTGGGACTCGTCCGCCTGTCCGTGGTGCCTCAGGCGGCGGCCGGCCTGGAGGCCGAGCTCGACCGCCGTGGCTGGAGGGTGGTGGCCCGATGAGCGGCCCGATCGAACCTGTGACCGACCCGGTCGTGCGCTGGCCGGACCTGCCCCCGCGGGGCCCGGGCGTCGTCGTGGCGCTCGACGGACCCGCCGGGTCCGGGAAGTCGACCGTCTCCAGGCGGGTGGCGGCCGAGCGGTCGCTCGCCTACCTGGACACCGGCGCGATGTACCGGGCGGCCACCCACTGGTGCCTGACCGGCGGCCTCGACCTGGAGAGCCCCGACGCCGACGCGGTCGCCGCGCGCGTGCGCGAGATGCCCCTGACGATGGTCCTCGACCCGGAGCGCCCGCGGGTGCTCGTGGACGAGGACGACGTCTCCGAGGCGATCCGCGCGCCCGAGCTCACCCGCCGGGTGGCTGCGGTGGCCTCGAACCTGGCCGTGCGGGCCGACCTCGGTGAGCGCCAGCGCCGCATCGTCGTCGACGAGTCCACGCCCGGGCAGGACTCGGTCTCCGACGGCAGGGGAGTGGTGACGGAGGGGCGGGACGTCACGACCGTCATCGCCACCGACGCCGACCTGAGGCTCCTGCTGACCGCGAGCGAGGAGGCGCGGCTCGCCCGGCGTGCGAAGGAGGTCCGCGGCAGCTCGGACGCCGCCGCGCTCGCCGCCACCCGCGCGGAGGTGCTCGGCCGGGACAAGGCCGACTCGGCCACGACGAGCTTCACCGTGGCGGCCGACGGCGTGACGACGCTCGACACCTCCGACCTCACGCTCGACGAGGTGGTGGCCGCCGTTCTCGGCCTGATCGACGACGCGAAGGGACGACGATGACTCGGCAGACGGACGACACAGCCGGCACCCCGGGTGCCGGCCCCGATCACCGGCCCGCCCACCGGTCCGACCGCCGGTCCGACCGCCGTGCGGGCGGCTCGGGCCGCACCCGCGGCCAGACCACCAAGGCCGACGACATCTACCGCTGGGGTCCCGTGTGGTCCCGGCGGGTCGGGTACGCGCTCGCGTACGGCTACTGGCGGGCGAAGGTCCTCGGGGCGGACAACGTCCCGCAGACCGGCCCGGGGATCGTGGCGTCGAACCACGTCGGCATCGTCGACGGCCCGCTCCTGCACGGGGTCATCCCGCGCAGCTCGCACATCATCATCAAACAGGAGTTCTGGGACTCGCCGCTCGGGTTCCTCATGACCCTCGCCGGGCAGATCCCGGTCGACCGCAAGGCCGGGCGCAACGCCCTCCAGACCGCCAAGCAGTTCCTGTCCGAGGGCCGGCTGGTCGGCATCTTCCCGGAGGGGAGCCGCGGCAAGGGCGACGTCGGCCAGGTGCACGCCGGCGTGGCCTGGCTGGCCGTGCAGACCGGCGCCCCCGTGATCCCGGCGGCGATCCTCGGCACCCGCACGAGCGGCCAGCCCACCGGCCACGTGACCCGACCCTTCGCCCGGCCCGTCGTGGCCTTCGGCGAGCCGCTGGAGATCTCGGTCCCGGCCGGCGCCTCCGGCAGGACCGCCATCACGACCGCCATGGAACAGATCACCGACGCACTGACGAACCACGTGAGCGAGACGGTGGCCCGCACGGGCATCTCGCTCCCGGACGAGACGGACGACTAGATGACCATCCCCACCGACCACACAGCGCCCGGGGCGCCCGGCCCGGACGGCGAGGACGCGACGGACGGCGTGTTCGTCGTCGGGGACCTGGACGAGGCGGCCGCGGCTCGCGCGGCGCTCCCCGAGGTCGACGACGAGGAGGACGCCCGGCACGCCGAGGCCCTGCTCACCGGACTGAAGGGGTACGACCTCGCCGAGGACGACCTCGCCCTGATCGAGGGGCACGACGACGACCACGCGGCCGACGAGGGGCTCGCGGGCAAGCCCGTGCTCGCCGTCGTGGGCCGACCGAACGTCGGCAAGTCGACGCTCGTCAACCGCATCCTCGGCCGCCGCGAGGCGGTCGTGCAGGACACCCCGGGCGTCACCCGCGACCGCGTGAGCTACCCCGCCGAGTGGGCCGGCCGCGAGTTCACGCTCGTGGACACCGGAGGCTGGGAGGTCGACGTCGACGGGCTGGACCGGCAGGTGGCCGAGGCCGCCGAGACCGCGATCGACCTCGCGGACGCCGTGCTGTTCGTCGTGGACGCGACCGTGGGCCCGACCGACACGGACGAGCGCGTGGTCCAGCTCCTGCGCCGGTCCGGACGGCCGATCATCCTCGTGGCCAACAAGGTCGACTCCGCGACCCAGGAGTCCGACGCCGCCCTGCTGTGGTCGCTCGGCCTCGGCGAGCCGCACCCGGTCTCCGCCCTGCACGGGCGCGGCTCGGGCGACGCGCTCGACGCGGCGATGGCCGTGCTGCCGGAGGTCTCCGCCGTCGCGGCCCCGATCCCGCCCGGCGGGCCGCGGCGCGTGGCGCTCGTGGGCCGGCCGAACGTCGGCAAGTCCTCGCTGCTGAACGCGCTCGCCGGCAGCCAGCGGGTCGTCGTCTCCGAGGTCGCCGGCACCACGCGCGACCCGGTCGACGAGATGGTGCAGATCGACTCCCGCCCCTGGTGGTTCGTCGACACGGCCGGCATCCGCCGCCGCGTGCACCAGACCCGAGGGGCGGACTACTACGCCTCCCTGCGCACGCAGACCGCGATCGAGCGCGCCGAGGTCGGCGTCGTCCTCATGGACGCCTCCGACCCGCTGACCGAGCAGGACCTGCGGGTCGTGCAGCAGGTCGTCGACGCCGGGCGCGCCCTCGTCATCGCCATGAACAAGTGGGACCTGGTCGACGAGGAACGCCGGCGCATGCTCGAGCGCGAGATCGACAAGGACCTCGTCCAGGTCCAGTGGGCGCCGCGGTTCAACGTGGCCGCACGCACCGGCTGGCACACCAACCGGCTCACGCGCGCCCTCGACGCCGCCCTGGAGTCCTGGGACACCCGCATCCCGACCGGCCGGCTCAACGCGTTCCTCGGCGAGCTGGCCGCCGCGCACCCGCACCCGGTGCGCAGCGGCAAGCAGCCGCGGATCCTGTTCGCCACGCAGGTGGCGACCCGCCCGCCGCGGTTCGTGATCTTCGCGTCCGGCTTCATCGAGGCCGGATACCGCCGATTCATCGAGAACCGCCTGCGCAGCCAGTTCGGGTTCGTCGGGACGCCCATCGAGCTCTCGGTGCGGGTGCGTGAGCGCCGACGCCGTTAGGCGCGACGAGGCACGCCCCGGCCCCGCGACGTCGCGGGGCCGGGGCGCCATCGGCGAGCCCGGGCGGGGGGAGAGGCTCGCGTTCGCCTCCGGAGACATCTTCGTCGGCGGCGCGACGTCCCTGATCTCCGTGCTCTACCTGATCTTCCTCACCGACGTCGTCGGGCTCCGCCCGGGCCTGGCCGGGTCGGTCGTCCTCGTGGCGAAGGTGTGGGACGCCGTCAACGACCCGCTCATGGGCGCCCTGTCGGACCGGGCGCGCACGCGACTGGGACGACGCCGGCCGTTCATGCTCGTCGGCTGCATCCTGCTGATCCCGGCGATGTCGATCTTCTGGATGCCCGAGGTTCCGCCCACCTCGCAGGCCGGCATGTTCGCGTGGGCTGCCGGCAGCTACGTCCTGTACGCGACCGTGCAGACGATCATCGCCGTCCCGTACTCGTCGCTGTCCACCGAGATCGCCACTGACTACGACGTCCGCAACCGGACGAACACGCTGCGACTGCTGCTGTCGACCGTGAGCTCCGCCGCCTGCACCCTGCTCGCGGGTGCCCTGTTCGAGAGCTACCGCTCGGGCGCGATCGGCCTGGAGACGCTGTACCTCTCGGTGGTCGCGGGGTTCGGTGGGATCTTCGTCCTCACGGTCCTTCTCTCCGCGACCTGCGCCCGCGAGCGCACGCCTCTGCCGGCCAGCCACGATCGCCTCACCGTCCGGGCGTTCGTGGCGCCGCTGCGCACGGGCTCCTTCCGACGCCTGCTCGGCATGTACCTGAGCCACTCGCTCGCTCTCGACGTCATCACGACCTCGCTCCTGTACTACACGCTCTACGTGGTCACGGGCGCGTCGTCGCAGGTCGTCCTCGGGACCTTCATCGCCGTCAACGTGGTGGCGTACCCGATCGTCACCTGGCTCGTGGGCCGGGCGGACAAGCGCGCGATCTACCGGACCCTGCTCCCGCTCGGGATGCTCGGCGCGGTCGGCGTCGCGCTCTACCCGGCGGTCTGGCCGACCGCGGGCCTGTACGCGGTGGCCGCGGTCGTGGCGATCGGCATGTCCGGCGCCCAGCTCATGCCGTGGGTGATGTTCGGGGACGTCCTCGACGACGCCGAACGCGCGACCGGCCGCCGCAACGCCGGCTCGTTCACCGGGGTCATGACCTTCACGCGGGGGCTGGCCTCCGCCGTCGTCGTCCAGGTGATCGGCCTCGTCCTCGAGGTCACCGGCTACGTCGCGCCTGTGGCAGGCGAGGAGCTCGCCCAGTCGGCGGGCACGCAGACCGGAATCCGGCTCATCATCGGCATCGGCGTGGTCGCGATGCTCACCACCGGCTGGCTTGTCTCCCGTGGGTACCCGATCGGCCGGGAGCAGGCACTCGCCACGGCCGACGAGCTGGCGAGGCGTCGCGTCGCCGAGGGGGCGGGGGAGTCGTGATGCTCTGGCGGTGGTGGAGCCAGACCCGCGTCCGCACGGGTACCTCGGGGGAGAAGGCCGCGCGGTTCGCGCCGGACCCCGGCATGGACATGAAGATGGGGCCGGCCGGGTTCGCCGACCTGCCGGACCTGATGGCCGGGCGCCCGGTCGACGTCGGTCCGCTGCTGGACCGCGCGCGGTTCGTCGACTCCCGCATCGACTGCGCGGACTTCCGCGCCCTCACGCTCGTACGCGCGCTGCACGCGGACCGCGCCAACGGCTCGGGCGGACTGGGCCCCTGGCGCCTCCCGCACGACGTCCGCACCCGGCTGGAGGACGCGCTCGCGGGCTTCCGCTACTCGCACGACGTCCCGGGCTCGGACTCGATGTGCCTGTGGTCCGAGAACCACCAGGTCGTCGCCGCCGTCGCCGAGCACTGCGCGGGCCTGCTCATGCCGGAACGGCGCTTCTCGGCGTCGGGCCGCACGGGGGCCGAGCACGCCGCCCTGGCGGCGTACCGGCTGCGGACCTGGCTGGCCGACCGGTTCGCGATCGGCTTCATCGAATGGCTCTCGCCCACGTACTACGAGGAGGACACGGTCGCACTGGCCGTCCTCATCGACCTCACCGACGACGCCGCCCTCGCCGAGCGCGCCCGAGCCGTCCTCGACCTGCTGGGCCTCGACCTGGCCCTGCACGCGCGCGACGGCGTGCTCGCGGGCAGCGCCGGCCGCGCGTACACGGTGCAGAAGCAGTTCCCCCGCTCGCAGGAGGTCGCCCCGATCATCTCCCTGCTGCTCGGCGCGGATGGGACCGACACGATCGACGGCGTCCGTGTCGGTGGGGCCTGGAGCGCGGACGCGCGGGTCGGGGACCCGGACGACCCGGCAGGGTCCCGCGCGGCCGACCGACTCGGCGGGCTCATGCGGTCCGCGAGCTACACGGTGCCACCCGTGCTCCGCTCGATCGCGGCGGACCCCGGCCCCCTGCTCGTGAGGCAGTCCTTCGGTCTCGACCTCGACGAGGTCCCGGCATTCGTGGGGGCGGGCGCGGGCGTCGAGCGCGAGGCACTCGTCCGGTGGGCGATGGAATCCTTCACGGACCCCGAGTCCACCATCTCCACGATGCACATCATGCGGCAGTGGAACCTGTGGGACAACAGGTTCCTCGCGCCGTTCAGCGGCTTCCGCCCGGTCCCGGACCAACTGCTCCCCGCGATCGCCCGCATCCTCGACCCCGCCACGAACGGAATCTCGCTCACCCGCGCCGACGTGACGACGTGGCGCCTGCGGGATCTCGCACTCTCCTCGGCACAGGGCCACCGGCCCGGCCGCCACGGCGACCAGCAGCACATCTGGCAGGCCCTGCTGCCCGGTGCCGTGCCCGTGTTCGCCACCCACCCGGGGCGCGCGCTGTTCACGGACGTCGCGCGCAGCTTCTCGCCGTCGGACTGGACCGGGAACGGACGTCTCCCGGACACGCGTCAGGACGGGCAGGTCCTGCTGTCCCTGCACCGGCTGAACGCCCGGCACGGGTACCTCGAGCCCCCGCGACTGAGGTGGACGCACCTGTACTGGCCGCGCGACCGCTTCGAGCGGCACGACCGCGGCGACCACTGGGCCGGCGCCCGGTCAGGCGACGGCCTGGTCGGCGTGCGGTCGCTGCAGCCCATGCGGCAGGGGGAGAGCGACGAGCTGATCCAGGCCGGCACCGTCTCGGCGTGGGCCGTGGTCGTCGCGGGCGAGGAGGAGGCCGGCGGCTTCGAGGCGTTTGCCGAGGCCATCCGGTCGGCGCAGTTCACGTCCGGGCGCAGGGGCAGGCGGGTCGACTTCTCGATGGGCGAGCGCGTCCCGTCCGACGACGGCGCCCGGTCGGCGGGTGGCGTGCCCCGCGGGCACGGGGCCGGGTCGGGATCCCCGCAGGCGGGCGGCCTGCCGTCCGGCACGTGGCGGCTCGACTGGCGTGCGGGGCTGTCCCGCGACGGCGTGGCGGTCGATCGTGAGTTCCCCCGTCTCGAGGTCTCCCGCCCGGGGCAGGAGCCCCACATCCGGGTGGAACGGTTCCCGGGCATGATCGAGATCGACCACGACGGGCACCGCCTCGTGCTGACCGGGCGCGGCCGGGTGGCGGCCACGTGAGGTGGCCGCTGCGGCGGGCGGTCGAGCTGCTCGACGACGTCGTCGAGCAGGATGCCGTAAGGCCCGTGCGGCCGTGGATGTGGGGACCGGCCCTGCTGGGGTTCGCGCTCGCCGAGGTGGAACGCGCCGTCGGGGCGCGCGGGTACGAGGCCTGGTTGCGCCGGTTCGCCGACCACCACCTGGCGGCCGGCGCGCGTCCCGTCAGCGCCGACACGATCGCGCCCGGGCTCGTGACGACCGAGCTCGCCGACACGGGCACGCGGTACGAGGAGGCGACGCGCCGCGCGCTCGACGCGATCCTGGATGCGCCGGCGCTGCCGGGTGCCGGACCCGACGTGAGCAACCACCTGGGGGCCTCGACCTACGCGAGGTTCTACCCGCCGTCGGCCTGGGTCGACTCGCTCATGATGACCGGCGTGCTCGCCGCGCGGGAGGGCGCCAGGCGCGGCGAGGCGGCGCTGGTCCGGCACGCGCTGGCGATGCCCGGGCAGTACGCGGTCCTGCTGGTGGACCGGGAGACGGGCCTGTGGTCGCACGCCTGGTGGGCGCCGGGCGGCGTCGGTGGGAGGGCCGGGCGACGCTTCCCGCGGCTGCCGTGGGCGCGCGGGAACGCGTGGGTGATCGCCGCGCTGCCGCTCATCCTCGAGGCGGCCGACGCGGCGGGACCGGGGGAGGACGGCGAGAGGGTGCGGGCGGCCCGCCTGCTCGAGGAGACGTCCTCGGCCCTCGCTGCGAGGCAGCGGCCGGACGGCTCCTGGCCCACGCTGCTGGCCGCCCGCGGTGGCTACCGCGAGCTCTCGGCGACGGCGCTCATCGGCTTCGGCTGGCTGCGCGCGGTCCGGCTCGGCCTCCTGGCCGAGACGTACGTGGCGCCCGCCCGGCGGGCGGTGGCGTGCGCCGTCGGGGCGGTGGACCGGGTGGGCGGACGGTGGTCGATGCCGGAGGTCTCCGGCCCCACCATCCCGCTGCCGGTGTTCCCGCGTGCCGGGTATCTGGCGGTGCGTCCGGGGCGCGACCGGCCGTGGGGGACCGCCGCTCTCGCGCTGGCCGCGATCGAGGACGACCTGCTCGGTTGAAAAGTCAGAGGCCCCGCTCGTCGCACAGGGCGATGGAGTCGGTGACCCCCTGGATGACGGGATCGAGATCGATGCGTTGGATACCGGCCATCAGGTTCCGCCCCGGCTCGGCGAACTCGGCGTAGCTGGGATAGGCAAGATCGCCGCCCGAGAAGATCTGACCGGCCGCGCTGGCACGCCAGAAGCTCGGATCGGTCAGCCTGATCTCGTCTCCGGGTGCGAACTCGCCGTCGAGGGTGCGCACCATCTCGCATCCAACGGCGATGTCGTACTCGCCGGGTGCGGCGGACTCCGGGTCCGGAAGATCGGACGTTCCACCGGGGTGGGGGAGGACCAGCCAGCCGACGAGCAGGCCGACCGCGAGGGCGCCGACCCCCGTGATCCCGGCGATCAGACCCCTGCGTGACGGGCGCGCAGACCCGTGAGCCGGGGCCGGGGCGCCACCGCTCGGGTGGTGCGTGGGCGCCTGGTGTGCGCCGGGCTGGGGCTGCCACAGCCGCTGCTGCCCGGGCTGCGGGCCACTGCCGTGCGCGGGGCGGTCAGGGTACTGCGGTGTCTCTCCCATGCCGCGAACCATACGTGGCGGGGCGACCCGACCAGGGGAGTGACGTGGATGACGCTCGTGGGATTGGAGAACGTGATGCGGCCCGGTGTAATCTCAATCGGTCCCACGGGGAACCGCGGGCCACGGGCTGTGGCGCAGCTTGGTAGCGCACTTGACTGGGGGTCAAGGGGTCGCAGGTTCAAATCCTGTCAGCCCGACGTTTGTCCTGAGTCGCGACATCGTTGACACGATGTCGCGGCTCAGGACTTTTTTATCGGTTCGTGCGGGGCGCCGCGGCCTCGGCCTCGTAGATCCGCCCCGCCAACGCGACCATCGCGGTGCGCACGACGGGTATTCGAGGCTTGGGCCCGAGTGCGTCGAGCTTGCGCTGCGTCTCCCGGATGAGCTGGGCGACCGCGTCCCGGAAGAAGGCCGGTGGGAACGGCGGCGAGGGCTCCCAGTCCTCCAGCAACGGCTCCTCGAGCAGCCGCGCGAAGGTGAGCGTCCGCAGTCGCGTCCTCATCCGACGCTCCTTCTCCTCGGCCTCGCGGCGTCGGCGCTCCTGCTCGAGCACCTGCTCGCTCCGCATCTGCTGCGGCTCGTGGCGCCAGCGCCACCGCTCCTCGATGTGGTCGCTCAGCGTCTTGGCGGTACCCCGGGCGATCTGCCAGGCCTCGCCGGTCAGCGACGGCGGCTCGGTCCAGACCTCGGCGAGAGGCGCGAGCACGACGATGCGAGCCGTCCGGCCGATGACCACCGCGGCGGCGTAGCGTCCCGTGGGCTCTGGGGAGACCGGGTGCAGCGGCAGGGTCCGGAACGACAGGACGCTCCCCGTGTCGGCGAACAGGTTCTTCGCGGGTTCGGGCATGCCGAGATCCTATGGACGCCCGCCGTGATCGCGTGGCCCGAACAACTCCCGGGGACGTACAGCTAGACGTCCACGCGGTAGCCGAGGGCGAGGTCGGCGGCGTTGGCGCCGCGGATGCCCCAGTTGACCTTCGGGGTCTCGGTGAGGGTGATCTCCACGCTGTGCGGTGGGATGCCGGTGGCCGTCTCGACGCGGGCGAACAGCTCGGCGATCAGTGCCCGCCTGGCCTGCACGGAGCGGCCCTCGAACAGCGAGATCTCGATGACGGTGTAGTCCGGTCCGCGGTCCTCCGGGTAGATGAAGTCCTCGTCGTCGAGGCCGACGAACCTCTGGAACTTCTTCTCCGGCGGGTAAGAAAGGGCGACCATGATCGCCTCGTGGATCGCGGCCGAGAGCGCGGTGCGATGCGTGTCGAGGGAGTCCCGCCGACCGTAGATGAGGACCTGAGCCATGGACGCAGGCTACGGGCTCTCCCGTCGCTCGGTTCGGTACGATCCGCCGCCGGCTACTGGGAGTTCCCCGAACGGTCCCACTCGGCTCGGACAGCACCGAGCGCGTCGTCGAGCGTGGCTCCCGGCAGCCGACGGGCGGCCGCGACGAACGTCTCCGCGGCGTCCTGGAGGTCGGAGCTGAGGCGCTGCCCCTCCTGCACGCGCGTGCCCGTCGCCTTGTTCATCTGGACGAGGCCGTCGGCCTCCAGCGCGGCGTACGCGCGGACGACTGTTCCCGGAGCGATCCGGAGGTCCCCGGCCAGCTGCCGGATCGACGGCAGCCGGTACCCGCCGGGGAGCTCGCCGCCGCGGATGAGGTCCGCGAGCTGCACACGCACCTGCTCGAACGGAGGAACCGGCCCGCTCGTGTCGAGCGTGATCACGCGCGACTCCTCGCCGGGAGGCCGGCCGGTGCGACGCGAGCCGGCAGCTCGAAGGCACGCAGAGCGGCGAGCGTGAGCACGACGACGCTGAGCAGGAGGGACGCGAGGCTGACGACGATGAGCACGGTCGACGCCGCGCCCCAGCCTGCGGGCGCGTCGATGTTGCGGGTCGTGTTGCGGATGATGGTCCCCGCGAAGAGCGCAGTGCCGCCCAGCTGGAAGCTCACCGCGGCGGTCGCAAGGCCGACGACGACCTGCGCGGACCGCTCCCGCCAGACGGCGTCGAGATCCTCCAGACCAGCCCCGGGGAGCGAGGCGGTCGACGCGATCCTTCGCCGCGCGACCCAGATCGCCAGCGCGAGGAGCGCAGTGCCGACGAGGAGCGGCAGGGCGTAGAACCACCCCGGGTACGGGCTCGACGTCGACGTGACGACCCCGTCCGTGAGACTGAACGCCCGGGGGCGTCCGAGCTCGTCGTCGGCGGCGGTGATCCCGGCCCCCACCAGAAGGGCGACCTGGAGGGTGAGCACGACGCCCAGGGTGACGAGCGAACGCGTCGGCGCGACGTTCCACGCCGTGCGCCGGCGCAGCGACGCCGAACGGTGTGCCGTGGTGCCGGCCGGCGCTCGCGGAGGCATCGCCGCGTAGAGCAGCAGCCCGGCGGCGCCGGCGACCGAGGGGGCGAGCGCGGCGCCCACGCCGAGCCACTGCGGCGCGAAGGAGGCGGAGAAGACGCCGACCAGCACGATGACGACCGCCACCCCGATCGCCGTGAGCGAGCGCCGGCGGGCGGACGCCAGGACGGTCGTCATCGGACCGTCCACGGCCGACGGCCGGTGCCTGCCCGTCAGCGCCCACGCCCCGACGACGGCCAACGACGCCAGCACCACGTAGAAGACCACCGCGATTCCTGCCATGAGTCCCACCTCCTGTGCCACCAGGTTGATACACGGACTGTATCACTCAGATGACACACGAGGGAGGGCGTGTGTTGCTCGGCCGGGGGGCCGGTGCGCGGTGGGGCCGGGGCCTGACGTGGTGCCGGCTCAGTCGGTCGCCGGTCCCGCGTGCCGCCCCGCCCAGTGCGGGCTGTGCATGAGCCCGAGGACGTTGCCGAACGGGTCCACGACCGAGGCGGTGGTGAACCCGCCGCCGCGTTCCGTCGTCGGGGAATGCTCGCGAGCCCCGAGGGCGAGCAGGTCGCCGAGGGCGGACGCGACGTCGTCGACGTGCCAGTACGTGATCGAGGAGCCCGGTCCGTCTGAGCCGGCCGGTGCGTAGGCGCGGCTCATGAGGCCGAGCTCGTCCTCGTCGGGGCCGACGCGGAACTCGACGTACGCCGCCGGGCCGGACTCGGGCCGTCGGAAGTACGGGGTGATGCCGAACGCGTCGGCGTACCAGGCGGCCGCGGCGTCGACGTCGTCGGCGGTGAGAACCATCGTCGTCATTCCGTGCAGTTGGGTCATGTCGTCCTCCGTCGTGTCGAATGGATCGTGCAGGACAACTCTCACGGCTAAAGTGCTCATCAACTGAGCACTTTTCTGGGGAGGATCGAACCATGCGCGCCGACCGGCTCATCGCCCTCCTGCTGCTGCTCCAGTCGCGCGGTCGCGTGACTGCCGCGACCGTCGCGACCGAGCTCGAGGTGTCGGTGGCAACCGCGAGGCGTGACCTCGAGGCACTGTCGGCCGCGGGTGTGCCCGTGTACGTCCAGCCTGGACGCGGGGGAGGCTGGCAGCTGATCGGCGGCGCCCGGACGAACCTCACCGGACTCTCCTCGCACGAGTCCCAGGCCCTGTTCTGGCTCCTCGGCACCGCAGGTCTCGCGTCGCCCGAGACGCAGGTGGCGACGATGAAGCTCATCCGCGCCCTGCCCGAGCCGATGAAGGACGAGGCCGAGCGGCTCGCCACGTCGATCCACTACGACCACGCCGCCTGGGGCGAGCCCGCCCGGCACTCGGGCGCGGGACTGGGAGTCCTGCGCGACGCCGTCGTGCGCCGGGAGGCGATCCGGGCGACGTACGCGCCGAGGCAGGGGGAGCGGACGGCACGCACGCTGCATCCGCTCGGCCTCGTGGCGAAGGCCGGGGTCTGGTACGTCGTCGCGGACGGCGGGCGCGGCCCGCGCACGTACCGGGTGGACCGGCTGTCCGACGTCGGGGCGACGGGAGAGGCCTTCGACCCACCTCAGGGCTTCGACCTGGTCGCGTACTGGCAGGCGCACACCGACGACGTCGAGGCGCTGCGTTCTGGGATCGCCGCTACGATTGAGGTCCCCGCCTGGTCGGTGCCGATCCTGCAGGAGCAGTTCGGCCGGTACGTCACCGTGCTTCAGCGGCGGGAGGAGGACGCGGTGCTCGAGGTCCGTGCGCACCGCCTGGACGGCCTCGCCGAGCAGCTCGCCGGGTGGGGGTCGACGATCCACGTCCTCGCCCCGGCCGAGCTGCGGGCCGAGCTCGCGCGGATCGGCCGGGACCTTCTCAGCAGGTATGGCGACGAATGACATCCGGGAACACCGGACGGCGGCGACGGGTTGCAGATCGCATGAAGGCAGTGGTCTACACCGAGTCCGGCAGTTCCGACGTCCTCCGCGTGATCGACCGGGAGTTGGGGTCGCCCGGTCCGGGCGAGGTCGGCGTGCGCATCGCCGTCTCCGGCGTGAACCCCACCGACTGGAAGGCGCGCTCCGGCGCCACCCGTCGCGGCTCCTTCGGCGAGGTCGTCCCGAACCAGGACGGTGCGGGCGTCGTCGAGTCGGTCGGCGAGGGCGTAGACCACCTCGCGGTCGGTGACCGCGTGTGGGTGTCCATGGCGCAGCACGAGCGGCCCACCGGGACGGCCCAGGAGTTCGCCGTGCTCGACGCCTCCTGGGTGGTCCGGCTGCCCGAGGGCGCGTCCTTCGAGCTCGGGGCGAGCCTCGGCGTGCCCGCGATGACCGCGCACCGGGCGCTGACGGTGCACGAGCACGGCCCCGCCCGCCTGCGCCCCGGTGCTCTGGCCGGCCGGACCGTCCTGGTTGCCGGAGGTGCCGGCGCCGTCGGCCACGCCGCGATCCAGCTGGCGCGATGGGCGGGCGCCACTGTCATCACGACGATCAGCTCGAAGGAGAAGGCCGCGCTGGCCACGGTGGCCGGCGCTCACCACGTCATCAACTACCGCGAGGGTGACACCGCGGCGCAGATCCTCGCGGTGGCACCGAACGGTGTGGACCACGTCGTCGAGGTGTCGATCGCCGTGAACGCATCTCTCGACGCCGAGGTCGCTGCCAACCACGCGTCGGTCGCGTACTTCGCCGACGACGGCGGCGAGACGTTCACGATGCCGAATCGTCCGGCCTTCGCCAAGAACCTGCGTGTCCAGGGCCTGCTGCTCTACACGGTGGGGAGGGCCCCCCTCGAGCGGGCCGTGGAGGACGTGGCCGCGGCCGTCGCGGACGGCGCCCTGCCGGTGGGCGAGGAGGCGGGACTGCCGCTGACCTGGTTCGGCCTCGACGACGCCGCGGCCGCCCACGACGCCGTCGAGGCCGGCACGGTCGGCAAGGTCCTCATCCGCGTCGCCGACCTCTGAGAGGGGCGAGGCTCGGCGCCGACCGACGTGGCGCCTGAGGAGTCAGGCGGCCGTCACCCGCGGGCCGAGCGCGGCCACGCGGGCGGCGAGATCCTCGAAGGCCGCGTCGTAGGCGTGGTCCGTCCCGACCCGACCGGGATTGGGCACCGACCAGTGCAGGGCGGCGGGGGAACCGATCTCCTCGTGGGCGCGGTCGCAGACGGTGACAATCAGGTCGTCGCCCCGAATGACCTCCGCAATGTCGCGAGGCGTGTGGTGACGAAGCGGGAGACGGTGCCGCTCCGCCGTCGTGAGGGCTCCGGGAGCGACGGACGCGGCGGGGTGAGTGCCCGCTGAGACCGCCGGGACGGCGCTGTTCCGGGCCCACAGTGCGGCGGCCAGCTGCGACCGGGCGGAGTTTCCCGTGCACACGAAGAGCACCCGCCTGGCCACCAGCGTGGTCGCGTCCGTCAGGCCGGCCAGCGCGTCGGCTCGGAGGTGAAGGTAGCTCCGTCGTCCGTCGCCCTCGGAGCGCGTGCGACGGATGAGTCCCGCGCGGTCGAGCACCCCGAGGTGGTGGGCGAGCAGGTTCGAGGTGAGGCCGAGGTCCGCGCCCAGCTCGCCGGGGGAACGGTCGCCGGTCCGGAGAAGGTCGACGATCCGTAGCCGCGCGGTGTCGGCAAGTGCGGCGTGCACGGCGGCACGCCGCTGAAGATCCGTTAACTCAGCGTTCATTACCTCAAGTTTGACTGAGGCATCATGAGTCGTCAAGATGAACCACGATGAGCGCAGGATCAGGCAAGTCGAGCCTCGGGCACCCCGGTGGGGTGGTCGAGGTCTTTCTCGTCTTCCTCCGGCTCGGGGTCACGTCGTTCGGTGGACCGGTCGCGCATCTGGGGTACTTCCGTGAGGCATTCGTCGAGCGCCGCCGGTGGCTGACCGACCGCACGTACGCGGACCTCGTGGCCCTCTGCCAGGTCCTCCCCGGGCCGGCGTCGAGCCAGGTGGGCATGGCGATCGGCCTGCAGCGCGCGGGACTCCTCGGCCTCGCCGCGGCGTGGGTGGGATTCACCCTCCCGTCCGCGATCCTGCTCGTCGGCTTCGCATACGGCGCCGCGGCCATCGGTGACACGGCCGGCGCCGGGTGGCTCGTCGGGCTGAAGGCCGCAGCCGTTGCCGTCGTCGCCCACGCCGTCCTCGGCATGGCGACGACACTCACGCACGACACCCGGCGGGCGACCATCGCCGTCGGCGCGCTCGTTGGCGTGCTCGCGCAGATCGCCGTCATCGTCGTCGCGGGAATCGCCGGCTGGATCTGGCTGCGGCCGACGCCCGCGACCGACGACGACCCCGTGCAGCTCCGCGCGCGTCTCCCGCGCATCGTCTCGATCGGCGCCCTGGCCCTCTTCGCCGTACTGCTGGTCGGACTCCCGATCCTCGCCGCCACCACCGAGAACGGGGCGGTCGGGCTCACGGACGTCTTCTACCGCGCCGGGTCGCTCGTGTTCGGAGGAGGCCACGTGGTCCTCCCGCTGCTCGAGGCCGAGACTGTCCAGACCGGGCTCGTCGGCCACGACGCCTTCCTCGCCGGCTACGGCGCCGCGCAGGCAGTGCCCGGCCCGTTGTTCACGTTCGCTGCCTACCTCGGCTCCGTCACCACCACCGGGCCCGCCGGCATCGCCGGAGCAACCATCGCCCTGGTCGCGATCTTCCTGCCGTCGGCACTCCTCGTCGTCGGCGCCCTCCCGTTCTGGGACCGGCTGCGCCACGCGCGCCACGCGCAGCGCGCCCTGGCCGGTATCAACGCGGGGGTCGTCGGCATCCTCGGCGCCGCCCTGTACACGCCCGTCTTCACCCAGGGCATCGCCGGACCGGGCACCCTCGCGCTCGCTGCCGTCGCCTTCCTCGCGCTGACGAGATCGAGGACGCCTGCGTGGGCGGTCGTCATCGGCGCGGCCGTCGTCGGTGCCGTCGCGCTGTGACCGCCCCTTCCATGTTCGTTCGCCCCCCTCATCACCGAAAGGCCCAGTCATGACCCGCATCGTCATCATCGGCGGCTCGGACGCGGGCATCTCCGCCGCGCTGCGCGCCCGCGAGTTCGACCCCTTGTCCGACGTCACAGTGGTGGTGGCGGACGATTACCCGAACTTCTCCATCTGCGGCATCCCGTACTATTTCACCGGCGAGGTCCAGCCATGGCAGTCGCTCGCGCACCGCACGAGCGCGGACCTCGAGGCGACCGGCATGCGCCTACGGCTCAACACGCTCGCCACCTCCATCGACGTCGACGGTCGCCGCCTCGAGGTCCGCAACCCCGACGGCAGGCTCGAGTCGATCGCGTACGACGAGCTGATCGTCGGTACCGGTGCGCTCCCTTCCCGTGCCGGCATCGCAGGGCTCGACGGCCTCGGCCCGAGCGACGGGGTGCACGTCATCCACTTGATGGGTGACACCATCGCCCTCGATCGTGACCTGGCGGAGCGTGAGCCGCGCTCGGCGATCATCGTCGGCGCCGGCTACGTCGGCCTGGAGATGGCCGAGGCCTTCGTGGCGCGCGGCATGGATGTCACGCAGATCCAGCGCGGCAGCGAGGTGCTCTCGACCCTCGATCCAGAGCTGGGTGCGATCGTCCACGACGAGCTCGACGCCCACGGCGTCGAGGTCCTCGTCGACACGACCGCCACCGGCATCGAACGGACCGCGGGCGGACTGTCCGTGTCCGGGACCCGGGCGGGCGAGACCATGACGCGGACCGCCGATCTCGTCCTCGTCGTCGTCGGGGTGCGGCCGAACACCGACCTGCTCGAACGGGCCGGTGCCAGGCTCGGGGCGGGCGGCACGGACGAGGTGACGTCTGACGACTCCGCCGTTGATGCCGCACCGAGCGACGGTCCGAACGAAGCGGCGTCCGCGGACGTCGTGAGCGGTGCGGAGACGGACTCCGGTGACGACGAGGACGCAGAGTCTGGCGGCCTGTCCTGGCCGTGGATCGCCGGAGGAGCGGTCGTCGTCGCGGGCCTGGTCGGCGGGGGAGTCGCCGTCGCGCGCCGCGGCTGAGACGCACATCACGGGCAATCCAGCATGAGGCAAGGCTTGCCTCATCACGCACGTGCGTGGACACTGGGTGGACGTACGATCATGACGAGTTGTCAGAAAATGAGGAGCGTCCATGTCGGTCGACACCCAGCCGCTGTCGGAGGTCCTGCGGACCGCCACGCGTCCGCAGCACGAGCACGCCGAGACGCGCTCGTTCGTCAGTGACCTGATGGCGGGGCGCCTCGGTCGCGCGGCATACTCGGACCTCGCGAGCCAGCACCATGCGATCTACGTGGCGCTCGAGGCCGCGGGCGACAGGCTGGTGGGCGACCCGGTGGCGGCGCCCTTCCTGCTCCCCGAGCTGCGCCGCGTGCCCAGCCTGGAGGACGACCTGGCCGTCCTGCTCGGTGCGGACTGGCGCGAGCAGGTCCGCGTGCTCCCGGCGACCGCGGACTACGTGGCGCGGCTTGAGGGCATCGAGGACGCGGCGACGTACCTCGCGCACGCGTACACCCGGTACCTCGGTGACCTCTCCGGCGGTCAGGTGGTCGCGCGCATGCTCCAGCGCCATTACGGCATGACCACCGAGGAACTCAGCTTCTACACGTTCGCCGGGATCCCGAAGTCCAAGCCGTTCAAGGACCAGTTCCGGGCACTCATGGACGCCGCCCAGTTCACGACCGGGCAGCGCGAGCGTGTGGTCGAGGAGGCCAGGCACGCGTTCGACCTCAACGCCGCGCTGTTCGTCGACCTCGCCGGTGAGCACGTGGCGCCCGCGGCGGTGGGCAGCACCGACGTCGCCTAGGTGTACTTCCCCGTGACGTTGTCACTCGGAGGAGGTCTGTTCTCGCTCGGGGCCTTCCTTCCGGGCTGGGCACTGGGGTGTCGCTCCGAGCCGGACAGTGGCAGTCTCGAAGGTGCGGGCGGCCTTGACGACCCACCACCGACGGCGCGCCCACAGGAGGAGACGACATGCCGAATCGACGCACACCGCCCTCGATCAAGGATCCCGAGCTCTATGAGGAGCTCCGGGACGACGGCGCCTCGAAGGAGAAGGCGGCACGCATCGCCAACGCCGCAGCCCGGGACAGTCGCTCGGCCGTCGCCGAGCGAGGGGGGAAGTCCGTCGACTACGAGGACTGGACGGTCGATGGCCTGCGCAAGCGAGCGAAGGAACTCGGTCTCTCCGGATACTCCGGCAAGCGCAAGAGCGAGTTGATCGAGCTGCTGCGGTCGCACTGACGTCGTTGTAGCGTCAAGTAAGGGACCGGGGAATACCGTATCGATGACGATCGCCGTGACGGGACCACTCCTCGAGATCCGAGGGATTCTCGTTTCGATCGGGCCAGGGTCCTCAGGCGGAGTGGCGCGCTCGCCGCTCCTTCGACGGCCCAGTGTTCACATGTGGCGGCCGCCGGTGACGGGCAGGATGGCCCCCGCGACGTACGAGGCCTCCTCAGACGCCAGATAGACGTACGCACCCGCGAGCTCCGCAGGCTGCCCGGCCCTGCCCAGCGGCGTGTCCTGTCCGAACTTCGGCAACTTGTCCGGCCAGTCGGTCGCGGGGATCAGAGGCGTCCAGATCGGTCCGGGCGCCACGCCGTTGACGCGTATGCCCTTCGGACCCTGCTGCTCGGCGAGCGCATGGACGAATGCAACGAGAGCTGCCTTCGTCATCGCGTAGTCAAGGAGCTCGGGCGACGGCGAGGCCGCCTGGATCGAGGTCGTCACGATGATCGACGCGCCGGGGTCGAGGTGCGGGAGTGCGGCGCGCACCATCCAGAAGGGTGCGTAGAGGTTGGTGCGCATGACGCGCTCGAACTCGCCGGTGCTGAACGCCGCGTCTGCAGGCCGGCTCTTCTGATACCCGGCGTTGAGGACGACGATGTCGATCCCGCCGAGGCGGGCGACCGTCTCCTCGACAACCGCCTCGCTTGCGCCCTCCTCGGTGATGTCGGCCGGAAGGAGCACGGCCTCGCGGCCGGCCGCCACGACCAGTTCCGCGGTTCCTTGGGCGTCGGCGGCCTCCTGAGGCAGATAACTGATCGCGACGTCAGCGCCTTCCCGCGCGTACGCGATCGCGACCGACCTGCCGATGCCGGAATCACCGCCGGTGATGAGCGCGCGTCTTCCCGTGAGACGGCCGGAGCCTTCGTAGCTGCTCTCGCCGTGATCGGGCGGCGGATCGGTCTCCGCCGTCGTGCCGGGCTGCGTCCCCGTGTCCGACGGGAAGCCCGCTGAGTGGTACTTCGTTCGAGGGTCTCGCATGCTCTGTGCCATGTCCCTCACACTAGGAACCTGCCGGGCATCGAGGGAGGGGGGTTGACAGATGTCCGACCATCGCGCGGGCGAGCGTCATGTGGCACGAGGGGGACTGCTCGCCCGGCTGTCCCTTCGACCCGGATTCTGGCAGTCTCGCGGAAAGGCGGGCACAAGCAGCGTGCGACCCGCACGGAGCGACCACGGGACCGGGGGCCGCATGGGCCGATTCATCTACGACAGTAGCGCGAAGGTCGACATCGAGGACCGGGCGCTCGCGCACGTTCAGCTGGTGATCGGTGCCAAGCTCCGGCGGATGGAAGCCTTCCACTTCACGTGGCACAACGACGTGAGCCAGGGTGGCGGACGCACGTGCGTGTGGCTGCAACCGGGCATCCCGATCGTCTACACGTACTTCGGAGGACGTCGTCCGTCCATCAACAACGCATGGCTCGAGGCGCTGAACACGACGGCGAACTCGTCTGAAGGGTTGCATCTCGTCCACGAGCCCCCGAGGGAGCCGGAGTCCGAGGACTCTCGTTTCATCCTGTGAGGCCGCGATCTCCCAGCGACCGCCAACGGAAGGAGGATCGACATGGGAGTGCTGTACTACGGCGGCCCCGACGGCGCGATCGACATCGCTGACAGGGTGCTCGCGCACCTCAAGGTCGTCATCGCCATCAAGCTGCGGCGGGGAGAGAGCTTCATGCTGTCGTGGGCGCATCCCGACGAGCAGCCGGGCCGGCGAAGCGCGATCTGGCTCCACCCCTCGATCCCGCTGCGGTTCCTCTTCGAGGATGCCGAACCCCCGGAGCTGGACACGGAGCTCATCGATCACCTGGAGAGCTCGGCGAGCTCCTCCGGCGGCATCCGGCTGCTTGCCGAGCACGTCACGACCGCACCCCGACACGACCGGCCGGTCGACTACGGGGCATGGACGATCGGCCGGCTGCGGACGAGGGCGCGGGAACTCGGACTGACCGGCTACTCGGACAAGAGGAAGGCCGACCTCATCGCCATGCTGTCCTCTCGGTGACCTGGACCTCGGCGTCAACCGCGGAAGTCCCGCCCCCTCAGTCGGACTCCTCGCTGCTGACGTGGTGGGGGACACCGACCTGTTTCGACTCGCTCGACCCGCGCTGGCGCAGATAGATCGAGAACGCCACCATCGCACCGACGGCGAGAAACTCCGACTGCCAGTTCTGCAGCGTCCTGTTCCAGAAGTCCGGCGACATCGCGTAGCCGAGCCAGGTCATCGACGGCTGGCCGTGCTGGGCATTGTCCTGGTTCGCCACCACGTGCCCCGCGAGGGACTGCGCGAACCAGGACAGGAGGAAGACCGTCCCCATCGTGAGCAGAAGCGAGTTCGACAACAGCCACAGTCGCACCCCGCGGACCCGCGCCCACCGCGGCGATTCCGGGAGGGCGTGCCCCCCGACGTGCTGGTCGGCATCGGAGCCTCGTCCCTCGTCACCGGGCTTCTTCGACTCGGGTGATCCACGTTGGATGAGCCAGACGGTGGCGAGGATGAAGACGAAGAACTGGAGGAACTCCGACTGCCAGTTCTCCGCGACGTCGACGACGAACTCCGAGGAAGTCACGAACTCCCAGTAGCCCTGCGACGGCTGCCCGTGCGCGGATGCCTGCTCGTTGGCAGCTGCCAGTCCGACGAACGACTGGCCGATGATCGTCCCGACGAACAGGGCCAGGAAGACGAGGGTCAGGCCGCCGTCTCGGACGAACCGACGCACCACGATCACCGCCCCGCGAGCGGGAGCACGATCATGACCGTCAGTCCGACGACGATGATCGTCATCCAGGACCAGAACGCCATGCGCATGGAACCGCGGTTACCCCGTCGCTCAGCCATCTCGACATCTCCTCAGTCAACCGATCGTGTCATTGACACTACGCGGACCTGGCTCTTGGCCACCGAGCGTGCCGGTCTGTCGTGGGCGCGCTCGATCAAGCGGCCGAGGACGCACTCGCTCCACATGACGGAAGCTCACGGCGGTTCGCACGCGACCTGAGCACAATGTTCGTGTGGCAGCGGCGGTCGCACGACTGCGGCGACCTTTCTCGAGACACTCGGAGGAGACACACGTGGCCCACCCCATCCGCATCGCAATCGCCGGGTACGGGAACCTCGGCCGAGGCGTCGAGGCCGCCGTCGCGCTGAACCCGGACATGACCCTCGTCGGCATCTTCACCCGCCGCGACCCGGCCACCGTGACGCCCGCCCGCGCGCAGTCCGCGGTGTATGCCTGGGACGAGCTTGCCGCGCGCCGCGACGAGATCGACGTGCTCGTCCTGTGCGGCGGCTCGAAGTCGGACCTGCCCGTCCAGGGCCCGGAGCTCGCCGCCTCCTTCCACACGGTCGACTCCTTCGACACGCACGCGCGGATCCCCGAGTACTTCGCCTCGGTAGACGCCGTCGCCCGCAAGGCCGGCACGGTCGCCCTCATCTCGACAGGCTGGGACCCGGGACTGTTCTCTCTGAACCGCATGCTCGGGGAGGCGATCCTCCCGGCAGGGGAGACGTCGACGTTCTGGGGCAAGGGCCTGAGCCAGGGCCATTCGGACGCGATCCGGCGTGTCCCCGGCGTGGCCGCCGGCGTCCAGTACACGCTCCCGAGCGAGCAGGCCGTCGAGACCGCGCGCCGGGGGGAGGGGGCCGGCCTCACCACCCGCGCCAAGCACACCCGTGAGTGCTACGTGGTGCTCGAGGACGGCGCGGACGCCGAGGCGGTGCGCACCGCGATCGTCACCATGCCCGACTACTTCGAGCCGTACGACACGACCGTCCACATCATCAGCGCCGAGGAGTTCGCCCGCGACCACTCCGGCATGCCGCACGGCGGCTTCGTCCTGCGCACCGGGACCACCGGCGACGGCGACCGCCAGCTCATCGAGTTCAGCCTCGCCCTCGAGGACAACCCCGGGTTCACGGCCAGCGTGCTGGTCGCGTACGCGCGTGCCGTCCACCGCATGGCCGCCTCGGGCGAGGTCGGCGCAAAGACCCTGTACGACGTTGCGCCCGGCCTGCTCTCGCCCCGCTCCCCGGAGGAGCTGCGCGCCGATCTCCTCTAGTACCGCGGGTGCCGAGCGACGACCAGGAGTGACCGGGGAGAACTTCCCTCGGGGCTGGCACCGGCCGTTGGCATACTTCAGGCACTGACCGAAGCGTCGGCGACCGACGAGGGGCGACGCGCCGATGGAAGAGGCTCGATGACCGGCGAGAACGACCCGTACTCACCCGACTACTCACCGACCACCGACGGCGGTGGGACGGCGGGCGACCCGGGCAGCGGGCAGACCTTCGGAGCGGACCTCTACCACCTGTACTACGCGGGGCGCGTGTCGCTGCCGGACACCGCGGCCTCGTACGCGGGGATCGGCAACGACGTCTACACCGTGCGGGGGCAGATCCAGGGGGTCGTCGACGCCGGCATCTTCGAGGTCAACCGGCTCCTGACCGTCCAGCAGAACCTCAACGACGGTTTCGCCAAGACCGCCGAGCACTGCGAGATCGCGGGTCAGGCCCTCGTGACGATGGCCAACGACTATGCGCGCACGGACGAGGAGGCGCTGGAGGAGTTCAACCGACTCCTCGCCGATCCCGGCAACCCGGTCGAGCGCGAACGGCTGGACGAGCCGCCCATCGAGGTTCCCGACGTCCCGACGCCGGACGACGAGTAGGACGGACACGACATGACGGAATTCTCGCTCGGCGCCTTCCAGTCCACGTGCTACCGCGTGCAGACGAAGCTCACGGAGCTCAAGTACATCGACGACGCCCGCGACCACCTGTTCGAGATCACCGACACGAACGTGAGGATCGGCGACTGGGGCATGCTCATGGGGCGCGAGGTGCGGCTCGGCTGGACCGTCGACGCCAAGGGATGGGTGACGACCCCGGAGTACCCCGACGTCGACGACGGCTACATCTCCCTCGACCAGGCCACCAGCGGGCTCACCACCGTCTCGAGCGATGCTTTCGCGTACACGTCGGGCCGGATCGAGCAGTGGGAGAGCGGCCTGGAACCGATCACCAAGCCGTACGCGCCGATGATCCGCGCGGCCGCGGAGACCCTCAACACGATCCAGTCGACGATCGAGAACGACAACGCCATCCAGACGGGCACCACCGGGTGGGGAATGACGACCGAGCGCTGGCAGGGCACGGCGGCGGACGCCTTCCACCGGAACTTCGTGACCCCGTTCTCGCAGGTCGTCGACAATCATCGACTCGCCGCCGCCCAGGCGAGCGCGGTCATGTTCGCCACCCTCGAGCTGGTCAACGGACACCAGACGACCGTCATGAACTACATCGAGGGCATCGAGGAGCTGCTCGACGAGCAGCTCGAGCTGCGGGCCGCGCAGTCCGAGGGCGCGACGGCGAAAGACGTCCTCGGAATCCTCAGCTCGACGTTCGGGCTCCTCGGCGGGATCGTCACGGCCACCGGGGCGGGCGCCGGGATCGGGACCGCGCTGGGCATCATCTCCGGCGGGATGTCGCTCGTGGCCGGAGTGCTTCCGGAGGAAGCAACCCCCGAGACGATCCAGGCGAGCGCGGCTCCCGAGATCGCGAGCCTCCTGAACAGCAAGTGGCCCGTGCAGGCGAGGTCCTTCCAGGACGGCCTGCAGACGATCGGCGACGCCGCACAGGGCGCCTACGACGTCTCCGAGGCCGACGCCGACGACGGCCTCCTCTTCCCGCCCGCCCCGAGCATCGCGGACGCCTCGCCCGAGGAGTTCCACCACGAGTCCTCGGAGCAGTACGCCTGACGCCGGTGGGCGCAGTCTCAGCCTGGTCTCACGCACCCGTAGTCTTCGCACATGATCGGACTGGTGCGAAGTCGCTCGGGCGCTCGGGCATGGCATGCGGCGACGTCGTTGGTCGCCGCGCTCGCCGTCGTCGTGCAGTTCGCGCTCGTCCTGCGAAGCGTGGACGTGGGCTTCGAGACGACGACCGACCCGCTCGGCCGGCGCATCGCCCAGTTCTTCAGCTACTTCACGATCCAGTCAAACATCCTCGTCGGCATGACGAGCGCGATGCTCGCCCTGTCCCCGGCGCGGTCGGATCGCGTGTTCCGGGTCCTGCGGATCGCGGCGCTCTACGGCATCACGGTGACGCTGGTCGTCTACTGGGTCGCGCTCGCCCCGCTGGTCGACTTCAGCGGTGTGGCCGCGGCGGTGAACCTCGGCCTGCACCTGGTCGTGCCCGTGCTGGCGATCACCGGCTGGGCGCTGTTCGGTCCTCATGAGGGCGGGGGTCTGCGTTCCCTCGCGCTGTCCCTGATCTGGCCCGCGGCGTTCATGGTGCTCACGGTTCTCCAGGGGGCAGCGACAGGCTTCTACCCGTACCCGTTCGTCGACATCGACGAGCTCGGCGTCGCCCGCGTGGCCGTCAACGCGGCGATCATCCTCGTCGTCCTCCTCGCGGTCGGCGCCGCCTACACGGCCCTGAGCACGGTCATCTCGCGCCGTCTCGGCGCCGGCCACCCGGCCGCTTCGACGGTCGAGCCCGACGACGCGGCCCGCACCTGACCGGTCGCTTCCGCCCCGCTCACCCGCCGACGTCGAACACCCCGTGCGCGCCGCGCTCGGCGTCGACCATCGCGTGCGTCATGAACGGGTAGTGCCCGTCCTCGTCGAACTCGAGCTCGACGAACCCGCCCTGGGCGGGCTGCAGGCCGAGCGCCTGCGACCCACCGGTCCCGCTGCTGCCTCCGTGGTCGAGCAGGTAGTCGCCCTCGAACCAGACCGTGTCGAACTGCTCGCCGATGACGTGGAACGAGGTCGCCCGGCTCGGCCCGATGTCGAGCACCCAGATCCGCACGCGCTCGCCGACCGCGACCTCGACCGGGTCGAACTGGTACTGGTGGACGTACCCGTTGAAGGCGATCGCCCCCGCGTCGCCGGACGCCAGGGCGTCCACGTCCACGGTCCCGCCCTCGGGGCCGAGGTAGTACTCGGCCTGCGAGAACACGAAGCTTCGGTCGACGGGCTCGAGCCCGTCAGGCTCGATGATCACGGCGCCCGCCATGCCGTTGGCGATGTGGGCGCTCACGGGCGCCGTGGAGCAGTGGTACATCCAGATCCCCGAGCGCTGAGCGGTGAACTCGTAGGTGAGGCTCTCGCCCACCGCGATCGTGCGCATCGGCCCGTCCGGCGCCACCTGCGAGGCGTGGAAGTCGATCGAGTGCCCCATGGTCCCGTTGTTGACGATCGTGATCTCGAAGCGGTCGCCGACCCGCCCGTGCAGCACCGGTCCGGGCACCGAGCCGTCGAACGTCCACAGCTCCTGCGTCACCCCCGGCGCGATCTCGATCTGTTCCTCCGTGATCTCCCAGGTCGCCCGGTGCGTGACCGGGGCGTCCTGGTCGGGCAGCGGCGGCAGCTCGGCGTCCCGCGCCTCGAAGTCGTCGCCCGGTTCGGCGCCGTGGTCCACGGTCGCCGGCGGCTCGCTCTCGTCCCCGGCATGTCCCGCGTCGCCGTGCCCGGCGTGGGCATCCGCCTGGTCCGCCGACCCGGTCGCGACGATCTGGAGCGTCATGCCCTGCTGGCGGTGCCCGACGATCGAGCACCAGCCGTCGATGTCCGTGCCCACCACCCCAACGTCGATCGTCGCGCTCTCGCCCGGGGCGAGACGCGGCGTGCCGTCGCCGGTCGCGAGGACGAGGTCGTGGACCATCGCGTCGTCCTCGTTGGTCACCTCGATGACGAGCTCGGTGCCCGCCTCGACCTCGATGACGCTCGGTGAGAAGCGCATGTCGGCGGCGACCACCTGCACGGTCTCCACCCGTCCGTTCGGCTGCACGCCGTCGTCGGCGGCCCGCCCGACCCCCGCCGAGGCGGGATCGACGGCCACCCCGGCCACCACGATCGCGAGGACCGAGCCGAGCGCCGCGATCAGCTGCGGCGCCGAGCGCCGCTCGGAAGCCACCGGCCCCCCGACGCCGGAGCCCGCCTTCGCGGGCGAGGCACCCGGGCGGGTGGGCGGCGATCCCGGGCCGTCCGCCGCCGCGAGCACCTCGCCGAGCGGCTTCGGCGCGTGCCGCCTGGCCGCCCGGATCGAGCCGACCATGAGCGGGACGAACGCGACCATGCAGCCCAGGTAGGCGGCCGAGGCGATGACCGAGACGGTCGACGGCGTGGGCAGGACGTACAGGACCAGCGCGGCGTTCGCGAGGGCGACCCGGAAGATGCCGCCCTTGTCCATGGCGGCGTTCGCCGCCCGCGACGAGGCAGGACCCTTCGAGAGCTGCACCGGCATGAGGTAGCTGAGCGCCCCGAGGAGGATCTGCACCCCGGCGCCGGCTGCCAGCAGCGGGGCGACCGACCGGAGCGCGGCCGCGGCCGGGGCGATGTCGCCCGGGATCCCACGTGCCGCCCCGACGGCGACCGTGACGATGCACCCGAGCAGCCAGGTCGTGCCGAGGGCGACGGAGAAGGCCGCGTACGTCGTCGGGTGCTTGGTCCGTGCCGTGCGGATCATCAGGAAGGCGGCCATCGAGGCACCGACCAGGTAGGCCACCAGCCCGACGGTGACGACCTCGGGGCGGCCGAGCAGCGCACCGACGACCGTGGCGAGCAGGCCGAGCGCAAGGGCGGGCAGCATCCGCCTCGCGAGGCGGATGACGGACTCGTGGATCCGGGTCCGCAGGATCGTCGGCCACAGGGTGAGGAGCGTGCCGAAGACCGTCAGGCCGATCCAGCCCAGCACGTTGGACATGGAGTGCGCGAGGATCAGCCGCGCGTGGACTGCCTCGGACGGCGCGCGCGAGAGCAGGACGCCCAGCACGGCGCCGAAAGCGAGGAACGCGGCGGCGGCGATGTAGAACCGGATCGTCACGGCGAACCTCGAGCCGAGCGCCCTGCCGAGCCGGATCGCCAGGTCCGCGCCGTGCCAGATCACCGCGCCGCCCACGGCAGTGGCGCCGACCGCCACCACCTCCCAGCGGCCGAGCAGCAGGCCGGTGATCACGCCGATCGCCCCGAGGTTGGACGCCGCCAGCCGAATGCGCTGGCCCGTCGGGTTCGTGGGGGAGCGCAGGAGAGCCGTCGCGAAGTGCTGGCTCCACACCAGGACCGAGTGCGTGAGGGCACCGAGGAAGAACGCGTGCAGGAGCAGCCAACGGAAGTCCGGGATCAGCGGGTGCGCGAGCGCCACCACGACGGCGAACAGCAGCCACGCCAGGGCGGGCAGGTCGCGAAGTGGCGAGAACGAACGCTTCCTCATGGGGCTCAACCGGCCTTCGGGTCGTCGGGTGCGGGGGAGAGGGGGCGGG
>FUHX01000039.1 GCA_900163555.1 Actinomycetales bacterium JB111 | reverse complement strand
CCCGCGCCCCGAAACCACCCCCACCACTCTCCCCAAACGCGATCACCCGCATCCGCAACAGATTCGGAACCGGAAACGCGAACAGGCGAGACGATCCGCTCTTCAAGAAAAAGGCAGGGCATCAACCAGTCCGGAAGAACGCGGACCGGAACAATCTTGGTCAGAGCAGTGTCGGCCGAAACGGTCCGTATCGAAAAGACACCGGTCAGAACAACGACGATTCTCCCGACTAACCGCAGGGCGCACGCGCGCGAGATTTCGATACAACCATCCTGAAACACCGGGTGGTGTCCGCTCGCGCCCACACACCTCGCTTCGCGTCAACTACGCGACCCCGCCGCGTTCGGTGCACACGGTCGTCTCGGTCCGCCTGGTCGTTTCAATACACGCAATCGTTTCGGTGCACCTGGGCGCCTCAGTGCACCTGCTTGTTTCGTCGCAGCCTGCCGTCTCGGTGCAGCTAGTCGCCTCAGTGCATCTGGTCCCCCGGGTGGTCCGTCTAGAACAGCTGCCGCCAGTTTGCCCTGGCCAGGTCGAGCAGCTCGTCGCCCTTCCCGGACATCACCGTGCGCAGCGCGTAGAGGGCGAAGCCCTTGATCTGGTCCGCCTGCACGGAGGGAGGCATCGACAGCTCCTGCCGCTCGCAGACCACGTCCAACAGCGCAGGCCCGTCGTGGGCAAGCACGTCGGCAACCGCCTCCGGGAGATCGTCGGCGTCTGTGACGCGCCGCCCGTAGATGCCGAGCGCCTCGGCAACCTTCGAGAAGTCAGGATTGTCCAGGTCCGTGCCGTAGGTGACAAACCCGGCCGCCTTCATCTCGAGCTCGACGAAGTTGAGCGAGGAGTTGTTGACCACGATCGTCTTTACGGGCAGCTCGTTCTGCGTCAGAGTGATCAGCTCGCCCAACATCATCGCGAGCCCACCGTCGCCGGACAGAGACACGACCTGGCGATCCTTGTACGCCGTCTGGGCGCCGATCCCGTGCAGCAGCGCATTCGCCATCGAACCGTGGTTGAACGAGCCGACGAGCCGGCGTCGGCCATTCATCGTGAGGTAGCGCGCCGCCCACACGACGGGTGAGCCGACGTCCGCGGTGAAAACCGCGTCGTCGGCGGCGGCCTGATCGAGCACCCGGGTCAGGTACTGCGGGTGGATCGGGCGTCCGCGCTTCGTCGGTGTCGCCAGCTCATCGAGCTTGCGACGCGTCTTGACGTAGTGGCGTCGCGCGTCCTTCAGGTGCGACTTGCTGCGTCCGGACTTGATGCGCGGGGCCAACGCGGCCGCCGTCGCCCGCACGTCGCCGACCAGCCCGAGATCGAGGGGGTGACGTCGTCCGAGCTGCGCCCCCCTGATGTCCACCTGAATCGTGGTCGCCCGGTCGGGATAGAACTGCGGGTACGGGAAGTCGGTACCAAGCAGCAACACCGCGTCCGACCCGTCCATCGCGCGATATCCCGAGGCAAATCCCAGAAGGCCGGTCATGCCGACGTCGTAGGGATTGTCGTACTCGATGAACTCCTTGCCCCTGAGCGCATGCACGATCGGTGCCTGCAGCTTCTCAGCCAGCGCGAGCACCTGGGCGTGCGCGCCCTCGGCACCCGCGCCCGCCAGGATCGTCACCTTCGATGCCTTGTTGAGCAAAGTCGCGGCCTCGTCCAGCTCCTCGTCCGACGGCACGACGACGGGACGCGACCGTCGAATCACCGTCGCACGGTCCGACACGGCCTCGGCCAGCGCGACATCGCCGGGGATCACGACGACCGCCACGCCCCGCTCCTCGATGGCCGTGCGCATCGCAATCTCGAGCACACGCGGCATCTGGCTGGGGTCGGCGACGTACTCCGCGTACGAGCTGCACTCGGCGAAGAGCTCCTGCGGGTGCGTCTCCTGGAAGTAGTTCGACCCGATCTCGGACGTCGGGATGTGTGCCGCGATGGCGAGAACGGGCACGCGGGAACGGTGCGCGTCATACAGGCCGTTGATCAGGTGGAGGTTCCCTGGGCCGCACGAGCCCGCGACGACCGCGAGGTCCCCGGTCAGGTGAGCGTCGGCCGCCGCAGCGAAGGCCGCGGTCTCCTCGTGACGGACATGGAGCCAGCGGATCGAGCCGTCGCGGCGAATCGCGTCGGTGAACCCGTTGAGCGAATCACCGGGCAGTCCGTAGACCCGATCGATCCCGTTGGCGACGAGCGTGGAAACAATGTTCTCGGCAACCGTGGTCATGCGACCACGCTACTCCGCGTGCCGAGCCGCCGGCCGACCCGCACCACACCGCCGTCGACCGTCGCGTGCCGCGCCGCCGGCCGCTGCCCAGTGCCGCACTCCCGTCGACTACCGGCTGCCGTCCGCTACCGCGTCGCGTAGAACGCGACGGCGCTGCTCGCCGCCACGTTCAACGAGTCGACTCCCCCGGCCATAGGAATGGTGACGCGTCGGTCGAGCAGCCGATCGGCGGCGGGAGTCAGCCCATGGCCCTCGGACCCGAAGACGAGGGCGAGCTTCTCGTGAGCCTCGGCAACCAGCTCGTCCATCGAGATCGCACCCTCGCCGAGGGTCATCCCGGCCACGACGAACCCGGCCTCCTGCAGCTCGACCATCCCACCGGGCCACGACCCCAACCGCGTCCACGGCACCTGGAAGATCGTCCCCATCGACACCCGGACCGCCCGTCGGTAGAGCGGATCCGCGCAGCTGGGCGTCACAAGCACGGCACCCACCCCGAGCGCGGCCGCACTGCGCACGATCGCTCCCACGTTCGTGTGGTCGACGATGTTCTCCAGCACGGCGATCCGCCGCGGCGCGGGCCGGTCGGCCGGCCGAAGGATCTCGGCGACGCCGGGCAGCTCCGGCCGGTGCATCGCCGCGATCGCCCCGCGGTGCAGGCGGAACCCGACGATCTGCTGCAGCAGCTCCTCCTCGGCGACGAACACCGGAGTCTCGCCACCGTCCCACGCACCGGTCGCCCGCTCGAGAAGCGGCTCCACGAGCTCGAGGTGCTTCGGCGCGAGCAGCACGGACCGCGGCCGGTGCCCGGCCCGGATCGCCCGGGCGATGACGTTGGTGGACTCCGCCATGTAGAGCCCCTCCGGCTCCTCCGTCTTTACGCGCAGGGCGACGTCCGTCAGGTCGCGGTAGTCGCGCAGTCTCGGGTCGGCGAGGTCGGTGACGTCCAGGAGCATCCACCCATTGTCCGACGTCGATACCGGCCGCCATACCCCGCGCCGGCCGGGCGCGGGGTCGCCTTGATCACGCCTTCGGCTCTCCGTCCGCCCGCGCGGCCGCGAACGCGGCCGCGCGCGTGACGAGCCGGCCCGCGAGCGCCTCGACCGCCTCGGGGCCACCGCTCCGCGCCTCGGGGCCACCACCGCGACCGAGCGCCAGACCCAGCAGGAAGGCGGTCAGCGGCGCGGCCGGCCGGGCGACGTCGTGGGCGATGTCCCGCGTGAGGTCCAGGACCACGTTGATGTCGACCTCGCCGGGGTCGAGCCCGAGCTCGTCGGCAGCCTCGATCAGCCACTCGTCCAGGATCTCCGGTGGCAGCCGCTTGTGTCCGGCCACGTGCTCCTCCTTCGTGGATCCTCGCCCGTCGGGTACGCCCAGGAGCGTATATCCGCGCGGCCCGCCCAGCGGCCCACCACGTTCAACCGCCCACCACGTTCAACCGCCCACCACGTTCAACCACCCACCACGATGACGTCGACCCGCTCGCCGGCGACGACGTCTCCCCGTTCTGCCTCCACGATCGCGTACCCGTCCGTGGCGCCGTGTCTGCCGACGGCGTGCGCGATCCCCCGAGGATCCACCGACGGCCGGCACTCGAGCCCGTCGGCGCCGGTCTCGAGCCGCACCGGCAGCACCTGCAACCGACCGCTCCTGCCCGACCATCCGACCCGCGCGGTCGCCGGCAGTCGCAACCGCTGGACGGACCTCCTGCCCTGCATCGCCAGCAGCGCCGGCCGCACGAACAGCTCGAAGCTCACCGCCGCACTCACCGGGTTCCCCGGCAGCGCGAAGATCCAGGCACTGGGGCCGTCGGTCGCCCCGTCGGGCAGCTGTCGCGCGGTGCCGTCGGGTCGGGGCTCAGCCACCGGCTCGTCCTCGTGCACGACCACATCCGGCCCGACCCACCCCGCGCACTGCGGCTGACCGGGCCGCACGGCCACGCGCACGGACCTCACCCCGGGGCACTCCTCGAGGGCGATCCGCACGACGTCGTGCCGCCCGGGCCCCACTCCCCCGGTGCTCAGCACGACGTCCGCCCCCTCGGCGAGGGTCCGGATCCGCCGCGCGGTCGCCTCGGCGTCGTCCCCGCTGACGTCGACGGCAACCGCCGGGATCCCGGACTCCTCCAGCAGCCCGGCCATGAGCACCGAGTTGGACTCGCGGATCTCGCCGCGCCGCAGCTCCTCGTCCGGCCCGCGCAGCTCAGATCCCGTGGCCAGGACCGCGACCCGGGGGCGGGGCCGGACCCTCACCTCCCGCACGCCGGCCGCGGCGAGCGCGGACGCCAGCTGCGCGGTCAGCGCGTGCCCGGCCTCGGCCAGCACGTCCCCGGCGGCCACGTCCTCCCCCCGACGGCGCACGTTCGCGCCCACGGCCACCGGCCCGGGAACGGCGATCTCGCGCGTCCCCCACCGGCCGGGGACCCCGTCCCCGGCCGCACGCTCGTACGGGAGGACGGCATCGGCGTCGGAGGGCAGGGGCGCACCGGTCATGATGCGCACGGCCTGACCGGCGCCGATCATCGGATCCTCCGGGCTCCCGGCGGCCACCTCGCCGACGAGCTCGAACCTCGTCCCGGACGCGTACTCACCGCCCCGGAGCGCGTACCCGTCCATCGCGGAGCTGTCCCACAGGGGCAGGTCGGTCGCGGCGACGGCGTCGGCCGCAAGGGTCAGGCCGGTCGCCCCACGCACCGGAACCGTGCGCGGCCGCAGGCGAGGGATACGGTCGAGGATCCAGGCCAGGTGCTCCTCGTGCGAGACCGTCGCCACCGACCACTCCGCTCCGTCACTGGTCCGTCACCGGGCCGACACCTTGTCCCCGCCGAACTTCGATGCTATCCAAGATCGGTGTCCCGCATCGCCGCACGCCGCCGCATCACCCGCCTGACCGCGGGAGGGCCGACACGCCGCCGGGAGGACCACCTCGCGGTCGAGGAACCGCTCGAGATCCGGGTGTCGGGCACGTCGCTCGCGATCACCATGCGCACCCCGGGCCACGACGTCGAGCTCGCCGCGGGATTCCTCGTCTCGGAGGGCGTCATCCACCACGCCGAGCACTTCGCGGGCAGCATCCACTGCGCCTCGGACGGCGAGCCGAACACCTACAACATCCTCGACGTCACGCTCGGCCCAGGCGTCCCACCTCCCGACCCGAGCCTGGAGCGCAACTTCTACACGACGTCGTCGTGCGGGCTGTGCGGGAAGGCGAGCATCGACGCGGTCCGGACCCAGGGCCGGTTCGTGGTCGACGACGACCCGCTCACCATCGACGCCTCCCTCCTCATCACCTTCCCGGACCTCCTGCGCGAGCAGCAGGCCGTGTTCGACCGCACCGGCGGGCTGCACGCGGCCGGACTGTTCGACGGCACGACCGGTGAGCTGCTCGTGCTGCGCGAGGACGTCGGCCGGCACAACGCGGTGGACAAGGTCGTCGGCTGGGCCCTGATGCAGGGTCTGCTCCCGGGCCGCGGGCATGTCCTCATGGTCTCGGGCCGGGCCAGCTTCGAGCTCACGCAGAAAGCCCTCATGGCGGGCATCCCGATGCTGGCGGCCGTCTCGGCGCCGTCGTCGCTCGCGGCCGAGCTCGCCGAGGAGGCGGGACTCACGCTCGTCGGCTTCCTGCGCGGCGACTCGATGGTGATCTACGCGCGCCCGGACCGCATCACGAACGAGCCCGCGGACGAACCGACGGAGGCACCCGCGGACGCACCCGCGAACGACCGGACGGACGCACCCGCGGACGAACCGCCCCACGACGAAGCCCGGCCGCGTACGGCCGCGGCGGTATCGTCGGTACCCAGCGCGGTGAGTACCCCGCGCGTCGGCACGAGACAAGGTGGTTGAGCAATGACGCCGAAGGCACCGATCGAGGACTTCTCCGACGCCGACATCGAGGTCTCCGAGCCCAAGGAGTACGCCGCCGGCTTCGGCGGCGTGTTCCACTCGATGAAGCCCGCCCTCGGCACCATGGGCCTCGGCCGCACGGCCAGGCTCATGACGCAGATCAACCACAAGGACGGCTTCGACTGCATGAGCTGCGCGTGGCCGGACCCCGCGCACCGCAAGGTCGCCGAGTTCTGCGAGAACGGCGCGAAGGCCGTCACGTGGGAGGCCACGCCGCTGACCGTGCCACGGTCGTTCTTCGAGGAGCACTCCCTCACCTCGCTCGAGGACAAGACCGAGTACTGGCTCGGCATGCAGGGGCGGCTCACGGAGCCCTACTACAAGGCCGCGGACTCGGACCACTACGCGCCCGTCACGTGGGAACGCGCGTACGGGATCGTCGCGGACCATCTGCGCGCGCTGGACGACCCGAACGAGGCAGCCTTCTACACGTCGGGACGGGCGTCGAACGAGGCGGCCTTCACCTACCAGCTCTTCGCCCGGGCGTTCGGCACGAACAACATGCCGGACTGCTCGAACATGTGCCACGAGTCCACCGGTGAGGCGATGTCCTACACGGTGGGCGTCGGCAAGTCGACCGTGCACTACGACGACTTCGCCCAGTCCGACCTCATCATCATCATGGGTCAGAACCCGGGGACCAACCACCCCCGCATGCTCACGGCGCTGCAGGAGGCCAAGGAGAACGGCGCGCAGATCGTCGCGATCAACCCGCTGCCCGAGGCCGGCCTCATCGGCTACAAGGACCCCCAGCGGGTGCGCGGATACGTCGGCAAGGCCACGAAGATCGCCGACCAGTTCATGCAGATCCGCTCCGGCGGTGACATGGCGCTCATGCAGGCCGTCGCCAAGCGCGTGCTCGCCGCTGAGGCGGCGGCGCCCGGCACGGTCCTGGACCACGACTTCATCGACACCTGCTGCGACGGTTTCGACGAGTTCGTCGAACACATCTCCGGCGTGGACGACCTCGAGGTCGAGCGCGTCACCGGCCTGGCACGCGAGGAGATCGACGAGCTCGCCGACCGCTACCTCGCTGCCGACAAGGTCATCATCGCGTGGGCGATGGGTATCACCCAGCACCGCCAGGGCGTCGCCACGATCCAGGAGATGATGAACCTCCTCTTCCTGCGGGGGAACATCGGCCGCGCCGGTGCGGGCGCCTCACCGATCCGCGGGCACTCCAACGTGCAGGGCGACCGCACGATGGGCGTGTTCGAGAAGATGCCGGAGCCCTTCCTCGCCGCGCTCGGGAGGGAGTTCGGGTTCGAGCCGCCCCGCGAGCACGGGGTCGACTCCGTGGGCGGCATCCGCGCGCTCGACGAGGGACGGATCAAGGTATGGATGGCGCTCGGCGGCAACCTGCTCGGCGCCATCTCGGACACCAACCTCGCCGAATCGGCCATGCGCAAGACCCGGCTGAGCATCCAGCTGTCCACCAAGCTCAACCGCAGCCACGTCATCACGGGCGACGAGGCGCTCATCCTCCCGGTCCTCGGCCGCACCGAGGTCGACCTGCAGGCCGGCGGTCCGCAGTACGTCACGGTCGAGGACTCGGTCTGCGCGGTGCACGCCTCCCACGGCAAGCTCGCGCCGATCTCCGACGACGTCCGTTCCGAGGTCGAGATCGTCGCCGGCATCGCGCACGCCACCCTCGGCGACCGCTACGGCATCGACTGGCTCGGCATGATCGACGACTACGACGTCATCCGGGACCACATCTCCCGCGTCGTGCCCGGCTGCGCCGACTACAACGAGAAGACCCGCAGGCGCGACGGGTTCGTGCTCCCCCACGGTCCGCGCGACGAGCGGCGGTTCGACACGGCGACGGGCAAGGCGCGCATCACGATCAACACGATCGAGCCGATCGAGTGCCCGCCGGGCCGACTCATCCTGCAGACCGTCCGCTCGCACGACCAGTTCAACACGACGATCTACAGCCAGAACGACCGCTACCGCGGCATCAAGAAGGGCCGGTACGTCATCTTCGTGCACCCGGACGACCTCGCTGAGCTCGGCCTCGACGACGGACAGACCGTCGACATCTTCAGCGAGTGGCCCGGGCAGCCCGACCGCATCCTGCGGGGCTTTCGGACCGTCGCCTACCCGACCGCCCGCGGCTGCGCGGCCGCCTACTTCCCGGAGGCGAACGTGCTGGTGCCGCTGGACTCGGTGGCGCTTCGCAGCAACACGCCGGTGTCGAAGGCGATCATCATCCGCCTGGAGCCCGGGACGACGCCGGTCGGCGTGGGCCGCCCGGTCACGGTCTGAGTTCTCGCCCCTATGCCGCCCCGGGCCCCCACGCTTCGGCGAGCAGCCTGAGCGACGTGAGCCGGTCGTCCGGGTCGTAGGTGTAGGTGACGGTGATGATCTCGTCGGCGCCGGTCGCATCCGCGATGCCGGCGAGTCGCTCGACGACCTGCTCCGCCGTGCCGATCGCGGTCACGGTCTGCATGCCGGCGATCTGCGCGAGCACGCGCTCGGGGACGACCGACGTGATGTCGTCCACCGGCGGCTGGAGCAGCTGTCGCTGACCGGTGACGATCCCGGCGGCCATCTGCTGGTGCGTGGTGAACAGCCGCTGGGCCTTCTCCTCGGTCTCCGCCACCATGACGTTGACGCCGACCATGAGCCGCGGCTCGGAGATCTGGGCGGTGGGCGACTCGGTGGAGAAGCTCGCGCGGTAGATGGCGACCGCCTCGGCCAGCTGCTGCGGCGCGAAGTGCGAGGCGAAGGAGAACGGCAGGCCCAGCTGCCCCGCGATGGACGCGCCGTTCACCGACGAGCCGAGCACCCAGATCGGGACGTCGGTGCCGCCGGCGGGCACGGCGTGCACTCGGGAGCCGGGCGCCGCGTTGGCCTCGGAGAAGTAGCCGCGCAGCGCGAGGATCTCGCGTGCGAAGGACTGCGGGTCCGCCTCGCCCCGCCGGAGCAGCGAGGCGGTCACGGGATCCGTGCCCGGCGCGCGGCCGAGCCCGAGGTCCACGCGTCCCGGGTGCATCGTGGCGATCGTGCCGATCTGCTCGGCCACCGCGAGCGGCGCGTGGTTCGGCAGCATGACGCCGCCGGACCCGATCCGGATGCGCTCGGTCCTCGCCGCAGCGTTCGCCATGAGCACGGTGGTCGCCGAGGACTGGAAGGTCACCGTGTTGTGGTGCTCCGCGAACCAGTACCGCTCGTAGCCGAGCCGGTCGGCCTCCTCCGCGGTGCGCATCGCGCTCTCGATGGCCTGCGCCGCGCTGCTCCCGTCGGACCGGCCGACGAGCTCGAGGACGGAGAGCGGCGGGCGCGGGGAGGACGGGACGGGAGACGAGGCGGGGGACGAGACGGCGGACGGATCGGGGGACGGTGCGGAGGAGTCGGTCACCTCAGGTCCAGCGCCGGCGGGCGCGCGGGTATTCCCCGACCGTCGTCCGGAACGTCACGGAGGCACGGAGGCGCGGAAACGACGGCGCCCGGGCCGATCGGCCCGGGCACGGTGTCGCTCGAGGCCACACGGTGTCGCTCGAGGCCGCTCAGGCGGTCACGCCGGCTCCTCGTCGGTGACGAGCGCCCCCACGAACTGCGCCGTGTACAGGTCGCTGTACGCCCCGCCGGCTGCGATCAGCTCGTCGTGGCTGCCCTGCTCGACGATCGCGCCGGCATCCATCACGAGGATGGTGTCGGCGTCGCGGATCGTGGACAGTCGGTGGGCGATGACGAACGCGGTCCGCCCCTCGCGAAGCCGGCCCATGGCCTCCTGCACGAGCACCTCGGTGCGGGTGTCGACGGAGCTCGTCGCCTCGTCGAGCACGAGGATCGCCGGGTCGGCGAGGAACGCGCGGGCGATGGTGATGAGCTGCCGCTCGCCGGCAGACACACCGCCGCCGTCCTCCTGGACGACCGTGTCGTAGCCGTCGCTGAGCGAGTGCACGAACCGCTCGACGCCGGCCGCACGCCCGGCCGCCTCGACGTCCTCGCGGGTGGCGCCCTCGCGGCCGTAGGCGATGTTCTCCGCGACGGTGCCCTGGAACAGCCACGTGTCCTGGAGGACCATGCCGATGTGGCTGCGCAGGTGCGCGCGGGTCATGTCGCGGATGTCGACGTCGTCGATCGAGATCGACCCCTCCCGCACCTCGTAGAACCGCATGAGCAGGTTGACGAGGGTCGTCTTCCCGGCGCCGGTCTGGCCGACGATCGCGACGGTCTGGCCGGTCGCGGCGTGCAGGTCGAGCCCCTCGATGAGCGGCGTGTCCTCGTCGTACCGGAACGAGACGTCCGTGAAGCGGACGTCGCCCCGGACCTCCTCGATCGTGGTGGCGGGGTCGACGTCGGGGCTCATCTCCTCGGCGTCGAGCAGCTCGAAGACGCGCTCGGCGGACGCGCCGCCGGACTGGACGAGCGCCATCATCGAGGCGAGCTGGCCGAGGGGCTGGCTCATCTGCCGGGAGTAGGTGATGAACGCCTGGACGCCGCCGACCGTGATCCCGCCCTGGGCGACGCGCAGCACGCCGTACGCGGCGATGACGACGTAGCCGATGTTCGACACGAACATCATGAGCGGCATGGTCGTGCCCGAGAGGAACTGCGACCGGTCCGCGGCCTTCACGAGCGCGGTGTTCTGACTGACGAACCGCTCGCCGAACTCCTGCTCGGCACCGTAGGCGGCCACGATCTGGTGCCCGCTGAACGCCTCCTCGACCGTGCCGCCGATATCGCCTGTGGACTTCCAGTTCGCGAGGTGGTGCGGCTGAGCGCGCTTGGCGACCACACCCACCACGACGACGGAGACCGGGATCGTCACGAGCGCGACGATCGCGAGGCGCAGGTCGATCGTCAGCATCATCACGACGACGCCGATCACCGTGAGCACGGACGTGATGAGCTGCGAGAGGGTCTGGTTGAGCGACTGCGTGATGTTGTCGATGTCGTTCGTCAGCCGGGAGAGCAGGTCCCCGCGCGAGCGGCCGTCGAGCTCCGACAGCGGCATGCGGTCGACCTTCGCCTGGACCTTGGCGCGCAGCCGGACGCCCGTGCGCTGCACGATCTCGTTGAGGATGAGCATGTTCGCGGCCATCGCCATCGCGCCGCCGGAGAACACCCCGAGCGCGAGCATGAGCGCGTGGGCGAGGTCGCCGCGGTCGAGGCCGGCGCCGGGCACGAGCCCGGGCATGCCGGCGAGCAGGTCAGCCTCGTCGACGCGGCCCACCGCCCGCAGCCCCTCGACCGCCTGGTCGACGCTCAGCCCGCGCGGGATGAGCTCGGAGGACCAGCCCCGGATGATGACGTCGGTCGCGTCGCCGAGCAGCTTCGGGCCGATCACGTTGAGCACGACACCGGCGATCCCCAGCAGGACGACGATCGCGAGCGCGACCTTCTCGGGCCCCATCTCGCCGAGGAGGCGGCGCACGGTCAGGCCGAAGTTTGTGGGCTTCTCGCCCGGCATCGCTCCCTCGCTCATGCCGCCTCCTCCTCGCTGAGCTGGGACAGGACGATCTCGCGGTAGGTCTCGCAGTCGCCCATCAGCTCCTCGTGCGTGCCGAGACCGGCGATCCGCCCCTCGTCGAGCACGACGATCTGGTCGGCGTCCCTGATCGTCGAGACCCTCTGGGCGACGACGACGGTGGTCGCCCCCGCCGTCATCGTCGGCAGGGCCGCCCGCAGCCGGGCGTCGGTCGCCATGTCGAGCGCCGAGAAGGCGTCGTCGAAGGCGTAGACCTCGCCGCCGTGGACGAGCGCGCGGGCGATGGCCAGCCGCTGGCGCTGCCCGCCGGAGAAGTTCGCGCCGCCCGGCTCGACCGTGTGGTCGAGCCCCTCCTCGTACTCGCGTACGAACCCGGCGCCCTGCGCGACCTCGAGGGCCTGCCATAGCCGCTCGTCGCTGACCTCGCCGCGGCCGAGGGACAACGTGGAGCGGATGGTCCCGCCGAACAGGTACGCCTGCTGCGGCACGAGGGCCACGCGCGACCTCAGGTCGCCCAGGGCGGCGGTCCGCACGTCCACTCCCCCGAACCGCAGCTCGCCGTCGGTCACGTCCAGGAGTCTCGGCAGCAGGTTGACGAGCGTCGTCTTCCCGGAGCCCGTGGACCCGACGACGGCCGTCGTCGTGCCCGGCTGAAGCGTGAGCGAGATCCGGTCGAGGACCGGCTCGTCCGCACCCGGGTACCCGAACGTCGCGTCGACGAACTCGATGCGCCTGCCCTCGCTGCGCGGGCCGATCGCGACCGCCTGGGCGGGCGGCGCGATCGCCGGCGAGACGTCGAGGACCTCGGCGATGCGCCCGGCACACACCTCGGCGCGCGGCACCATGATCAGCATCATCACGGAGAACATGACGGACATGAAGATGAACATCAGATAGCTGAGGAACGCGACGATGGAGCCGGGCTCCATCGCCCCGGCGTCCACGCGCAGCCCACCGAACCAGACGACGAGCACCTGCCCGCCCATGACGACGAGCTGGACGAGCGGGAACGTGATGCCGAAGACGATGCCGATGCGGCGCTGCGTCCCGGCGAGGTTCTCGGAGGCCTCCTCGAAGGTGCCGCGCTGGGTGCCCTGACGGTTGAACGCCCGGATCACGCGGACGCCGGAGACCTGCTCGCGCATGAGCCGGTTGATCGCGTCGATCCGCTTCTGCACGACGACGAACAGCGGCCGGGCGAGCACGATCGCCCCGGCCATGATCGCGAGGAGGGTCGGCACGGCGCCGACGATCAGCCAGGACAGCGGCGGGTCCTCGAGGACCGCCATGACGATGCCGCCGATCATCATCATCGGGGCGCTGACGATGAACATCGACCCCATGAGCGTGACCATCTGGACCTGGAGGACGTCGTTCGTCGACCGGGTGACCAGGGACGGCGCGCCGATCTCGGAGACCTCGGCGACCGACAGGCGCTGCACCTTCGCGAAGACCGACTCGCGGATCGCGCCGCCGGCCCGGGCGGCCGTGCGGGCCGCGAAGTAGGCGGTGGCCACCTGCGCGCCCATCTGGACGGCGGAGATGACGAGCATGATGAGTCCGAGCCGGACGACCGCACCGGAGTCCGCGGCGAGCAGGCCCTTGTTGATGACGTCGGCGGTGAGCCCGGGCAGCAGCATCGCCGCCACGGTCGAGACCAGCTGGAGGGCGAGGATCGCGAGGAGGGCGCCGCGGTGAGGACGCAGGTAGAACCGCAGGAGCTTCAGGAGCACCGGCTCATCATTCCACCCGGCGGCACGATCGTGGCAACGGGATATTCCGCGGGGAGGACGGGCCAGGCACGACTCTCCCCCGCACCATCGGTGCGGGGGAGAGTCGAGTGCGACGAGAGGCGGGCGGTCAGGCCTTGTCCGTCCCGGCGTCGGGCTGGGTGTCCCGACGGCGGGTGGCCGGCGGGTTGGCGCGGCCCTGGCCCGTGGGGCCGACCTCCGAGCTGGCGACGTCCTCGGCCGCGGCGACGTCCGCGCGGGCCTCGCGCAGTGCCTCCTGCGGGTCCTGCAGGCTGGGGGCCTTGAACGCGGTCGCGGGCGGCGTGCTCGAGCGGACGGTCTCGCCGACCTGGTCGCCGCCGGAGGGACGCGCGGGCCGCGGCGGGCGCGGCGCGGAGAAGCCCGAGCCGCCGGAGCCACCCGAACCCTCCGGGCCGAAGGCGCTGGAGAGGGACTGCATCGCGCCGGTGACCTCGGCGGGGATGAACCACATCTTGTTCGACGGGGTCTTCGCGATCTCCGGCAGGGTCTGCAGGTACTGGTAGGACAGGACCTTGTCGTCGGCGTCGGCGGAGTGGATCGCGTCGAACACCTCGTGGATCGCGCGCGCCTCACCCTGTGCGCGAAGGACGGCGGACTGCGCCTCACCCTCGGCGCGAAGGATCTGGGACTGCTTCTCACCCTCGGCCGTGAGGATCGCGGACTGCTTGACACCCTCGGCCGTGAGGATCGCGGCGCGGCGGTCGCGCTCGGCGCGCATCTGCTGCTCCATGGCGCCCTGGACGGACTGCGGCGGGTCGATCGCCTTCAGCTCGACGCGGTTGACGCGGATACCCCAGCGGCCGGTCGCCTCGTCGAGGACGCCACGCAGGCGGCTGTTGATCTGGTCGCGGCTCGTGAGCGTCTGCTCGAGGTCCATCGAACCGATGACGTTACGCAGGGTGGTCACCGTCAGCTGCTCGATACCGGTGATGTAGTTGGCGATCTCGTAGACCGCGGCGCCCGGCTCGGTGACCTGGAAGTAGATGACGGTGTCGATCGACACGACCAGGTTGTCGGACGTGATCACCGGCTGCGGCGCGAACGAGACGACCTGCTCGCGGAGGTCCACGCGGGCGCGGACCTTGTCGAAGAACGGGATGAGGACATGGAAGCCCGCGAACATCGTGGAGTGGTACTTGCCCAGGCGTTCGACGATGAGGGCGCCGGCCTGCGGGACGATGACCACCGCCTTCGCGAGGATCACCACCACCGCCAAGGCGATCACGCCGAGAATGATCCACTGGTACATACGTCCGTCTAACTCCCCGTGTCGGTGGTCTGGTGAGGCGGGTCAGCCGCGGAACTGCGGTGCGCCGCCGGGATGGTAGGGGCCGCCGTGGCCGTACCCCTGGTTCTGCTGGTTCGAGAAGCCCGGGCCGGTGGCCGGGCTGTTGGCGCTCCACGTCGGCTGCGGCGCCGTGCCGAAGCCGGCGGTGGGTGCGTCGAGCGGAGCGACGATGGCGTGGGCGCCGGTGATCTCGACGACCCGGACGTCCTCCCCGACCGGGCGGGGCATGACCCCTGGCGCCGTGCGGGCCGACCATTCCTCTCCCGCGAGCTTCACGAGTCCGGAGCGGTCGGTGACCTCGACGAGCGTGATCGCGATCTGGCCCACCAGGCCGCGCACGTTCATCGGGGTGTCAGGGGTGGAACGCAGGAGCAGGGTCTTCGCCCAGGGGCGGACGACCGCGAGCAGCAGGAGGGCGACGAGGCCGGCCACGAGTGCCTGGACCCAGATCGGCGCACCCGTGAGCGCGACGACCGCGCCCGCCGCTGCGCCGCCCGCCAGCATGAGGAAAATGAGGTCGACGGTCAGCATCTCGACGACGCCGAGAAGGACCGCGGCAATCAGCCAGATCCACCACATGGTCCAGCCTCCTCCCGAGAAGTTCCTTGTGGACCTCAGTCTACCCGGGGGGTTGCCGTCCGCCTACGGGAGTGGTACCTACCGTCGATGGTGTCGAGGGTCAGCGGCATGTTGTATAGGGCCGAGAGCCGGTCCGCCGTGAGCACCTCGTCGATGGGTCCGGCGGCCGTGACGACGCCGTCGTCGAGCATCATCACGTGGGTGAACCCGGGCGGGATCTCCTCCACGTGGTGCGTCACGACGATCATCACCGGGCCGCGCGGGTCCGTCGCGAGCCGGGACATCGACGCGATGAGGTCCTCGCGCCCGCCGAGATCCATGCCGGCCGCCGGCTCGTCGAGGATGAGGACCTCCGGGTCGGGCATGAGCGCCCGCGCGATCTGCACGCGCTTGGACTCCCCCGAGGAGAGCGTGCCGAAGCGGCGGTCGCGCAGGTCCTTCACCCCGAGGAGGTTGAGCAGCGCCCGGGCGCGGCCGGTGTCGAGCATCTCGTAGCTCTCGCGCCAGCGGCCCTGGATGCCGTACGCGCCGGTGAGGACGACGTCGAGAACGGTCTCCGACGCGTGCACGCGGCGCTCGTTCGCGGCCGAGGCGAAGCCGACGACCTGGCGCAGCTCGGACACGTCGACGCGACCGAGCCGCTCGCCGATGACCTCGACCGTGCCGGCGGTCGGGAACACGGCTCCCGTGAGGAGCTGGACGAGGGTCGTCTTGCCCGCGCCGTTCGGGCCGAGGACGATCCACCGCTGCCCGTCGTCGACCGACCAGTCGACACCGGCGAGGATCTCCTTCGCGCCGCGCCGCACGCGCACGCCCGACAGCTGCAGAACGTCACCCATGGTGACCACCCTAGGTCGCCGCGGGGCCCGGAACGGGCCGCGTCCGCCGTCGTCGGCGCGTCACGCCCCCGCGAGGATCCGCTCGTACACCTCGATCGTCCGGTCGGCGATCGCCTCCCACGAGAAGTGGTCCTCGACCCGCTTCCGGGCGGCCACGCCCTGGGACCGCGCGCGCTCGGGATCGGTGGCGAGATCCGTGAGCGCGGCGGCGAGGTCCGCCTGGAAGCGCGCGGGGTCCGTCGGCGTGCCCGTGCCGTCCTGGACCTGGTCGATCGGGACGAGCGTGCCGGTGACGCCGTCGTCGACGACCTCGGGGATGCCGCCGGTCGCGGAGCCGACCACGGGCAGGCCGACGGCCATGGCCTCGAGGTTGACGATGCCGAGCGGCTCGTAGACCGACGGGCAGACGAAGACGTCGCAGGCGGCGAGCACGGCGATGAGCTCCTCGCGCGGGAGCATCTCCTCGATCCAGACGATGCCGTTGCGCTGCGCGGACAGCTCTGCGACCGCGCCGGAGACCTCGGCGGCGATCTCCTTCGTGTCCGGGGCGCCGGCGCACAGGACGACCTGCACCTCCTCGGGTAGCAGCTCGATGGCCTTGAGCAGGTGCGGGAGCCCCTTCTGACGGGTGATGCGGCCGACGAACACGACCGCGGGTCGGTCGGCGTCGATGCCGAACCGCTCGCGAGCGGCCGCGATCCGGGCCTCCCCCTCGTCCCCGGTCGGCCGCTGCCACGCCTCGAGGTCGATGCCGTTGTGGACGACGTGGACCTTGTCCGGGTCCACCTGCGGGTAGGACGCCAGGATGTCGCCCCGCATCCCGCCGGACACCGCGATCACCCCGGCCGCGCCCTCGTAGGCCGTGCGCTCGGCCCAGCTCGACACGGCGTACCCGCCGCCGAGCTGCTCGGCCTTCCACGGGCGCATGGGCTCGAGCGAGTGCGCGGACAGCACGTGCGGGATCCCGCCGAGCAGCCCGCCGAGGTGGCCGGCGAGGTTCGCGTACCAGGTGTGGGAGTGGACAAGGTCGGCGCCGGCGAGGGCGTCGACCATCTGGAGGTCCACGCCGAGCGTCCGGACCGCGGCGTTCGCGTCGGCCAGCTCCGGCAGGTCGGAGTAGCCGGTGACCGGGACGCCGCCGGGGCCGTCCTCGGTCCGGGGTCCGTCGAACGCGTGCACCCGGACGTCGATCCGGCTACGGAGGACGCGCGCGAGCTCGGAGACGTGCACGCCGGCGCCGCCGTAGATGTGGGGCGGGTACTCGCGGGTAACCAGGTCAACTCTCACGTCGGTCTCCTTCGGCGTTCCGTGGGCGCGCTGCGCGCGGCACCACTGTGCACACAACGGCGTCAGGATGCAACGGCGACCGCGGTCCGCAGGTGAGTGGCCCACCTGGCGTCCATCCCGTGCCGCGGATCACATCGAGCGTCTAGGGTTGGGGCATGGCATCTCCCCGTGTACTCGCAATCGTCCTGGCAGGCGGCGAAGGCAAGCGGCTCATGCCGCTCACGGCCGACCGCGCGAAGCCCGCGGTGCCGTTCGGCGGCATCTACCGGCTCATCGACTTCGCCCTGTCGAACATCGTCAACTCCGGGTACCTCAAGGTCGTGGTGCTCACCCAGTACAAGTCGCACTCGCTCGACCGGCACATCGCCCAGACGTGGCGGATGTCGAACCTGCTGGGCAACTACGTCGCCCCGGTCCCCGCCCAGCAGCGCCGCGGCAAGAGCTGGTTCCTCGGCTCGGCGGACGCGATCCACCAGTCGATGAACGTCATCGAGGACGAGCGGCCGGACATCGTCGTCATCGTCGGCGCGGACAACATCTACCGCATGGACTTCTCGCAGATGGTCAGCCAGCACATGGACTCCGGCCTGCCGCTGACCGTCGCGGGCATCCGCCAGCCCATCGACCTCGCCGACCAGTTCGGCGTCATCCAGGCGTCCGAGGCGAACCCGCACAAGATCGAGGCGTTCCTCGAGAAGCCGAAGACGGCCATCGGCCTGAAGGACGCTCCGGACCAGATCCTCGCCTCGATGGGCAACTACGTGTTCGACGCCGACGCTCTCGTGGAGGCCGTCAACGCGGACGCGGAGGACGCCGACTCGGCCCACGACATGGGCGGCAACATCGTGCCCGCGTTCGTCAAGGACGGCCGGGCCGGGCTGTACGACTTCACGTTCAACGACGTGCCGGGCGCCTCGGGCGAGGACCACGCCTACTGGCGCGACGTCGGGACGGTCGACGCCTTCTACGAGGCCAACCAGGACCTCATCTCGGTCGTGCCGACCTTCAACCTCTACAACGAGGCGTGGCCGCTGCACACCGGGTACACCGGGCTACCGCCGGCGAAGTTCGTCTACGGCCACCAGGAGCGGCTCGGCCACGCGCTCGACTCGATCATCTCCCCCGGCGTCATCATCTCCGGCGGCGAGGTCGTCGGCTCCGTCCTCTCCCCCGGCGTCCGGGTGAACTCGTGGTCGTCGGTCCGCGACTCCGTCCTCTTCGACGGCGTGCAGGTCGGCCGCAACGCGACGATCGACCACGTCATCCTCGACAAGAACGTCGTCGTCGAGGAGGGCGCCATCATCGGCGTGGACAAGGAGCACGACGCCGCCCGCGGGTTCACGGTGACCCCCGGCGGCATCACGGTCGTCGCCAAGGGTCAGCGGGTCCCCCGGTGACCGCGGGGGCACGGTCCCCCGGCCTCGTCCCGACCCCGCCGGTCCCGGCGGGGTCGGGACGTGCGCTGCGCGCGACGCTCGTCGGCGTGCGCCCGCTCCCGGACGCCCTCGCCGCGTCGGTCGCCGACGCGGTCGCCGCCCGGTTCCCCGGGGCCGCCTCGGCCCCCGGCCGCCTCGGCGACCTCCACACACTCGGTTTCGCGGCGCGCGTGCCCGACGACGTCGCCCCCACGGCCGACGACGTCGCCCGGGCGGCGCGCGACCTCCGCGACGAGATCCGGCCGCCGGCGCTCGCGCTCGGGGTCGACGTGGCCGTGACGACCGGGGACATGGCCGAGCTCGGGCCCGGACTCATCCTCACGGACGTGGACTCGACCCTCCTGCAGGACGAGGTCATCGAGGTCGTGGCCGCGCACGCCGGTGTCGAGGCCGAGGTCGCTGCCATCACGGCCCGGGCGATGGACGGCGAGCTCGACTTCCACGCCTCGCTGCGCGAGCGGGTCGCCCTCCTGGCCGGCCTCGATGCCGAGACGGTGCTCGCCGAGGCAACCGCCGCCGTCCGGCTGTCCCCCGGCGCCCGCGAGATGTTCCTGACGGCGCGGGACCGAGGCGTGCCGACCGGCGTCGTCTCCGGCGGGTTCATCGAGATCGTCGGCCCGATCACCGAGCCGCTCGGCGTGCGGTTCGCCGCCGCGAACCGGCTCGAGGTCGGCGAGGACGGCAGGCTGACCGGCCGCACGGTCGGCGAGGTCATCGGCAGGGACCAGAAGGCCGAGCGGACGCGGGCGTGGTCCGCGGAGGTGGGGATCGGCGTCGACCGGGTCCTGGCGGCCGGCGACGGCGCGAACGACCTCGCCATGCTCGATCTCGTCGGCCTCGGCGTGGGCTACGAGGCCAAGCAGATCGTCCGGGAGCAGGCGGACGCGATCGTGTCGACCGGCCGGCTCGACGTCGCGCTCGCCCTGACCGGGGTCACCGACCTGTCATCACCGAGAACCACCGACGCCCGGCCGCGGCCCGCCTGAAGTCAGGCGGCGGCCGGGCGTCGTGCTGGCGACAGGCGAGCGGGCCGGGCTCGGCCGCCGCAGGCTCAGGCGGACCGGGCTCTGCCGACCCTGGCTCGGGCGGGCCGGGCTCGGCCGATCTGGCGAGCGGCGGACGGACGAGCGGCTACCGGGCGTCGCTCCCCGGTTCAGACCGAGGGGCGCACCAGCGCGCGCAGGTGGGCGCCGCGCGAGTCGAGATCCGCCCAGGCCCCGTCGATCTCGAGGACACAGGCGGTCGCCGTCGGTACGCCGAGCGAGACCTGCACGCCCACCGTGTCCTCGGGGGTGTCGTGCAGGTGCGCGGCGAGCGAGGAGATCGTCGGCTCGTGGCCGACGAGGATCGCCGTGCCCACCGAGTCGTCGATGCCGCGCACGATCTGGAGGAGGTCGTGGGCCGAGACCTGGTAGATCTCCGCCAGGTTCTCGCGCCGGGCGACCGGCAGCCCCTCGGTGACGAGGTCCGCGGTCGTGGCCGCGCGCGCGGCCGTGGAGACGAGCGCGAGGTCCGCGCCGCCGACCTCCGCCGCGAGCAGCGACCCGAGCGCGCGGGCCTGCCGCTCGCCGCGGGAGGTCAGCTCGCGGGAGGCGTCGCCCGACGGCCCGTCGTGCTCGGCCTTGGCGTGCCGGAGCAGGATCAGTGTGCGAGGCACTACTGGCCCATCGCGTGCACGCCACCGTCCGCGTGCACGATCTCGCCGGTGGTCGCCGGCAGCCAGTCGCTGCACAGGGCGACGACCGTGCGGGCGGTGGGCTCGCGGTCCTTGATGTCCCAGCCGAGCGGCGCGCGGCCGTCCCAGGAGGACTCCATCTGCTCGAAGCCCGGGATGGACGTGGCGGCCGTCGTGCGGATCGGGCCGGCGGACACGAGGTTGCAGCGGATGCCGTCCGGGCCGAGGTCACGCGCGAGGTAGCGGGAGGTCGACTCGAAGGCCGCCTTGGCGACGCCCATCCAGTCGTAGACCGGCCAGGCGAAGGACGCGTCGAACGTGAGGCCGACGATCGCGGAACCGGGCACCATGAGCGGCTTGGCCGCGACGGCGAGCGACTTCAGCGAGTAGGCCGAGACCTCGAGGGCCGTGGCGACGTCGGACCAGTCGGCGGCGAGGAAGTTCCCGCCCATGACCGACTGTGGTGCGAAGCCGATCGAGTGGACGACGGCGTCGAGGTGGTCGACGTGCTCGCGCACGCGGTCCGCGAGCTGGTCGAGGTCCTCGGGGTTCGTGACGTCGAGCTGGACGACGGGCGCCTCGGTGGGCAGGCGGCGCGCCGTCACCTCGGTCAGGCGCATCTGCCGGCCGAAGGACGTGAGCACGACCGTCGCGCCCTGCTCCTGGGCGAGCCGGGCGACGTCGAACGCGATCGAGTTGTTCTTCAGAACGCCGGTGACGAGAATCGTCTTGCCCTCGAGAATTCCCATGTGTGTCCTCTTGTGTCGAAAGGGTCAGTGTCGAAAGGGTCAGTGGCCCATGCCGAGGCCGCCGTCGACGGGGATGATCGCGCCGGAGACGTATCCGGCCGCGTCGGAGGCGAGGAACTCGACCACGCCCGCGACGTCGTCGGGGTCGCCGAAGCGGGCGGCCGGGATCGCGCCCAGGTAGGTCTGCTGCTGGGCCTCGGGCAGGGCGCGGGTCATGTCCGTGTCGATGAAGCCGGGGGCGACGACGTTCGCGGTGATCGACCGCTTGCCGAGCTCGCGGGTGATCGACCGGGCCACGCCGACGAGGCCGGCCTTCGCGGCCGCGTAGTTGACCTGCCCGGGGCCGCCGTACATGCCGATGACGGAGGAGATGAGGACGATGCGCCCGCGGCGCAGACGGATCATGCCCTTCGACGCGCGGCGGGCGAGCCTGAAGGCGCCGCCGAGATTCGTCTGCAGGACGTCGTCGAACTCCTCGTCGCTCATGCGCATGAGGAGCTGGTCCCTGGTGATGCCGGCGTTGGCGACGACGACCTCGACCGGGCCGTGGGCGTCCTCGGCCTGGGTGAAGGCGGCGTCGACCGACTCGGTGTCCGAGACGTCGCCCGCGATGGCGAGCGTGCCCTCGGGGCCGCGGCCCGATCGCGAGACGACCGCAACCTTGTCCCCCAGCGCCACGAAGTGGCGCGCGATGGCCTCCCCGATCCCCTGGGAGGCACCCGTGATGAGGACGCTGCGCGGAGCGTCAGTTTCGGCGGCGGTCACGACATCTCCTCGACGCTCGGCGTATGCACGGCTGTAACGCTATCCGATGACGCACCGCCGCCCCGCCACCGGGGCGCATGCCGGGACGCCGCGGGGCGAACGCCGGGCGCGCCCGGGGCCCCGGCGGCGTAGCCTGGAGAGATGACCAGGGGACGGCGCGAGACGGCCGAACCCACCGCGTACGCCTCCGCGCGCGTGCGCGGCGGGGCGCATCGTCGTCGCAACATCGCGATCACCGACGCAGCCCCGTCCCTGACCGACGACGTCGCCGGCCGCATGCGCCGGTACTGGCTGCTCATGGGCCTGCGCGTCCTCTTCCTCCTGCTGCTGTTCGTGGTCCCGCGCCAGTGGTGGTGGCTATGCATCCTCGGCGCGCTCGTGGCGCCGCTGCTGGCCGTCATGGTCGCCAACTCGGGCCGGGAGGGCGGCAGCCCGGCCGCCGGGCGGGAGGCGAGCTCGACTTCCACGCCTCGCTGCGCGAGCGGGTCGCCCTCCTGGCCGGCC
>FUHX01000030.1 GCA_900163555.1 Actinomycetales bacterium JB111 | reverse complement strand
CTGCGAGGGCGTGGGGTCCGCCTGCGCGGGTATGGGATGCGACTGCGAGGGCGTGGGGTCCGCCTGCGCGGGTATGGGATGCGACTGCGAGGGCGTGGGGTCCGCCTGCGCGGGTATGGGATGCGACTGCGAGGGCGTGGGGTCCGCCTGCGCGGGTATGGGATGCGACTGCGAGGGCGTGGGGTCCGCCTGCGCGGGTATGGGATGCGACTGCGAGGGCGTGGGGTCCGCCTGCGCGGGTATGGGATGCGACTGCGAGGGCGTGGGGTCCGCCTGCGCGGGTATGGGATGCGACTGCGAGGGCGTGGGGTCCGCCTGCGCGGGTATGGGATGCGACTGCGAGGGCGTGGGGTCCGCCTGCGCGGGTATGGGATGCGACTGCGAGGGCGTGGGGTCCGCCTGCGCGGGTATGGGATGCGCCTGCGAGGGCGTGGGGTCCGCCTGCGCGGGTATGGGATGCGCCTGCGAGGGCGTGGGGTCCGCCTGGGCGGGTATGGGGTGCGCCTGCGAGGGCGTGGGGTCCGCCTGCGCGGGTATGGGATGCGCCTGCGAGGGCGTGGGGTCCGCCTGCGCGGGTATGGGATGCGCCTGCGAGGGCGTGGGGTCCGCCTGCGCGGGTATGGGATGCGCCTGCGAGGGCGTGGGGTCCGCCTGCGCGGGTATGGGATGCGCCTGCGAGGGCGTGGGGTCCGCCTGCGCGGGTATGGGATGCGCCTGCGAGGGCGTGGGGTCCGCCTGCGCGGGTATGGGATGCGCCTGCGAGGGCGTGGGGTCCGCCTGCGCGGGTATGGGATGCGCCTGCGAGGGCGTGGGGTCCGCCTGCGCGGGTATGGGATGCG
>FUHX01000080.1 GCA_900163555.1 Actinomycetales bacterium JB111 | reverse complement strand
GCCCCCCTCCTTCGCCCCCACCCACCGGTGAGGTAGGAACGGAACCCGTGAAGTAGGAATTCGCAGTTCCTACGTCGCGTGCTCCGTTCCTACCTCGCGGGAGAAGGGAGGGAAGAGAAGTGCGGGAGAACGGCGAAGGCCCCTCACCGTGATGGTGAGGGGCCTTGGTGTGGTGGAGCCAGCGGGACGCTGCGGGAACAGGCGACCACGGGTTGAGAGGCTAGTTTCCGCGTGGAATCAAGGCAGCCGCGAAGATGCCGACCCCGCCGGAGAGCCGGACGACCCGTTGATCGGCGCGTCGACGGAACCAAAGAAACGACCTCGAACACGGCTCACGGACAGCGAAGTGGACGCTATGCGAACAGCCCGCGAGCACGGTGTTAGCGTGAACGCAGTGGCGAAGCAGTTCGGCGTGCACCGGGGCACGGTGTGGGCCAAAACCAGGTGACGGCGCGGGAGTTGAACTGACCTCGACCCCCTCACGCCGCGAAGCTTGGTAGAGCGTTCTGCCGCATGAAATCAACGATCTACGACATACCGCCTGTGGACAACTCCACCGCGATACGTCGATCTGCACGTTGATTAGCACTTTCCGCAGCGCGTGTGAGCCCGATGCCTGGCCCGTCGTAGCTCGCGGAAGGCCCGTAGCGTCGGTACACGGAGGGTGTCACGCCCATGTAGCGACGGAACATCTCGGATGCATGGCCCGACTGTTCCACCCGAGCTTTCGGTAGAGCACCGCGATGGGCATGTCAGTCTCCCGGATGACGCGTGCCATGAGTTGGGTACGCAAGATCATGACGTAGATGCGCGGGCTTGCGCCGTTGCCGCTGACTCAGGCACGCTCCTTGACGAGCCGAACGAAGCGAGTCACATAGTTCTGCAGGAACTCCACGGTGCGCTCGGAGGCGATCCGTCCTGACTCGTTGAAAAGGGTCGGTGACTGGCCGAGGAAGACCTCGGGCTGTCCAGGTGTGGGCATGTCGAAGTAGGACAGGGCCAGGCGGAGGTTCTTCTGGGAGCTGTAGCCGCCCATGCGTCCGACGGAGTGGCTGATGATCCCGGCCGGGAGGTTCTTCCATGCGACGTCGCTGTTGGGCTTAGAGCCGATGTCGATAGCGTTCTTCAGGCAGGCCGGGATGGTGCGGTTGTTCTCGGCGGTGACGAACAGGACACCGTCGGAGGCCTTGATGGTCTCGCGGAACCGTATGTACTCCTCCGGGGTGGGTTTGTCGGTGACCTCGGGGTCGTCGTAGTCGAAGTCGTAGAGCGGCAGGTCGCGGATCTCGACGATCTGCGCGTTATAGCCCTGAGGGAAGTACGTGATGACCTCGTGGGCGATCTTGCGCGCGTAGGAGCCGCGTCGCAGGCTGCCGACGATCACGGAGATGTTCTTGGTCATGAGGTGCCTTTCGTTCATGCGCGTGGTGGTCGGGCGACGAATGTCAGAAGTCCCAGTCGGCGTCGCTGGTGTCCTCGCCCTTGCCGATGACGTAGGAGGAGCCAGATCCGGAGAAGAAGTCATGGTTCTCGTCGGCGCTGGGAGCCAGGGCGGCGAGAATCTCGGGGTTGACCTGGGTCTCTTCCGGGGCGAAGCGGGCCGGGTAGCCGAGGTTCATCAGTGCCTTGTTCGCGTTGTAGCGCACGAACACCGCCACGTCGTCCATCAGCCCGAGCGGCTCGTACAGTTCACCGGAGTAGGCCAGCTCCAGCTGGTAGAGCTCCTCAAGCAGCTCGTAGGTGAACTCGCGCATCTCGTCCTGCCGCGCAGGGGTCTGCGTCTCGATGCCGCGCTGGTACTTGTAGCCGGAGTAGTAGCCATGGACGGCCTTGTCCCGCAGGATGAGCCGGATCATGTCCGCGGTGTTGGTCAGAGTGGCGTGCACGGAGAAGTGCAGCGGCAGGTAGAACCCCGCGTAGAGCAGCAGCGAGGACAGCAGCGTCGAGGAGACCTTCCGCTTGAGCGGGTCGTCCCCGTAGTAGTGCTGCAGCACTTTCTTGCACCGCTGCTGGAGCAGGTCGTTGTCCACGGCCCACCTGTAGGCGTCGTCGATCTCCGGGGTGCTGGTCAGGGTGGAAAACACGGAGGAGTAGGACCGGGCGTGCACCGACTGCATGAAGGCGATGTTGGTGTAGACGGCCTCCTCGTGCTCGGTGCGGGCGTCCTGGATCTGGCAGATCTCGCCGACGGTGGCCTGCACCGTGTCGAGCATGGTGAGCCCCGTGAACACCCGCATGGTCAGCGTGTGCTCCTCCTCGGTGAGCCTTTGCCAGGCGGGGATGTCATTGGACAGCGGCACCTTCTCGGGCAGCCAGAAGTTCGCGGTGAGCCGGTTCCATACCTCCAGGTCCTTCTCGTCGCCCACGCGGTTCCAGTTGATGGGACGCAGGCGGGCCGCGGGGTCGTGGCGGTAGGCGGGCGGGGTCACCGAGGTCTCGGCGAGCGGGCGGGCGGAGTCGATGAGCGTCATGCGGGTTCCTTCGGTATCAGCTGGGTCGGGTCAGAGCGCGCAGGAGACGCAGTTCTCGATCTCGGTGCCTTCGAGGGCGGGCTGGCGCAGGCGGATGTAGTAGAGGGTCTTGATGCCCTTGCGCCAGGCGTAGATCTGCGCGCGGTTGATGTCGCGGGTCGTGGCAGTGTCTCGGAAGAAGAGGGTGAGCGAGAGCCCTTGGTCGACGTGCTGGGTGGCGGCGGCGTAGGTGTCGATGATCTTCTCGTAGCCGATCTCGTAGGCGTCCTGATAGAACTCGACGTTGTCGTCGCTCATGTGCGGAGCGGGGTAGTAGACGCGGCCGAGCTTGCCCTCCTTGCGGATCTCGATTTTTGCGGCGACGGGGTGGATTGAGGCGGTCGCGTTGTTCACGTAGGAGATCGACCCGGTGGGAGGGACGGCCTGCAGGTAGGCGTTGTAGATGCCGTGGGCCTGCACCGACTCGCGCAGCCGTTCCCAGTCCTCGCGGGCAGGGATCGTCACACCCGCGTCTGCGAACAGCTCGCGCACCCGCTGCGTGGCGGGCTGCCCGTCGCGCCGGGTGTATTTGTCGAAGTAGGAACCGTCGGCATAGGTCGAGTCCTCGAATCCGGCGAAGGTCTGCCCGCGCTCGATCGCGATCTGGTTCGAGGCGCGGATCGCGTGATAGGTGACGGTGAGGAAGTAGATGTCGGTGAAATCGATGCCCTCATCACTGCCGTAGTGGATGCGCTGGGAGGCGAGGTAGCCGTGCAAGTTCATCTGCCCCAGCCCGATCGCGTGGCTGGCGTCGTTCCCGGTTGCCACGGACGGGACGGCATCGACGTCGGTCTGGTCGGAGACGCTGGTCAGTGCCCGCACCGCGGTCTCCACGGTCGACCCCAGGTCTGCGGAGTTCATGGCCTGGGCGATGTTGAGTGAGCCGAGGTTGCAGGAGATGTCCTTGCCGATCTCCTGGTATCCGATCGCGGAGTCGTAGGTCGAGGGCGTGTTGACCTGGAGGATCTCGGAGCAGAGGTTGGACATGTTGATCCACCCCTGAAGCGGGTTGGCGCGGTTGACGGTGTCCTCGAAGAGCACGTAGGGGTAGCCGGACTCGAACTGCAGCTCGGCAAGGGTCTTGAAGAACTCCCGGGCGCTGATCGTCTTCTGCCGGATCCGCGGGTTCGCGACGAGCTCGTCGTAGTGCTCGCTCACCGACAGGTCCGACAGCGGAGTGCCATACTCGCGTTCGACGTCGTAGGGGCTGAACAGGTGCATCTCCCGGTTCTCCTTGGCCAGCTGGAAGGTGACGTCGGGGATGACTACGCCCAGGGAGAGGGTCTTGATGCGGATCTTCTCGTCGGCGTTCTCCCGCTTGGTGTCCAGGAAGCGCAGGACGTCGGGATGGTGGGCGTGCAGGTAGACCGCACCTGCGCCCTGCCTCGCGCCAAGCTGGTTGGCGTAGGAGAACGAGTCCTCGAGGATCTTCATCACCGGCACCACCCCGGAGGCCTGGTTCTGAATCTTCTTGATCGGCGCCCCGGTCTCGCGCAGGTTCGTCAGCAGCAGGGCGACCCCGCCGCCGCGCTTGGACAGTTGCAGGGCGGAGTTCACGCTCCGTCCAATGGATTCCAGGTTGTCCTCCAACCGGAGCAGGAAGCAGGAGACGAGCTCGCCGCGCTGCGCCTTGCCGGCGTTGAGGAACGTCGGGGTCGCGGGCTGGAATCGGCCGGACATCATCTCGTCCACCAGCCGGCTCGCGAGGGCTTCGTCGCCCTGGCCGAGGAACAGAGCGGTGGAGGCGACCCGCTCAGGAAAGCCCTCCAAGTAGGTGGTGCCGTCGAAGGTCTTCAGGGCGTAGGAGGTGAAGAACTTGAACGCTCCCAGGAAGGTCTGGAACCGGTGTCCGGCGCCGCGGGCGCGCTCGTGCAGAGTGGTGAGGAACTCCGGGGTGTAGGCGGCCAGGAAGTCGGGCTCGTAGTAGTCGTGGTCCACTAGCCACTCCAGGCGCTCGGCCACAGAGGGGAAGACCCTGGTGTTCGGGACCACGTGCTGGCGGAGGTACTCGGCGGCGGCCTGACGGTCCTTGTCGAACTGGATCGACCCGTCCGTGGCGAAGAGGTTCAGTTCGGCGTTGAGCGCGTGGTAGTCCTTCCGCGCTCCGATGCCGGTGCGCGCGGGAGCCTCGGGGGCGATGGTAGTCATGCGGTCTTCCTCTCGTTGTTGGCCTGGTCCCAGAAGCGGGACAGGCCGGTGTTGACGGTGTCGATGTCGCGCTGGGTGCCCAGCAGCTCGAAGCGGTAGAGTTCGGGCACGTGGCACTTGCGCGAGATGATGGGCCCGGCCAGGCAGTAGTGCTCGCCGAAGTTCGTGTTACCTGCGGTGATCACCCCGCGCAGCAGAGCGCGGTTGGCCGGGTCGTTCAGGAAGGCGATCACCTGCTTCGGGACCGCACCCGCCTGTTCCCCGCCGCCGTAGGTTGGCACGACCAGGACGAAGGGCCGGGCCACCCGGATCATTCCCTCCACCCGTGGGCGCAGCGGGATGCGCACAGCCGGCCGATCGAGCTGCTCGACGAATCGGCGGGTGTTCTCCGAGACGCTGGAGAAGAACACCAGATCCGGCGACTGGTCCGGCGCGAACTCGCGCACCGGTGCCGGGGCTCTGGACGGTGTCAGCACGGCGGACCTCCTCGCTTTCGGCTCGTGGCGCACGACGCCACCAACCACTAGATGTTGTACCCCCTCGGTGTTCAGGGTGCCGTATCTAGTAGTAACACCGATGCGATTCCTCTGTCTACGCCACGCCGATGTTTGCAACTACGCTATGCCGAACATTACGCTGTGAGGTATCGAGAGGAGGAGGCATGGCAGAGCGCGACGAGGGTGCATGGATGGAAGCGATCGCCCTGTTCCAGTCAGCGCGTGAGGGCGAGCACGAGGCCGCCGCGCAACTGCTGCGCACGACGTCGGACCCGGAGGCTGTGGCGCTGAGCCTGCTGCGGATGCTCCGGGTCTACCTGCGCGGGGAGGAGCCCGAGAAGCTGGACCGCTTCATCGACGCCTCCCACCGCGCCGGCCCGCCGCCCGCGCCCGACGCGGGACCTCGGCTGCCTCCGCTGACCTGAGGAGACCTAGCTGCTCGCCAGCGAGACGTAGAGCGCATCGGTGGCCGAGCGCCCCAAGGGCACAGGTGCCACTGCGCCCGTGACGCGCACGTCTACGGCGTCGGAGAAAGGCGCACCCTCCTCCAGGGCGAGGACGGCCCCGACCACGATGCCGTGGCCTTCGAAGAACTGCAGCAGCGCCGGATCCGCGTCCGAGATCCGCTGGACGTGGACCCGCTCCCCTGCTCCGATCCCCGTGAGCTGCTGCGCCTCAGGGATCACCACAGTGCCATCGGCCGCGGGGATCGGATCGCCGTGGGGATCACGCGAGGGGAACTCCAGATAGGCGTCGATCCGCTCGACCATGAAGTCCGACACCGCGTGCTCGAGGTTCTCGGCCTCGTCGTGGACCTGGTCCCACGAGTAGTCCAGGACGCTGACCAGGAAGGCTTCAATCAACCGGTGCCTACGCACCATCGCCAAAGCGTGCGCACGCCCGACCTCGGTCAGCTCCACCGCCCCGTACGGTGCGTGGGACAGCAGCCCCTGGTCGGCGAGCCTGCGCACCGCATCCGACGCGGAGGACAGCTTCAGGCCCGTCCGCTCCGCGATCAGCGTAGGAGTGACCGGTTCCGTCGACCATTCCGAGAGTCCCCAGACAGCCTTGAGGTAGTTCTGGACGCTCGTGGACAACTCGGAGACGGACATGGATTCAGGATACTGGCGAACTCTCAAGTACGCCGCGCTTGCGAGCGAAACTACGCCTTTAACGCTACCGGGATGTGGTGGCATGGTCCCGATGGTGCGGGGGCACGTCTTGGTTGAGATGTGTGATCTCGCCACGAAGGTTGTGCCCGAGCCAACCGAGGAGCCCGAGGTGACATTTCTTCCTGGTGATCTCAGTCTGTTCAACAGCTTCGACTCTGCTCGAGGGCCAGCGTTATCGGCGCGCTGCTCGTGGCCGAGGGGGCGCCAGGCTGCCCCACAGGGTAATCCGTCGCCCCATACCGAGACCGTCCCCGCAGTCCAGCCCGAGCGACTCCTACCATGCTGGCCACCTACGTTGGCCCGGGACCTCGTAGCAGATCAAGAATCAGTACCGACCTCAGGAGTGCAGTCACCGGCCCAGGGTCGGACCGTCATAGCGAGGGCCGTTCTCACGTGCCTGCGTGCGGGAGGGGGCGAGCTGTCGTTGCCGCTCGGCCAGCGCGCGGTCGGCTGCTTCTCGCTTCGCTTGCTCGGTTGCGCGGATCTGCTTGATGCGCTGTACCGCCTCCGCGGGGTTGAGCGCCTGTAGTGCCTCGATTTCGGCGCGGGCCCGCTTCGCGGTGCGGGCCTGGTTCTTCGCGTTCGCATGGGGGCGGGTGTCGAGGTATGCGGCCCGGTGTTCTGCTACCGTCTCTGCGCCGAAGATTCGAGCGTAGATGCGCAGGCGCGGCCAGGGGTCGGGTTCCAGTGTCTTGCGCACCGCTTTGGCTGCGGCGTCGCGCTGTGCGGTCGCTTCGATGACGTGCGGGTCGGCGTCGATCCGAGGGCGGGTGACGCGCTCTACCCACGATTCGCCGTCCTCGTTCCAGCGGGGCGGCTCACCCCATGTCCTTGTCAGCCGCTGCTCGGCGTCGCGGGCGAGGGCCTGGGCGGTGTCGTGTTCGGTGGTGGCGCGGCGCTTGCCGAACCTGCCGACAGTGCTAAGGCGGTCGCGGGCGGCTCGCCGTGCAGTGTCGGCATCGCGCCACCCGGCCAGCGCTGCCGATGCCTGCTCGGTGAGCAGTTCGGATACCTCGCCGCGCACCTGTTCGACCCGTTCGGCTGCGGTGTCGCGGGCCTCTACCGCCTGCTCGCGTTCTTCGCGCTGCTGCGCGTGCAGGTCGGTGAGGGCGTCGGCGGCTTGCTGCCACAGAGTCGCCCGCTGTTCGGCGTGTTCGGCCTTGGTGGTGAGAGCGGCTATCTCCGTGTTCACGAGTTTCACCGGGCCGTCGTCTACCAGGCCGCGCACGGCCTCGGCTGCGTGCTGGGTGGCGTCGGTGAGCCCTCGGTCGGCGCGGTCACGCTCCATCGCGTCGATGAACTGCTGCCGCGCGTCGGCTTCGTTCTCTGCGATGACGTGCAGGGTGTTCGCTTCGCGGCCTCTGGTCATACCGACGTAGAGCGCGGCTCCGCCGATACCGTAGGAGAGGATCGTGTGCGACGCCGGTACGGTCACTCCCTGTACCCCGTAGGCGGTCGCTGCATACGACAGCTGCGCGTGCTCGCGCACGTACTCGGCGGGCAGATGCACCGAATGCTTGCGGTCGCTGTGCGCGTCGCGTGCCCAGAGGGAGCCGTCTTGTTCGACGTGCTGCACGATCCACTGCTGCCGGTTCGCCACCCCCAGGACGGTGTCGTTCTTGCGTGTCTGGATCGGATCGCCCCGCCCAATGCTCAGCCCATCGCTGCCGGTCGCGGTCGCGGTGTCGTCGACGAGGCTCTGCCGGGTGCGTTCCTCGCGGATGCGGTCGTTGAACCGCACCGCGTCATCGTTCGAGGCCACCGTGACCACGTCGCCGTCCTCGGTGCTGACGGCGACGTGCTCGCGCAGTTCGTCGGCATCGGCGTGCAGCCGGATCAGCCCGAAGTCACGTAGGCGGTCGAACACCTGGCCGGGGTTGCGGCGGTCGCGCATCCGCACCGTAGCCTCTGCATAGGCGGGGTCGGTGAAGCGATGCACCTCGGCCATATCGAACGTGCGACCACGCATGTGCGCGGCCATGTCAAGCACACCGCCACGACCGACGGCGGGAAGTTGCGCGCGGTCGCCGACGAGCGCAAGCGTCGCGCCTGCTTCTTCGGCGACGGTGAACAGGGCGAGTGCGGTGGCTTGGTCGAGCATCCCGGCCTCGTCCACCACGATCCGCTCACCCCGGCGCAACCGCGCCGCCTGCGTCGGGCCGGTGTAGGTTGCACCGGTGATCGAGTCAGTATCGCCGACGGTGAGGCGTGTCCAGACGCCGTCATCGTTCCAGCGCCAGCCGTGCGCGTAGACGAGAGCAGCGACCGACTCGGCGGGTACGCCGAGTTCCTGATGCGCAACCTCCGCCGCGCGTTTGGTCGGTGCGACGACCCGCACCGCACGCCCTTGTACTTCGCTCGCGTGAATCGCGGTGGCGAGCATGGTGCTCTTCCCGCTCCCCGCAGCACCCTCCACGATCACGAGCGGATCGGTGGAGGCGACCGCTGCCGCTGCTCGCAGTTGGCCGGGATCGAGGTCCTGCCCCAACTGCGCCGCCGCCTGTTGCACGTCGGGATGGTTCGGCTCGTGTTCTGGGGTGTGGGCGGTGATGAGGTCGCGCAGTGCCGTCTCCGCCTGCACCACGCGCAGCGACGTGAGGTGTGCGACATGCTCCGGCGTCACGGCGTCGGGTGGGAGCACGGAGAAGCAGTCTTCGAGCGCGAGCGTTGTTGCGGCTCCGATCAGGGCGCGCAACTCGTCGCCGCTGGCGCGCACGCCTGCTTCGGTGATGATCTGGGTGGCGTGCTCGGTCACCGTGTGTGGCGTCCAGGTTGAGGCTGCGGCGGCGCAACGGTCGAGTGCCCGCGATGCAATCTCCTGCACCAACAACTCATCCAGCGCAACCGGGGCACGGCGGGCTGGCCGACGCAACGTGGCGGGGTCGTAGCCGGCGTCGCGGAGTTCGGTCAGCCAGGCTTCTTCCTCGTGAAGGGTGGTGGGCTTCTTCGCGGGCCGCTCATACGCCCACGCCTGCGCCGTCAACCGCGATGAGACGACCGGCCCCATCGTCTCGCCCGGATGCGTCGCCTCCCACTCCGCTTCGAGTCGTTCGAGGTTGCGGCGCACCTGCTCGCCGCGCTTGCTCATGAGCGTGTTGAACGGCTCCAACTCGACCACCTCGCCGGTAGCGGGGTCGAGGGTGAGGTCGTGCCGATTCAGCACTTCCGCAAGCTCGGGGTGTGCGGCGATCACGGCAGTACCGAGAGCGCGGATCGCGCCCTGCTGCCGGAACAGGGCGGCGGTATCCAGCGCCCGCCACTTCCCAGCCGCGAACACCCTGGTGCCGATCTGCATGTGAATGTGACGGTGCGGATCACCGGCACGACTCGTCCGATGGCTGATCCCGACGACCTGCATGTGCTCGGCAGCGACGACCTCCTGCCGGCCCAGCGGCCCGACACGTGTCACCGAGTGCTGCGCCACCCACCGTTGAATCTCGCCCAGCGCATCCTGCTGCGCCCGATCCAGCGCATCGGACACCTCGGGGTGCAAGGCTGCGGCGATCGACAGGCTCTTGGGGGCATTGATGACCATCTCGGCGAAGCGGGGCGATCCCTTCCGAACAGCTCCCGCGAGGCGGGGTCTGCCCATCTGCTCCCCGGTCAGCGGGTTCGTCCAGTCCACCCACCACGAATAGGTCTCCGGATCAAGGCTCAGCTCGGCAGTCACGGTGCCGTCACTGTCGAGCGCCGCGAACTTCGCCACAGCCATTTCCGCGCCCAGGTAGTAGTCGTCAGCGCGGGAGCGGTCGGACTCGACATAGCGCAGCGCATCGGCCCCGGCTCCCCGGAACAGGGTCACGCCGCCATGCATCGCACTGCCCTCCCCGCTTATCTGGCGTATCTGCCACTACCGAAGTTAGCATACGTTCATTCACTGAGAAAGGGGCGAGAACTTGGGGGCCAGGAGGGGGG
>FUHX01000084.1 GCA_900163555.1 Actinomycetales bacterium JB111 | reverse complement strand
GGTCGTCCGGTAGGGGGGGGGGGGGGGGGGGGCCGTCGGTGTGGGGGCCCGGCGCCCGGGTGGCCGCGCGTCGGTGCGGACCGGTTCCCGGGCGGGCGAAGGTCGGTGTGGACTGCCGGCCATCGGGCCGAGCGTCAGTGCGCCCCGCCGGCCGCCTGCCCGAGCACGTGCTCGACGAGCGGCGCGAGGACGGTCGCGGTGTCCCGCACGCCGCCGGTGGACCCGGGCGCGGCGGCGACGAGCACCGCGTCCGGCCCCCGTCCGGTCAGCCCCACCCGTCCGCGGGAGATGGCCGCATAGGGAGTCTCGGCCGTGCCTCTCGCGCGGACGAGCTCGGCGAGGCCGGGCACGTCGATCGCGAGGAGCGGCTCCAGGGCCTCCGGGGTGACGTCCCGCGGGCCGACGCCAGTGCCACCGGTGGTGAGGACGAAGCGGGCGCCGTCGGCGATCGCCCGGGTGACGGCCGCGCGGATCTCGTCGATCTCGTCCGGCACGACGCGGACCTCGCCGACGCTCATGCCGTGCTCGGAGAGGATCTGTGCTCCGAGCGGTCCTGAGCGGTCCTCCTGCGTGCCGGCATGGCAGCGGTCGGAGACCGTGATGACCTGAGCGACGACGGGGCCGGACGACATGCGGCAAGCCTGGCACCGAGGGGACGCGAATGCGACCCTGGGGCCGTGAGCGACTCCGAGGCACCGGGCGACCCCGTGACTCCAGTTGATCCCGGGGCGGCGGACGAACCCGTGGTCCCGGGCGACGCCGTGGCCCCTGGTGGCGCGGCGACCGTCGGCCTCCTGCTGGCCGCGGGCGCCGGTCGCAGGTACGGCAGGCCGAAGATCCTCGTGCCCGGCTGGCTCGAGCACGCGGTGGAGGCCCTGGTGGGCGGCGGCTGCGACCGGGTCCTCGTGGTGACCGGCGCGGCGCGCGCGCCCATGCCGTTGGGCGCCGTCGAGGTGCATTGCGCGGACTGGGACCGGGGCATCGGCGCGTCGCTCGCCGCGGGCTTGCGGGCGGTGGCGGCCGGGGCCGCGGAGGGACGGATGGCCGCGGCGGGAGACGCCGGATCGGCAGGCGCCGAAGCCGGCGGCACAGGGCCCACTGAGCTACTCGTGCGCCGGGTCGCGATCCACCTCGTCGACTACCCCGACATCGCCGCGGACACGGTCCGCCGGGTCCTCGACGCCGCGGGCGATCATCTCGCCCGGGCGACCTTCGACGGCAGGGCCCGGCACCCCGTCGTCGTGCCGGCGGACCACCTGCCCGGGCTGCTCGCCGCGCTCACCGACGACGACGGCGCCGCCCCCTACCTGCGCGGCCGCCAGGTCCGCCCCGTCGAGTGCGGCGACCTCGCCACGGGGGAGGACGTCGACCGGCCGACGCCTCGGTCCCGACCCGTCGGGCGCGTATAGTCCGCACCAGACGATACGATCGGAGGTCCGATGAAGGACATCCTGGACGAGATCCGCTGGTGGACGGATCCCTACGCCGTCGCCACCGTCGTCGCCACGTGGCGCTCCTCGCCGCGCCAACCGGGCGCGGCCATGGCCGTGAACGCCTCCGGCGACGTGGTCGGCAGCGTCTCGGGCGGCTGCGTCGAGGCCGACCTCTACGAGCGGTGCCTGGAGGTCCTGCAGACCGGCGTCGCGGAGAGCGTCCGCTACGGCGTGAGCGACGACGACGCCCTCACCGTCGGCCTCACGTGCGGCGGCGAGCTCGAGGTCGCCGTCCGCCGCATCGACCCGGCGACCACCCCGGTCGCGCTCGTCGCCCGCGAGGTGGACGCGGGGGAGCCCGTCGCCGTCGCGACCGTCGTCGAGGGCGCGGTTCCCGGCGCGACCATCGTGGTCACGCCCGAGGAGCGGCACGGGACCGCGGGGAACCCGCTCCTGGACGAGGCGATCGCCGGGGACGCCCTCGGACTTCTCGAGAGCGGATCGACCCGCATGCTCCACCTCGGCGCGGACGGCGAGGGGCGGAAGACCGACGTCGCGGTGTTCGTGGAGGCCTACGCGCCCCCGCCGCGGATGCTCATCTTCGGGGCGATCGACTTCGCGGGCGCGCTCGCGCGGCTCGGCTCGTTCCTCGGCTACCACGTCACCGTGTGCGACGCCCGGCCCGTCTTCGCCACGCGGGCCCGGTTCCCCGACGCGGACGAGGTGGTCCGGCAGTGGCCGCACGAGTTCCTCGCGGAGGCCGACCACGTCGACGCCCGCACGGTCATCTGCGTGCTCACGCACGACCCGAAGTTCGACGTCCCGGTGCTTCTCGAGGCCCTGCGGACCGACGCCGGGTACATCGGCGTGATGGGCAGCCGGCGCACGCACGACGACCGCACCGAGCGGCTCGTCGCCGCCGGCGTGACCGCCGAGCAGCTCGCCCGCCTTTCGTCGCCGATCGGGCTGGACCTGGGTGCCCGGACCTCCGAGGAGACGGCCGTGTCGATCGGCGCGGAGATCATCGCCGCCCGCTGGGGCGGGACGGGGCTCCGGCTCACCGACCTCCCGACGCCGATCCACGAGCCCGCGCCCCGTGCCGGCATGGACGCGCGCGTGGATCTGGAGAGCAGGCAGGGCTAGCCGGGGGACCGGGCGGGGAGCGCGGGACCAGACGGGACGCCCGGGCCTAGTTGTACTCGGCCGTCAGGTTGGTGACAGTCGGCTGATCGGTGGCTGGCCGCCGATT
>FUHX01000025.1 GCA_900163555.1 Actinomycetales bacterium JB111 | reverse complement strand
CGGCGACCGGGACACTGCGCCCTCTGGAACGGGGGCCGGAGCCGCTGTGGCAGGAGCTGGAGTCGCCGCGGCAGGTGCGGTTGCAGCTGGTGCCAGCGCGGGCACTGCTGGCGCTGGCGCCGCTGGTGCGGGACCAGCCGGTGCCGGCGTAGCCGGCACGTTCTCGACGACGGCCGGCACCCCGGCTGACGCGTCCCGTCCCGCGGGGGACGGGCCGACCGGTGCCGAGGTGCCTTCGGCGGAATCCGACGCATCGGGGGACCGTCAGGCCGACGGCGAGCCGTCGGACGCCCCTCACGAGACCGAGCAGCGCGAGCCGCACCCGCAGGCCACCGAGCCCGGGCACGCCGACCCTGCCGTCGCCGACCCCGCCGTCGCCGGTGTGGCGGACACGAATCCGGCCGCCGTCTACGCCGCGGGCAACCGGGCGGCCGCCGGACTTGCGCCGTTCCCGCCCGCCGATCCTCACGCGCAGCCGGAACTCCCGGAGCAGCGGTCCCCGGAGTCGCAGCAGCACCCGCAGGCCCCCCAGGACTCGCAGGACCCTCGAGCACAGCAGAACGCCCAGAGCTGGCCGCACCCGCAGGTTCAGCAGGACCCGAGTACCCAGCAGCAGCCGCAGGGCTGGCACGACTCCCCGTACCCCGGGCAGCAGCCCGGCGCGGATCCCGACTCCGCGGCCCCCGGAGCACCGGGAGCCGACGGCCCTCAGCAGGAGCCCGAGCCCGATCCCCTCGAGGGGATCGTCCCGAACCGCTCCGGCGCGATCGCGAGCGCCCTCGGTCGACGCATCGTCGGCGGCACTCCGCGGCCGGTGCGACGCGCCCGTGTGGGCGTCCCGCACCTCCCGGTGCCCGACCCCTACGCCGAGGAGGACGCCGCCGCTGCCGCGAGGCGCGAGCGGCAGGACCTGTCCGCGATCGACCCGGACCTCGCCGGTACCCGGCATGCCCCCGCTCACGCCACTCCTGCGGCCGGCACGCCCACGCTCGCCGCCGCGGGGGTCGCCGCCGGCACTCCGGCCGTCGGCTCCGCAGGGGCAACGTCGGCAGATCCCACCGCCACGACGCCGACGGCGGACGGACGGGAAGGCCAGACCCTCGCGCCGGACGCCCCGGCTTCCGCAACCTCGCCGATCTCTGCGCCCCCGACTCCTCCCGGCCTGCCCGCGCACGCCCGCCCCACCACCGAGCGGTCGCGCCCCACCGAGGCCACCCGCCCGGTGCGGCAGCAGTCGGCCCCGGCACGCGCCGCCTACGAGGCCCCGGAGCAGCGCGGCTCCCTGTTCGACGAGCGTGTCGTCGGGCGCGCACCGAGCGGCCGCACGATCGACCCCATGCCGTGGATCGTCGGGCTCTTCGTCGTCGTCCTGGTCCTCGCGGGCTGGTGGGCGATCCGCACGGTGGCGTCGCCGACCAGCGCGGTCGACCTGTCGAGCGAGACCCCGCCGCCCGTCCCGCAGGAGGAGGTCGCCACCTCCGACCCGACCGGCGGCGAGCTCGCGGCCCTGCCCGCGCCGACGCTGAACAGCATCGAGCTGGTCGACCCCGAGGGCGGGAACACCGACAACGCGGACACTGCCGCCCAGGCCGCCGACGGCGACTCGTCCACCTACTGGCGGTCGCTCTCGTACCGCGACCCCGGATTCGGCATCAAGAGCGGAACCGGGCTCATCGTCTGGATGGACGCCATCAGCCGCGTCAGCGGCATCTCGATCGAGTCCTACAACGGCACCTCCGGCGGTCACGTCGAGATCCGGATCGCCGACCCGGCCACGCCCGGCGAGGGCACCCTGCTGGCCGAGGGCGAGTTCACCGACGGCGTCACGGAGTTCACCTTCGACCAGCCGGTGGCCACCGCCCACCTCATCGTCTGGATCACCGAGCTGCCCACCTCGGGCTCCGACGGCGCGAACCGGGCCGAGATCGCGGAGATCACGGTCTCCTGACCCACCGAACGGGAACAAGCACCCTCCGTCCGCGGTTCACCCTGCGTACGAGTCGGGCGCACACCGACGGCAATCGAACGAGGAGTGTCATGACCGAGAACGTCACCGAGAAGATCCACGACGTCGTCATCGTCGGATCGGGACCTGCGGGCTGGACAGCGGCCATCTACGCCGCGCGCGCCGACCTCAAGCCCCTGGTGATCGCCGGCCAGATCGACGCCGGTGGTGCGCTGATGACCACGACCGAGGTCGAGAACTTCCCGGGCTTCCCGGAGGGCATCCAGGGCCCGGACCTCATGGCGAAGATGCAGGAGCAGGCCGAGCGCTTCGGCGCCGAGGTCCTCTACGAGGACGTCGTCTCGGCGGAGCTCGAGGGCGAGATCAAGACCCTCACGACCGACGACGACACGTACCGCGCACGGTCCGTGATCCTCGCGCTCGGCAGCGCCTACAAGCACATCGGCCTCGCGAACGAGGACGCGTTCTCCGGCCGCGGCGTCTCGTACTGCGCCACGTGCGACGGCTTCTTCTTCAAGGAGCAGAACATCGCCGTCGTCGGCGGCGGCGACTCCGCCGCGACCGAGGCGCTGTTCCTCACGAAGTTCGCCGACAAGGTCACGCTCATCCACCGCCGCGACGAGCTGCGCGCCTCGAAGGTCATGGCCGACCGCGTGCTCGCCGACCCGAAGATCGAGGTCGCCTGGAACTCCGAGGTCGCCGCGATCAACGGCACCGAGCGCCTCGAGTCCCTCACGCTGCGCGACTCGCTCACCGGCGAGACCCGCGACCTGCCCGTCACCGGCATGTTCGTCGCGATCGGTCACCTCCCGCGCACGGGGATCGTGGCCGGCCAGGTCGACCTCGACGCCGACAACTACATCACGGTCGACCACCCGACGACGGCCACGAATCTCCCGGGCGTCTTCGCCTGCGGCGACGCGGTCGACCACATCTACCGCCAGGCGATCACCGCCGCGGGCACGGGTTCCGCGGCCGCCCTCGACGCCGAGCGGTTCCTCTCCGCCCTGGGCGCGCGCGTGGCGGTCGAGGCCGCCCCCGCGGTCGCCGGGGCCTGAGCCGGGGGACGTCCGTGTCCCACGTCCGAGCAGTCGACGCCTACGGACTGGCCGAGGCGGCCGGCTCCGGCGGCGCCGTCCTCGTCGACTTCTGGGCGTCGTGGTGCGCGCCCTGCCGCCAGATGGCGCCCATCGTCGAGGAGATCGCCGCGGCCCGACCCGACGTCGCGGTCGTCTCCGTCGACGTCGAGGCACACCCCGAGCTCGCCGAGCAGTGGGGCGTGCGCACCATTCCGACGTACGTCCTGCGCGTCGACGGCGAGGGCAGCGACGTCCTCGTCGGCGCGCAGCCCAAGCAGACCCTCATGGCCGCTGTCGACGCCGCGCTCGCGCACTCATGACGTCCGCTGCCGACCGCGCCGCGCGGGAGGACCTGTCCGCCCGAATCCGGCTGTCGCTCGCCCGGGCCGGCCTGCCGTACTTTGACGAGATCGCCATGTTCGGCGGGACCTCGTTCATGGTCGACGGCGAGATGGTCGTCCACTCGCGCGCCGGCGGGCACCTCCTCGCCCGCGTGGACAAGTCGCGGCACGAGGAGCTCCTGGCCCGCGACGGCGCCGCCCAGGCGGAGATGGGCATCGGCCGCAGCATGGGGCGGGGGTGGATCGACGTCGCCTTGGGGGCCGTCGCCGACGACGACTCGCTCGACGCGTGGGTCGGCATCGCTCTCGCACGCCCCCGATGACTCCGCGGGCCCGGTGACTCGGCAGCCCGGGTGACCATGCCGCGCGCCTGTTCCGCACGGTGGACCACGGCAGTGGCAGACTGACGTTTCCGCGACTTCCGCGGATCCACACGAAGGAGCATGCGATGAGCACCACGAACAGGCGGGACGGCCAGGCCGAGCAGCAGGAGCAGCGCGTCGCTGCAGCCGCTGCCGCGGCCGCCGGCAACCGCCTGGACCCGTGGTTCCACAACTACGCCGGCCGCGCGCACAACCTGCGCGTGTCCGAGGTGCGCTCGCTCTTCGCCGTCGCGAACCGGCCCGAGGTAGTCTCCCTCGCCGGCGGCATGCCCAACATCGAGGACCTCCCGCTCGGCAAGCTCGGAGCGATGGTCGACGACATCGTCGCCAACTCGGGCAGGCGCGCCCTGCAGTACGGGGGCGGCCAGGGCGAGGAGGAGCTGCGCGAGCAGATCGTCGAGGTGATGCGTTACGAGCATCTCCACGCGCACCCGGACGACATCGTCACGACGACCGGCTCCCAGCAGGCCCTGGACCTGGTGACCGGCCTGTTCGTCGAGCCGGGCGACGTCGTCGTGGCCGAGGCGCCCAGCTACGTGGGCGCGCTCGGCGTCTTCCGCAGCTACCAGGCCGACATCGTGCACGTTCCCATGGACGACAACGGGCTGATCCCCGAGGCGCTGGAGGAGACGCTCGCGCGCCTCAGGCGCGAGGGCCGGCGCGTGAAGCTGCTGTACACGGTCGTCAACTTCCAGAACCCCAAGGGCGTCACGCTCAGCCTCGAGCGCCGCCCCCGCATCGTCGAGATCGCCAAGCGCTACGGGGTCCTCATCCTCGAGGACAACCCGTACAGCCTCCTTGGCTTCGACGGCGACCCCATGCCGAGCCTGAAGTCCTTCGACTCCGACGGCGTCGTCTACCTCGGCTCGTTCTCCAAGACCTTCGCCCCCGGCCTCCGGGTCGGGTGGGCCTACGCCCCGCTCGCGATCCGCGAGAAGCTCGTCCTCGCCGCCGAGTCCGCGATCCTCTCCCCCTCCGTCATCAACCAGATGATCGTCACCCGATACCTCACGGAGTTCGACTGGTACCAACAGGTCAAGGAGTTCCGCACGATGTACCGCGGACGCCGGGACGCACTGACGTCCGCGCTCGCCGAGCACCTGCCGAACCTGTCGTGGACGGTGCCGAGCGGCGGGTTCTTCTCGTGGCTCAGCCTGCCCCCGGGGCTGGACGCGAAGGCCATGCTGCCCCGCGCTGTCACGAACCGGGTCGCCTACACGTCGGGCACCGCCTTCTTCGCTGACGGCCAGGGCGGCGACCACATCCGGCTGTCCTTCTGCTTCCCCACCGAGGAGCGCATCAAGGAAGGCGTCCGGCGCCTCGCCGAGGTGGTCCGGGCCGAGTCGGAGCTGGTCGAGATGTTCGGCACCGCGTCGAACATCCCCTCCCAGCACGGCAGGGAGACGTCGACGACCGACGTTCCCGGTCCCGACTCGGTCTGATCCCCCGCCCCGGGCCCGGGGCGCCATCCCGTCCACCCACCCACGCGCACGAGGAGAAGATGATGGACTCCGCCGGTCTCCCGCCCAGGGAGCTGATCAGGGACGCCGAAGATCTGACGGTCGCCGTCGTCTGCGGCGGGCTCACGCACGAACGGGACGTGTCCATCCGCTCCGGCCGGCGCATCGCCGGTGCCCTCAAGGTCGCGGGGGCCAACGTCGAGATCCTCGACCTCGACTCCTCGCTCATCTCGCGGCTGCGCGAGCTCGGGCCGGACGTCGTCTGGCCCGTCGTGCACGGGGCGGAGGGTGAGGACGGGTCGCTCCAGGACCTGCTCGGCGTCCTCGGGCTGCCGTTCGTCGGTGCCACGGCGGCCGGCGCGCGGCTCGCGTCGAACAAGCCCGTCTCGAAGTCCGTGCTCGGGCACGCGGGTGTCGCGACCCCGGACTACGTCGCACTCCCCCAGTCCCTGTTCCGGGAGGTCGGCCCCCGGGCGATCCTCGACTCCGTGACCGAGCGCCTCGGGCTGCCGGTCGCCGTGAAGCCGGCGGGCGGCGGGTCGGCGCTCGGCGTCTCGATCGTCGGCGAGCGCGGGAACCTGCCCGGCGCGATGGTGGCCTGCTTCGCCTACGAGCCGGACGCCATCATCGAGCGGGCGGTCACGGGCGACGAGGTCGCGGTCTCGGTCGTCGACCTCGGAGACGGGCCGGTCGCGCTGCCTCCGGTCGAGATTGTCGCCGACGGACCGTACGACTTCGACGCCCGGTACAACCCGGGACGCACCGAGTTCTTCACCCCGGCTCGCCTCGACCCGGCCGTCGCGGAGGCGGTCACCGACGCGGCGATCCGCTCGCACCGTGCACTCGGTCTGCGTGACCTCTCGCGGACCGACCTCATCGTCGACGCCGCCGGAAAGCCCTGGGTCATCGACGTCAACGTCGCCCCGGGGATGACCGAGACGTCGCTGTTCCCGCAGGCGGCACAGAAGGGCCCGACGTCGCCCGAGTCGCTCTACCTCGCGCTGGCCCGCCAGGCCGCCGACCGCGGCGCGCTCTGACCGGTCCCACATCTGACGACGACGGCGGGGCCACCGGAGATCTCCGGTGGCCCCGCCGTCGTCGTGTGCGGTGAGAGTGCGCAAGCCTAGTCCGACTGCACGCCCTCGCCGGGAGCGAGGGAGCCGAGGATCCGCTCGAGGTCATCGACGGACGCGAAGTCCACCGTGATGCGGCCCTTGCGCTGGCCCATGGTCACCTTCACGCGCGTGTCGAGCCGGTCGGAGAGCCGGGTCGCGAGCCGGTCCAGCTGTTCCGAGTGCGCGCCCGGAGCCCGCCGACGACGGAGCTCGGGCCGCTGCGCCCCCTCCCCCATGGCCACGGCCTCCTCGGTCGCCCGGACCGACAGGCCCTCGGCGACGATGCGCTGCGCGAGGCGCTCCATGGCGGCGCCGTCCTCGAGGCCGAGCAGCGCGCGTGCGTGACCCGCCGACAGCACGCCGGCGGCCACGCGACGCTGCACGAGGGCCGGCAACCTGAGCAGGCGCAGGGTGTTGGTGATCTGCGGGCGGGACCGCGCGATGCGGGAGGCCAGCTCGTCGTGCGTGCAGCTGAAGTCGTCGAGAAGCTGTTGGTAGGCCGCAGCCTCCTCCAGCGGGTTGAGCTGTGCGCGGTGGAGGTTCTCGAGGAGGGCGTCACGCAGGAGATCCGTGTCCTCCGTGTCGCGGATGACGGCCGGGATCTCGGTGAGGCCGGCAAGACCACTGGCCCTCAGACGACGTTCGCCCATGACGAGCTCGTACCGCGCACCCTCTGCTGTCCGCGGGTCGGCCTCGGTCAGCGGCCGGACGACGACCGGCTGGAGCACGCCGAGCTCGCGGATCGAAGCCGACAGCTCGTCGAGCTCGTCCTCGTCGAACACCTGACGCGGCTGACGGGCGTTCGCCGTGATCTGGTCGATCGGGACTTCCGCGTAACTGGCACCGGGAACCTCGCGGAGGCCGGAGTCGGTGTCGATCGCGGGAGACGTGGTCGACCCGGTCGGGGCCGGCTCCGACGATGCCGACGGAGCGGTTGCCGCCCCCGACGACGACCCGGATGGCGACGTTCGCCCTTCCGAGGATGCCGAGGAAGGTACCTCGATTGATTCAGTCGGCGCCTGGACCTGCGTCTTTACGTTTTCTTGATCATCGACCGATCGATCGAAAAAGATGTCGGACGGGCGCGTCGCGCGTGACGGACTGGCGGGAGCGGACGGAATGAGTGCACCGATCCCCCGGCCGAGGCCTCGCCTCTTCTCTGCCATCGACTACTCCTTCGGTGCTGCGCCGCGGTTGGCGATCTCGAGTGCGGCTTCCCGGTACGACAGGGCGCCGGACGATGTGGGGTCGTACGAGATGATCGTCTGCCCGAAGCTCGGGGCCTCGGAGATCCGTACGGAACGCGGGATGGCCGCCTCGAGCACCTGCTCAGAGAAGTGCGTGCGGACCTCCTCCGCGACCTCGCGGGACAGGTTCGTCCGCTTGTCGTACATGGTCAGAAGAATCGTGGAGACGACCAGGTCTTCGTTGAGGTGCTCCGTGATGAGGCCGATGCTGCGGACCAGCTGCGTGAGGCCCTCGAGCGCGTAGTACTCGCACTGGATGGGGATGAGCACCTCGCGCGCCGCGACGAATGCATTGATCGTCAGCAGTCCGAGACTCGGCGGGCAGTCAATGAGCACGTAGTCGATACGCTCCTCGCCCGACGATGCGCGATGCGTCATGTAGTCCGCGAGCGCAACGGACAGACGCCCCTCCCGCTCCGGCTCGTTGACGAGCTCGATCTCTGCGCCCGAGAGGTCGATCGTCGACGGCACGACGGTAACTCCCGGCAGCAGATCGGCGGGAACGACGACGTCCGCGATCGACATGTCCCCCGAGAGGACGTCGTACAGCGACGGAGTGCCCGGCACGTGCTCGGCTCCGAACGCGGTGGAAGCATTTCCCTGAGGATCGTTATCAATGACAAGGACCGAGAGGCCGCCCTCGGCCAGGGCCGCCGCCAGATTGACGGTCGTGGTGGTCTTCCCGACGCCGCCCTTCTGGTTGGCCACGGTAAGAATCCGCGTCTCCACCGGCTTCGGCATCTGCTTGCCGAAGAGTCGGCGGCGTCGAGCTGCCTGGTCCGACAGCTCCTGCGCCAGCGGCGTGGTCTCGTCATCTTCCATAACGACGTTTGACAGTGCGTCGTCCTGCTCATCCTCAGGCGCCGCCGTGTTGACGCTCGACAGAGTGGTGGGATCTTCGGTCCGCTCGCCAGGAGGTGTCTCCCGTTGCGTGTTGTCAGCGTCCTCGGCAGTCATTACTGTCCAGATACCTTCCGTCGTGCGGATGCGCGAGGCTCTCGTGAGCCACCCTCAGTCTATTCGACAAGGGGTCGTTCGTAGCACGCGGTCCAGTCCTGTGGAAGCGACGTGACTTGTCGACAGCGTCTGTGGAGTCATGCCCTGCGGACTTCTCAGCGCCGGTACCGGCTCTCAGGGTCACCTCTTGCCGGCTGAGGAATCCTCGGATCTCATTGCACGGTAGACGTGCGTACCCTGGGTCCCTGGTGGTCATCGCTCTTTGGCCCACCTGACAGCGCATGTGCCGTATCAGCCGCCGGTTCTCTGCGCTCGAGCAGTCATTCACGGCTGTTTCACGTGAAACACCGTGGAGATTGTGGCTCGAACCTCTGCGCCGACACAAGCTCCGGCGGCAGTGCCCGGGCGGAGCAGGCGGCGGTGCTCAGTCGGTTCGTCGTGAGGCTCGCTTACCCGGTTTCGCTGTGACTTCGTTTCACGTGAAACGTGATAGAAGTGCCGGCGCTGGCGACGTTGCTTCGTAGAGCACATCGTGTCGGCCAGCTGGATCCCCTTTGCCTTCCCTGCGCGCACGTGTCCGAGCCGATCACGCCGCCGAATCGAGTCACCAACGCACATCTCACGTTCATCCACGTGCCCACCCACAGAGTACTGGTAGCCCTTCCTCCCGAACTCCACTGGGCCGGCTGTACTCGGGAATCGAGGTGACCCGCTGTTCCACGTGAAACAGGCGAACCTCAGAACTGGAAGAGCCCATCGCGAGCGATCACCCGGCCGAATGGTCCTTCAGCGCCTTTCGCAGATTCGACCTCGTGCACCGCTACGAGTAGTCCGCACACGGCAACCTCCAGCTGACTTGCCACGAACCGAGCAACTGTCAGCGCGCCCAGCAACCAACGCAGTGTTCGCGGGGTGCGACGCACTCGTCGCGCGAGGCAAGCGTCAAGACCCTCGCACTCCACACAACGACCAGACAACACCGCTGCCCGAAGAAGCACTATCGCGACGTTTCACGTGAAACAGCTCAACAGCATCACCACGATGAGCTGGTTGGCAAGTCCACCGGCGAACACGAGCGACCAGATGCAGTGACGGAGGTACGCGCAGCATCGCGCTCGAGAACTCGGGTAGCCCACCTACGTACCCACCTATCGATAGACTCGTGCCCGAGCGGCACCATGCAGCACAGCGGGCCGCACCCACGTGCAACCTGCAGAGCGATGAGGATGCACTCAAGCGGCCGTGATCTCGCGTACCCACTGGAGGCGATTCTGCCGGCCATGATCCGGCAGGGGACCTGTCAGCGCCAGCTGGGTGAGGGTGTGCCTGGGCGAGCCGGCCGACAGCGAGGGGGAGACCCGCCCAGCCGACTGCGACAAGCCGAGGGATGGCGCGCACCCATCAATCACAGACGGCCGCGTCGCCAGAACTGAACCGGCGGCCACGGGAACCGACCGGCCTACGCAGCGCCGCCGAAGCAGGGGACCGGCCAGGACCCGAGTCAGGATGGCACAGACCGGCCACCGTGCACGCCGCGACGAGCAGCTGTCCGACCCGAGGACTCCCACACAACTGAGAACCGTTCGCATTACATATCACTGATATGTACGGTCGGGCGAACTACCTCTTGCGCGCAACCACCACGGTCGTGGGTTCGGCTCCCTCGAGAGGGGACACGACCTCGACCTCCGAATCGACAACGCCGAGCTTCCGGAGCCACTTCCGGGCGGACTCGACCTCCATGCTCGCGCGCTCGCCCTTGAGCGCAACGAGGCGACCCCCACCGGAAACGAGGGGGAGTGCCCATCGCGCCAGCTTGTCCATGGCGGCAACTGCCCGAGCCGTCACGACATCTGCGCGCAGGTGACCGTGCAGCTCTTCAGCGCGAGCGCGATGGATCGTGACGTTGTCGAGGCCGACCTCGTTCACGACGTCGGTCAACCAGTCGACCCGACGCTCCATGGGCTCGACCAGGTGGACGTCGGCGTCGGGCCGCATGAGCGCCACGACGATCCCCGGAAACCCGGCCCCGCTTCCGAGGTCGATCACCGACTCCTCGTCGCCGATGAACGGGACGACCGCCGCGGAGTTGACGATGTGCCGTGACCACAGCCGGGGCAGCTCACGAGGACCGATCAGGCCCCGGAGCTCGCCCTCTTCGGCGAGCATGCGAGCGAAGTGCTCCGCCCCGGACCACGCGAGGCCGAACAGGTCGGCTGCACCCGCGGGTGCAGCCTCGACCTGAGGGCTGTCGTCCGGTTCAGTCACGACTGATCATGACGCGCGGATCACGACGTAGCGCTTGGGCTCGACACCCTCGGAGTCCGACGACAGGCCGGCCTCCGCGACAACGTCGTGGACGACCTTCCGCTCGAACGGGTTCATCGGGTCGAGGGAGACGTCCGAGCCGGTGCTGCGCACGGTCCCGATGGCCTCCTCCGCGAGCGCGGTGAGCGTCGCCCTGCGGTCTGCACGGTGGCCCGCGATGTCGACCATGATGCGGGATCGCTCGCCGAGCCGGGCCTGCACCGCGAGCCGGGTCAGCTCCTGGATCGCGTCCAGCACCTCGCCCTTCTCGCCGACGAGACGGCTCAGGTATCGGTCGCCGTCCTCCTCAGACACGATCGACACAGAGGCGCGAGCCTTGTCGATGTCGATGTCGATGTCACCGTCGAGATCCGCGATGTCGAGGAGCTCCTCGAGGTAGTCGGCCGCCACCTCACCTTCCTCCTCGAGGCGCTGCACCCGGGCCGAAGCCTCGGCGCCGGCCTCGGCGGGGGAGTCCGCCGAACCCTCGTCCGCGACGGCCGCGTTCTGGTCGTCGGTCGTCGACTCCTCGGGACCGGTGGACTCGGCCACGTCACGATCGTCGTTCACGTCGTTCTCCTTCAGAAGGATGGTCGCCCGTCGGGCGAGGGTATGTGTCGGCCGGCTGCGACCTGCGCGCCAGCCGGTGATCAGTTGTTCTTGCCGCCGGAGCCCTGGTTCTTGCCGCCCTGTTCCTTGCGACGACGCTTCTCGGCAGCGAGGCGCCGTTCGGCCTGTCGGCGCTCGTAACGCTTCTGCGCGCGCTCCGCGTCCGTCAGACCGTCCTTGCCACGGACCTCGAACTCCTCGTCGGACTCGGTCTCGTCGGTCTCCTCGACATCGTCCGAGCTGCCGTCCGCGCCGACCTTGGTGCCCTTCTTCGGCTGCGGCTTGCGCTGGCCGGAGCCGGAGCTCCGCTGCAGGGTGCGCTGCTCCTCCTCGAGCGGCGGCAGCCCCTTGGCGGCGCGCTTGGCGTTCTTCTTCTCGATCATCTTCTTGTATGCCTCGGAGCCCGGGGTGGGCTGACGCTTGATCGTGTAGAACTGCTGGCCCATCGACCAGAGGTTCGACACGAGCCAGTACATGAGGACACCGATCGGGAAGTTGACACCGGTGACCGCGAAGACGACGGGGAGGATGTACAGCAGGATCTGCTGCTGCCGGAACATGGGGCTTTCCATGGCCGACGGCGGCATGTTCTTCATCGTCAGCTGGCGCTGCGTGAGGAAGGTCGTGATCGACATCGCGATGATCATGACGACCGTGACGATGCGGACGATCGTCGCGTCCCCGCCGCCGAACGTCGCGTTGTCACCGAACGTCTGCATGAAGCTCGACGACAGGGGTGCGCCGAAGAACTCCGACGCCTCGGCCTCGATCGCGCGCGCCTGAGTCAGCGGACCGATCGGGTCGTTGGCCCCCGTCGCGATCCCCTGCAGCTGCCTCAGCACCGAGAACAGGGCGAAGAAGATAGGCATCTGCAGCAGCAGCGGCAGGCACGACGCGAACGGGGAGGTGCCGGCGTCCTTGTAGAGCGCCTGCATCTCCTCCTGGAACCGCTGGCGGGACGCGGGGTCCTTCTTGTTCTTGTACTTGTCCTGCAGCTTCTTCAGCTCGGGCTGGATGAGCTGCATGGCGCGGGACGCGCGGATCTGCCGGAAGAACAACGGCATGATGAGGATGCGGACCACGACAGTGAGCCCGATGATCGACAGGACCCACGCCCAGCCCGATCCCGCGGGGAAGCCGATGGCGACGGCTCCGTCGTGAATGAGCACCATCACCCAGGCGACTGCCCACCTGATCGGCGCGAGAATGGCATCCATCGGTGTGGTTGCTCCCTAGTGGTCTTGCGGCGAGATCGTGCTCGCCCCTCGGTCGGTCCCTCCGAGGGTAGAGGGTCCTGGCTGGTCGAACCGATCCGGGTGGTCCGACCCACTGCTGTTCACGGGTGAGTCTGGTCACCCGGGTCCGGCGGATCCGGCAGCGGTTCCCGTCGCCCGACCCACTTCCCGCGCTCCGGCACGTGGTCGACGCCCCCTCGCGACCAGGGGTTGCACCGAAGTACTCGCCAGATCGCGAGCGCGGTCCCCTTGAACGCGCCGTGCCGGCGCAAGGCCCCGACGGCGAACGCCGAGCAGGAGGGGTAGTACCGGCAGGTCCGTGGCAACCAGGGCGAGACGACGGCCTGGTACGCCCGGACCATTCCGAGCAGAAGCCACGTGAACGGACGGAACCGCCTGCGCCCCTCGTCAGTGGCTTCCCCGTCCGACGGCACGTCGTCGTGGGAATGGGTGTGGACGCGCGGGACGTCGTCGGTCATGGTCATGCCCGCGCCCTCGGCGCGGACTGCCGGCCGCGGAGCTTACGTCCCGTGGCCGCGATCATCGCGTCGAGGTCCGCGCCCAGCTCGGCGGACGTGGACCCCGCGGCCTGGGGTGCGGCGCGGACCACGAGGGTCGTGCCGGCCGGGATCGCGGGGAGCCGCTCGGCCATGAGGTGGCGCAGGCGCCGCTCGACGCGGTTGCGCGTGACGGAGTTGCCGACGGCCTTGGAGACGACGAAGCCGACGAGGACGGCGTCCTCGTCGGCGGTCGCGCGGCGATGGAGGACGATCCGGCTCGTGCCGGACCGGACGCCTCGCCGGACGGTGGTGGTGAAGTCAGCCGGCCGACGCATCCGATGGAGCGCCGGGAGCATGACTCAGGCGGAGAGCTTCGCGCGGCCCTTGGTGCGGCGCGACGCCAGGATGGCGCGGCCGGCGCGCGTGCGCATCCGGAGGCGGAAGCCGTGGACCTTGGCCCGGCGACGGTTGTTCGGCTGGAAAGTCCGCTTGCTCACGGCTTGACCCCTGACATTCTCGATTGATTCAACGACCTGGAGGATTCCGACCCCCGTACGCGCGTCACGCATGACATGCGAACGGGCCCGACTCCGGGCCCAGGAATGACAGCGTCTACGCAAGTAGACACCACAGGTTACGAGGCCGGCACGCGCGCGGTCAACGCGGATCCGACGTGACCTGTGGAACGTCTTCGTCCACGCCCGTGGGACGTCCGTCGTCGTCGGGGGGTGTGATTCCCTGCGATGGCGCCGATCCTGGCACCCCCGAAAGATGCACACAACTGTGGACAACTATGTGGATGCAACCGGTCCGTGACAGAGTATGAGTTCTCTCCGGGGCGTTCCCGGACCCACGAGTGGCGAGGAAGTGAGTGTCCGTGGCGGAGTCCATCGCAGAGACATGGGATCGGGCCGTATCCACGCTGTCCTCCGGCGGTCAGATCAACCAGGCGCAGCTCGCGTTCGTCCGCGAGGCCAAGGCGCTCGGGATGATCGACGACACGCTGCTGCTCGCCGTCGGGTCGGAGTTCGCCAAGAGCTACCTCGAGCGGCAGGCGCGGGACGAGATCGTCGCGGTCCTGACGGAGCTGCACGGCAGCGACGTCCGTTTCGCGGTCACCGTCGATCCCTCGATGCAGGACACGCCGGCCGAGCGCCCGGTCGCGGCGCCGGCACCGGCGGAACCCGACGTCGTCGCGGCGCCCCCGCGGCCGACCCGGTCCGCCGCACACGGGCAGGGTCCCGGCGTCGGCGAGGGGGCCGGCCCGGTCCCGCGCAGCGCGGACGACCGGCAGACCCACCGGGGGAGCTCGGGCGCGGACACCGGGGACCTCGCGTCGCGGCTGAACCCGAAGTTCACCTTCGAGACGTTCGTCTCAGGCGCGTCGAACCGGTTCGCCCACGCCGCGGCGACCGCGGTGGCCGAGTCGCCCGCGAAGGCCTACAACCCGCTGTTCATCTACGGCGGATCCGGCCTCGGCAAGACGCACCTGCTGCACTCGATCGGCCACTACGCGCGCAACCTCTACCCGGGGATCCGCGTGCGCTACGTGAACTCCGAGGAGTTCACCAACGACTTCATCAACTCGATCCGCGACGACAAGGCGGAGTCGTTCCAGAGCCGGTACCGCAACGTCGACGTCCTCCTCATCGACGACATCCAGTTCCTCGGCGGCAAGGAGCAGACGGTCGAGGAGTTCTTCCACACCTTCAACACGCTGCACAACGACTCCAAGCAGGTCGTCATCACCTCGGACGTCGCCCCGAAGCAGCTGAGCGGCTTCGAGCAGCGGCTCGTCTCCCGCTTCGAGTGGGGGCTCCTGACGGACGTGCAGCCGCCCGACCTCGAGACCCGCATCGCGATCCTGCGGAAGAAGGCCGAGTCCGACGGCCTCGACGCCTCGCCGGAGGTGCTGGAGTACATCGCCTCCCGGATCTCGACGAACATCCGCGAGCTCGAGGGCGCCCTCATCCGGGTGACCGCCTTCGCCAACCTCAACCGGCAGCACGTGGACCGGCCACTCGCCGAGATGGTCCTCAAGGACATCATCACGGACCCCGAGAGCGAGGAGATCACGCCGAGCCTGATCATGGCCCAGACGGCGGACTACTTCTCGATCTCGCTCGAGGCGCTGCAGTCGGCGGACCGCTCGCGCGTGCTCGTCACGGCCCGCCAGATCGCCATGTACCTGTGCCGGGAGCTCACGCAGCTGTCGCTGCCGAAGATCGGTCAGCAGTTCGGCGGCCGCGACCACACGACCGTCATGCACGCCAACCGCAAGATCAAGGACCTCATGGCGGAGAAGCGACAGGTCTACAACCAGGTCTCCGAGCTCACCGCGCGCATCAAGACCAAGGCTCGCGAGGGCTGAACGCCTCTGCGGTGGCCGCGTCCGGCACGGCCGCCGGCAGGACGCATCGAGGGTGTGGACGTCCCTGTGATTCACCGTGGACGAAGCCACGGTGGGCCGTGGACGACCTGGGGACGACGGGGGAGCGTCGGTGGATCGACGAATGACATCCACTGTCCTTGTCATTCGTCCACGGATCGGTCCGCATGCCCCTCCACACCCGACTTCGGCGGGATCCCGCGGCGAACGACGCGAATCCACAGGATCCACAGGTGCGATGACTATGACGAGATCCAAATGACAAGGGTGATGCACCACCACCCCTGCCCTGCGAGCACAGTTCGACCAACCCCGTCCTCGACCTGACCGGCATCCCCGGCGACGACGGCATGTCATTCACCCACAGACGACGTACTCCCACGGCTGCATCCGACGTATGGTGTGCTAGCGCAGCACTCCGGCCGCGATGGTCGTCGACGCCTTAAGAGAAAGTGATCCACCGTGAAGTTCAGGGTTGACCGCGACGTCCTGGCCGAAGCAGTTTCCTGGACCGCACGTTCCCTCCCCGCCCGTCCGCCGGTCCCCGTCCTCGCGGGCGTGCGCATCGAGGCGGCCGACGGACAGCTCACCCTGGCGAGTTTCGACTACGAGATCTCGGCGCGCTCCGTCGTCGAGGCGGAGGTCGACGTCCCCGGGACGATCCTGGTTGTGGGACGCCTTCTCGCGGACATCTGCCGCGCGCTGCCGGCCCGGCCGGTCGACGTCGAGGTCGACGGGACCCGCGTGACGCTCACCTGTGGCGCCTCGCGGTTCACCCTGCAGTCCATGCCGGTGGAGGAGTACCCGGCACTGCCGGCGATGCCGGAGTCCGCCGGCACGATCGACGCGGGGATCCTCGCCGAGGCGGTCGCCCAGGTCACGACCGCGGCCTCCCGCGACGAGACGCTGCCGCTGCTGACCGGTGTCCGAGTGGAGATCGAGGGCGACACCCTCACCCTGCTCGCGACCGACCGCTACCGCCTCGCCATGCGCGAACTGCCCTGGAACCCGACCTCCGACGACGTCTCCGCCGTCGCGCTCGTCCGGGCCCGCACGCTGTCCGACGTCGCGAAGTCACTCACGTCCGCCGGCGATGTCCAGGTCGACTTCGACACGAGCGGATCCTCGTCCCTCATCGGCTTCGAGGCCGGCGGCCGCCGCACCACCTCGCTGCTCGTCGACGGCGACTACCCGCCCGTGCGGCGCCTGTTCCCCGACGAGACGCCGACCCACGCGGTCGTCGACACGGCCGAGCTCATCGCCGCGGCCAAGCGCGTCAGCCTCGTCGCCGAGCGGAACACCCCGATCCGCCTGTCCTTCTCCGAGGGGCAGGCCGTGCTCGAGGCCGGCCAGGGAGACGACGCGCAGGCCTCCGAGGCCATCGAGGCCACGCTCGTGGGCGAGGAGATGACGACCGCGTTCAACCCGGTCTACCTCCTCGACGGCCTGGGCGCGCTCACCACGCAGTTCGCCCGGCTGTCGTTCACCCACCCGACCAAGCCGGCCACGCTCACCGGCCAGGAAGAGCTCGACGGCGAGGACTCGCAGGCCTTCCGCTACCTGCTCATGCCCATCCGCTTCCCCGGCTGACCCCCGCGCACTAGGAGCTTCGCATGCACCTCGGAATGATCGGACTCGGCCGCATGGGCGGCAACATGGCCGACCGCCTGCGCGCGGCCGGGCACACCGTGGTCGGCTACGACCGCGACCCGAACGTCTCCGACGTCGCGTCCCTCGAGGAGCTCGTCGCCGCACTCCCGGCGCCGCGCAACGTGTGGGTCATGGTCCCCGCCGGAGCGCCGACCCAGTCCACGATCGATGAGCTCGGCGGGCTGCTCGAACCCGGTGACCTCGTCATCGAGGGCGGGAACTCGCACTTCCACGACGACCAGCGCAACGCCGAGCAGCTCGCGACCAAGGACATCCACTACGTCGACACCGGGGTCTCCGGCGGCGTGTGGGGCAAGACCGAGGGATACGGCCTCATGGTCGGCGCCTCGGAGGAGGACTTCGAGCGAGTTCTCCCGATCATGGACGCGCTGCGGCCCGAGGGCCCGCGCAAGGAGGGCCTCGTGCACGCCGGCCGCGTGGGCGCCGGGCACTTCACGAAGATGGTCCACAACGGCATCGAGTACGGCCTCATGCAGGCGTACGCCGAGGGCTACGAGCTCATGGCGGCCCACGAGGACCTCGTGACGGACCCGGGCGCGGTCCTGGGCGCGTGGCGGCGCGGCACGGTCGTCCGCTCCTGGCTGCTCGACCTCATGGTCCGTGCGCTCGACCAGGACCCCGGCCTGGACGACATCCAGGGCTACGTCGAGGACTCCGGCGAGGGCCGGTGGACCATCGACGCCGCCATCGACAGCGCCGTCCCGGTCCCCGCGATCGCTGCCTCCCTGTTCGCCCGGTTCTCCTCGCGGCAGGTCGACTCCCCGGCCATGCGGATGGTCGCCGCCATGCGCAAGCAGTTCGGCGGACACGCGACCAAGCCCGCCGACGGAACCGGTCCGGCCGGAAGCTAGCGTCCGTGCGGGTCACTGATCTCGCGCTCAACGACTTCCGCTCCTACCGCGAGCTCGTCCTCACCTTCGACCGCGGAGTGACCGCGTTCGTCGGACGGAACGGGCAGGGCAAGACCAACATCGTCGAGGCGATCGCCTATCTCGCGACGTTCTCCTCCCACCGGGTCGCCGCCGACACGGCCCTCGTGCGGCGGGGCACCGGCGGCGCGGTCGTGCGGGCCAAGGTGCGTGCGGCCGACCGGGACACCGTGCTCGAGGTCGAGATCGTCTCGGGCCGCGCGAACCGTGCCCGCCTCGACCGGCACCCGACCCGACCCCGCGACCTTCTCGGCCGCCTCGCGGTCGTCGTCTTCGCCCCCGAGGACCTCGAGCTCGTCCGTGGGGACCCGTCCGCCCGCCGTCGCTTCCTGGACGAGGTCATCGTCCAGCTCCGCCCGCGGATGGCGGAGGTGCGTACGCGGTACGACCGCGTGCTGCGCCAGCGGGTGGCACTGCTGAAGTCCGCCGGGGCGGCCGCCCGCGCGGGGCGGTCGATGGACCTGTCTGCGCTCGACGTCTGGGACGAGCAGCTCGCCGAGGCCGGCGCCCAGATCATCGCCGCCCGGGCGGACCTCGTCGCGCGGCTGCGGCCGCACGTGGCGGCCGCCTACCGGGAGGTGTCCGGGTACGGCGGAGCGTCCGGCGGCGGCGACGGCGCGAACACGAATGGGGAAGCGGGCGCCGACCCGGCATTCATGGGCGACCAGGGGGACGCCCGGATCGACGGTCGGTACTCGCTGGTCGGGGCGGAGGACGGCCCGCAGCCCGACGCCGCCGTGCTCGCCGGCGTGACGGGACCTGACACGACCGATCCCGAGCTCGCCGCGCGGCAGCGCGCGGCCTTCGAGGCCCTCGAGAGCGACCTGACCGACGTCGACCGGAACGCCGAGCGCCTCCTCGCTGCGCTCCAGGAGGCGCGTTCGAAGGAGGTCGAGCGCGGCGTCTGCCTCGTGGGCCCGCACCGCGACGACCTCGCGCTCGCCCTCGGCACGATGCCGGCCCGCGGGTACGCGAGCCACGGGGAGTCGTGGTCCTACGCGCTCGCGCTGCGCCTCGCGTCCTGGCGGGTCCTGCGGGACGCGGCCGAGGAGACGGGCGTCGGCGACCCCGTCCTCGTCCTCGACGACGTCTTCGCCGAGCTCGACTCGCGGCGTCGGAAGAGGCTGGCGACGATGGTCGCGGAGGCCGAGCAGGTGTTCCTCACGGCCGCCGTGGACGAGGATGTCCCCGACGAGCTCGGCGGCGCGCGGGTCGACGTGTCCGCCGGCAGCGCGGTCCCGCGCGAGGCGCCGGGCGAAAGGGACGACGATGACTGACGTGCCCACGGACGCACCCGCCGGCGCGGCCGCGGAGGACGCCGAGCGCACGCCGGCCGCGGCGGAGTCCTCCGCCCCCCGGCGCGCGAGCACGCTGCTCACCCCCGAGGAGGCCGCGGCGCAGGACGCCCTCGCGCACGCCGTCCTGGCCCGCGCGCGGGCGGCGGCCTGGGAGAAGGGCCTCAAGCGCACCCCGCGCCCGGGCCGTGGGTCGCCCTGGCGCGAGTCCGCGCCGGCCGACGCCGCCGGGACAGCGACCGGTACCGCCAATGCCGACCCGGCCACGGCCGCCGGCGAGGCGGCCGCGGGAGCCGGCATCCGTCGTCGGGCGGGGACCGTTCCCCCGCCGTCCGACGGCGAACCGGAGGACCCGAAGGCCTGGCGGCCCGGGCCCGGGCTGGGCTGGGCGGGGTCCGGTGCGCACCCCTCGAGGCGCGACCCGCAGGCGATCGGGAGGCTCGGCGAGCAGCTCGTCAACCGGCGGGGCTGGCGGCGTGAGATGGAGACGGCCACGGTGGTCAACCGGTGGCAGGAGATCGTCGGCGACCAGGTGGCGGAGCACTGCGAGGTCGAGACGTTCGCGGACGGGGAGCTGGTCGTGCGCACGTCGTCGACCGCGTGGGCGACCCAGGTCCGGATGCTCATCCCGCAGCTCGAGCGGCGCATCGGCGAGGTCGCGGGACCGGATGCGGTCACGAAGATCACGGTGTTAGGACCGGGTGGTCCGAGCTGGAAGCACGGCCGGTTCTCCGTCCGCGGCGGACGCGGCCCGCGCGACACGTACGGCTAGCCAACTGGCCGAGAAAAATCACCCACCCAGGGTGTGGACACAGCCTGTGGAAGATTGGGTTCAGGGCTGATTTCACGGTAGAATTACACGGATTGTCCGGCATCGACCGGGGCGCACAGGCCCCCGGGTCGGATGATGGCGAGCCGGCTCTCGCGGCACGATCCGGGGGCGGGCCATCCAGGTAGTCGAGGAGAACCGTCGACCGTGACAGCAGAGCGTAGTTCCGTGCCCGAGCAGGACCAGGCCGCAGGGAACGGAGCGAGCGATGCCGCTGCACCCGACGCACCGGCGACCGGAAGCGGAACCAGCGTGAACGGCAGTTACGACGCGTCGAACATCCAGGTGCTCGAGGGCCTCGAGGCCGTCCGCAAGCGACCCGGCATGTACATCGGTTCGACCGGGCCGCGCGGGCTGCACCACCTCGTGTACGAGGTCGTCGACAACTCGGTCGACGAGGCCCTCGCCGGCCACGCCACCCACATCGAGGTCACGCTCGGCGGGGACGGCTCGGTGACCGTGGTCGACGACGGCCGCGGCATCCCGACCGACCTGCACCCGACCGAAGGGAAGCCCGCGGTCGAGGTCGTCCTCACCGTCCTGCACGCAGGCGGCAAGTTCGGCGGCGGTGGGTACGCGGTCTCCGGCGGCCTGCACGGCGTCGGCGTCTCGGTGGTCAACGCGCTGTCCCACCGCCTCGAGGTCGAGGTGAAGAACAAGGGCCACGTGTGGAACATGGACTTCGAGAACGGCGTCCCGACCGGCGAGCTGCGCAAGGGCGAGGCCACGGACGAGACCGGGACGATGGTGAAGTTCTGGCCCAACGGGGACATCTTCGAGACCACGGACTACGACTACGAGACCCTGCGCTCGCGCCTGCAGCAGTACGCGTTCCTCAACAAGGGACTGCAGCTGACCCTCACCGACGAGCGCCCCGAGGCCGTCGACTCCGGCGACGAGGTCACCGGTGACGAGGCCGGCGAGGCCGACGACCCGGTGCCCGGCTTCCGCACGGTCACCTACAAGTACGACGACGGCCTCATCGACTACGTGCACCACCTGAACTCCGCGAAGAAGGTGGAGCGGGTCCACCCCGATGTCATCTCCTTCGAGAAGGAGGACACGGCGAAGAAGATCTCGGTCGAGCTCGCCATGCAGTGGACGACCGCCTACTCGGAGTCCGTCCACACCTACGCGAACACGATCAACACGACCGAGGGCGGCACCCACGAGGAGGGCTTCCGCTCCGCGCTCACGTCGGTCATCAACAAGTACGCCCGCGAGAAGGGCTACATCAAGGAGAAGGACGACAACCTCACGGGTGACGACATCCGCGAGGGCCTGACCGCCGTCATCTCCGTCAAGCTCGGCGAGCCCCAGTTCGAGGGCCAGACCAAGACCAAGCTCGGCAACACCGAGGCCCGCACCTTCGTGCAGACGCAGGTGTACTCGGAGGTCACCGACTGGCTGGACCAGCACCCGAACGAGGGCAGGGACATCATCCGCAAGGCCCAGCAGGCCGCCGCGGCCCGTGTGGCGGCCCGCAAGGCGCGCGAGGCCACTCGGCGCAAGTCCGTCCTCGAGTCGGCCTCGATGCCCGGCAAGCTGAAGGACTGCTCGAGCAAGGACGCGTCCGAGTGCGAGATCTTCATCGTCGAGGGTGACTCGGCCGGCGGATCCGCCGTCGGCGGCCGCGACCCCCGTATCCAGGCGATCATGCCGATCCGCGGAAAGATCCTCAACGTCGAGAAGGCCCGCCTCGACCGGGCGCTCGGCTCGGAGACGATCCGCAACCTCATCACCGCCTTCGGCGTCGGCGTGGGCGAGGAGTTCGACATCGAGAAGCTGCGGTACCACAAGATCGTCCTCATGGCCGATGCCGACGTCGACGGTCAGCACATCGCCACCCTGTTGCTCACACTCATCTTCCGCTACATGCGGCCCCTGCTCGAAGGCGGCCACATCTACCTGGCCCAGCCGCCCCTGTTCCGGATCAAGTGGTCGAACGCCCCGCACGACTACGTCTACTCCGACAAGGAGCGCGACGCGGTGGTGGCGGACGGCCTTGCGAACGGCAAGCGCCTGCCGAAGGAGAAGGACGGGCCGATCCAGCGGTACAAGGGTCTGGGCGAGATGAACGACTCCGAGCTGTGGGAGACCACCATGAACCCGGACACCCGCACCCTCAAGCAGGTCACCCTCGGCGAGGGGGCGGCCGCCGACGAGATCTTCGCGGTCCTCATGGGGGAGGACGTCGAGCAGCGCCGCGGATTCATCCAGCGCAACGCCCACGACGTCCGCTTCCTCGACATCTGACCCATCCGCGCCGGCCGCCCTCGGCCGGTGACGGGATTCCCGATCTCGTGCTCCGACGTCGGGAATCATGCCGATCTGAACCCACGGCCCACGGCCGAGATGAAGGACTGACGTGACTGAGACACCCGAGCACCTCGGTGTGACGCAGGTTGACCTGCAGGACGAGATGCAGCGCTCGTACCTCGACTACGCGATGAGCGTCATCGTGGGGCGCGCACTGCCCGACGTCCGCGACGGGCTCAAGCCCGTCCACCGGCGCGTCATCTACGCGATGTACAACGGCGGGTACCGGCCCGAGTCGGCGTTCAGCAAGTCCACGCGCGTGGTGGGCGACGTCATGGGAACCTTCCACCCGCACGGCGACGGCGCCATCTACGACACGCTCGTGCGCCTCGTGCAGCACTGGACCATGCGCTACCCGCTCGCGGCCGGGCAGGGAAACTTCGGGTCCCCCGGAGACCAGGGCGCCGCCGCCCACCGGTACACCGAGGTCCGGATGGCGCCGCTGGCCATGGAGATGGTCCGCGACATCACGTCCGACACGGTCGACTTCCAGCCGAACTACGACGGCCGTGACTCCGAGCCGATCGTGTTGCCCGCGCGCTTCCCGAACCTGCTCGTCAACGGGTCCGAGGGCATCGCGGTCGGCATGGCGACGCGCATCCCGCCGCACAACCTGCGCGAGGTCGCGTCGGGCGTGCAGTGGTACCTCGACAACCCGGAGGCCTCGAAGGAGCAGCTGCTCGGCGAGCTCCTCCAGCGCATCAAGGGACCGGACTTCCCGACCGGGGCGACCATCCTCGGCGTCAAGGGGAGCGAGGAGGCCTACCGGACCGGCCGCGGGTCGATCGTCCAGCGCGCGGTCGTGGAGATCGAGGAGCTCGACGGCCGGCAGTGCCTCGTCATCACCGAGCTGCCGTACCAGGTCAACCCGGACCGCCTGCTCGAGAAGATCGCCGAGGCGGTGGGCGACGGGCGGACCGTCGGCATCGCCGACGTCCGCGACGAGACCTCGTCCCGCACGGGCACGCGCCTGGTCGTCATCCTCAAGCGGGACGCGATCGCCAAGGTCGTCCTCAACAACCTGTACAAGCACACGCAGCTGCAGGTGAACTTCCCCGCGAACATGCTCGCCCTCGTCGACGGCGTGCCGCGCACCCTCTCCCTGGACGGCTTCGTCCGCCACTGGGTGCACCACCAGCTCGAGGTCGTGCGCCGCCGCGCCGAGTTCGACCTGCGCGAGGCGCAGAAGCGCATGCACATCCTCATCGGGTACCTGCGCGCGCTCGACGCCCTGGACGAGGTCATCGCGCTCATCCGCCGGTCCCCGACCGCGGACGACGCCCGGACCGGCCTCATGGAGCTCCTCGACATCGACTCCGACCAGGCCGACGCGATCCTCGCGCTGCAGCTGCGTCGGCTCGCGGCGCTCGAGCGGCAGAAGATCCTCGACGAGCACGCGGCCCTCGCGGACAAGATCGCCGACCTCGAGGACATCATCGCCACCCCGGCGCGCCAGCGACAGATCGTCTCTGAGGAGCTGGATGCGGTCGTCGCCAAGTACGGTGACGAGCGCAAGACGACGATCCTCCCGTTCGACGGCGAGATGACGGTCGAGGACCTCATCCCGCGCGAGGACGTGGTCATGACGATCACCCGCGGCGGCTACGTCAAGCGCACGCGGACCGACAACTACCGCGCCCAGCGGCGCGGTGGGAAGGGCGTGCGCGGGGCGCAGCTGCGCGGGGACGACGTGGTCGAGCACTTCAGCGTCACCTCCACCCACAACTGGCAGCTGTTCTTCACCACGCTCGGCCGGGTCTACCGCGCCAAGGGCTACGAGCTGCCGGAGGGCGGCCGCGACGCGAAGGGCCAGCACGTCGCGAACCTGCTCGCGTTCCAGCCGGACGAGCACATCGCGTCGGTCGTCGACATCGCCGACTACGAGGCCGCCGACTACCTGGTGCTCGCCACCGAGCGCGGGCTCGTGAAGAAGACCCGTCTCACCGACTACGAGTCGGCGCGCCAGGGTGGCCTCATCGCCATCAACCTGCGCGAGGACGAGGACGGCGTGCCGGACCGCGTGATCGCCGCCCGCCTCGTCAACGAGGGCGACGACATCCTGCTGGTCTCGAAGAAGGGCCAGTCGCTGCGCTTCACCGCGACCGACGAGGCGCTGCGGGCCACCGGCCGCGCGACGTCCGGCGTGACCGGCATGAAGTTCCGCGACGGCGACCACCTTCTCGCGATGCAGGTCGTCAAGCCGGGCGAGCAGGTCTTCGTGGTCACCGAGGGCGGGTTCGCCAAGCGCACGGACGTGGACGAGCACCGGGTCCAGGGCCGCGGCGGGCTCGGCATCAAGGTCGCGAACCTCGTCGAGGCGCGCGGCGACCTGGTCTCCGCGCTCACCGTCACCGACGACGACGAGGTCCTCGTCATCATGGCCGGGGGCAAGGTCGTCCGGTCCCGGGTGGACGAGGTGCGCCTGACGGGCCGCAACACCCAGGGCGTCGGCTTCGCCAGGGTCGACAACGGGGACCGGATCATCGCGGTCGCCCGCAACGCGGAGCGCGAGGTCGAGGAGGAGGTCGGCGTCGCGGACTCCGCGCCGTCGCCGAGCTCGGCCGGCGAGACCGAGGGCGACGACGCCGCAGGCGACGCCGAGAGCACCACCGGGGACGACGTCACCGGAGGTCCCGACGACGACGGTCCTTCCGCACGTCAGGACGCCGAGCAGGTAGCGTCACCCCCGCAGGTGTCGGAGGACGACACCGACGACGACGGAGGTGACGCGTGACCGAAGCATCGAACGGCGGCCAGGGGCGGGGCCAGTCCGTGCCGCCACCGCCGCCCGAGAGGCAGTCGGTGCGCCAGTACGGGCAGACCGCCACCACCGAGGTCCCGCAGTCGGACGGGTACGCCTCGACGTCACCGCGCGGTGACTCCGCGCGGGGAGAGTCGACGCGTCCGGGTGGGTCCGCGGTTCGCGAGTCGGCCTCGTCGCCGGCACCCGCGAAGACCTCCGCCCGGTTCAGCGGCGCCCGCACGGCCCGCCTGACCCTGGCGCGGATCGACCCCTGGTCCGCCATGCGCATCTCGTTCCTGCTCTCGATCGCGGCGGGCATCATGCTGGTCGTCGCGGTCGCGACGGTCTGGTTCGTGCTCGACAAGATGTACGTCTTCGCCGAGATGGAGGAGCTGCTCACCACGATCGGCTCGTCGAGCTTCGTCGAGCTCATGCAGCTCCTCGAGTTCGACCGCGTGATGTCGATGGCGGCGATCGTCGCCGTGCTCGACGTCCTGCTGCTCACCGTGCTCGGCGCGCTCGGCGCGTTCCTCTACAACCTGGTCGCCGCGCTGGTCGGCGGCCTCACGGTCACGTTCTCGGACGACTGACCCCAGAACGCTCGCACCGCTCGGCGCCCGGTCACCTCGAGAAGGTGACCGGGCGCCGTCGTGTGTGAACTCACCCTCACCGGGGTGGTACGAGGTTGGGGGCAGGGCGGGCGGTGGGCTAAAGTTTCACGTCGGTGCGAGTGGTCGCACCGCGGTCCGCGCAAGCGGGCCTGGGCCTGTAGCTCAGTCGGTTAGAGCGCTTCCCTGATAAGGAAGAGGTCGATGGTTCGAGTCCATTCAGGCCCACCACCCACGCAGTGCCCCGCCACGAGGCGGGGCATTCGCTGTTTCCGGGGGAGATCACCGGCGTGGCCAGCCGGACGAGCCGGGCGAGCCGTTGTCGCCCGCCCAGAGTCCGGGCGCCCCTCGCCGCGGAGGGAAGGGTCACCTAACCTGTGCGGTGACGAGCGGGAACATACGGCAGCGGTCGTGCCCGGTCGCCCGGGACATCCCGGTGCGGCCCGCCTCGTCGGTCACCGCGAAGGGGGAGCGATGCACCGCGACGCCGCGGATCCGGCAGGGCTCGGCAGGGGACGACTCACCCGATGGCTGCCCGTGCTGTGGCAGGCGCCCGAGACCCCGCCGCTCACGCCGCCCTTCGAGCTCCGCGAGGCGACGACGGCGCGCCGCTTCCTCCTGCGGGTCATGTTCTCGGCGAACCGCTTCACCCTGCCCGCGGTCGCCTGCTTCGTGGCCGCGCAGATCGGTGAGTCCCTCGTCCCGGTGGTCATGGGTGTGGCGATCGACCGCGCGCTGGCGCAGGGCGACGTCGCGCAGCTGGCCCTCTGGTTGGCCGTGCTCGCCGGCGTCTTCCTCGTGGTGGCGACGGGGCAACGGTTCGCGCACCAGCTGGTCGCGGCCGGGCAGCAGCGGGTGCAGCACCGGTTGCGCGCCACGCTCGCGGCCACGGCCCTCCATCCCACGACGGGCGGGGGCCGCGCGCCCGACGGAGGACTGATCTCCCTCATGACCAACGACGTCCAGCGGGCGGCCGGCATCGGGCTCGTGGTCTTCCCGATCGGCGAGGTCGCCGCGATCCTGTTCATCGCCGTCTCGCTGCTCGTCATCCACTGGCCGCTCGGACTCGTCGCGCTCGTCGGCGCGCCGCTGGTGGTGTGGCTGATGGGCGCGATGAGCGGCTCCTACGCCCGCAGCAGCCGCGCCTACCAGGCCCTCCTCGCGCACACCGTGGGCAGGGCGACCGACCTTGTCGCCGGGTACCGGGTCATCAAGGGCGTGCGCGCCGAGGAGGAGGCCACCGCCCGCTACCGGGCGGCGAGCCAGGGCGCTCTCGACGGCGCGATCCGCAACGCCGGACGGCTCGGCCGGTTCCTCGGCGGCAGCGGTGCGGTGAGCGGGATCTTCGTCGCCGTGGTGGCCGCGCTCGCCGGCTGGTTCACGATCGAGGGCCAGATGAGCGTCGGCGAGCTCATCGCCGCCGTCGGCCTCGCGCAGGCCCTGATCCCCCAGATGAACATGGTGACCGGCAACGCGGTGCCGGCCTGGGCGGCCGCGAATGCGTCCGCCGGCCGCGTCCTCGACCGCCTCCGGGAGTCCGCCGATGCCGCGCGCCCGACGGCGGAGGGCCGCCCCGCGGCCGCCTTGCCTCCCGGCGTGGCGGCCGCGCTGGAGATCGCCGACGGGGGCGGGAACCCGATCCGGGTCGCCCACGGAGAGGTCGTGGGACTCGCCGCCGACGACGTCACGAGCGCGCGGATCGCGACGGCACTGCTCCATCCGGGCTCCGAGGCCGACCACGTCCGCGTCCTGCTCGCCGGCACCCCCACCCACCGGGTCGAGCCCGGGGACTACCGGGCGGAGGTGGTGGTCGCGCCGCACGCGGCCATGCTCTTCAGCGGGACCGTCGCGGACAACGTGGTCCCGACCCGGGCCGGGATCGACGCCGGCGGCCCGGGGGAGCAGGACGACGCCGCGCTGCGGGCGGCACTGCGGGCCGCGGCGTGCGAGGACTTCGCCGAACCCACCACCGCGGTGGGCGAGATGGGCAACCGCCTCTCCGGCGGTCAGCGCCAGCGCGTCGCGCTGGCCCGGGCGCTCGCCGCCGACGCGCCGATCCTGGTCCTGCACGAGCCGACGACCGCCGTCGACTCCGTGACGGAGGCGCTTGTCGCCGACCGGCTCGCGCACCTGCGCGCCGGCCGGACCACCCTGATCATCACCGCCGCGCCGGTCCTGCTCGGGGCCTGCGACCGGGTGGTCGACCGGACCCCCGCGGGCTCGCGGGACGAGGACGACGCGGCGCGAGGCGTGCGGACGGGAGCCGGCGCCCCGTGACCGACGAGCACACTCCCTCCGGCCGGCCGCCCGCCACCCCCGACCCGCTGCCGATCGCCGACGGCCGCGCCACCTGGCGCCAGGTGCGTGAGGTCTCCCGCGGCCACCGACTCGCGCTCCTCGCCGTCGTCGTGATCGGCCTGGTGAGTGCCGCGATCGGGCTCGTCACGCCCTACGCCCTCGGCCGGCTGGTCGACGAGGCGACCGCGGGCACCGCGGACCTGGGAACGATCGCGACGGTCGCGGGCCTCATGGTCGCGGCCGCTGCCCTCGGCGCCGCCGGCACCGGGGTCACGGTCGTGCTCGCCGCGCGCAGCTACCAGCGGATGCTGGCGGAGCTGCGCGAACGGCTCGTCGCCCGCGCGATGGTGTTGCCCCAGCACGTGGTGGAGCGGGCCGGGACCGGCGACCTCGTCTCGCGCACGAACGACGACGTCACCGCGATCGCCGACGCCGCGCCCCAGATCATCCCGGCGTTCACCCGGGCGGGATTCACCATCGTCGCCACGCTCGCCGGGATCACGGCCCTGGACTGGCGCTACGCCCTGGTCCCGCTCGCGGCCCTGCCCGTCTGGCTGCTCACCGTGCGGTGGTACCTGCGGACCGGCCCGCGCATCTACCGGCACGAGCGGGCGGCGATGAGCGGGCGCGCCCAGCAGATCACCGAGTCCGTCCGGGGCTACCCGACGATCGCGGGCTTCGACCTGTCCGCCCGCCGGCAGGAGGCGGTGCTCGGCGCCTCCTGGGCGGTGGCGCCGCACTCGGTCCGGGCGCGGACCGTGCAGAACATGTTCTCCTCCCGGCTCAACCTCGCGGAGTACCTCGGGATGGCCGGCATCCTCGTCGTCGGGTTCCTCCTCGTCGGGGCGGGGGCCTCGACCATCGGGGCGGCGACCACCGCGATGCTGTTCTTCTACCGCCTGTTCGGCCCGATCAACCAGCTGCTCTTCGTGGTCGACGTGCTGCAGTCCGCGCTCGCCTCGCTCCATCGCATCGTCGGCATCATCACGATGCCCGGCGGCAGCCGTGGTCGCGAGCCGGGCGCGACGGAGATCGACGGACCCGGCGCCCGCGGGCCGGAGAATAACGGCGAACGCGTCGTCGCGGTGCGGGTGGCGGACGTGACGCACCACTACGGCCCCGGGGCCCCGCCCGCCCTCGACGACGTCTCGCTCACGGTCGACGCCGGGCGGCGGGTCGCCGTCGTCGGGGTCTCGGGGGCGGGGAAGACGACCCTCGCCGCGGTCATCGCGGGCATCCACGAACCCCAGGCGGGCACCGTCGCCCGGCCCGAGCGCACCGCGGTCGTCAGCCAGGAGGCGCACGTCTTCGTCGGCACGCTCCGCGACAACCTCACCCTCGCCACCCCGGACGCGACCGACGAGCAGATCCGCGCGGCCCTGGACACGACCGGTGCGGCGGGGCTGCTCGACCTGCTGCCGGACGGGCTAGACACGTTCGTCGGTGGCCGGGGCCTCGAGCTGACCGCTGCGCAGGCACAGCAGGTCGCCCTGGCCAGGATCGTCCTGGCAGACCCGGACCTGGCGATCCTCGACGAGGCGACCGCCGAGGCCGGCTCCACCCACGCCGGGCTCCTCGACCGCGCCGCGGACGCCGCCCTGTCGGGCCGCACCGGGCTCGTCATCGCCCACCGCCTCTCCCAGGCCGCGGAGTGCGACCTGGTCGTCGTCATGAGCGAGGGGCGCATCGTCCAGCGCGGGACCCACGAGGAGCTGCGGGACGCGGACGGGCCGTACGCAGAGATGTGGGCGGCGTGGAGCGGCGGCCGCCCGGGCGCGTGAGGCCGGGCCGCCGCTCCCGCTAGGAGTTCGGCACGAGCGTGCGCAGGATGTTGCCCCAGCCGACCGCCTCCCTCTCCGCCGTGCGCAGGCCGGCGGCCGCGATCACGTCGTCGAGCTCGGCGGCCGTCCGGTGGCCCGCCCCGTACAGCGTGAGCAGCTGGAGGTCGTTCTCGGCGGCGTGCTCGTCGAGCCGGTCCGTGTCGAACGTGTCCTCGAGCAGGAGGATGCTGCCGCCCCGGGCGAGCGAGGCGGCCGCGCGCCGAAGGATGAGCGCCGCATCCGCATCGCGCCGGGCGGACAGCTCGTGCACGAACAGCACCGCGTCGGCCCCCGGGGCGAACTCGGTCGGCCCCGCGTCGGTCACGGTCACGCGGGCGCGCAGGTCCTCCTCGGGGAGCACCCGGGGCAGGTCCCGCCGGAACCAGCTCGCGTTCGTCGGCATGTCCGCGATGTCCACGGTCGCCTCGGGCAGGTAGCGCACGAGCTCCGCGGCGATCGCCGCGGAGCCCGCCGACCGCACGACGACGTGGCGGACGCCCAGGAAGGCGCGGGCCTGGGCGAGGGGGACCGCGAGGTAGGGGGCGAACTCCGACAGGTTCTCCAGGGCGAGCTCGGCGTACGTCGGGTCGGTCAGCAGCTCGGAGACGTCGACGCCCGTGACGGACCGGTAGGCGGAGGTCCCGGTGCGCACCGAGTGCCCCAGGCCGGCCAGGGCCCGCTCGCGGCGCGACTGGGCGCCGTCGCTGCGGATCGCGTCCCGGACGTACACGTCGGTGAGGAACTCGCCGGTCTCGCTGAGCCGGTACCCGGGCCCGTCGGGCTCGAGGATCTCGATGGCGTGGAGGTAGCGGAGGAACTTCGCCAGCGCCCGCTCGTCGGTGCCGGTCGCGGCGGCCAGGGCGGCAGGGGTCGTCACCCCGTTCCCGATGTGCTCGCCGATCTCGAGGTCCGCGGCCAGCCGGATCGCGATCGGCGGGAGGATCTCGGCCTGCTCGTGGAACCTCTCGAAGGCCTCCTCGTTCCGCTCGGGGTCAGGGACCGCCTCGTCGTCGGCCATCGAGACGACCTGCTGGCGCTTCCAGTACCCCGTGAAGCTGATGAGGTCTCGGGCGAGTCCGCGGTCGGCCACGAGGTGGCGGCGCAGGTCGCGGACGGCCGACTGCTCGCCGGCGATCCACGCGAACGCGGTGCCCTCCCACCACTGCGCCGCCCGGACCGCGTCCAGCAGCAGGGTCGTGGTGCCGGCGGGTGCGCCCTCCCTCGGCAGCCAGGTGACGGTCACCCCCGGGGGCTCGTGCAGGTCGATCGCGAGCGACGACTCGGCGACCTCGATGAAGACCTGTGCCCGGGCGTCCGCGGGAAGGTCCTCGATCAGCCGGGCGATCGCCGGGATCGCCGTGTCGTCGCCGGCGACCAGGATCCAGTCGGTGCCGACCGGGATGCCCTGCGACGCCGTCGGGCCGGCGACGTGCACGCGGTCCCCGGGGTAGGTGCGGTAGGCCCACGTCGTCGCCACGCCGACGCCGTGCTTGATGAAGTCGATGTCCAGCTCGCGCGTGGCCGGGTCGAAGCCCCGCACCGTGTAGTTCTTCCCCAGGGGCTTGGGGTCCTTCGGGAAGACGAGGCCGCCGTCCCTCGGCGTGGGGAGGACGGGCTCGGACTCGCCGGGGTAGGGGAAGAAGAGCCGGACGTCGTCGTCGAACCCGGTCGAGACGAACTCGGCCGTCGCGATCCCGTTCGGGGTCGTGAACGCCCCCAGCTCCTCGCCGGTGAGCGTCACCCGGCGGAGCGCCGGGGTCAGGTCCTCCACCCGCAGCACCTCCAGCGTGCGGAGGGCGATCGGGTACACGGTCATCGGTCGGGCGGTGCTCGGCACGTCGCGTCTCCCTCAGGCCGGGCGGGTCACTCGCCGAGGGCGAGGATCGTCGGCGTGATCTCCTCGAGGAACCACGGCAGCGCGTACGGGTCCGGGACGTTGAGCGCGTCGGCCATTGCGAGCGAGGCGAAGTGGACCGTGTCGGCCTGGACCGACGGGAGGTTCTGGAAGAGGGGGTCCGCCTCGAGGGTCTCGCGGCCATCCTCCTCGACGGGCCACACGGCGAGGAGGTCGGCGTCCAGCAGCGAGGTCTGCTCGGGCGAGAGGCCGGCGTCGGCGGAGTTCGAGTTGTCCTGGCTGTCGGCCGGGCTCAGCCCGAAGAGCTCGAGGACCGACCCGTTCCCGAAGCCGTACTGGCCCTGGTTGAAGAGGACCCAGTTGTAGGTCATGTCCTCGATGCCGGGTACCTGCGCACCCACCTCGGCGAAGTCGGCCTCGGTCTCGGCGATGAGCTCCTGCGCCGGCCCCGTCTCGTTGACCGCCTCGGCGGACAGCAGGAGGCGTTCGTCCCAGTCGGGGTTCAGGCCTTCGGTGTCGACCGAGATCGTCGGGGCGACGACGCTCAGCTGGTCGAACACGGCCTCGTCCTGCACCTGGTACGGCGCGACGATGATGAGGTCCGGCTCGAGCGCGGCGACGGCCTCGACGTTGATGCCGTCGGGTGTCACGAGCGCGGGGTCGGTGATCTCGCGGAGCTCGTCCGGGATCCAGGGCATGGCCTCGTCGTACGTGGCCGGGTCGCCGGCGACGGCGACGGGCATGGCGCCGAGGGCGTGGAGGTCGTCCCCGATCGGGGACCACAGCGCGACGATCCGCTCCGGTTCCTGCTCGATCGTGACGTCGCCGTAGAGCGACCGGACCGTGTGGGGGTAGTAGTCCTCGGCGGAGGTCCCGCCGGACGTGTCGTCCGACGCGCCGTCGGAGGCCGTCCCGCCGGCGTCGTCGGACCCGGCCTCGCCCGTCCCTGTCTCGTCCGTCCCCGTCTCCTCGCCGGACGTCGACCTCCCGTCGGAGGGCGAGGCGTCGTCGTCGGAGCCCCCGCACGCGGCGAGGGGGAGGATCAGCGCGGCGGCGACGAGGGCGGGAAGGCGGCGTGAGGCGCGGACGTTCATTCGGGCTCCTTGGGGGCGGGTGCGCTCCCGAGCGGTGCCGATCGAGAGCAGAGTCGATTAACGCTAGGCTCTCGTTGTGGAAATGGATCTGCCGGAGCGGCCACGTGCTTGACATACCCGCCGTGACGGTCGGGGGCCGGCGCCGCCGGGACGTCCACCTGGTGCTGTTCGTGCACGTGGGGTCGTGCGTCGTCGACGTCGGTGGCGAGACCCGGGAGCTCCGGACCGGGCAGCTCGTGCTCGTCCCCGCCGGCGTCCGGCACGAGGTGCGTACGCGCCCGGGGACGGTCGTCGTCCCGCTGACGATCCCGGCGGGCGAGCTGCCGCCGGCGCTCGCGCGCGTGACCGTGCGCGAGGACCGGGCGGACTGGCGTGACTGGGTGGTGTCCCGGTTCGCGCAGCAGGTCTCCCCGCTGTCCCACCTGCCGTGGGGGAGCGGGCGGGAGCGCACGGTGCCCGCGGGCGTGTCGATCCCCCGCACCGCGGCCGGGCGGGACGTCGCGCTCGCGCTGGTGCGCGACCCGGGCCGGACCGACTCCGTCGAGCAGCTGTCCGCCTCGGTCGGCGTCAGTGCGCGGACGCTGCGCAGGATCTTCGCCGCCGAGGTCGGCATGTCGGTCGCCGGGTGGCGCCTGGGCTGCCGCCTCGCCGTGGCGCGCGAGCACCTGAGGGCGGGGGAGTCCGTCGCGTCGACCGCGAGGCGCGTGGGATTCGCGACGACGACCGGCTTCATCCGCGCGTTCGCCCGGACGGAGGGCCGCACGCCCGGCGAGTGGCTGGCGGGGACCGGGACCGCCGCGGGGGGTGGGTCCGTGGAGGCAGCTCAGGACGCCGACGGCGTCCGGTCCGCCGTCGGCGCCGACTCCGCCCGGGGTGCCGGTACCGCCGTGGGCACCCGGTCCACGGGAGGTTCCGGCGTCGTCGGGCCGCGGGTGGCGAACGAACCGCGGGCGGCTGATGGCCCGCTCGCCTGGTGGTCCGAGCTCCTGACGGGGGACGGCCCGCCGCCCGGCGTCCCTGCCTCGCTCGCGGAGCGGCGCACCTACCCGCACGTGACCGTGTGGCTCTGGATGTACCGAGGATCCGCGCGCGTGCGGGTGGGGGACCGGACCCAGAACCTGGCGCGCGGGGACGCCGTCCGCATGACCGCGGGCCTCGAGCACGAGGTCCACCTGCGGGAGGGCGCGATCGCGCTCCCGTTCTCCTACCGGGAGGACCGCCCGACGTCGTCGCCCGCCCTCGCGCACACCCCGCCCGGGGACGAGGACGGGTACTTCAGGGAGCACGCACACGCCGATGACGCCAGGGGAACGCCCGCCCACGGTCCGGCGGGCGAGATCGCCCGCCGCGTCGCGGCCGACCCGGGCGACGTGCGGGGCCTGCGCGAGTGGGCGGAGGAGCTGGGGGTCACGCCAGCCCAGATCGACCGGGACTTCCGCGCGCAGGTGGGCTGCGGGTTCGCCTCCTGGCGGTCGTCGATGCGGGCGCAGGCGGCCAGGGACCTCATGGCGGGCGGTCTCGACCCCAGCGTCGCGGCGCGTCGCGTGGGATACCGGCACCTGTCGGCGTTCAGCCGGGCGTTCCGCCGCCGGCACGGGTTCTCGCCCCGCGAGTACCTCGAGTCGTCCCGGGCGGGATGACGAGAGCCCGGGCTCGTTCGTCCTACTGCACTCCCGAGAAGGTCTGCGCGTACTCGGCGGGCCCCATCCCGTAGTGCTTCCGGAAGGCCCGACGCAGCGAGGCGGCGTCGGCGTATCCGACGCGGGAGGCCACGGCGCCGACGGTCGCGCCGGCGCGCAGCAGGGTCGCCGCCGTCTCCATCCGCGCCTGCATCCGCCAGGCGCGCACGGTCGTGCCGGTCTCGGCGAGGAAGATCCGCTCGAGGGAGCGGACGGACGTGTGTACCTGGGCGGCGAGCTCGGTCAGGCCGCGCGGGTCGCCGGGGTTCCGGCGCAGGTGGTCCGCGACGGCACGCGCGCTCTCGGAGGTCGGCATCGGGAGGAGCGTCGACGCCGCGGGGCAGGACTCGATGAGCGCGAGGATCTGGCTGCTCAGGTCGATGGCCGGCTGGATGACCGTGTAGCTCATCTGCACCTCGGCGAGGAAGAGGTTGCGCATCTCGCGGTCGACCGAGATCAGCGTGGGACGGCGCAGGGTCGTCGCCGCGCTCGCCACGGGGAAGAACATCGGCAGCAGGACCGAGTTGGCGTGCACGGTGCCGCGGTGCCTGACACCGGCGGGAAGCCACAGGGCGTGCCCCATGGTGAGCACGTGCGCGACCCCGTCCACGTGCAGCGTGGAGGTCCCGCGCACCTGCCACAGCAGCAGGTGCTCGTCGTCGTGGACGCGCGGCGGGATCGCGGCGGGCGGAAGGTCGACCGGCCAGTGCGTGGCGGCACCGAGCGCGGGCGGGGACGGCGTCAGGACGGCGGACATGCGGGGGCTCCGGGGAATCGTCGCAAAGTGCGCGGGCCTTGTCGCGGCGCGCACTCCCATATTAGGTAAGGCATACATAACTTAAACAGGTTGACGTCGCTACGGGGCGACGGTCCACTGATCAGAAGGCAGAGGCATGTCCGCATCACGCATGAGAACCCGTTCGACGACGACGGCCCTGGCGCTCGCCGCCGTCGTCGTCCTCGCCGCCTGCTCGGACGGTGACGAGGACGCCGGGACCGGCGGCTCCGTCGTCGAGCAGGGTGCCGAGTCCGGCACGGGCGAGGCCGCCCCCGTCGCCGACGGCGGGTCCGACCCCGCGACGGGGCTCGTGCCCGCGGGGGAGGGTGTGACCGAGTACCCCCTCGCGCTCGAGAGCGCCTACGGGGAGACGACCCTCCCGTCGCGTCCCGAGCGCATCGCCGTCGTGAGCCCGACCGGCATCGACGTCGAGATCCTCGCGACGCTCGGCGTGACGCCGGTGCTCGCCTCGGACGTCATCGAGCGGGCCGCGTGGACGCTGGACGCCCTGCCCGGCGAGATCGAGACCACCTTCCCGGCCGACTACACGGGAGCGGTCCCGTGGGAGACGGTCGCGGCCGCGGACCCGGACCTCATCGTCGTGTTCGGCAAGGACATGGACGCCGAGTGGGACCAGGCCGCCGCTATCGCCCCCGTGCTCACGGTGTCCGAGTCCGACGACGACGAGGTGATGGACTGGCGGGCGCAGGCCGAGTCGATCGGCGAGGCCATCGACCTGCCGGGCGCGGCCGCCGGGGCCATCGACGACTACGACGCCTTCTTCGCCGACCTGCGGGAGGACCACCCGGAGTTCGAGGGACTCACCGTCTCCTACCTCGTGCAGTACAGCGAGGAGTGGGGCACGTCGTTCAGCAACACCACCGGGTCGGACACGGAGCGGCTGCTGGTGGACCTCGGCTTCGCGCCGCACCCGAACGCGGACGACTTCGCGGCCGACGACCTGGTGAGCGCGGAGCTCGTCGGCCAGGTCGACGCCGACGTCGTCATCGTCGGAGACACCACGGGCGTGCCCGGCGAGGCCGACCGACTCCTGCTGGAGACCGAGCTGTTCCAGGGGCTCGGCGCGGTCCAGGACGGCAACCTCGTCGTCATCACGAACAACGCCGAGGGCACGGGCTACGTCCTCGACGGCGTGGACCACCCGGGCAACCTGTCCTGGGCGCTCGGCACCGGCGGGCCGCTCGGCATGCAGTTCGCCGCCGAGGCCATCGTCCCGATGCTCGCCGAGGTGCTCGGATGAACCCCTCGATCCTGACCACGATCTTCTCCCGGCCCCTGCGCGGCCGGGCGACCGGCTACGGCGTCGCCTGCGTCCTGCTCGCCTCGCTCGCGCTCACGGCCTGCTCCGGCGGCGGCGAGGACGGCGACGAGTCCGGCTCGGACGCCGCCGAGGACTCGCTGCTGCCCGCGGCCGACGGCGACACGACCTACCCCCTGACCTACGACACCCCGTACGGCGAGACCACGATCCCGGAGCGCCCGGAGCGGGTCGCCGTGCTCGGCGGGCTCGGCGAGCTCGAGGTGGTGCTCGGCCTCGGCGTCTCCCCTGTCGCCACCCCCTGGGAGAGCGCGGACTGGCCGTGGTGGGCGGAGCACGCCGACCAGCTCGCCGACGCCGAGGTGGTCGACCCGTGGGCGGACGCCCTGCCGATCGAGTCCCTCGCGGCGACCGAGCCGGACCTCATCGTGGCCCTCAGCTACGCGGGCCTGGAGGACGACTGGGACGCGCTGACGACCATCGCGCCCGTCCTCGCCCCGGAGAGCGAGGGGGAGCTGCCCTGGCAGGAGACCACCGAGATCATCGGCGACGCGCTCGACCTCCGGACCGAGGCCGACCAGCTCGTCGTCGACGCGGAGGCCGCCGTGACCGAGACGGCCGCGGAGCACCCCGAGTACGAGGGGCAGACGCTCGGCCTGGTGATGAACCGCGGCGAGGAGGCCGGGCTGGAGTTCCTCAACACGGCGGGCTCGTCCACCGAGGAGCTCCTCACCCAGCTCGGCTTCGCCCCGCACCCGAACGCCGGAGCGCTGGCGGCCGCCGACGGCGAGATCGCGCTGGAGAACTTCCAGATGGTCGAGGCCGACCGGCTGCTCATCGCGCGGCACGGCGGTTCGGGGACGATCGAGGACGCCGTGCACTGGCTCGAGGACTCCGAGATCTACGGGAGCCTCGACGTGGTGCAGCGGGACGCGGTCGGCTTCATCGACCCGGACGAGTCCGGTGGCCTGCCGATCGCGTGGTCGCTGTCCTACCCGAACGTCCTCACCCTGCCGTGGACCGTGGACCAGCTCACCGAGGCGATGGCGGGTATCGACCCGCAATGACGCTGACGGCCACGCACGAGCGTGACACCCGAACCGACGCCCCGCCGGCCCGCACCCTCGCGGCCCGGCGGGCGCTCGGGTTGGTCATCATCCTCGGGGCGCTCGCCCTGCTCGCGCTGCTGAGCATCGGGATCGGCGCCAACCCGCTGTCGATCCCGCGCGTCTGGCACGGGCTGTGGCACCGGGGCGACGGCACCGAGGAAGCGATCATCGTGTGGACGATGCGCGGGCCACGGACCGTCATCGGGATCATGGTCGGCGCCGCGTTCGGCGTGGCCGGCGCCCTCATCCAGGCGCTCACCCGCAACCCGCTCGCGGACCCCGGCATCCTCGGCGTCAACGCCGGCGCGGGATTCACCGTCACCCTCGGCGTCGGCGTGCTCGGGGTGTCCGGCATCCAGGGCTACATCTGGTTCGCGTTCGTCGGCGCCGCCCTCGCCACGGTCACCGTCTACATGATCGGGGCGATGGGCCGGGCGGCCGCCTCCTCGGTCACGCTCGTGCTCGCGGGCGTGGCCCTCGCCGCCGTGCTCAACGGCATCTCGACGTTCCTCACCCTCATCGACCCGGACACCTTCCGGTCCATCCGCAACTGGGGGCTGGGCTCGCTCGCCCGCACGAGCCTCTCGGACGCGACGGCCGTCCTCGTCTTCATCGCCGTCGGCCTCGTGCTCGCCGTCCTGCTGTCCGGCCCGCTCAACTCGATCGCCATGGGCGACGACCTCGCGGCCTCCCTCGGCACCAACGTGCCGTGGACCCGCATCCTCAGCATCGTCGCGATCACGCTGCTCGCCGGCTCCGGCACCGCGCTGACGGGCGGCATCGCGTTCGTCGGGCTCATGGTCCCGCACATCGTGCGGTGGATCGTCGGCCCGGACCAGCGCTGGATCATCCTCTACAGCGCCCTGTTCGCGCCCGTCGTCCTGCTCTCGGCGGACATCCTCGGGCGAGTGCTCGGCGGGACCGGCGAGATCGAGGCCGGCATCCTCACGGCCGTGATCGGGGCGCCCGCGCTCATCGTCCTCGTGCGTCGGAAGAAGGCGAGCGGCCTGTGAGCCCCGTGAACTTCGGCTACGCCCACCGCGTGGTGCGCACACCGGTCCTGTCCGCGCGCATCCCGCTGCGCGTCGTCGTCGTGTCGTTCTGGCTGTTCGTCCTCGCGGCCGCCGCCGCGACGGTCGCAATCACGCTCGGCGACTTCCCGCTCACGGTGCCGGACGTGCTGTCCACCTTCGTGGGCGGCGGGGAGGACTTCCACCGGATCATCGTGCTCCAGTGGCGGCTGCCGGTCGCGATCGCGGCGGTCGTCTTCGGTGCGCTGCTCGGGATCGGCGGTGCGATCTTCCAGTCGCTGACCCGGAACCCGCTCGGCTCCCCGGACGTCATCGGCTTCGACTCCGGCTCCTACACGGCGGTCGTCGTGACGATCCTCGTGCTCGACGCCTCCAGCCGGTGGGAGATCGCCGTGGCCGCGCTCGCGGGCGGGCTGCTCACCGCCTTCCTCGTGTACACGCTCGCCTACCGCGGGGGCATCCAGGCGTTCCGGCTCATCGTGGTCGGTATCGCCGTCTCCGCCGTGCTCGGCTCGATCAACGCCTACCTCATCACCCGCGCGGACATCGAGGACGCCATGTCGGTCGGCTTCTGGGGAGCCGGGAGCATCGAGCGGGTCAGCTGGCTGAGCCTCGTGCCGTCGCTGTACACGGCCGCCGTCATCGTCCTCGCTGCCGCCCTGCTCGCCCCGGCGCTGCGCCGCCTCGAGGTCGGGGACGACGCGGCCATCACCCAGGGGCTGCGCCCGGGCCCCGCGCGGCTCGGCCTCATGGTGGTGGGCGTCGGCACGACCGCGCTCGTCACCGCCGCGGCCGGACCCATCGGGTTCGTGGCCCTCGCTGCGCCGCAGCTCGCCCGCCGGATCACCCGGTCGCAGGGCGTGAGCCTGCTGTCCTCCGCCGCGATGGGTGCCGCCCTGCTCTCCGGCGCCCACCTGCTCTCGCTCCTCGTCGCGAAGGCCTACCGGCCCGTGCCGGTCGGCCTGATCACCGTGTGCGTCGGCGGCGTGTACCTCATCTGGCTGCTCATCCGTGAAGCCCGAACCCACTACGGGAGGCCCCAGTGAACGCGCGACTGCGCGCCGAGAACGCCACCATCGGCTATGACCGGCGGATCATCTCCTCGGAGCTGAGCGTCGACATACCGGACGGCTCGTTCACGGCCATCATCGGGCCGAACGGGTGCGGGAAGTCCACCCTGCTGCGCGCGCTGTCCCGGGTGCTCACGCCGTCGGAGGGGCGGATCGTGCTCGACGGCAGGTCGATCGCGAGCTACCGGTCCAAGGACGTGGCCCACCGGGTCGGGCTTCTCCCGCAGAGCTCGCTCGCGCCGGACGGCATCCGGGTGGCGGACCTCGTGGCCCGGGGGCGCGCCCCCCACCAGAACCTCCTGCAGCAGTGGCGGACGAGCGACGAGGACGCGGTGGTCCGCGCCCTGGAGGCCACGCGGCTGACGGACCTGTCGGACCGCCTGGTCGACGAGCTCTCGGGCGGGCAGCGGCAGCGGGTGTGGGTGGCGATGCTGCTCGCGCAGGACACGAGCATCATGCTGCTCGACGAGCCGACGACGTTCCTCGACATCGCCCACCAGTACGAGCTGATGGAGCTCTTCCGGGGGTTCCACGACGACGGCAAGTCGATCATCGCCGTGCTCCACGACCTCAACCAGGCGGCCCGGTACGCGGACCACCTCATCGTCATGCGCGACGGCGACGTCGTCACCACCGGCGCCCCGGAGGCGGTGCTGTCGGCCGAGCTCATCGAGAGCGTGTTCGGCCTGCGTGCGCTCATCGTCCCGGACCCGGCCACGGGGACGCCGAGCGTCGTCCCGCTCGACCCGCGATCCGCACCGGCCACCCCGACACCCGAGAGGGAGTTCTCCCATGGCGCGTAGCCTCCGACCGATCGATGTCTACGGCATCACCACCCGCAACCTCGAGGTGCTCCGCACCGAGGATGTGACCCCCGGGATGCGGCGGGTCACGCTCGGTGGGGACCAGCTGGCCGCGCACGTCGCGCCCAACGGCATGCCGGTCGCGGCTTTCCGCTCCGAGGGCTTCGACGACGAGTTCAAGCTCCTCCTCAAGCACCCCGGCGCGGAGGTGGCCGCGATCCCCGAGCAGGCCGACGGCGTCATCTACTGGCCGCGGGAGGACCCCCACCTGCTGTTCCGGACCTACACCGTGCGCCGGTGGGACCCCGTCGCCGGCGAGCTCGACGTCGACTTCGTCAACCACGGCGTGGGTCCCGCCACCACCTGGGCCAACCGCGCGCAGCCGGGCGACCGTATCCAGATCGCCGGCCCGAAGGCCTCCGCCCCGCACCCCGTCGGCGCGGACTGGACGCTGGTCGCCGGGGACGAGACCGCGCTGCCGGCCATCGGCCGCTGGCTCGAGGACTGGCCCGACGGCGCCCGCGGCCAGGTCTTCATCGAGGTTGCCGAGGCCGACCACCGCCAGGACCTGCCCGCGCCCGCCGGCGTGGAGATCACGTGGCTCAGCAGGGACGGCGCCGAGCCCGGCACCACGACCCTCCTGCACGACGCCGTCACGTCCGCGCCCTGGTGGGACGGCGTCGTGTTCGCGTGGGTCGCCGGCGAGGCGCTCTCGCTCACGCCCATCCGGCGCTGGCTGCGCCAGGAGAAGGGGCTGCCCCGCGAGCAGGTCGAGGTGACCGGCTACTGGCGACGGCAGGAGGTCGTCCTCGCCGGCGACGACGGCATCCAGGACCTCGGCGCGAGCGAGAACGTGGCCGAGACCCTTCACGAGCTGGAGGAGGTGCTGCCCGGGGTGGCCATCCGCGTGGCGGCGACGATCGGCCTGCCCGCGGCCCTCGGCTCCGGCACCCGCACGGCGGCCGAGCTCGCCGCCGCCGCCGGGGCGGACCCCACAGGCGTCGGCAAGCTGCTGCGCTACCTCGGCGCGATCGGGGTGGTGGAGGAGTCCGACGGCGGCTACCGGCTGACCACGATGGGCGCCCTCCTCGAGGAGGAGGGCCGGGCGGAACGGCTGAGCCTCGACGGCCTGACCGGCCGGTCCGAGGTGGCCGGATGGCTGTCGCTGCTGGCTGCCGTGCGCACGGGTACCGGCGACGCCGAGCGATGGTACGGCGCGACGCTGCGCGACCGGATCGACGCCGACGAGACGCTTGCGCGCGAGAAGGTCGACCGCGAGGCGGACATGGCGACCTACGTGGCAGGCGCCGTCGCGGGAGAGCTCGCTCTCACCGGGTCGGTCGCGGTCGTCGGACCCGCCGCGGGAGCCTTCGCCGCCGAGATCACGCGGGCGGACGAGGCGGCGCGCGCGACCGTCGTCGCGACCCCCAGCGAGATCGAGCACATGCGGGCGCTGCACCCCGTCACCGACCGTATGGAGTACGCGCCCGGCAGCCCGCTCGGGCCCCACGCGATCGGCGAGAGGGACGCGGTCCTTCTCACCGGCGGTCTGGAGACGTACCCCGATGCCGACGCGGCGTACGCGATCGCCCAGGCGGCGGGCGCCCTGCGGGCCGGGGGCCGGCTCTACGTCTTCGCCGAGCTGCTCGACCTGGCCGACGCCGACGAGCACGAGCTGGAGGAGGACCTCATGAACTTCGCGAACCACGCCGGCGGGAGCCGCACGCACGAGGAGTTCCTCGCCCTGTTCGACCGCGCGGCGGTGCCCGCGCCGACCCGCTCGACGATCGGCTGGGGCTTCACCCTGTACACCGTCGCACCATGACGGCCGACGGCGGCCTGTTCCAGGCCCCGGCGGCCCCGCCCGCCACGCCCCGGCTGCGGATCGATCCCGGATCGACGCCGCGGCGCCTGAGCCTGGCGATCGTGCGTGCGGCGCTCGCCTGGGTGGGTGCCGGCGCGGCCCTGGTCGTGCTGTACAACGTCGCAACGATGATGCTGCCGCTCGTCATCGGCGGCGTCATCGACGCCGTCGTGACGCCCGCCGCCGGCGGCGCCCGGGCGGGCGACCTGGTCGGCACCATGGTCTGGTGGGGGAGCGCCGTCGTCGGGCTGTACGTGCTCATGAACCTCACGTACCGGTTCGGCGGCCGCGTCGGCTGGTACGGGCTCCAGCGCACCGAGTACGAGCTGTCCCAGGCGGTCGCCGCCCGCATCCTCGACCCGCGCGGGTTCGCGGGGAACCGGGCGGCACCGGGGGCGCTGCTCTCGGTCGCGACCGCGGACGTCCACCGCGCGTGCCTCGTGCTGTACGCCGCGGTCTACCCCCCCGGCGAGATCGTCGGGCTGGTCGTGGCTATCGGCGTCCTGTTCGCGGTCCACCCCTGGCTCGGACTGGGCGTTCTACTCACTCTGCCGCACGTCGTCGGGGTCATGCACCTCGCCGCCCGCCCGCTGCGGCGCAGGTCCCTGACAGAGCAGGCCGGCATCGCCGACGCCGCCGCCTCGGCCGCCGACCTCGTGGCCGGCTTCCGCGTGATCCGGGGCGTGCACGCCGAGGACGAGGCGTCCCGCCGGTACCGCACGGTGAGCCGTTCCGCGCTCACCGGGACGATCGCGGCGCGGGACGCGCGCGCCGCGTACACGGGGCTGAGCGCGGCGATCGCCGGCGTCTTCGCCGCCGCGGTGCTCGCCGCGGCCGTGCTGCTCGCCCTCGACGGCGCGATCACCGCGGGCGGACTCGTGACGGTCGGCGGGGTCGCGGTGAGCATCGTCGGCCCGCTCGACGCGCTCGTCAGCCAGCTCGGCGCGATCCTCGCGATGTCCCAGGCGTCGACGGCGCGGGTGCTCGACCTGCTCGACCGTCCCCGCGACGACCGGGCGCTGGGGGACCGGGACCCTGGCGCCGGCCTGCGGCTCGAGAACCTCCGCCTGGCCGGCGGCCTGACGGTCGATGCGGACGTGCCCGACGGGGACATGAGCGTGCTCGCGGTCCCGGCGCCGGCCCGGCGCGAGCTCGCCGAGGTCCTCGTCGGGCGCGGGGCTGCCGCCGGGGGCAGGGTGCTCCTCGGCGGCGTCGACCTCGCCGAGTGCCACGTCGACGCGCGGCGCGAGCGGATGCTCGTCGCCCCGCACCGGCCGGACATCCTCGCCGGGACGGTCCTGGAGAATGTGAGGACCGCCGGCCCCGGCGGCGCCACGCGCGAGGAGGCCCGTAAGGCGCTGCGGCTGGCCGGCATGACGGACGCCGAGCTGCCCGACGGCGAGGGCACGGCCTGCGCGGAGGGCGGCACCAACCTTTCGGGCGGGCAGCGGCAACGGATCGCGCTGGCCCGGGCGATCGCCGCCGACCCGGACATTCTCGTCCTGCTCGAGCCGACGTCGTCGGTCGACTCCGTCACCGAGACCGCGATCGCCGGGGAACTGGCGCGGCACCGGCGGGGTCGGACCACGCTCGTCGTCGCCGGCTCCGGCGCCTTCGCGCACGCCGCCGCGACCCGCCTGACCGCGAGGGGGACCGATGACTGACGAGGTGCTGCCGGTGGCCACCGGGCGCGACCTCGCCCGGGACGTGCGGGCACGGCTGCGCGGGCGCCGGCTGCGCCTGGCCCTGATCCTCCTGCTGTTCCTCGTGCAGGCCGCGACCGCGCTCGTCTTCCCGTTCGTCGTCGGCGACCTCGTCGACACGATCACCCTCGGCGGGACCGCCGACGACGTGTGGTGGTGGCTCACCCTGCTGGCGGCGGCCCCCGTCGTCGGGGGCGTGTTCACGTGGCTGGGCGTCACGGCCATGGGGCGCCTGGTCGAGACCATGATCTCCGAGCTGCGCGAGGACTACGTCGGGGCGGCGCTGCGCCTGCCGCGGGACACGATGGAGCGGGCCGGGGCGGGGGACGCCGTCACCCGCGCGTCCGACGACGTCGCGGAAGTCTCCGACGCCCTGCCGCAGGCGCTGCCCCGGATCGTCGTCTCGGCGACGACGCTGGTGATCGTCGGCGTCGGGCTCGGTGGCGTCAACGTCTGGTACCTCGCGGCGTTCGCGGTCACGATCCCGGTGTACGCGCTGACGGCGCGCTGGTACCTGCGCATCGCCCCGCCGATCTACCTGGCGGAGCGGGCGGCGAGCTCCCGTCGCGGCGCCCACCTGCTCGGCGGCATCCAGGCGCTCCCGACCGTGCACGCCCACCGCCTCGAGGGCACCCAGCTCGCGCGGATCGGCGGCGCCGCGTGGGAGAGCGTGCGGTGGGCGATGCGCGCCCGCATCGTGCAGAACCGGCTGTTCGGCCGCCTCAGCGTCGCCGAGGGGGCGGGGCTCGTCCTCGTCCTCGGGATCGGCGTGTGGCTCGCACTCACGGGACGCGCGACCCCGGGTGCCGTGACGGCCGCGGCGCTGCTCCTCCTGCGGATCGTCGAACCGATCGAGGCGCTGCTGATGATCATGGACGACATGCAGTCCGCGATCGCGGCCCTCGGTCGGCTCGTGGGCGTGATCGGCCGGTCCGACGGCGCCTCGGACGCCGCGGATGGAGAGGCCGTCGACGACGTCGACACGAGGGAGGAGGGCCGCGAGGCCCGGCCCGACCTCGTCGTCGACGTGCAGGACGTCGGCTTCGCCTACGACGACGACGCGGAGCCCGCCCTGCGCGACGTCACCCTGGGCATGGCGGCCGGCGAGCACGTGGCGATCGTCGGGGCCACCGGCTCCGGCAAGTCCACGCTCGCCTCGCTGATCGCGGGGGTGTTCGAGCCGACGCGCGGTCAGGTGCGGCGCCGCCTGCCCAGGCGATCGGTCGTCACGCTCACGCAGGAGGTTCATCTCTTCTCCGGCACGGTCGAGGACAACCTCACCCTCGCGCGACCCGGCGCCACCCGCGCGGAGATCACCGCCGCGCTCCGGCTCGCCGGCGCCTGGGACGTGGTGCAGTCCCTCGACGACGGCCTGGACACCGTGATCGGCGCGGGCGGGACGACGCTCTCGTCTGCGGACGCCCAGCATCTGGCGCTCGCGCGCCTCGCGCTCGCGGACCCCGGCCTGGCGATCCTCGACGAGGCGACGGCGGAGGCCGGGAGCGCGGACACCTCCGCGCTCGAGGAGGCGGCCGGGGCCGTCATCGACGGTCGAGCGGCCGTGGTCATCGCGCACCGGCTCTCCCAGGCGGCCGCGGCCGACCGGGTGGTCGTGCTCGACCGCGGGGCCGTCGTCGAGCAGGGGTCGCACGAGACGCTCCTTGCCGCGGGCGGGACCTACCGACGGCTGTGGGACGCGTGGTCCGCGTGAGCGGGCGCGCGTGGCGCTCCCGGCGGCTGGCGACGGTCCGCGGGTGCCGGGCGTCGTCGTCGGGGGCGGCCCGCGCCCGCGGGGTGGCGAGGCGTCCGTGTGACGTTCGCAAATCCCCTGGCGGGTGCCGGCGCCGGCGGCGATGATGGTCGGGAGTCGACGCCCCGATGCGCTCGCCGCCTCCCTGCACGGGTGAGTTCCTTCACCGCGCGGGGAGGAATCCCGACCGCGGGTCCGGCGTTTCGACTACGTCCGCCCATGGGGGTGCCCGGGCACAGGTTCCTTATCGAGGGGCGGGCGCGTGATGTGTAACGGAGAAACTCTTTGACGACTGATAACCCCACCACGCACCCCCGCGGTGCCGCCGCCGAGATCGATCCCGCCGGCATGCGGGTGATCTGGCTCCTTCTCGTCGCCGCGTTCGTGGCGATCCTCAACGAGACGACGATGGCGATCGCCGTCCCGAAGCTGAACGAGACCCTCGGCATCCCGCCGGAGCTCGGTCAGTGGCTGACCAGCGCCTTCATGCTGACGATGGCGGTCGTCATCCCGACGACCGGGTTCCTGCTCCGACGGTTCACGACGCGGCAGATCTTCCTCGCCGCCATCTCCCTGTTCTCCCTCGGCACGCTCGTGTGCCTGTCGGCCAACGGGTTCGTCATGCTGCTCACCGGCCGGATCATCCAGGCCAGCGGGACCGGCATCATGCTGCCGCTGCTCATGACGACGATCATGAACGTCGTCCCCTCCCGCCAGCGCGGGCGCATGATGGGCCGGGTCGGCATGGTCATCGCGCTCGCCCCGGCGATCGGCCCGACGCTGTCCGGGTTCATCGTGGAGGGTCCGGGCTGGCGGTGGCTGTTCGCCATCATCCTGCCCATCGCGCTGCTCTCGCTCGGGCTGGGCGCGAAGTGGATGACGAACCTCGGCGAGACGACGCACGCGCCGATCGACGTCCTGTCGATCATCCTGTCGGCCCTCGGCTTCGGCGGCCTCGTGTATGGACTCAGCCGCCTCGGCAGCCACGGGGAGGTCGCCGACGGTGCGGCCGCCGGCGCCGCGCAGGCCGGTGGCCCCGGGATCCTGCCGTTCGTCTTCATCGGCGCCGGTCTCGTCGTTCTCGCGGTCTTCGTGCTCAGGCAGCTGTCCCTGCAGAAGCGCGACGCCCCGCTGCTCGACCTGCGGGTGTTCCTGACCGCGAACTTCTCGATCGCCGTTGTCATGATGACGGTCGTCGCGGTCGCGATGTTCGGCACGCTGTCGCTCCTGCCCGTGTACATGCACGACGTGCTGTCGCTCAACGCCCAGGAGTCCGGGCTCGTCCTGCTCCCGGGTGCGCTGATCATGGGTCTGCTCGGACCGGTGATGGGGCGGATGTACGACGCCTTCGGCCCCAAGCCGCTGCTCATCCCCGGCACGATCCTCATCGCCTCGGCCCTGTTCGTGTACTCGCAGGTCGAGCCGGGGACCTCGCCGTACCTCATCGCGGGCGTCCAGACCGTGTTGTCGGTGGGGCTGGCGGCGTCGATGACGCCACTGATGTCGGCGTCGCTCGGGTCGCTCGCGCGGCCCCTGTACTCCCACGGGTCCGCCTCGCTCAACACCATGCAGCAGGTCGGTGGGGCGATCGGTACGGCGCTCCTGGTGGCGCTGTACTCCTCCCGTCTGCACTCGGGCGTGAGCGAGGGGATGTCCGTCGCCGACGCCGGTGCGCCGGGTGGGCAGACGGCCTTCCTCATCGCCGGGTGCATCGCGCTCGTGCCGGTCGTCCTCGCGTTCTTCATCCGGCGCCCCGCCGAGGAGGATGAGCCGGTGCAGGCCCCCGAGGCCGAGGAGCCCGACGCGGCCCCCCTGCCCCACTGACCCCCAGTTCCCGCGAGGTAGGAACGGAGGCGGCCAGGTAGGAACGGAAAGTTCCTACCTCACGCTCTCCGTTCCTACCTCGCGGGAGCGGGTGGGGCGGGGCACCGTGGCGGGCCGGCCTTCGATACGGTTGTTCCTGGGCGACATCGCCCCACGCCACGCCCATCCTGGAGGCCACAGCATGAAGAAGTTCCTGCTCATCGCGACCGCTGCCGTCGTCGGATACGTCGTCTGGATCAAGGTTCAGCAGAACCGCGAGGAGCGCGAGATCTGGGCCGAGGTCACCGACGAGGTCTGAGCTCCCGCTCGTGACCGAATGCACGCATGGGGCCGGGGGATCCTGACGTATGCTGTATCGCCGTCGACATGACGTCGTCGGCACGTCGGCCCCCGGCCGGCGTGAGGGGCCATGGCGCAATTGGTAGCGCACCTGCTTTGCAAGCAGGGGGTTCGGGGTTCGAGTCCCCGTGGCTCCACAGCCGAATGACCACGAAGGCCGTCTCCCGCACGGGAGGCGGCCTTCGCCGCGTGTCGGGGCCGGCGTAGCTCACCGGGTGGAGTGTTGAGACGTCGGGTGGAGCCCCTCCACACGCTCCACCGAGCGACTCCACCCTCCACTCGACGCGGTTTCGCGCATACTTGGCCTCGTCCGCGCCCACCGACCGTGAGGGGAGCCCACTCATGCCCGAGGGTTCACAGGCGTTCGAGATGCTCCGCGACGGCGCGCGCCACCCGGCGACCGCCTCATGGTCGGTGACCTGGTCCGGCCCCGCGCCCACCTACACCGTCCGCATCGCCTGCGGCGCCCTCGACGGCGGCACACCCGTCGGGGCCGGGGAGGACGACGCCTTCGAGGCCCTGTGCACGATCCGCGACCGTCTCGAGCCCGACGGCTGGCGACTCGGGCTCCGCGGCGCCCTCGCCGACGTCTGGCCGAGCGGGATGGCCCGCGACCAGGGCGGCGGCCTGCGCGCCTACCGGCTCACCCCCACGGGCGCCGGCGACGTCGTCGCCACCTTCGACCCGGTCGACCCCGCCGAGGTGGTCACCCTGGCCGACCAGCGCGCCGAGACCGAGCGCCTGTTCGACCTCATGCGCGGGGCCTCGGGCCCCGCCGGCGCCTGACACCCTGCACGAACCACCACACAACGCACCCGGCCCGACGCCGGTCGGCACCTTCTTCATGGAAGTTGCCGACCGGCGTCGGGCCGGGACGGTGCGTCCGCCGTGGCGGACACGGGGAGCTCAGGTGCGGCTCGGGACCAGCTCGTCCTCGCTGTCCGCCGGGCCGTCCGGCTCACCGGGGGCGCCCGCATCCTGAGCGGCGTCCTCGGCCTGGGCCTCGGAGGGCGCGAGTGCGGCGGCCTGCTTCTCGACCGCCTGCGTCGCGGCGCCTTCCTTCGCGATCTCGTCCGCGCTCTGCAGCGTGGTACGCAGGGGGACCGACTTGATGAAGGACGCGGCGAGCAGGGCGAAGGCCAGTACCGGGATCGCGGCGAGGAACACCACGTGCAGGGCGTCCGCGAGCCCCATGCGGATCGCGAGGGCGACCGGCTCGGGCAGGGCAGCCAGGCGGTCGGGGTCGAGGATCGAGCCGATCCCGTCCGTGGACCCGGACGCCGGCAGCTGGACGTCGGAGGGGAGGTGCCCGGCGATCGCGGTCGGCATCTCGCTGTTCATGATCGAGCCGAAGACCGCGATGCCCACGGTGGAGCCGATGTTGCGGAAGAACTGGCTGGACGCGGTCGCGATGCCGAGGTCCTTGCGGTCCGCAGTGTTCTGCACGACCAGGGTGAGGTTCTGCATGCACGCGCCCAGGCCGATGCCGACGACGAGCATCGCCCCGGTCAGGCGCCAGGTCGGGTCGGTGAACTCGAGCATCGAGAGCAGGACGTACCCGAGGGCCATCACGGTGATGCCGCTGAGGATGATCCACTTGTACGTGCCGGTCTTCGTCACGAGCAGGCCGGCGAGGATGCCGACCACGACCATGGCCAGCATGAGCGGCATCGTGATGAGCCCGGAGTGCGTGGCGTCGACGAGGTGGACGCCTTGCGCATACACCGGGATGTAGAAGATGGCGCCGAACATCGCGATGGCGACGCCGAAGGACGCGATGTTCGAGAACGTGAAGACCGAGTTGGCGAACAGGCGCAGCGGGATGACCGGCTCGGGGACGCGCAGCTCGATGAGGACGAACAGGGCGAGGCCGATCGCGCCCGCGACGAACATCGAGATGATCGTGGCGGAGCCCCAGGCGTAGGTGGTGCCGCCCCAGCTCGTGGCGAGCAGGAGGGTGACCATCGAGGCGCTCAGCACGACGATGCCGAGGACGTCGACCTTCGCCTTGCGCGGTTGGTGGTCCAGGTGCAGGAACGCGGCGATGACGACGAACGCGACGACGCCGATCGGCAGGGTGACGAAGAACAGGACCCGCCAGCCCAGGTGGTCGGTGATGAAGCCGCCCAGGAGAGGCCCGGCGACGGACGAGATGCCGAAGGTCGCGCCCATGAGCCCCTGGTACTTGCCACGCTGACGGGGCGGGATGATGTCGCCGATGATCGTCTGCGACAGCGGCATCAGGGTGCCCATGCCGAGGCCCTGGACAGCGCGCCCGGCGACGAGCAGCCAGAAGTCGTCGGAGACGCCGGAGATGACCGAGCCGATCATGAAGACGACCAGGCCGGCGAGGTAGAAGCCGCGGCGGCCGTAGAGGTCGGAGAGCTTCCCGACGATCGGGACCGTCACCGCGGAGACGAGCATGGCGGACGTGGCGATCCACGAGTAGTGGTCCATGCCGCCGAGCTCGGCCACGATGCGGGGCATCGCGGGCGAGACGATGGTCTGGCTGATCGAGGCGACGAACATGCCGAGCAGGAGGCCGATGAAGATCCGGCGCCCCTGCGTGTCGAGCCCGCCGTACTCGCCGGGACCGCGGGCGGCCTGTCCGGCGGGTGGAGTCGGCGAAGCAGACGACGAAACTGCGCTCATTCATTACTCCCGGGCGTGGGTGAGAGGGATTCCGGCCGTCCCGGCGCGCGCCGTCAGGGGCGGCCCGTCGCGCCGGGAAGGGCGTCATCACCGAGGGATGTCGGCGCGCCCCATCAGCGGGCCGAACGGAAACAGGTTACACCCAACTTGCAGACGCTGCAATTACGCATGGAGTGCAACATTGCATATCTCACGGGTACGATGCAGGCATGAGTGTGGACGTGCGCGACAGCGGCGAGGTCGGGCTCCGCGAGCGGAAGAAGGTGCAGACGCGCAGGGCGTTGCACCGCTCGGCGGTGGAGCTCGTGGCCGAGCGTGGGCTCGCCCAGTCGACGGTCGAGGACATCGCCGAGGCCGCCGGCGTCTCCACGCGCACGTTCTTCAACTACTTCCCCACGAAGGAGTCCGCGGTCCTCGGGATCCACCCCGAGGAGGCGGACGACGTGGCCGGCCGCCTGCGGGACCGGCCCGCGGAGGAGACGCCGACCGAGGCGGTCCGGGGATGCCTGCGGGAGTACGCCGAGCGCCTCGCTGCGGACAAGGGGCTGTGGCGGCTCCGCCGCTCGATCGTCCTGCGCGACCCGTCGATGTTCGCCGCCCTCGCGTCGGCCACGACCGCAGTCGAGCGGGCGGTGGCGGTCGCGCTCGCCGAGCGCATGGGCGTCGACGCGGCCGAGGATATCCGGCCCATGCTCCTCACCTCCGTGACCTGGGCCGCCATCAAGGTGGGACTCAGCCACTCCCGCGAGCACAACCTGGAGGTGTCGGAGGCGCTCGACGACGCCCTCACCCTCCTCGACGAGACCCACTAGACCCGTCCGACGGCGGAGGTCGGGCCCCGTACGACGGAAACCGTCTCCCGTCGGTGGCCGACGGCGGGGGACCAGGCGGCCCGCTCGGCCTGCTCGATCGCCTACCCCGCGCGGTGCGGCCAGGCCGCCAGCGCCTTGTCGATGAGCCCGAGCGCCGACGGACCCACCTCCTCGACCATCTCCGCCACCGGCTCGCGCGCCCCCGAGGCGGGGACCTTCCACGTGCCGACGGCGCGGCCGTCCAGGAGCACGACCGGCCGGAACACCCCGTTGTTCCCGGGCACGATCGCCCGCTGCATCGCCGGGTCGGCCACGAGCGCACGGTCCTGGTAGCCGAGGATGATCTCGTCGAACGCCGGCGCGAGGAGTGCCCGCGGGCGCTTCGGGCGGGTGATCTCGCCGTCGTCGGGGAGGACCCACGCCTCGACCCCGTCCGCCTCGACCGTCTCGAGCTCTCCGACGGCGGAGGCCACCGGGCGCAGGACGCTCAGCGGGAGCTTCGTCCACCACTGCAGATCCGCCTCGGTGACTGGCCCGCGGGCCCGGACGTAGGCCTCGATCGCGCGCGCGAGCGCGGCCGCCGGGTCGCTGACGGCCTGCGGCCGGGCCCCCTCGGCGGTGCGGGTGAGGAGCTGCTCGGTCGGGGGAGTGACGATGCCGCCGGAGGCCGGGCCGCCAGCACCCCCGCGATCACTGCCCGCGCCCTCACCACCGGCGCGATCAGCCCGCGCGAACGGCCCCCAGTGCGCGTCGCCGGCGATGGCCAGGTGCGCGATGAGGTGGTAGCCGCGGCCGCCCGAGCTCTCGATGCCGGCCTCCGCCCAGGCGGCGAGGATCTCGGCGCGCGTGAACGGCCGGTCGGCCAGGCGCTCGAGGGCGACCGACCGCGCCCGCACGACCACCTCGTCGGTCAGGCCGAGCTCGACCCGGCGCTTCGCCGTCGACCGGAGGTGCCGCGGCCCCGTGGAGGCGAGGATGCCGGCGAGGTGCTCCGGCGTCGTCGCGAACAGGGTGCCGCGCATGGGCCAGGAGCGGACGATCTCGCCCCGGTCGAAGGCCTCGCGGACGGACTCCAGGGTCGTCCCGGGCCGGGAGCGGACGGCGATCGCGCGGAGCACGCCCGCCAGGTCCTGCCCCTGCAGCGCGCCGGCGCGCGCCACGACCTGCGCGGGGGTGAGGTCCGAGCCTCCGAGAAGCTGGCTGTCGAGGCGGGCGCGACGGGCGGCGGAGGCGGTGAGCCGGCGGGTGGCCATGCGCCGACGCTATCGGGTGGGCCCCAGCCCGAGCCCGGGCTTTCTCGCGCTATCGGGTGGGCCCCAGCCCGAGCCCGGGCTTCTTCGCGTGCACGGTCAGGTAGGTCAGGCCGGACCCGCCCGCCCGGACGCCCCGCCGGCTCCCGCGCGGGAGATGCACGACGTCGCCGGCCCGCACGGGTGCCTCGCCGTCGGCCGTGAGGAGGGTGCCGTCGCCGCTGATGACGTGCCAGAGGACGTCGAGGGTCGGGCCGTCGTGCGGCTCGATCGCCTCGCCCGGCGGCAGGTGGATGACGTTCGCGTCCAGGCCGCGGCCCGGGACGTCGTGCCGCCAGACCGCGCCGGAGCGCGGCTCACCGGAGCTCGACCCACCGGAGCGCGGCTCACCGGAGCTCGACCCACCGGAGCCCCGCCCACCCGAGCTCGAGGCATCGGACGAGGCGTCGCCCTCCAAGGAACCCGTCAGGCCGGCGGTCGACACGAGCACAAGGGGAACGTCGTGCGGGCCGGCGGACGTCGGACTCTGGTCGTGCTCCATCCATCGATCCTAGGAGGGCCCCGGCGTAGGCTCCGGCCATGACCTTCGTGATCGGTCAACCGTGCATCGACGTGCTGGATCGCGCGTGCGTCGACGAGTGCCCGGTGGACTGCATCTACGAGGGCAGCCGCATGCTGTACATCCAGCCCGACGAGTGCATCGACTGCGCCGCGTGCGAGCCCGTCTGCCCCGTCGTCGCGATCTACTACGAGGACGATCTCCCGCCGTCGCTCCGGCCCTACGCCGAGGACAACGCGCGCTTCTTCCACGAGACCCTGCCCGGCCGGGACGAGGCGGTCGGGGCGCCGGCCGGTGCGTCCTGGTTCGGCGTCGTCGGGGTGGACACCCCGTTCGTCGCCGCCCAGCCTGCCGGCGGCGGCAGCCGGGGAGCCTGACCGGACCCGCGAGACTCGTCCATCCACGCAACCGGCACGCTCGTGCGCCGAAACGCTGTCGGAACGGTGGGTACCTCTAGCCGTGCAGAACTCCCCATCGCTCTCTAGGCTCGGCCTCAGGAGGGAGGTCTCACCATGAGAGTGATGCCGCGTGCGGTGCTGCTGACGGTCGTCGGCGGCATGTTCGTCCTTGGCGCTTGCTCGTCCGGCCAGGACGGGGAGAGCACGGCCGGGCCGTCCGCCGACGACTCCACGTCGCCCGAGCAGACGCAGACCCCGGACACCCCCTCCGACGACGACGCGACCGGTCCCGGCGAGACCGGCACCGAGGGGGAAGGGTCCGAACCCGCACCCACCACCGGGCCCGAGGACTCCCCGACGGACGGGTCCGACGTCGAGATCCCCGAGTACTCCGACATCGACGACCTCATGGAGAACCTCGCCGCGGAGCAGGGCGTGGACGTCACCGAGGTCGATCTCATCGACTCGGGCCCCGTCACCTGGAGCGACGGGTCCCTCGGCTGCCCCGACCCGGGCCAGATGTACACCCAGGCACTCGTGGACGGTTCCCACGTCGTCCTCGCCATCGGCGGCACCGAGTACCACTTCCACGCGGGTCCGGACGGCGACCTCTTCTACTGCGACCACCCGACCAACCCGGTGGGCAGCGAGACCGCCACCGAGTAGTCCGCGCGAGCTCGCGGGACACGCGCGGACGCACCCGCGCACCGCACCTGCGCACGACCGACGCCACGTGCGCACCCCACGGCGAGCTCTCACCCCACGCAGCCGACGAGGGCCGTCCCCCTGCACAGGGGAACGGCCCTCGTCGTCAGTGTCGAGCGGTGACTACTTGTCGCCCTCGGGCTTCGGCGGAGCCGGCTTCGGCTCCTCGTGCTTCGCCGGGGCGGGCTTGGGGTCCTCCGGCTTGGCGTCCCCGGGCTTCGGCGGTGCCGGCTTGGCGTCCTCCGGCTTGGGCCCGCCCGGCTTCGGGGCGTCGTGCTTCGGCCCGTCGGCCTTGTCCTCGGCGCCGTCGGCCGGCTCGTCCGCGGCCGGGACGGCCTGCGGAACGGTCGGCTCCTCCCAGTACTCCTCGGCCCACGGGTCGTCGACCGGCTGGGTGCGGCGCCACACGAGGTAGCCCGCACCGGCGACGGCGGTGCCCACGAGGACCCAGCCGATGGCCCGGCCGGCGCCGCTCTTCTTCTTCGGCTCCTCGGTGATCGCGGAGCTCGCGGCGGCGGCCGCGGACTTCACGCGGTCCTTCGCGCCGTTCTCCTCGCGCGCTGCCTCGGCGGCGTCCTGCATCGCCTTCTGCACGCGGGGGAGGTAGTCGTCCTTGACCTTCACCTTGGCGGCCTCGTACCCGGCCCCGGCCTTCTCACGCGCCTGCTCGATGGCGGGACCCGCGGCGTCGCGCGCGTCGGACAGCGCCTTCTGTACGCGGGGGGTCGCCCACTCCACGCCCTTCTGGACGTGCGGGGTCGCCCGCTCGACGCCCTCAGCCGCGAGACCGACCGCCTTCACCCCGGCGGCCTTGGCCTGCTCGGAGAGTGCAGAGCCGAGCTCGGCGATCTTGGCGCCGACCTCAGCCGTGGCGTCGGCCGCGGCCGCCGGAGCGTCGGACCGATTGCTCTTGCGCGACATATGCGTTTCTCCATTTCGTTGCGACTTCAGCGGCCACTGCCGCCGCCCTGCGGGGCGACGAGCGCAGCCATCCCATCCCCATAGTTCCGTATCCTCTCCCGGTCTGCCACCGCCGGAGGTGATCTGGGACGCACGAATGTGTGACGCGCGACAATGCGCGACCGACGAACGCGATCCGACGCGGCGCCCGCGCGGGCGCGTCGGACCCGATTAGTGGGAGGATCGTCCCCATGGACGCGATTCTCCACACGAACCACGGCGACGTCACGATTCGCCTCTTCCCGAACCAGGCGCCGAAGACCGTGCGCAACTTCGTCGAGCTCGCCCGCGGCGAGAAGGAGTTCACGGACCCCGAGACGGGGGAGAAGGTGACGCGCCCGTTCTACGACGGCCTCACGTTCCACCGGATCATCCCGAACTTCATGATCCAGGGCGGCTGCCCGCTCGGCGTCGGCAACGGCGGCCCGGGCTACACCTTCGACGACGAGATCAACCCCGAGCTCAACTTCAGCGAGCCCTACATGCTCGCCATGGCCAACGCCGGCAAGCGCATGGGCAAGGGGACCAACGGCTCCCAGTTCTTCATCACCACCCAGGCGACCACCTGGCTCCAGGGCAAGCACACGATCTTCGGCACGGTGACCGACGACGAGTCCAAGAAGGTCGTCGACGCGATCAGCGCCGTCCCCACGGGCGCGGGCGACCGCCCGGTCGAGCCGGTCGTCATCGAGTCCGTCGAGATCGTCGAGTGACCACCGCGTCCGGGCCGGACGGCCCCCGGTCGGACGGCCCGGACGCGCACGGCTCCGCGGGTAACGGGCAGAACCCCCCGCCCGACGCCGGAGCGCACGAACCGTACCCGCCGTCCCCCGGGCAGGGGGCCGGCCGGCAGGGCGGCCCGGTCGACGGGTACTCGATGGAGTACGTCCCGGCCCCGGCCTACGGCGCGTACCTCGCGCCCGGGCAGTCCTCCGCCCAGTTCACCCAGCCCGGCGAGCCGCACCGGCTCGGCGATCCGCGGGACGCGCGTCGCCCCGCGCGACTGTCGGCCGTGGGGATCCCGATCCGGTCGGGCCCGCCGGTCGTCACCTACGCGGTCATCGGCCTGCTCGTCGTGGTCTTCCTGCTCCAGCGGGTCACGGACGTCCAGTCCGAGTTCCTCTACTGGCCGGCCGTGACCGAGCACGAGCCGTGGCGGATGCTCGCCGCCGCGCTCGTGCACAGCGGGTTCCCGCACATCCTCTTCAACGTCTACGCCACGTGGATCGTGGGGCAGGCGCTCGAGCCGGTGATCGGCCGGTGGCGCCTCGTCGTCCTCATGGTTCTGTCCGCGTTCGGCGGATCCGTCGCGGTGCTGCTGCTCTCCGGTGGCCCCGGCTCCCAGGGCTGGGTGACCGGCGTCGTCGGGTTCTCGGGTGCCGTGATGGGCCTGTTCGCGGCGGTCCTCGCCATCCAGCGTCGGATCGGCCAGGACTCCACGCAGCTGCTGGTGCTCCTCGGCATCAACATCGTCATCGGCTTCGTCCCGGGCTGGAACATCGCCTGGCAGGCGCACCTCGGCGGCATGGTCGCCGGCGGCATCCTCGGCGCAGCATGGTCGATCTGGAACGGCGCGCGGCCGAACGTCACCGCCGCCGTCTCCGCGGTCGCCCTGGCGCTGGTCATGGTCGGGGCCTGCGTCGGCTACCTGGCCTGACCTACGCCGTCGCCTGGACCTGACCAGGGCCCTCCTTCGGGCCCGACCAACGCCGTGACCTGGCCCGATGCGGCGGGCCGGTGAATCACATGGGTGTAGTTATCCCCAGACTGTGCGCATCCCTGTGTACCGAACGCCCCACGGGGCGCCCCGTGCGCTCTATCCCCAGGTGAACTCACAACTGTGGAAGTTACACCCGTGTCATTCCTCCCCAGCTGTGGGTATCCCTGTGGGTAAGGGGACAGGGGCCGGGATCTACCGCCAGCGCAGCGTCATGAGGAACCCGACCATGGCGATGCCGAAGCCGATGGCGAGGTTCCAGTTGCCGATGCCCGGCACGGGGTAGTCCGCCGAGGTGAGGTAGGTGATGAGGACCAGAACGAGGCCGACGATCATGAGGGTCACCATCGTGGGCGCCCACCAGGTGGGGCTGGGCTCGCCGAGGGCGGCGGCCTCGATGGCCTCCTCCTCCTGCTTCGACCGCGTCACGGGGGTCCCGTCCTTGTGCTTGCGCTTCTTCGAGACCGGCACGTCGTCCTCCAGGGTTGCCCGCTGCCGCGGGGGAAATCGTTCACGTCGCTCCCGCGCTGGGCGCGGAACGCCCCTAGCGTAGTAGGGGAGAGCACGACTCCGTGTGGAGGGGGTGAATGATGGCCTGGTTGCGGGTTCCCCGCGCCTCGGTGGGCGTCGGTGTCGTCGGCGTGCTCGCGGGCCTCATCGTGGCCGCGAACGCGGCCGGCGCGGGCGACGACCCCGAGCGGGCGGCGACCGACCTCGTGTCCCTCGCGCGCGCCCAGACCGGTCGGCTCGAGGACCTCCAGGACGAGAACGCGACGATCCGCTCGCAGATCGCGCCGTACCTCGACGCCCACGACGACGACCCCCAGGCGGCGGACGAGTCGGTCCAGGCGGCCGCCGGCAGCCTCCCGGTGAGCGGCCCAGGCATCGAGGTGTCCCTGACGGACCCGCCCGTCCCCGACGGCGGCATCCCGGCCGACCGCGTGCCGGACGACTACGTCGTCCACCAGCAGGACGTCGAGTCCGTCATCAACGCGTTGCGCACGGGCGGGGCCGAGGCGCTGACGATCCAGGGGGAGCGGGTCGTGAGCACCACGTCCATCCGGTGCGTCGGCAACGTGCTGTACGTCGGCGGGCGCGTGTACTCGCCTCCGTTCGTGGTCGGCGCGATCGGCGACCCGGACGTCCTCGTGGAGGCGCTCGACCGCTCCGAGGCCGTGACGATCTACCGGCAGTGGGTCGACCTCATCGGGTTAGGCTTCGACGTGAGCATGCACGACGAGATGGTCGCCCCCGCGTCGACCGCATCGACGTCCCTCACGTACGCCGACCCGCTCGAGCCCTCCGCCGATTGAGAGCCGCATTGCCCAGCACCGCCCCCGCGACCAGGCGCGCCCGCCGCGCGCGCACGTCACGGTCGAAGGCGTGGGGCGCCGTCGGGGTGATCGGTGAGCTGCTGCTGACGGCGGGCGTCGTCGTCGGCCTGTACATCGTCTGGCAGCTGTGGTGGACCGATCTGCAGGGCTTCCAGCGCCAGGACGACGCGGTCGCCGCCATCACCGAGGCGTTCGCCGGCCCGTCGGAGGACGTCGGCGACCCGCGCACCGACGAGCCGCCGGACTTCGCCGCGGTGGACGCCACGCTCCCCGACGGCATGGTCGCCATCGGCACGATCCACTTCCCCACGTGGGGCGGCGCCGAGCTGCCGCTGCTGGAGGGCGTGACGCCCGACGTCATGGACTTCGGGGCGGTCGGGCACTACCCGAGCACGGTCATGCCGGGCGAGGTCGGCAACTTCGCGGCGGCCGGCCACCGGCAGACGCACGGCTCGCCCCTGGGGCGGATCGCGCGGCTCGAGGAGGGCGACCCGGTCGTCGTCGAGACGGCGAACGCCTACTTCGTCTACCGGGTGACCGGCAGCGAGATCGTCCTCCCCACGGAGACGGACGTCCTCGCGCCCGTCCCGCGGAACCGCGGAGCGGAGCCCACCGAGCGGCTCATGACCCTGACGACCTGCCACCCGTTCAACTACTCGACGCACCGGTGGATCACCTACTTCGAGCTCGACCACTGGGTCGACCGCGCCGACGGTGTCCCGGTCGAGCTCACCGAGGGGGCTTGATGTACTCCGCACTGTTCCGCCTGCTGCCCGGACCTAAGTGGCTCAAGGCGATCGAGATGGTCATCCTCCTTCTCGCCGCCGTGGCCGCCCTCTTCCTGTGGGTCTTCCCGTGGGTAGAGTCGATGCTTCCCGACGCCGACCTGACCGTGGAGTGACATGACCGCGCGCATCCTCGTGGTGGACAACTACGACAGCTTCGTCCACACGATCGTCGGCTACCTCCAGCACCTCGGCGCCGAGACCGACGTGCGTCGCAACGACGCCGAGATGCCCGACGTCGCCGCGTACGACGGCGTCCTCGTCTCGCCCGGTCCGGGCACGCCCGCCGAGGCCGGCGCCTCCGGTGCCGTCATCCGCGCCTGCGCGGCGTCCCGCACGCCGATGCTCGGCGTCTGCCTCGGCCACCAGGCGCTCGCCGAGGTGCACGGCGGCGTGGTCTCCCACGCGCCGGAGCTCATGCACGGCCGGAGCTCCGAGGTGATCCACGAGGGGGCCGGCGTGTTCGAGGGGCTGCCCGCCCCGTTCACGGCCGCGCGCTACCACTCGCTCGCCGTCGAGCCGGAGTCCGTACCCGCGGAGCTGACGGTGACGGCGCGGACCGACGGCGGCGTCGTCATGGGACTGCAGCACCGCGAGCTCCCGCTGCACGGGGTGCAGTTCCACCCCGAGTCCGTGATGACCCAGGGCGGCTACCGCCTGCTCGCGAACTTCCTCGCCATGGCCGGCATGCCGGAGGCCGTCGGACGCGCCGACGGGCTCGCCCCGCTCGTCCGGTCCTGACCCTCCCGCGGGCCGCTGGCGGCCGCACGACTGCCCCACCCGCGGGCCGAGGGCGGCCGCACGACTGCCCCACCCGCGGGCCGCGCTACGGGCTCACACCCATCGAGACACCTCGAATCCGCGTGCAGAACCGCGTTCTGCACGCGGATTCGAGGTGCCTCGGCGAAGGAGAAGGAGGAGAGGGACGTGTGACGGGGCGTTACGCCCGCGTCCGCGCTACCGGATCCCGTGCATCTTCTTCAGGGTCCACCGGCTGAGGACGGCGACCACGAGCCCGACAACGATCGCGGCGAGCCCGACGATGAGGAAGTACGGCACCTCGTTGGTCTCGTCGTACCAGCCGGAGACCACGCCGGCCAGGGACGAGCCGGTCGCGATGGAGAGGAAGAACAGCGCGACCATCTGCGTGTGGAACGCCTCCGGCGCCAGCTTCGTGGAGAGCGACTGGCCGACGGGGGACAGGCACAGCTCCGCGATCGTGAAGAACAGCAGGATGACGGCCAGCCACCACAGCGGGGTGGACCCGGGCCCGCCGTTGGCGACCGGGAGGAACAGCAGGAACGCCACGCCCATGAGGGCGGTCCCGATCGCGAACTTCATCGGCGCGCCCGGGGCCCGCGAGCCGAGCTTCGTCCACATGGCCGCGAAGAAGCCGGCGAGGATGATGATAAAGATCGGGTTGAACGAGGTGACCCAGGCGGGGCTCATCTCCCAGCCGAAGAACTCGCGGTCGACCCGCTTCTCCGCGTACAGCGCCACGGCCGTGAACTGCTGCTGGAAGAGGGTCCAGAACGCCACGCTCGCCACGAACATCGGGATGAACGAGATGACGCGGTCGCGCTCGACGGACGAGACCTCCTTCGAGGTCAGCATGATGCCGAACAGGACGACGGCGGCGAGCACGGTGACGACCGCGACGATCGTGGCCAGGTCCTGGGCGCGGATCACGCCGGTCACCGCGAGCACCACGATGAGGACGACGACCAGGGCGGCCGTGCCGAAGTACCGCGGGTAGTGCTTGCGGGGCAGCGGGTTGGCGGGGGCCGAGGACGCCTCGGTCAGGGTGTACCTGCGCAGCAGGAGGTACTGGGTCAGGCCGATGGCCATGCCGACGGCGGCGGCACCGAACCCCCAGTGGAAGCCCTTCATGCCCCACAGCCAGCCGGTGAGCAGCGGGCCGACGAGCCCGCCGATGTTGACGCCCATGTAGTAGATGGAGAACCCGCCGTCGCGACGGACGTCGTCCTTCGAGTAGAGGTCGCCGAGCACGGAGGAGGTCGTGGCCTTGAGCGTCCCCGAGCCGATGGACACGCAGATCAGGCCGATGCCCACCCCGGTGAAGCCGGGGACGACCGCGAGGGCGAGGTGCCCGATCATGATGAGGACCGCGCCGCCGGTCAGCGTCCGCTCGGGGCCGAAGATCCGGTCGGCGAGCCAGGCGCCGAGGATGGCGGAGAGGTAGACGACGCCGCCGTAGGCGCCGACGATCTGGACCGCCGTGGACTCGGGCAGGCCGAGCCCGCCCTCGGTGGCCGAGTAGTACAGGTAGAAGGCGAGGATCGCCTGCATCCCGTAGAAGCTGAAGCGCTCCCACATCTCGACGCCGGCGAGGTTCGCCAGGCCGAGCGGGTGGCCGAAGAAGCTCCTTCGCTCAGGCTCCGTGGTGTTCGCATACGGGTTACTCATGCCGATCCTTCCCAATCGTCATACGAGTCAGATCGAACCACAGCGCGTCCCGGGCGTCTGCACCAGGACCGGAGAAATACCGCGTGCCCGCCCGTGCCACTTCTCACCGTGGCCGCACGCACGACGGCGGGGAGCCCCTCAAGGGGCTCCCCGCCGTCGTGCGTGCGTACCTAGCCGTTGCCGCCGTTGCCGCCGTTGCCGCCGTCACCGTTGCCGTCGCTCGGCGTCTCGGGCGGCTCCGAGGACGACTCGTCGGGTCCGGACGAGACCTCGAGGACGATGCGCGTGCCCTGCGGGACGAGCCCCGTGTCGGACTGGTTGATCACGCGGCCCTCCTCGACGTCGTCGGACGAGGAGACGTTGACCGTGACGTTGAGGTCGAGCTCGTTGAGCCTGGTCTCGGCCTCGTCCCGGGTGGCGTTGGTGAGGTCCGGAACGTTGACGTTGCCGGACGCGACGTACAGGGTGACCGCCGTGCCGGCGTCGACGAGCGCGCCGGCCTCGGGGTCGGTGCGGATGACCTGGCCGGCCTCGGCGCCGGGCTCGTCGACCGTCTGGACGGTGCCGGCCGTGAGGTTCGCGGCCTCGAGGGCGCTGCGGGCCTCGTCCTGCGTGCGCTGGGCGACGTTCGGGACCTCGACCTGACCGGCACCGGCGGACAGCGTGACCTGGACGGTGGAACCGGTCGGTACGGGCGTGCCGGACCGCGGGGCGGAGGAGACGAAGTTGCCCTCGTCGACCTCGTCGTCCTCCACGGGATCGGTGAACTGGAGCTCGAGCTCCACGCCCTCGAAGGCGGCCTCGACGTCCGCCCTGTCCATGGAGTCGTCCAGCTCGGGGACCTCGATCTCCTCGGGCCCGGCGGACATGACGACGGTGACCGCGCTGCCGGACTCGACGGGGGTCCCCGGCTCCGGCTCGGAGCGCAGGAACACGCCCTCCTCGACGTCGGAGCTCGACTCCGGGTCCGCGAAGGACGGGACGAGGCCGGCGCCGTCGAGCTCGGCGCGCACGTCCTCCTCGGTCATCCCCTCGAGGGAGGGCACGTCGACCATGGTGACGGTCGGTGTCTCCTCGTCGTCGCCCCCGGTGACGATGAGGTAGGTGACCACGCCGCCGACCACGATCAGCGCGGCGAGCAGGATCCACAGCCACGCGAAGGACCGCTTCTCCTCGGTCTCGACCGGCTGCGGCGTGCGGCGGTAGTTCTCGGGCTCCTCCGCGGCGCCCGCGCTCGTCGCGCTGCCGGCCGCGAGGCCCGCGCCGAGCCCGGCGGCCGCCGGGACGACCCGGGTGGGCTGCGCGGCCTCGGCCGCCCAGCTGTCCGTGGCGGGGGCGGAGACCGCGCTGCCGCGGTAGGCGGCGAGCAGGTCGGTGCGGAAGTGTGCGGCGTCGGCGTAGCGCTCGTCGCGGTCCTTCGCGAGCGACTTCATCACCACGCGGTCGAGGGACTCGGGGATGTCTGAGGCGATCGTCGACGGCGTGGGCGGGAGCTCGCGGACGTGCTGGTAGGCGACCGCCACGGCGGAGTCGCCGGTGAACGGCGGCTTGCCGGTGAGGAGCTCGAAGAGCAGGCAGCCGGTGGAGTACAGGTCGGACCGGGCGTCGACGACCTCGCCGCGCGCCTGCTCCGGGGAGAGGTACTGGGCGGTGCCGACCACGGAGTGCGGCTGCGTCATCGTGGCCGAGTTGTCGCTCAGGGCGCGCGCGATGCCGAAGTCCATGACCTTCACGTCGCCCGTGGGCGTGATCATGATGTTCCCGGGCTTGATGTCCCGGTGGACGATGCCCTCGCGGTGGCTGTACTCGAGCGCGCCGAGGACGCCGGAGACGATCTCGACGGCCTCGCCGATCGGGACCGGGTCGCCGTCGCCGAGCAGGTCGCGCACCGTGTGGCCCTCGACGTACTCCATGATGATGAAGGGGATGTGACGCTCGTCCGGGGTGCCCGCGCCGATGGTCTGCTCGCCCGTGTCGTAGACGGCGACGATCGCGGGGTGGTTGAGGCCCGCGGAGGACTGCGCCTCGCGGCGGAACCGGGCGAGGAACGACGGGTCGCGCGCGAGGTCGGACCGCAGCATCTTGATGGCGACGGTCCGCGAGAGGCGGGTGTCGCGGCCGACGTAGACCTCGGCCATCCCGCCGCGACCGATGAGGCCACCGAGTTCGTAGCGGTCCGCAAGCACCTTGGGGGCATCCGGCGAATGCTCGGTCACGTGTCTCCTCCTTGGCGGCATCCGCGCTGGTCGTCCGCGGCGGTCGCGGTTCTGGTCACTCTACCGAGTGAGGGGTTCGATCGAGGTCGTGGCGTGCGGATGTCGCCCAGTGCGCTCCGCAGGCGGCCGACGGCGTCGCTCGCCGTCGTCGGCCGGTCGGCCGGGTGCTTGGCGAGCAGATCGCGCACGACGGCGCCCATCGGCTCGGGCACGCCCGGCAGGTCCGGCACGGGTTCGGTCACGTGGGCGAGCAGCAGGTCGATCGGCTGCTCGCCGCCGAACGGGCGGTGGCCGGTGAGCGACTCGAACGCGAGGACGCCCACCGCGTAGAGGTCGGCGGCCGGGCTCGCCGGCCCGCCGCGCGCGAGCTCCGGCGCGAGGTACTCGGGCGTGCCCATCACCATGCCCGTGCGCGTGAGTGTCGACTGCCCCACCGCGCGGGAGATCCCGAAGTCGGTGAGCTTGACCGTCCCGCGGGCGGAGACGAGGACGTTGGCGGGCTTGATGTCCCGGTGGACGACCCCTGCGGCGTGCGCGGCGTGCAGCCCGGCGAGCACCTGCACGAGCACGCGGACGGTCTGGTCGACCTCGAGGCGCCCGCGCCGGCTGAGGATGTCCGCCAGGTCGTGCCCGCTGACGAGCTCGTGCGTGAGGTAGGCGCCGCCGTCGCCGGTGCGGCCGTGGTCCAGCAGGGTGGCGATGTTCGCGTGCCGCAGCCGCGCGGAGTTCTGGGCCTCCTTGCGGAAGCGCTCGAGGAACTGGGGCGACGCGGCGAGGTCCGGCTTGAGCCGCTTGAGCGCGACCTCCCGGTCCAGCCGCTGGTCGCGCGCGACCCACACCTGCGACGAGCCGCCCGCGTTGAGAGGGCGCTGAAGGCGGTACCGGTCCGCGACGAGGTCCCCGGGGGCGAGGTCGTCGACGCCGCCCGAGGGGGCGGGGGGTCCCGCGCCGGTCGCGGGGGGTGGCGGCGTCACGGCAGGTACGCATCCATCATGGACGACGCGATGGGCGCCGCGATCTGGCCGCCACCGACGCCCCAGCCGACGTCCCCGCCGTTCTCGACGATGACCGCGACCACGATCTGCGGGTCGTCCGCCGGGACGAACCCGACGAACCACGCGTGGGGCGGGGTGTCGGCGTTGATCTCGGCGGTCCCGGTCTTGCCGGCGACCGTGTAGCCGGGGACGGCGCCGCTCGAGCCGGTGCCCTGGGCGACGACGTCGATCATCATCGACGTCATCTCCTCGGCCGTCTCGGGCGAGATCGGCTCCGAGAACACCTCGGGGTCGGTCTGGCTGATCTCCTCGAGGTCCGCGGTCAGGCGTCGGTCGATGAGGTAGGGGCGCATCAGCTCGCCGTCGTTGGCGATCGCGGCCGCGACCATCGCCATCTGCAGCGGCGTGGTCGTCACGCTGTACTGGCCGATCGCCGAGGTGGCGAGCTGCGCGTCGTTCATGTCCTCCGGGAACCGCGACGGAGTGACCGCGAGCGGGATCGAGAGGTCCTGCCCGAAGCCGAACGCCTCGGCCTGCGCCGCCATCTCGTCCTGACCGAGCTCGACCGCGCCGATCGCGAACGGGGTGTTGCAGCTCTGGATGAGGGCCTGGCGGAGCGTGGTCTCGCCGGAGCCGTCGCCGCACGCGGCCTGCCCCGGGTTGTGCATGATGCTCTGCGACCCGGGCAGCGTGTACTGCGTGGGGGCGTCGATGAGCGAGTCCGGCGTCAGGCCGCTCTCGAGCATGGCCGAGGCCGTGACGAGCTTGAAGGTCGACCCCGGCGCGTACGTGTCGCCCCCGATCGCCCGGTTGAGCAGCGGGCGGTCCGGGTCGGCGACGAGGGCGTCGTAGGCGGCCTGCGCCTCGGCCCGGTCGTGGCTCGCGAGCCCGTTCGGGTCGAATGACGGCGAGGAGTACATCGCGAGGATCGCCCCGGTCGACGGGTCGAGCGCCACGGCCGCCCCGCGCTGGTCGCCGAGCCCCTCGATGGCGGCGGCCTGCACGGCGGGATCGATCGTGAGCTCGACGGCGCCGCCGCGCGGCTGGCTGCCGGTGAACAGCGACTGCAGGCGGGCGAGCAGCAGGCCCGGGTCGTCGCCGTTGAGGACCTCGTTGCCGGCGCGCTCCATGCCCGTCATCGACGAGTGGACGACCGAGAAGTACCCCGTGACGTGGGCGTACGCCTCCGGCTGCTGGTAGACGCGCAGGTAGCTGTAGGCGTCGTCGACCGGCTCGGAGGTGACGATCGGCGTGCCCTCGACGACGATCGGCCCGCGCTCGCGGCCGTACTCGCGGTAGATCGTGCGGACGTTGCGGCCGTCGGCGTTGAGGTCGCCGGCCTGGACGAACTGCACCGAGGTCGAGGCGACCATGAGCGCGAGGAACATGAGCACCACGACGACGGTGAGCCGGCGGATCTGGTCGTTCATCGCTCGTCCTCCTCGTTGCCGTGCCACGTCTCCGCCGCCCGGCGGTCGTCGGGCTGCGGCTGGTCGTGAGACTCCTGGTCCCGGGGCGTCTGGTCTCGGGAGGCCTGGTCCCGAGAGGCCCGCTCCGCGTCGCGGGCGGCCGCGAGCGAGGGGCGTTCGTCCCGGCCGATCGGCCGGAACGGCGAGCGGGGGCGCTCGGCGGCCTCCTCGTTGCCGGTGGCCTCGTGGCCGGCGGCCGCGTTCTCGGCCGTGTCGGCCTCGCCCGGGTGCGCGCCGACGTCGGACGGGCCGGCCACGTCCCGGTCGGTACCCGCCCGGTCGTCGGGCGAGCCGGGTGAAGCCCCGGCGGCACCCGCCTGCCCGGCGTCCCGTCCGTCGTCGTACGCCTGGTCGTCGTATGCCTGGTCGCCGTCGGTCCCGTCGTCGACGGCCGGTACGACGTCGGTGGCCAGGTCGTCGCCCGCCGGCTCGCCCGGTCCGGGCTGCTCGGGGTCCCACCCCTCGTCGCCCAGGCCGGCCACGGGCCCGGGCGAGCGCTCGCCCGGGAGGGGGGCGGCGTCGTCGGGGGACGAGGCGGTGCTGCCCGCCAGGGCGAGCACGGCCGACGGGCTGGCGACCGGGGCGGGGCGGCGTCCGGAGTCGGAGATGCGCAGCAGGAGGGCGACGATCATCCAGTTCGCGATCAGCGACGAGCCGCCGAGCGCGAGAAACGGCGTGGTGAGGCCGGTGAGCGGGATCAGCCGGGTCACGCCGCCGACGACTACGAACACCTGGAGCGCCATCGTGAACGCGAGGCCGGCGCCGAGGAGCTTGCCGAAGCCGTCGCGGGTGGCGACCGCGGCGCGCAGGCCGCGCTGCACGAGGATGAGGTACAGCAGCAGGATGGCGAGCAGGCCGGTGAGGCCGAGCTCCTCGCCGAGGGACGCCATGATGAAGTCGGAGCCGGCGTACGGGACGAGCTGCGGGTAGCCGAGCCCGAACCCGCTGCCCATGAGCCCGCCAGAGCTCATGCCGAACAGACCCTGGACCACCTGGTACGACCCGCCGGGGCTGCGGGAGTAGATCTCGGGCGCGAGGGCGTTGAGCCAGACGTCGACCCGCGCGCCGACGTGCGGGAAGATCGTCGCCGCCGCCACGGCGCCGCCGACGCCGAGGATGCCGCCGAGGATCACCCAGCTCACGCGCTCGGTCGCGAGGTACATGAGCGCGACGAACATGCCGAAGAACAGCACCGCGGTGCCGAGGTCGCGCTCGAGGACGAGCACGACCATGCCGACGCCCCATGCGATGAGGATCGGGCCGAGGTCGCGCGGGCGCGGCAGGTGCAGGCCGAGGACCCTCGGACCGGCGAGCGCAAGGTTGTCCCGGTTCGCCACGAGGTAGCCGGCGAAGAAGATCGCGAGCACGATCTTCGCGACCTCCGCCGGCTGGAAGCTGGTCCCGCCGATCCCGATCCAGATCCGCGCGCCGTTGATCGTGCGGCCGAGCCCAGGGACCATCGGCAGCAGGAGCAGCACGATGCCGGCGATCATCGACGTGTACGTCAGGCGGCGCAGGGCGCGGTGGTCCCGGATGACGAGGAGGACGGCGACCGCGAGGGCCATGCCGAGCCCGGTCCACATGAGCTGCCGGTTGATCGCGTTCGTGCCCTCCGCGATGTCCAGCCGGTAGATCATCGTCAGGCCGATGCCGTTGAGCAGGAGGACGACCGGAAGGATCACCGGATCCGCGTACGGGACGCGCCACCGGACGATGAGGTGCAGGACGAGCGCGGCCGCCGCGAACAGCCCCGCGTCCTTGAACAGGCTCGGCGGCAGGGAGCCCGCGGTGTTGAGCGCGACCTGGATGTAGCCGAAGAGGACGAGCGCGACGGCGAACGCCATCAGCCCGAACTCCTGCCAGCGTCCGGCGCGGGCAGGTTGTTGGCGGACGACCGCCATCAGACGGCCCCCCTCACTCGGCCTCGTCCGTGGACGGCGACTCGGAGTCCGACTCGCCGTCGGTGGGGGACTCGCCCTGGGAGGCGGACTCCGAGGCCGACTCGGAGGCCGACTCGGACGACGACTCGCGGTCCGCCCGCCGGTCCGCGGCGTCCCGGAGGGTCTCCACGACGTCCCGGGCACCCTCGAGCGACCCGCGGGTGATGGGCTCGTCCAGGCGCTCCTGGGCGAGGGCGGTCAGGTCGTCGATGCGCAGGTCGGTGCGCTCGTGCAGGGAGGAGAGGTCGAAGGGCCCCACGTTCTGCGGGATGCCCCGGTAGATCGCCACGTAGTCGCCCGACGGCGCCACGTAGTACTGCTCCTGGCTCCACCGGTACGCGGTGAACCCGCCCACGAGCAGGACGGCGAGGGCCGCGGCGCCGGCGATCAGGCCCCGGATCAGCCGCTTGTGGCGGCGGGGCTGGACGGTCTCGGCATCGTCGTCGGTGGCGAGCAGCGCGGCGGCTCGCTGGGCGGCCGAGCCGCCCGCGGCGCCGTCGGGGGAGCCGGCCGACGGGGCGCTCGCCTGGCGGCCGGTCGGCCGCTCCGCGGCCGACCCCACGACCTGGGGCTCGGACATCGGGTGGTGGGCGCCGCCGTCGGAGAGGAAGTCCGCGACGACGCACGTGACGTTGTCCGGCGCGCCGGCCCGCAGGGAGAGCGCGACGAGCGCGTCCGCGGCGGCCCCGGGATCGTCGTGCTCGGCGAGCGTGGTCTGGATGGTCTCCTTGGACACGACGCCGAACAGGCCGTCCGAGGAGAGCAGCCACCGGTCACCAGGCTGGATCTCCCGCATCGACTCGTCGAGCTCGACCTCTCCCTCGGTGTCCCCGAGCGCCCTCAGGATCATGTTGCGCTGCGGGTGGCGCTCAGCCTCCTCCTCGGTGAGGCGGCCGGTGGACACGAGGTACTGGACGAACGTGTGGTCGGTGGTGACCTGGGTGAGATCGCCGTCGCGCAGGAGGTAGGCGCGGGAGTCCCCGATGTGCACCATCGCGAGCTTCGAGCCCGTGCGCAGCAGCGCGATGCAGGTGGTGCCGAGGCCCGCGAGATCCGGGTCGGCGGTGGAGCGGGCGACGAGGTCCGCGTGCGCGTCGGCGATCGCGTTCCGCAGCAGCCCGAGGAGCTCGTCCGCGCCGTGCGTGTCGTCCAGGGGTGCGAGGTGCGCGACCGCGACCGAGCTGGCGATGTCGCCGCCCGCGGGGCCGCCCATGCCGTCCGCGAGCACGAGCAGGTGGTCGCCGGCGTACCCGGAGTCCTGGTTGGAGCTCCGGATCAGCCCGACGTCCGAGCGCGCCGCGTACCGCGTGTAGATGGCCATCGGTCAGCGCCTCAGCTCGATGACGGTCTGCCCGATGCGCACCGGGGTGCCTGGGGGGACCAGCACGGGCGTGCCGATCCGCTGGCCCGCCACGAGCGTGCCGTTCGTGGAGCCGAGGTCCTCCAGGTACCAGCGGCCCTCGCGCGGGAAGAACCGGGCGTGGCGGGAGGAGGCGTAGTCGTCGTCGAGCACGAGCGTGCAGGACGCGGCGCGTCCCACGAGGATCGCGGACCGGCTGAGGGGAACCGTGGTTCCCGTCAGGCGACCCTCCGTGACCACGAGCTTGGTCGGGGCGTCCCGCGGCCCGGCGGGCCGGGCCGGCGCCTGACCCGGCCGCGTCCCCCTCTTCGTCCGCACCCCCGACGGCGCCACCCGGGTCCCGAAGATGTCGTTGCGGAGGATGACGATGGCGACGAGGACGAAGATCCACAGGCCGGCCAGGTACCCGAGGCGAAGGAGGGTGACGACGAGCTCGTTCACGTGGTCTCGTCCTCACCGGTCCAGAACATGATGCGGGACCGGCCCATGGTGATCGTGTTGCCGTCGACCAGGGTGGCGGCGGTGATCCGGTGGCCCTCGACGAACGACCCGTTGGTGGAGCCGAGGTCGGTGGCGATGACGCCCTGCGGGGACACGCGGACCTCGAGGTGCCGGCGCGAGACGCCGCTGTCGTCGAGCACGATGTCCGACTCTGAGCCGCGGCCGAGCACGGTGACCGGACCGGTGAGCAGGTAGCGGCGCCCGTCGATGTCGAGGATGGGGTGCTGGACCGAGGCCTGCGCGGCCGCGGCGGGGGCGACGGCGCCGCGCTTGGTCGCGGACTGCACCCGGATGCGGCCGGTGTGCAGCGAGGGGTCCTCGGTGAAGGTCACCGCGACGGGGCCGACGAAGCTGTACGACTGGGACGTCGCGTGGTCGGTCGCGGCGGACATCATCTCGCCGGCGAGCGTGTCGTTGCCCCACTCGCTGACCCGCCGCAGGTCGCCGGGCGCGAGGTTGACCGTGAACTCGTTCGGGGCGACCGTGCGGTCGCGGGTCAGGGTGGCGGCCTGCTCGTCCATCTCGCGGCGGACCGCGGAGGCGATCTCGATGGGCTTGACCTCGGAGCGGAACGCCTTGGAGAACGCGGACGACACTACGTTCTCCACGCCCTTCTCGAAGCGGTCCAGAATGCCCATCGGTGCCGGTCTCCTGCTCTCGTGCTGGCTGCGTGACCCGCCCCGGGACGAGGCGGTGCGGGCGAGTGCGCGGGCGGATCGTGCGCTCACCTCCGCAGATCGTATCGACCATGGCCGCTCGGCACGGGAGGCGCCGTGGGGAGTGGGCCGTGTGGCGGGGCTGGTGGGCGTGGGGTTCGAGGCGCCGAGTGGATCGGTGCGGCGCAACCGACGCTGCCGGTGTCAGCTCCCCGGAGCACGGGAGAGCGTGCGTGGTAGGCATATCAGGTGCCCTTCCGCCTTCCTTCCGTCCATGTCGATTGACCCGCCGTCGAGGAAGCCCTGAGCTCGACGGCCGCCGTCGTCGCACTCGTGGGCCCTCACGACTCGGGCAAGTCCCTCGGGCTCACCGCCTGGGCCTTCGGCAGGGACGACGTCGACCGGGTCGAGAACGGGACGATCCCCGATCGCGAGAGCGGGTTCCTCGTCATCGACGACGCAGAACAGGCCGACGACGCGACATGGCGCGAGCTCGACCGTCGTCTCGCCGCGTATCCGGAGCTGGCGATCAGGGCGGCGGCGCTGACGGCCGAGTCCCTTCCGCAGCACTGGGAGGTCGAGATCCGGCGGGACCTGTACCTCACCGCCGAGGAGATCGCGCAGCTGCTCGAGGAGCTGGGCTCGCCGGCTGATCCGACTCTCGTTGAGTCGATCACGCGCGGGCACGCGGGGACCACCCGCTACCTCGCGAGGTCCGGGCTGACGAGGCGGCCGGACATGCTTCGCGCCCTCACACGGGCGCCGTCCCCCGACGGCGTGCCGGAGGTGGCGGGCGAGATCGCAGTTCCCCAGTACCTCACGACGGGATTCCTGGAGAAGCTGGGTCGGGACCCGCGCGAGCTCGACGTCGTCGAGCAGGCCGGGGCGGGGGGATGGTACGGGCCGCCGTCGACCCAGGTGTTCGTCCTGCACCCGGCCGTGCGCGCCAAGGTCCGGGACGCCGAGACCTTCGACCAGGACCGCCGGAACGAGATCCGGGCGCTCGCTGCGGATTCGCTCGTGGACGCGGGAGCGTTCCTCGAGGGCATCGCCGAGTCGGTCGCTGCGCAACGGCTCGACATCACCGACCGAGCGATCACCGAGGGCTCGCTCACGCTGGTCACGTCCCACCCCGTCCAGGTCGAGGCGCTCCTCCGCGGGGTGCCGCTTCAGAGGCTGGCGGAGCATCCCGTGGTCGCGGCCACTCTCGGCCTGGTCATGCGCGACGACGAGTCCTCGCGGCCGCGGGTGCTCGACGTGGTGCGGGTCGCAGACACGGCACTCGCGGCGGTCTCGGCCCGGGGCGCCGGCCACGGCGCGACCGGTATGCGGATCGTCCTCAAGGCACTCGAGGCGATGTCGCTACGTGTGACGGTGGCGGAGGACGAGGGCATCGAGGCGGCCCGTCGCGCCGTCGACATGATCGACGGACTGTCGTTGGAGGAGCGGGACGAGATGGGCACCCTCCGGGGCATCGTCCTGACCAACCTCGCGCTCACGCTGCTCTACGGCGGGCACCTGGGTGAGGCCCGGCTGCTTGCCGCGCGGGGGATGGAGGTGCCGCAGAAGTCGGCCGAGTCCTTGTTCGCCGCGGGCATGCTGGCGATCATCGATGTGCTGGCCGGTCGGATGGCTACCGCACGAAGGACCGTCGCGCGCGCCGAGCGCAACGCGTGGTCCGAGTCCCTCATGGAGAGCAATGCCGGGGAGCCCTTCCGTATCGCCCAGGCGTGGGTGGCGGTCGAGCGTTCGGATCTGGATGCTGCCGGTCCCCTCCTCGAGTCGCTCATGGAGCGCGCGGAGGGCAGCGAGCACTGGCACCTGATGGCGCACGTCCGCGCCTTGTTCGACATCGAGAGCGGCGACGTCGAGGCCGGGATCCAGCGATTCCACGCGCTGCGCACCCTCCGGTCGGACAAGAAGTCGAACCGTCGGCGCAGCGCCTTTCTGCTGCGCCTGACCGAGTCGATGCTCTACCTGGCGAACGGGGAGCACGCCAAGGCGGCGGCGGCCGTGCGCGAGCCGACGGGTGACGTCTGGACGTCGCTCGCCGCCGCCCGGGTGGCGGTTGCACGTGGACAGGACCGGGAGGCGTTCGAGCTGGTGTCCGCCGGGAGCCGTCTGGATCCTCGGGACCAGATGACCGCCTACGTGCTTCGGGCCGTCCTGCTCAAGCGGGCGGGGCGGGAGAAGGAGGCCGCGCGGACCGCCGAACGGGCCGTCGCCATCGCCTCCGTGCACGAGCTGACGACACCGCTCAAGTACCTGCTCCCCGCGGACCAGGAGCTGTTTGGTCCTCTCGCCGAGAGCCTGCCCGCTCTCGTGGTCGAGGGGGAGCCCGTTCCGACTCTCACGCCGCGGGAGCGCGTCATCGCCGACGCGTTGCGTCGCAGGGGCTCGCTCGGAGAGATCGCCGAGGGGCTGCACGTCTCCACCAACACGGTGAAGTCCCAGGTCAGGTCGCTCTACCGGAAGTTGGGTGCCGCATCCCGGGAGGAAGCGGTCCTCCTTCTGCTCGCCCTCGGACTCCTCGACGACTGACCGGTCCTTGGTCTCACGAAGGGGTGCTCCGGGGGTGAAATCGAGGGTGAAATAGTTTCGGCCGAGTGGCCGGGGAGCCCCGGTGGCCCGGGGGTGCGGCGGTGGTCGGGATCACGAGCCGAGGTGCCCGATCTCGTCGAGCGAGAGGCCGGACGCGTGATAATCTCGTCCTCGCTGTTCGGACACGTCCAGCGATCTCGCGCGAGTGGCGGAATAGGCAGACGCGCACGGTTCAGGTCCGTGTGCCCGAAAGGGCGTGGGGGTTCAACTCCCCCCTCGCGCACGCGAGCACAAGTCCAGGTCCCCGGTTCGTTGGAATCCCAACGGGCCGGGGATCTCGTCGTTCACGGGGTGTGGTCGGCAGCTCGTCGTCGTCCGGCCCGAGGCTCGAGGGCGAGCGGGTGGCGACCACCGTGACAGCGATCGCGAAGTGGCGATCAGGCGGTGCCGGACGGGCGGACATCTCACTGCTGCGCGGGCCGACGCGCGTGACACATAACAGCGCCATAAGTTCGTGAATCCGGGTTGGCGGCCATGCCTATGCTCCCGGAGGCGCGGACTGTCTCATGCCGTGTCGACTCCACCCCCGTCCACTGGAGGATCTCCTTGAGTTCCCAAGCGCCTCCGCGCACACAGATATTCCGGCGATTGCTCGCCGGCCTGACCGCCATGCTGATCGCCGTCGTCGCGTCGGTGATCGCCATGCCGGCGGCCACCGCGGCCACCGACGGAATCGCGATCGACCTTCTCCACAACGGCAGCGTCGTCGAGGAAGGTGCGACGATCCCCGAGGGCGACGCCCTGACCCTGCGCGTGTCGTACGACGCGGCCGAGGCGATCGACGGCAAGGAGATCACGATCACCCTGCCGCCGGGCATCACGATCCCGGGCGGCCTGCCTACCAACCAGGCCCTCGAGTCGATCGTCGACAACGGCGACGGCACCTACACGATGCGTTTCAAGGACCCGATCCCTGACGACATCACGGAGGGCGCGTTCGCGTTCAACCTCGTCGCGAGCGAGGTCGACGGCGATACCGAGACCCCGATCTCATGGGTCGTGGACGGCGAGGAAGGCGGGCTGACCGTCATCGTCGAGAACGAAGAGGTCCCGCCGGTCGAGGTGGCAGACGCCTACAGCAAGGGCTACACGGGCGGCAACCTCAACGGCTACGTCCAGAACTCCGGCGCGCCGGACTACGCGTTCACCGGCCTGAGCGACGACGTCCTGGACGCCGTGCTGCCCTACACGCTGGTGCTCGACTCGAGCCAGCTCCGCGAGGGCTACAGCATCGAGGACCTGCTCCCTGCGGGCCTCAGCTACGACCCGGCCTCCTTCTCGGCGACCCTCACCACGTACGACCCGGACGAGGTGACCGAGGACTTCACGTTCACCCCGACGATCGACTCCAGCGGCGAGACCGAGGGCTTCAGCGCGACGGTCGACGTGCCGGCGAACTCGCACCTCGTCATCACCTACAACGCGCGTGTGTCGGACAAGACCGCCATCGAGGCGCGTCTGCGTGAGCTGTACGAGGCTCGCAACGACACCCCGGGTAACTACGGCTACAACCTGGTCAACACCGCCACCTTCGGCGACGAGATCGAGCGCACCGCCCAGTTCGGCGCCACGGGCAACATCCCGGGCGTCGGCGTCGGCAACGCGTTCAACAAGTCGGGTAACCGCGACTACGTCGAGGTCATCACCGACGAGGACGGCAACCTCGAGCAGCCGTTCGACATGACGTACACCTTCCGCGCCGACCTGCGTCAGTGGGACGGTCGCAACGCGAACTTCACGCTCGACCAGAACGTGGTCATCCGCGACGTCCTCGTCGACCAGGCGCAGTGGCGCGACGGCGAGCCCGAGTTCCTCACGGTCTCCGGTGCGGGCCCGATCACGACCCTGACCAACGCGGGCGCCTGCCCGGCGACGACGGTCGACAACATCTCGGCCTTCGCGGGCGACGAGTTCGTCGGCCAGTTCTGCCTCGACGGCCAGACCCTGCTCATCAACGTGGGCCAGGACAACACGACCAACATCGTCATCTCGGCCCTCGCCCAGCTGACGACCGTCGACGGCCTCACCGAGGGCGGCAGCACCACGGTGCGCGGCGCCACCTCCTACGTCTGGCCGAACGAGGCGCGTTTCTACTACGACGGCAGCACCCGCTGGCGTTCGTCGCACGACGCACACCCGGTCGTCCTCCCCGACGACCGCGAGGGCGGTCTGCACGACACCGACGCGTTCTCCAAGATCGGACCGGACGGCGAGGTCCGCGTGGAGCCGGGCCAGACGGCCGAGATCCCCTACACGTTCCGCGTCAACACGAACCGCGGCTCGATCGACCCGCTGCTCAGCCGCATCGTCGACGAGATCGACACCGAGGTCTACGACCTCTCCGACCTCTCGACGATCGACATCTCGGGCAGCTACGGCTCTCTCGCACTCGGTGCGGACGACTACGCCCTGTCGATCGACGACGACGGCAACCTCGTCATCGAGCTCAGCCAGGCCGGCAAGGACCGCGTGGCTGCGCAGCCCGAGGGCCAGGTCTGGAGCACGACAGCCGTGATGACGACCGTGCCGTTCGAGGGCAAGGAGACCTTCGAGATCTACAACCGCGCCACGCTCTACGGCGACGGCACGACCCCGACCTACTGGGCGGACGACGAGTCCGAGGCCACCTCGTTCGGCGACGAGGCGGAGATCCGCAAGCGGGTCTTCGACGAGAACGCCGTGGCGTGGACCCAGGAGCTCAACGCCCCGATCCAGGACGGCGAGTTCGTCAACGACGTGTTCGTCTACTCGGTCGAGCTGATCCCCCGCGGGAACTACGGCTCGGAGTTCCCGGTCGCGATCTTCCCGCGCCAGGACACCCTGCCCACGGACGTCGAGTTCCTCGGCTTCGTGACGGTCGACGCGAACGGCGTGCCGGTCGTGACCGACTTCTCCGAAGGGCCGATCGACGTCCCCGGCAACGTGCAGATGTCCTACGAGGACGGCGTCGTCACCTTCGCCCAGCGCGACGGCACGGTGCTCGACCCCAACCAGGGGCCGATCCGCGGCTACTTCGCGGTGCGGGCGCTCGACACCACGGGCGACATCGTCAACTCGATCGCCGGCTCCGAGGCCACCATCGTGCCGACCGGTGACCCGAGCATCGACATCGAGAAGTGGAACGACGAGGGCGCCACGCCCGAGTACGACGAGACCGGCGCCCTGCTGAACGACGGCTACGCCGGCGACTTCGACTCGGCCCCGGGCAAGTCGCTCGACGCGGACACCCCGCTGCCGATCAACTTCACCATCTCGAACGACGGCCGCGAGCAGCTCGTGGACGTCGCGGTGAGCGACCAGCTCACGGACGGCGCCGGCACCATCTCCGACCTCGTCTGCACGTTCCCGGACGGCACCACCGGCACCACCTGGGCCGGCCCGTTCGCGATCGGTGAGCAGTTCGACTGCACTGGCACCCTGCCGGCGCTGCAGGTCGGCGACTTCCACGCCGACACAGCCGCGGTGACGGCGACCGGTATCGAGTCCGGCGAGGTCGTCGACGACGAGGACGACTGGAACGGTTTCGTCCCGACGCCGAGCGTCGACATCGAGAAGTGGAACGACGAGGGCGCCACGCCCGAGTACGACGAGACCGGCGCTCTGCTGAACGACGGTTTCGACGGCGACCACGACTAGGCCCCCGGCACCCAGCTCGACGCCGACACCCCGCTGCCGATCAACTTCACCATCTCCAACGACGGTGAGGACCCCCTGGTCGACGTCACGGTGAGCGACCAGCTCACCAGCGGCACGGGCGAGATCTCCGACCTCGTCTGCACCTTCCCGGACGGCACCACCGGCACCACCTGGGCCGGACCGTTCGCGGTCGGCGAGCAGTTCGACTGCACCGGCACCCTGCCGGCGCTGTTCTCCGGTGACGCCCACTCCGACACCGCCACGGTGACGGCGACGGGTCTCCACTCCGGTGAGGACGTCGACGACGAGGACGACTGGAACGGCTACGTCCCGGTCCCGAGCATCGACATCGAGAAGTGGAGCAACGAGGGCAACGACGAGACGCCCGAGTACGACGAGACCGGCGCTCTGCTGAACGACGGCTACGAGGGCGACTTCGACGAGAGCCCGGGCAAGCCCACCGCTCTCAACACGCTGCAGCCCATCAACTTCACCATCTCCAACGATGGTGAGGAGAACCTCGTGGACATCACCGTGAGCGACCAGCTCACCGGTGGGGTCGGCGAGATCACGGATCTGGTCTGCACCTTCCCGGACGGCTCGACCGGCACCACCTGGGCCGGCGAGTTCGTGGTCGGCACGCAGTTCGACTGCACCGGCGCGGTCCCGGCGTTCACCGCCACCGGTGAGTTCCACGCCGACACCGCCACGGTGACGGGCACCGGCGTCCACTCGCGCGTGGACGTCGACGACTCGGACGACTGGTACTCCCACGTCCCGGTCCCCAGCGTCGACATCGAGAAGTGGAACGACGAGGGCGAGGCCCCGGCCTACGACGCCTCCGGCCTTCTGCAGAACGACGGCTACGCCGGCGACCACGACGAGGCCCCGGGCGCAGCACTCCGGGCCGACACCCCGCAGACGATCAACTTCACCGTCTCCAACGACGGCAAGGAGCCCCTCATCGACGTCACCGTGAGCGACCAGCTCACCGGCGGCGCCGGCGAGATCTCCGACCTCGTCTGCACCTTCCCGGACGGCACCACCGGCACCACCTGGGCCGGCCCGTTCGAGATCGGCGTCCAGTTCGACTGCACCGGCACCCTGCCGGCGCTGTCTGCCGGCGACGTCCACTCCGACACCGCGGTCGTCACCGCCACCGGCCTCCACTCGGGCGCCGACGTGGATGACGAGGACGACTGGAACGGGTTCGTCCCGGTCCCGGGTGTCGACATCGAGAAGTGGAACGACGAGGGCGAGGCACCGGCGTACGACGAGTCCGGAGCCCTGCTGAACGACGGGTTCGCCGGTGACCACGACGAGACCGCCGCGGAGCTCTCCGCCGACGCCACCACGACGATCAACTTCACCGTGTCGAACAGCGGCGCGGAGGACCTGATCGACGTGACCGTCAGCGACCGGCTCACCGGTGGCACCGGCGAGATCTCCGACCTCGTCTGCACCTTCCCGGACGGCGCCACCGGCACCACCTGGGCCGGTCCGTTCGCGGTCGGCACGCAGTTCGACTGCACCGGCACCCTGCCGGCTCTCGGAGCGGGCGCGACCCACTCCGACGAGGCGCAGGTGACCGGCACGGGCGCGGACTCCGGTCTGCGTGTCGGCGACGAGGACGTCTGGAACGGTGTCACCCCCGACGCCGACGACCCGACGACCCCGGACGACGACGACCCGGCGACCCCGGACGAGGACGACCTCGCCTCCACGGGCGTCGACGGCTTCCGTGCCTACCTGATCGGCGCACTCGTGCTGATCGGAGCCGGCGCAGGAGCACTCGTCATCAGCCGCGCACGCCGCGCCTGATGACCCGTAGCCGCGGCTGAGCCGCGGCGACGGAGCGCAACCGGAAGCGCCCCGCTGCACCCACAGGGTGTGGCGGGGCGCTTCCGGCTTTCCGGCCGGACGCGGGACGGGACGGTCGTCCCCGCGTCCCTCCATCCGGAGGTGCCATCCTGGGCGTCATGACGAGTCCCGCACCCGCCCCGACGTCGAACCAGCCGCCACCGGACCGGGCGGACGTGGTCGTCGTCGGGCTCGGCGCCTGGGGATCGACCGCCCTGTGGCGGCTCGCCGCGCGCGGCATCCGCGCGGTCGGCATCGAGCAGCACCAGATCGGCCACGCCCTCGGGTCCACGCACGGCACCACCCGGCTCTTCCGCGAGGCCTGCCTCGAGCACCCGGGCCTCGGCGTCGTCGCCGGACGCGCGCGGGAGCTGTGGCGGGACCTCGAGTCCGCCACCGGGGCCGAGCTCCTCCGGCTGTCCGGCGGACTCATGTCGGGACCCGCGGACGGACGGGTCGTCGCCGGCTCCCGTGCCGCGGCCGCCGAGGCCGGTCTCGTGACCACGGATCTCACCGCCGCCGAGGTCAAGGAGCGCTTCCCCGCCTACGCCCGCCTGCCCAAGGACCACGTCGGCCTGTGGGACCCCGGCGCGGGGATCGCACGCCCGGAGGCCGGGGTCCGCGCCGCCGTCGGGGCCGCGCAGGCACTCGGCGCACGCGTGCTGACCGGCACCCGGGTGACGGACATCGACGAGACGACGGGCGGCGTCGGGGTGGGACTGGCCGGGGGCGACCGGATCCTGGCCGACCGCGTGATCGTCACGGCCGGCGCGTGGACGACCCGCCTGCTGGAGATGCCGCTTCGGCCGCGACGCGTGCCGATGTTCTGGTTCCGCGGCCGGGAGCCACACGCCCTCGCGGGCGACCTCGCGCTCGACCGCTTCCCGGTGTTCATCCGCGAGCTGCCCGACGGTCGCGTGCTCTGGGGTCATGGCGCGGACGAGGGGTCCGGTTTCGCCGTGAAGATCGGCCTGGACGACGACGGCGGGGACTCCCTCGGCTTCGCGGACGCGGATCCCGACCACCTCGACCGGGCGATCAACCTCCCGCGCGACGCGGCGGCGCTGAGCGCGGCCGTGGGGGAGGCGTTCGACCTCGTCGACCCGCAGCCGGTCGAGGCGGTCGCGTGCATGTACACGCGCGCGCCGGACGGGCTCTTCCACGTGGGTGCGATTCCGGGGAGGGGTCGGATCGTCGTCGGGGCGGGGGACTCCGGGCACGGACACAAGCACGCGCCGGCCATCGGCGAGCTGCTCGCGCAGGTCGCGACCGGTGAGCCGACCTTCACCCCGATCGACTACCTCGCCCCCGCCCGCTGATGCCCCACGCCTGACTTCCGGGAGGGAGGAACTGAGCGCGGGAGGTAGGAACTCGGAATTCCTACCTGACCCGGTCCGTTCCGACCTCGCGGGTGGGGGAAGGGGAGGAGTGCGGGGAGAGCGTCGGTGCGGCCGGGCCGGAGTTCGGGGAGACTGACCGCGTGAACCTGCTCATCGTCGCCGCGTCGACGGTCGTCACCGCGGTCATCGTCGCGATCATCGCGCGGCGGCTGCTCGGGGCACCGGTGGGCTGGCCGCGCACGATCGTCATCTGCCTGATCGGCAACTCGCTCGTCGGACTCATCCTCCGCCGCGTCGCGGACGGCCTCGGCATCTCGATCGACGAGGCGTCGGCGACCTCGGACCCGCTGCCGATCCTGCTCGTCTCGGGCCTGGTGATCGGCTGGTCGCTGGTCGTCGAGATCATGATCCTCGCCGTCCTCGAGGCGGTGCTGCCGACCGGCTCCTTCCCCGGTCCGATCCAGCTGCTCCGCTCGATCCCCGCCCGGGCGCGCCGCGCGCGCAGGTACACCGAGGTCGTCCGGATCGCGGCCCGGCACGGCCTGGTCGCCTGGCTCCGGCCACGCGCGAACAGGCACCCCGACGACGACGTCCCGGTCCACTCCCGGGCGCGCGCCCTCCGGCGCGCGCTGGAGGACGCGGGTGTCACGTTCGTGAAGCTGGGACAGATGCTCGCGACCCGGCCGGACATCGTGCCGCCGGCGATCGTCAGCGAGCTGTCGTCCCTGCATGCGGACGTGCCCGCGCTGTCCTGGACCGATGTCCGGCCCGTCATCGACGAGGCCCTCGGGCGGCCGCTCGAGGAGGTCTTCGCGTCCGTCGACACGGAACCGTTCGCGGCCGCCTCGGTCGCGCAGGTCCACACGGCCCGGCTGCTCAACGGCACGGACGTGGTGCTCAAGGTCCAGCGGCCCGGCGCCCGCGAGCAGGTCACCGGGGACATGGACATCGTCCTCCGGCTCGCGGACCGGCTCTACCGGACGACGAGGTGGGGCCGGGCCCTCGGCCTGCGCACCCTGGCCCGCGGGTTCGCCGACTCCCTCGAGGAGGAGCTGGACTACCGCGTGGAGCTCGCGAACATGCAGGCGGTCGGCGGGGCCATCGACTCGGCGCTCATCGACGTGCCCACGCCGTACCCCGACCTCAGCTCGCAGCGGCTGCTCGTGATGGAGCGCATCGACGGCGCGCCGCTGTCCTCCGCGGGCGACGGCGTCCGCACCCTGACCGGCCAGCGGCGGCACGACCTGGCGCAGGCCCTCGTCGGGACGATCCTCCGCCAGGTGCTCGTCACGGGCGTCTTCCACGCGGACCTGCACCCCGGGAACGTCATGCTGCGGCCCACCGGGACGCTGGCCCTGCTCGACCTGGGTTCCGTCGGCCGGCTCGACTCCGCCTCGAGGACCACGCTCGGAACGGTCCTCACCTCGGTCGAGCGGGGGGACGCGATCGCCGCGACGGACGCGATCGTCCAGCTCCTCGACCGGCCCGCCGGCCTCGACGACCGGGACCTCGAGCGCGACATCGGCCAGCTCCTCACCCGGCTCGGCCACGCGCCGGAGTCCTCGGCCCTGTTCGGCGACCTGCTCACGATCGTGCTCCGCCACCGGTTCTCCGTCCCGCCGCAGCTGGCCGGGGCATTCCGGGCCCTCGGCGGGCTGGAGGGCACGCTCGCCCTGCTCCGCAGCGACCTCGACCTCATGGGCGCCGCCCGCGCCGAGGGCCGCACGATCGCGCGGGAGAAGGTGAGCCCGCAGGCGCTCAAGGACTCGCTCGTCGGCCAGGCGGCGGCGCTCATGCCGGTCCTGCAGCGCATGCCGCGCCGGCTCGGCCGCATCACGGAGGACCTCGAGGCGGGGCGGTTCACGATCTCCACGCGGGTGCTCGCCCACGAGGACGATCGCGCGTTCGTCTCCGGCATCGTCCAGCAGGTCATCACGGCCGTTCTCGCCGCGTCCCTCGGGCTCGCGGGGACCATTCTCATCGCGTCCACCGGCGGCCCGAGCATCGCGGACGGCATCGAGATCCTGCCGCTCGTCGGGGCGGCGCTGCTGCTGTTCGCCTTCACGCTCGGCGCGCGCATCCTCGTGCGGGTCTTCCTCGGCGAGCAGGACCAGGCCCGACGACGACGATCCCGCACCTAGTTCCCCGCCCCGTTGGTTCACGCACCGTCCTGGGGCCGGCCGGACTCCGCTCGTCTCGCCCTCGCCGTCGCCGTCGCCGTCGCCGTCGCGCGCCCTGGGCCTGCGCCCAGACCTGCCCGCCCCTCCGACCTGGGCTGCCCAACTGCGCCCGGTCCGCCGCTCCTGCCCCTGCCCGTGCACCAACCCGGACTGGTGGGACCCAACTGGCACGTTTCTGGCGCAAGAGTTGCCGATTGGGTCCCACCAGTCGGGGGGTGGGGGCGAGATGGGGGCGCGGAATGGAGGCAGCGGCGGCGACAGGGAGAGATGCGCCCGGACGGGGACGGGACTGGTGGGACCCAGCCGGCGACTTTTTGGCGCAGACGTGGCCGAATGGGTCCCACCAGTTGGGGATGGGCGGCGACTGGGGTTCGGCCACGCGACTGGTGGGGGCCGGAGGAGCGGGTGGGACTAGCCTTGGCGGATCGCGAACGGAGGGTGTCATGCGCATCGGAGTACCGACGGAGGTGCTCGACCACGAGGGTCGGGTCGGCCTGACCGCAGCCGGGGTGGCCGAGCTCGTCTCGGCCGACCGCAAGGTCCTCGTCCAGTCCGGGGCCGGGCTCACCTCCGGGATCCAGGACGACGACTACGCGGCCGCCGGCGCGAGGATTGTCGACACCGCCTCCGAGGCGTGGGCCGCGGACCTGGTCGTGAAGATCAAGGAGCCGAGGCCCGAGGAGTACGACCACCTGCGCCCCGGGCAGGTCCTGTTCACCTACCTGCACCTCGCCGCCGACCGGGCGCTCACCGAGCGCCTGCTGCAGGCGGGCACCACGGCGATCGCCTACGAGACGGTCGAGAACGCTGCCGGGCGACTGCCCCTGCTCGCGCCGATGTCCCAGATCGCGGGGCGCATGGCGGCCGTCGTCGGCGCCAACCTGCTCGCTGCCACGGCCGGCGGGCCGGGCGTGCTCATGGGTGGCGTCGTCGGCGCGCCCCCGGCCGAGGTCGTCGTCCTCGGCGCGGGCGTGGCGGGAACCGGCGCGGCCGGCTACGCCGTCGGCATGCACGCGTCCGTCACCGCCTTCGACAGCTCGATGGACGCGCTCCGGGCGCTCGACGACCGCTACGGCCCCGCCGTGCGGACGCTGGCCGCCACGCACCAGGCGATCGCGGAGGCCGTCGAGCGCGCGGACCTCGTCATCGGCACCGTGCTCGTGCCCGGCGCCCACACTCCCCGGCTCGTCACCCGCGAGATGGTCGAGCGGATGCGGCCGGGCAGTGTGCTCGTGGACATCTCGATCGACCAGGGCGGCTGCTTCGAGGTCTCCCGCCCGACGACGCACTCCGACCCCACGTTCACGGTCGGCCCGGCCACGGTCTACGCGGTCGCGAACATGCCCGCCGCCTACCCGCGCTCGGCCACCTTCGCCCTCACGTCGCTCACCCTGCCGTACGTGCGCGCGCTGTCCGGATCAGGCGGCTGGCGGGCGGCGCTCAAGGCCGACCCGCACCTGGCCAAGGGCCTCAACGCGCACGACGGCCAGCTCCTGCACGCCGGGGTCGCTGCCGCGCACGACCTCCCGCTCGCCGACGACCACGCCCGCTTCTGGGTCCGCGGCTAGCTCGGACCGCGGGTAGCGCCGACCGTGGGTAGCTAGCTCGGACGGTGGGTGGCTCGGTCCGCGGGGAGCCCCGACGGCGGAGAGAGACCGCCCAGGGGCCGCTACCGCCCGGACCAGGCCGCCTCGGCGGCGGCCAGCGCGGCCTCGAGCCCGTCCGCGTTCGGCGCGAGCGGAGCGAGGGCGGTCAGCGCCCGCCGGACCGCGTCCAGGGACGCCGCCCGGCCGGTGTGGACGATGCGGAGGAGCCGGTCCGTGAGAGGACCGGGACCCGGCCCCACGATCCCCGACGACGCCGCAGCCGCCTTCGCGATCAGCCCGCGGACACTGGACTCACCGGAAGTGGGCGCGCCATCGGTGGGTTCGCCGTCGGTGGGTTCTGTGGCATCGACCCCATCGGCGACGGACCCGCCATCGGTGGGTGCACCCGCAGCGGATTTGCCAACGGTGGGTGCACCCGCAGCGGATTCGCCAACGGTGGGTGCACCCGCAGCGGATTCGCCAACGGTGGGCCGGCCCGCGATCGACTCGGGCAGCCGGACCGTCGTGACGATCGGCGCTGCCGCGGACTCCTCGCGCTGCCACGGCTCGAGGCCCAGCTCGGCGATGCCCGCCCGGGCGGCGGCGCGCGCCGCCGCGTGCCGGGCCTCCACCGCGTCGAGCCCCTCGGCGCCCACCCGGTCGATCGCGGCGGCGAACGCGTGCGCCTCGAGCCAGGGGAGGTAGCCGGGGATCTCGGTGCGGTCGGAGCGCAGCCACCGCTCGTGCCAGTCGAGCAGGGAGAGCGACGAGTCGCGCGGCGCGGCCGGGTTCGACCCGATGTGTGCCCACGCTCGCCGGGAGACGGTGAGCGCGGAGATGCCGGCGGGACCCGCGAGGCCCTTCTGCGGACCGATGGCCACGACGTCCGCGCGGTCGAACGGGACGGGCTCGGCGCCGACGGAGGCCACCGCGTCGACGACGGTGATCAGCCCGCGCTCCTCGGCCAGGGCGAGGATCGCGTCGAGGTCGTTCGTGCCGCCGGTCGCGGCCTCTGCGTGGACGACCGCGAGGACGGTCGCGTCGGGGTGGTCGTCGAGCGCCCGCCGCACCTCGGCCGGGTCCGCGACCGAGTCGAGCGGGCTCGTCACGTCGACGACCTCGGCGCCGGTTGCCCGCATCCACGAGCCGAACAGGGCGCCGTAGGGCCCGGTCACCACGTTGACCGCGGTCTGCCCGGGGTGGGCGACCGACCGCGCCGCGGCCTCGAGGGCGAGGATCGCCTCGCCGGGGACGAGCGCGACGTCGTGGCTCGCCGTCGGCACGCCGAGCACCTCGGCGATGCGCTCCTCGAGGCCGGTGACCTCGCCCGGGGTCAGGGGCGGGAGGTCCAGCAGGTTCGGCGCTGCCGATGCGGATGGTGAGGTCACGTCGCTCTCCGATCGTTGGTGGGGGCCGTCATGTGGGCGGCCGGTCGTCTGGAGCGGGCCGGTCGTCTGAACGCGACGGCGCGTCGTCGTCGGGCGGGGGGACTCGTCCGGCCGCGGGCGCGAGCCGGGGCGCGGAGGCCAGCAACCGGCGCGTGTAGGGATCGGTGGGGCGACGGAAGACCTCGTCCGTCCCCGCGAGCTCGACGAGGCGCCCGTCCCGCATGACGCCGACCCGCTCGGTGAGGTGGTGGACGACCGCGAGGTCGTGGCTGATGAGGAGGATGGTCAGACCGAGGCGCTCGCGGAGGTCGTCGAGAAGGGCGAGGACCGTGGCCTGGACGGTGACGTCGAGGGCGGACGTCGGTTCGTCGGCGACCAGGAGGCGGGGCTCGACCGCGAGCGCGCGGGCGATGGCGGCCCGCTGCCGCTGCCCGCCCGACAGCTGTCCGGGGAAGGCGTCCAGGGCCTCGACCGGCAGGGAGACCAGGCGCATGAGCTCCTCGGCGCGCGCCCGTCGTTCGGCCCGCGGCCTCAGCCGGTGGACCGCGAGCAGCTCGGTGAGCACGGACCCGATGCGCAGACGCGGGTTGAGCGAGGAGTAGGGGTCCTGGTGGACCACCTGGATCGCGCGCCGTTGGGCGGAGGTGCGGCGGCGGGTGAGCGCCTCGCCGTCGAGCAGGATCTCGCCGCTCTCGGGTGCGTGCTCCCCGGCGATGACGCGCGCGAGGGTGGTCTTGCCCGACCCGGACTCACCAACGATGCCCAGCGAGCCGCCGGCGGGGAGGTCGAGGGAGACGTCGTGCAGGACGCGCGTGCGGCCGTAGCCGGCGCTGATCCCGCGGACCTCCAGGGCGGCCCCGGCCGAGGTGCTGGCCCCGGTGCTCGCCGCGCCGGCTGCTGCCTCGGCGTCGGACCGGGTCTCCGCCCCGTCCCCGTTCATTCCCGCGCTCATGAGTCCTCCGCCTCTGGCAGGTCGAGGACGGCGCCGACGAGCGAGGCTGTGTACTCGTGCTGAGGGTCGCCGACCACCGAGGCGGTCGGCCCCGTCTCGACGACGGCGCCCGCGCGCATGACGGCCACCCGGTCGGCGACCTGCGCGACGACCGCAAGGTCGTGGCTGATCATCACCATCGTCAGCCCGCGGTCGCGCCGCAGGGCGGTGAGCAGGCCGAGCACCTGCGCCTGGACGGTGACGTCGAGGGCGGTCGTCGGCTCGTCGCACAGCAGGATGTCGGGGTCGGTCGCCAGGGCGATCGCGATGCCGACGCGCTGGCGCTGGCCGCCGGAGAGCTGGTCGGGGCGGGAGCGGTACCGCGTGGCCGGGTCCGGGATGCCGACCTGCGTGAGCAGCTCGATCGCTTCAGCCTTCGCCTCGGCCCGGCTGCGGCCGCGCACGAACCGCCGGACCTCCGCGATCTGGTTGCCGACGGACATCAGGGGGTCGAGCGACGTCGTCGGGTTCTGGAAGACCATCGCGAACCGGCCGCCCGCGGTCACCTCGCCGCCCGACCGGCGCACGCCCCGCGGCAGGATGTCCATGACCGCGCGGACGGCGAGGGACTTGCCCGAGCCGGACTCGCCGACCAGGCCGAGGCACTCGCCGGGGTCGACGTGCAGGTCGATCCCGGTGACGATCTCCCGCTCGCCGGCGCTGATCCTCAGGCCACGCACGTCCAGCAGGCCGGTCGCGGGCGCGCTCATCGCTGCCCCCACAGGTCCGACAGGCCGTCGGCGAGCAGGGACAGCCCGACGCCGACGAGGACGACCGCGCCGCCCGGCGCCACGGACATCCACCACTTGTCGGTGAGGAAGGGGCGCCCGGCGTCGATCATGGCCCCCCACTCGGGGATCGACGGGTCGTAGCCGAGGCCGAGGAACCCCAGGGTCACGATCGCCACCATGATGAGGACGATCTCGCTCACGAGCAGGACGACGGCCTGGGTGATTGTCGCCGGCAGGACGTGGCGCAGCAGCACGCGGGCGTGGCCGAGTCCGCCGCCGCGGGCGGCGACCACGTAGTCGGAGGTCGCGACGGCGCGGGTCGCCGTCCGCACGACGCGGGCATAGCCGATCCACCCCACGATCGCGAACGTGACGACGATGCCGACCGTCCCCTGCCCGACCATCGCCACGATCGCGATGACGAGGACGTAGAACGGGAACGCGACGACCGTGTCCGTGATGCGCGCGATGACCCGGTCGAGCGGGCCGCCCACGTACCCGGCGACCGTCCCGAGCAGGACCCCGACGACGAACGGGGTCGCCGCCGCGAGCAGGGCCACCGAGAGGTCGACCCGCCCGCCGTGCAGCAGCACGGTGAGCAGGCCGTGCCCGAGCTGGTCCGTGCCGAGCGGGTACTGCGCGCTCGGCGGTGCGAGGGTGTTCGCGAAGTCCATCTCGTTCGGGTCGTACGGCGCGATGACGGGCGCGAGGATCGTGACGACGGCGACCGTGAGGGTGATGAGCGCGCCGATGATGAGGTTCGGCGAGCGCAGCGCCCGCCGCCAGGCCGCGGGCGGGGCGGGGGAGATGCCGGAGGTGGCGGCGGCCGCGCCCGCCGAGCTGGCTGCGCCGGCCGCACCCGCCGAGCCGGACGCGCTCGCTGCGCCAACAGAGCCACCCGCGCCCGCCGCGCCACCAGAGCCGAGGATCTCGGTCATCGGTCCGTCCCCCTCGGGTCGAGCCACGTGACGAGCAGGTCGGTGACGAGCGAGGCCACGATGACCACGATCGCGGAGAAGAGCGTGATCGCCTGGACGAGCGGGTAGTCGCGGTTGCCGGCGGCCTCGAACAGGATCGTGCCGATGCCGTCGAGGTCGAAGACGCGCTCCACCACGAGGGTCCCGCCGAGCATGAGCGCGATGTTCAGCCCGAACAGGGACAGGGTCGGTGCGGCCGCGTTGCGCAGGACGTGCACGCCGAGCACGCGGCGCGCGGGCAGGCCGGCGGCGCGCGCGGTGGTGACGAAGTCGGCGTCGAGCACCTCGACCAGCTGCGCCCGCAGCGACCGGATGAGCGTCGGGGCGATCGTGATCGCGATCGACAGCCCGGGCAGCAGGAGGCTGCGCAGCCCGTCCCCGTCGCCGCCGGGCGGGAGCCAGCCGAGCCGGTGGGAGAACAGCAGCGCGAGGAGCATGCCGATCCAGAAGATCGGCATCGACAGGCCGACCGTCGGCACGATCCGCACGAGGTGGTCGGTGAGCGAGCCGCGGCGCGTGGCCGCGAGGATCGCCAGCGGCACGACGATGAGGATCGCCAGCACCGCGGCGACCGCCACGAGCGAGAGCGTGAGCCCCGCACGGCCGAGGACCAGCTCCCGGGAGGAGACCCCGTAGAACAGGGAGTCGCCGGTGTCCGCGCGGGTGACGAGATTCCAGAGGAAGTCGCCGAACTGGGTGAGGAGCGGCTGGTCCAGCCCGAGCTGGCGGCGCAGGTCGGCGACCGCGTCGTCGCTCGCCTGGTCGCCCAGGTTGGCGCGGGCGGGGTCTCCCGGCACCAGCCGGATGAGGAAGAAGACCGCCACGACGACGCCGATCACCACCGGGAGGGTCGAGGCCAGCACGCGCAGGGTGCCGCGGCCGGCGGCGCCGGTGCGTCCCCCGCGGGCCTGGCCCGCGTCCAGGGGCGCGGGCATGCCGTTCTCGGCCCCCACCCCGGAGGGGGTGGGGGCCGAGCCTGCGGCGGGCGGGTCGACCCGCCCGGGGTTCGCGCCGACGTCGGGGGAGGTCAGCTGACCCACGCCTCGGTGTAGTCGAGCGAGCCGTTCGGCAGGACCGTGATGCCCTGGACGCCCGCGCCCCACGCGCGCACGTTCTGCGGGTAGTACAGCGGGACGTACGGGGCGTCGGCGTTGATGAGCGACTGGATCTCGGTGTAGATCTCCTCGCGCTCCGGGCCCTCCGGGGTGGAGCGGCCCTCGTCGATGAGCGAGGTGACCTCGTCGTTCGCGTAGTGCGTCCAGTACGAGTCGGAGCCGCCCTCGGGGTCGGCCTGGAAGGTGATGACCGCGTTCGGGTCCGGGATGTCGGAGATCGCGGAGTTGACCATGAACGAGTAGTCGAACGCGCGGAACCGCTCGCGGAACGTCGACAGGTCGACGGTCTCGATCTCGACCGTGATGCCGATCTGGCTGAGCCCCGCCTGGATGATCTGCGCGGACTGCGTGCGCGCGGTGTTGCCCGACGGGATGAGCAGCGTGGTGTCGAAGCCGTCGGGGAACTCGGACTGCGCGATCTCGTCCTGGGCCGCCGCGATGTCCACGGAGGTGGCGAGGGAGGCGTCGTAGTACTGGATCGGCGGCGGGAGCAGCGAGCCGGCGGGCGTGGCGGTGCCGAAGGTCGAGGCCTCGACGATGCCCTCGCGGTCGATCGCGAGCTGGGCCGCGGCGCGCACGTGCGGGTCGGCGAAGTGCTCGTCCTGCGTGTTGAAGAAGAGCTCCTCGACGGTCCAGCCCTCGGTGGCCGAGACGGTGACGTCGTCGTTGGACTCGAGCGTCGAGACGTTCGCCGGCGGGACCTGGGTGATGACGTCCACCTGGCCGGACTGCACCTGGCTGATGAGCTGGTTGTCGTCCGCGATGACGGTGATCGTCACCTCGTCCAGGTGGGGCAGGCCGTCGACCCGGTAGCTGTCGTTCGCCGCGAGGACGATGTCGCCGCCCGGAGCCCAGCTGTCCACCGTGAACGCGCCCGAGCCGATGGGCGAGGTGAAGAACTCCTCCTCGGACAGGCCCCCGAAGTCGGTCGGGATGATGCCGTTGGAGAAGCCGGAGAGCTCGCCGAGCAGCGGGGTGTAGGGCTCGTTCAGGGTGATGGTGACCGTGGTCGGGTCGGTCGCCTCGATGCTCGCGATGTCCGCATGCAGGGGGAGCGGTCCGCCGACCTCGAGGTGGCGCTCGAGCGAGAACACGACGTCCTCCGAGTCCAGCTCGCTGCCGTCCGAGAACTGCACGCTCTCCTCGAGGGTGAACGTGTAGGTCAGGCCGTCGTCGCTGATGTCCCACTCGGTGGCGAGCTCGGGCACGATCTCGCCGGACTCGTCGAAGGTCACGAGGCCCTCGAAGAGCTTGTCGATGACGAACGCGTTGTTCGCGGTGATCTCGTTGTGGAGGTCGAGCGACGTGGGGGCCTGGGTGTGGGCGACCGTCAGGCTGCCGCCCTCGACGGGCGTGCCGGCGTCGGCGGCCCCGTCGGTCGACCCGTCGCTCGAACCGGAGCCGGACTCCGAGCCCGACTCGCTGCCGGACTCGCCGGAGGTTCCGGAGCCGGTCTCCTCCGGGTCGTCCTCGCCGCCACCGCAGGCCGCGAGCGTGAGGGCGAGGGCCGCGGCGAAGGCGGCCGCGGCTGGTGCGCGTCGGATGCGGTGGGACATGGTTCTCCTCGATGGGGCTGCGCGCCCGGATCTCGCCGGGGCATCGGTGGCACGGGGGCGGCCTCCGATGGTTGAAGAATGAAACGCTTCGCGCCGCGAGACATTCCCACGGGCCCGA
>FUHX01000004.1 GCA_900163555.1 Actinomycetales bacterium JB111 | reverse complement strand
GCCGCCCACCGCCCGTCAGCCACCACTCCGCCCGCCAGGGGTCCGCAGGTCTCATTATCTGAATGGGGTTCACGAACGGATAAGGTCAGGCTTACCTTAGCCGCGGATCACCGGACACCCCGAGGAGAGACGCGTGACGACGACGGCCACCCCCACCGTGGAAGCGCCTGCCCCGGGCGACGCGGAAGACACGAAGGCCCAGCAGCGGGCCGACGCCCTGGCGCTGAAGGACCTCCTGCAGCCCGTGGCGCGGAGCCTCATGACCGGCCGCGTGCTCGCGGTCGTCTCGGGGGTGCTCGCGGTCGTGCCCTACATCGCCCTCGTCCGGATCGGGGCGATCCTGCTCGAGGCCGCGGGAGGGAGCGCCGACGTCGACGGCGATGCCGTGGGCCTCTGGCTGCGCGTCCTGCTCGCCGCCTTCGGCCTCCGCCTGCTCGTGTACGTCGGGGCGCTGCTCGTCACGCACCTGGCCGACATCAGGCTTGGCCACCTCGTCCGCCGGCGCATGATCCGCCGCTTCTCCGGCACCCGGCTGACGTGGTTCACCGCCACCAACTCCGGCCGGGTGCGCAAGGCACTGCAGGACGACATCACGACCGTCCACCACCTCATCGCGCACCAGCCGGTGGACGGGACGATCGCCGTCGTCATGCCGCTGTCGCTGATGGTGTACGCCTTCACGATCGACTGGCGGCTCGGCCTGCTGTCCGTCGCCACCGTGCCCCTGTACGCCGCGGCGATGTCCCTGAGCATGCGCGGCATGGGCGAGAAGACGGTCGAGATGGACCGGCGGCTCGGGGTCGTCTCGGCGCGCATGGTCGAGTTCGTCACCGGCATCACCGTGGTCAAGGCCTTCGGCCGGGTGGGCCGCGCGCACCGCGCCTACCAGGAGTCCGCGGAGGACTTCCAGCACTTCTACTACGGCTGGGTGCGCCCGCTCATCACCGTGAGCGCGCTCGGCTCGTCGCTGCTGGCGGTCCCGCTCATCCTGCTCATCAATATCGGGGGAGGGGCGTGGCTGGTGAGCCTCGGCGAGGTCACGGCCGCGGACGTCCTCGCCACGTCCCTCATCGCCCTGCTCATCCCGTACGGCCTCGAGGTCATGATGGGCTCGCTGTGGTCCGCGCAGCTGGCGGGGGCGGCGGCCACCCGGATCATCGACCTCCTCGACACCCCCATGCTCGACGACGACGGCGCCCGGGCCGTGCCCGACGGCCACGACGTGGTCTTCGACCACGTCTCGTACTCCTACGGCGAGGGCGAGGACGCCGAGCTGGCCCTCGACGACGTCTCCTTCGTCCTGCGCGAGGACACCGTCACCGCGCTCGTCGGGCCCTCCGGGTCGGGCAAGTCCACGATCGCCACGCTGCTCGCCCGCTTCGACGACCCCCGCTCCGGCCGGATCCTGCTGGGCGGCGCGCCGGTCTCCCGGATCGCGGACCTCTACCGGCAGGTCGGCTTCGTCCTGCAGGACCCGCAGCTGCCCGCGATCAGCATCCGCGACAACATCGCCCTCGGTCGCCCGGACGCCACGGACGAGCAGGTCCGCGAGGCGGCCCGGGCCGCGCGGGTGCTGGACGAGATCGAGGCGCTGCCGAACGGGTTCGACACCGTCTACGGCAAGGACGGCGGACTCTCCGGGGGCCAGGCCCAGCGCGTCGCGATCGCCCGGGCGATCCTGGTCGACGCGCCCGTCCTCGTCCTCGACGAGGCCACCGCGCTCACCGACCCCGAGTCGCAGCACGAGATCCAGCAGGCGCTCACCGACCTCGTCAGGGGGAAGACCGTTCTGACGATCGCCCACCGGCCCGAGGTCATCCGCGGCGTGGACCAGATCGTCCTCGTCGAGCAGGGGCGGGTCCGGGCGACCGGCACGCACGAACAGCTGCTCCTCGATCCGGGCTACGCCCGGCTGTGGGAGTCCACCACCACCGAGATGGGGGACAGGTCGTGAACCTTCCGCTGATGGACATCGTCCCGCGCATGAGGCGCATGATCTCCGACTCTGCCGCCCTCGTCCCGGCGACCCTCGTCTCAGCGCTGGGCGGCGTCGTCGAGGGGCTCGCCCTCGCGGCGCTCCTCCCGGCGGTCAGCTCGCTGGCCTCCGGCGAGCCGGTGTGGGGGATGGGGCTCGGCGGCTGGCTGTGGGTGCTCGCGGCCCTCGCCGCGCTGAGCTTCGGCGTCAACTATTGGCAGAACACGCGCACCTACGGCGTCGCGCTCGACTTCCTGCGCTCCATCCACCGCCTCATCGGCGACCAGGTCTCCCGGCAGCCGCTCGGCTGGTTCGCGCGCCCGCTCGCCGGTCGACTCTCCCGGATGGTGTCCACCGAGCTCATGCAGGCGGGCGAGATCTACGCCCACATGTTCGGGCCGCTGGTCTCGCGCGTGTGCTCCGCCGTCGTCGTGGTCGTCGCCGCGTGGCTGTGGAACCCGCTCCTCGGGCTCGCGCTGACCGTCTCGGCGCCCGTCTTCGTGGTGATCACGCTCGTCTCGACGGCGGTGCTGCGCCGCGGCCGGTCGCTGCACGACCCCCAGGAGGTGAACCTTGCCGACCGCATCGTGGAGTACGCGCAGTGCCAGGCGGCGCTGCGCTCGTGCGGGCAGAGCGAGGGCTTCGCCCCGCTCGAGGATGCGCTCGAGGGGACGTACCGGGCGAAGACCCGGGCGCAGTGGATCGAGACCGCCGGGATGGCGCTGAGCGGGGTGGTCACGCAGGGCGTCGTGGTCGTTCTCATCGCCGTCACGGGGTCGCTCGCCGTGGCCGGGACGCTCGCCCCCGTGCCGGCTCTCGCCTTCATCGGCCTCGCGCTCCGCTTCACCTCGACCCTGACCACCATCACCGAGGGCGCGATGGCGCTCGAGTCCCGGCGCCCGCTGCTCGACGCGATCGACGAGGTGCTCACGGCCGAGCCGCTGCCCGAGCCCGACGAGCCGGGCGTTCTGCCCGCCCCCGGCTCGATCGAGCTGGAGGACGTGACCTTCGCGTACTCCCCGGACGGGGAGTGCGTGCTCGACCGGGTCTCGCTGACCGTTCCCGCCGGGTCGATGGTGGCGCTCGTCGGCCCCTCGGGCAGCGGGAAGACGACGATCGCTCGGCTCGTCAGCCGCTTCCATGACGCCGACTCCGGCTCCGTGAAGGTCGGCGGGCTGCCGGTGACCGAGCAGACGGCCGAGCAGCTGATGGGCCAGCTGTCGATGGTCTTCCAGGACGTCTACCTCTTCGACGACACCCTCGAGGCGAACGTCGCGGTGGGGCGCCCCGACGCCACCGCCGAGGAGATCCGGCGGGCGGCCGACCTGGCGGGCGTCACCGAGATCGCCGAGCGGCTGCCGGACGGCTGGACGTCCCGGGTCGGCGAGGGCGGCCGCGCGCTCTCGGGCGGTGAGCGCCAGCGCGTCGCGATCGCCCGCGCGCTGCTCAAGCGATCTCAGATCGTGCTCCTCGACGAGGCCACCTCCGCGCTGGACGTCGAGAACGAGGCCAACATCGTGGCGGCGGTCGAGCAGCTGCGTCGGCAGGCCACGGTCCTCATCATCGCTCACCGCCTCGACACGATCGCCGCGGCGGACCAGATCGTCGCCATCGACGACTCGGGCGGCGTCGAGGCGCAGGGGACCCACGAGGAGCTGCTCGCGGCGGGCGGCACGTACGCCCGCTTCTGGGAGAGACTGCACCAGGCCGAGGGCTGGCAGCTGGCGCCGGCGGGACCGAGGGAGAGGACCGATGGCTGACCCGGGGACGAACCGGAGCGCACGAACCACGGGCCGAGCCCCGACGTCGGACCGTGCACCCGTCCGCGGCGGCCGGAAGGTCGGGCGCAAGCCGGCCTTCGACACGGCCGACGCCGTCGCGGCCGCCTTCGCGGAGGGGATCGACCGCTTCACGATGTCGTCGGTCGCCGCGCGGCTCGGCGTGGTCCCCGCCGCCCTGTACCGCCTGTTCCCCTCCCGCGACGACCTGGTGATCGCCTGCCTCGACGCCGCCGGGGCGACCATCGCGCGCCCGGAGACGGACATGACCTGGCGGGCGGTGCTGCGGACCTGGGCCGACGAGTGCTGGCGACTGTGCGAGGACTACCCCGGGCTCGAGAGCGTCCTGTACTCCTTCCCCGCCGCACCCACCCGGATTGACGAGGTCTTCCGTGCCTACGCCGACCATCTCGCGCAGCTGGGCAAGACGCTGCCGCAGGTGATGTTCGCCCTCGACTTCATCGGCGACACGGTCCTGGCCTCCCACCTCGGCGTCTCCTCCATGCGTGCCGTCCAGGACGACGGCCGCACCGGCCTCGAGACGGTGCGCGACGCCGTCGGTGACATGGAGGCCACCCTCCAGCCGAAGGAGTGGTGGACGGGCCGGAGGGCGATGGACACGAAGGTCGAGTTCATCCTCACCGGTCTCGAGCGGGACTGGCCCGAGACGTAAGGGCGCCAGGACGTCCGTGAGTCATCCCTGGGTCGTACGCGGGTCGGGGACTTCTCCCCCGGGGGAGGACGCCGCGGGAAGCAATGTCGCGGGATGCTAACGACATGAACACGGCTCGGCATCAGTGCGCGCCCCACGCGGGCGTCGTCGGGCGGTCGTACGGGGGCCAGGGGTGACGGTCATGAACGAACGCCGCGACGAGCTCGGGCTCGCGACAAGCGACGATCGGACCGCGCCCGGGCCCGACCATGCCTCCGCGCCGCAGCGCGACCGCACGCCCGAGCACGCATCCGACCCCGAGCCGACGACGATCCCGGCACCCAGCACCTCGCCCGCCTCGCTGCGCCCGGACGACGCCGACTCGGCCCCGTCGGTCTCCACCGCCCCGCGATCGGGCGCGGTCGTGGAGAAGACGACCAAGGTCGGCGTCCACACCGTCCGCTGCGCGCGCCTCATGCTCGGCATCCCGCTCGTCGGGGCGCTCGCCGGTGCCGTCGTCGCTCTGGGGATCGAGCTGATCGCCGAGCTCACCGGCTTCGACGGCATCTTCGGACGGGCCGACCACCTGGGCGAGCCGGTGGGACTCCTGGTCGGCGCCGTCGTCGGGCTCGCGCTCGGTGCGATCGTGGCCGGTGGCGCGCTCCGCGAGGCCATGCGGGCCGAGGTCTCCAACCGCGCGATCGGCATCCACTGGGACGACGCGCACGTGACCGTGCCGCGCGCCCTGGTCAGCCGGATCGTGCTCGCGGACGACCTCGTCGTGCACGGCCGCGGCGGCGTCGAGCTCGCGCGCGTGCCGAACCGCCTGAACACCCCGGTCCTGCTCGGCGCGCTCGCCGAGTTCGACTACCCGGAGCCCGTCTCCGCCGACCCGCACGCCGACGACTTCCGGCCGTGGACCACCGACGACGACCTCGAGGACGGCAACCGCCGGCTCCTCCTCGCCCGCGCTGCCGCCGTGCGCAACGGCCAGCACGGCGACGCCGAGCTCCTGCGCCGCCAGCTCGCCCGCCGCGGCGTCATGGTCCGCGACCGCCAGGGCCGCCCGGCCCAGCAGCAGTGGCGCAGGGTCGTGGTCCGGACCATCGCACCGCTCACGAGCTGATCGGCCGGTCGATGGGTCGGCACGACAGTGCGCCCGAGACCACCCGGGATGGACCCCGCCGCCGGCCCGCTCGATGGCACAATCGACGCGTGCTGCTCTCCGACCACGACATCCGCTCCCACATCGAGGACGGGCGGGTCCGGCTGGATCCCTTCGACCCCGAGGCCGTGCAGCCGGCGAGCGTCGACGTCCGGCTCGACCGCAGCTTCCGGCTCTTCGACAACCACCGGTACGACGTCATCGACCCCAGCGCGGACCAGCCCGACCTCACGCGCCTGGTCGAGATGGACCCGGGCGAGCCGTTCGTCCTGCACCCGGGGGAGTTCGTCCTCGGCGCCACGTACGAGCGCGTCACGCTCGCCGACGACGTCGCCGCCCGCCTCGAGGGGAAGTCCTCGCTCGGTCGGCTCGGCCTTCTCACCCACTCGACGGCGGGCTTCATCGACCCCGGGTTCACGGGGCACGTGACGCTCGAGCTGTCGAACACCGCGACGATGCCCATCCGGCTGTGGCCGGGCATGAAGATCGGCCAGCTCTGCTTCTTCACGCTCTCGACCCCCGCGGACAAGCCGTACGGCCAGGGCGCCGACGGCTCCCGCTACCAGGGCCAGCGCGGCCCGACGGCGTCGCGCTCCCACCAGAACTTCAGCCGAGTCCGGGTCGTATGACCACTCGTCGGGAGCTCCGGGCGCGGGAGGCGGCGCGGGCCGCCGAGGCGCAGGTGGCCGAGGTGCAGGCCGCCGAGGCGCAGGCCGCGGCGGGCGACGAGGCCGCCCCCGCGCCGTCCCAGCGCACGCGCCGGCTCGACCGGTCCGTCCCGCGCGCGCACCACCTGCTCGTCCTGCGCGAGCCGACCTCGCTGTCGGAGCTCGCGGCCGTCGTCGTGCAGCGGGCCCCCGACGCCCGCACCCGGCGCGACGACGAGATCCTGCTCGGCCCCGGCGCCGTCCTCACCGGCCCGTGGGAGGTCACCGCGGAGCTCGCGGCCGAGCTCGACGTGCCCGGCAGCTGCGCGTTCGTGCTGCGGGTGCGCCCCGACCGCGGGGACCTGGTCCCCACCGAGCTGCGCGGCACCAACCCGCTCGACGACGCGTTCCCCGAGGGCACGCCCCTCGGCGACGAGCTGCAGGCCCTGGAGGACATCCAGGCGGTGGCCAAGCGGCTCGGCGGCGCCGTGCGCGTGACGGGGACGGGCGCGGTCCTCGTGCCCGACCCGGCGTCCATGGTGGACCGCCTCGTGCGCAGCGAGGTCGAGCTGAGTGCTACGGAGCTGGCGGTCGTGCTCGACCGCTGGCTCGACCAGGTCGACGTGCTCGCGGACGACGTCTGGGGCGGCGGCTCGTCCGCCGTCGGCGGGCGGTTCGGCGACGGACCCGAGTGGGCGCGCGACATGGTGACGATCGAGGTCTCGACCGCGCCGCCCGCCGTCGACCACAGGCAGGGCCTGCCCGGCCACGTCACCGGCGCCGCTCCTGCACCCACCTCACCTACGCCACCGGCGCGGCCCGAGGCGGCCGCCCGTGCGACGGCCCCGGCCGGGCTGCGGGTCGCGTCCGACCCGCGCTTCGTCGTCCCGCCGCTCGAGGCCCCCGTGCTCGGCGGCGGCCGTGCCGACGGCCCGGGGCTCGGGCAGGCCGGCTCCGCCTGGACCACCTCGAGCACGCACTCGGTGTCCGGGCACCCGGTCCTCACCTACGAGGTGCGCTTCCGGCCGGGCCGCCCGATGGACGTCCTCGGCTTCAACCCCTCGCGGGCTGCCCGGCGCAGCCGTCGCGAGGCCCAGCGCATGGTCGACGGCGTCACGGCGGACCTGGTGCGGCTCATCGGCGGCCAGGTCGTCGACGACGACGGCTTCCACCGGGTCGTCGAGTAGCCCCGACGCCGAGCCGGGCCGACGCCGACCGGTCGTCCCCCAACTGGTGGGACGCAATCGGCGCATTCTGCGCCGGAAACCTGCCAGTTGGGTCCCACCAGTTGGGGTGGGTGCGGCGAGCGCCCTGCCCGCGACAGCTCCGCCACCGAGCGACGAGCCGGCCGCTCTCGCAGCTTGACCCGGAACATGGAGATTCCCCGCCCGGGTCGGGCCCTGACTACGACAGCGGGTCGGTCGGCGACCAGTCGGCAATCCTGCGCAGCCGGAACGCCAGGACCGTCACCAGGGCCATGAACGGCAGTGTGGCGAGGCACAGGGTCGGGTAGCCGAGGAAGGACACGACGGGGCCGGACACCATGGCCCCGATCGCAGCGACCGCGTTCATGAGCATGTCCCCGCTGCCCTGGACCACCGGCCGCTGCGCGGCGGTCACCGATCCGGTGAGGAGCGCGGCGGACGGGACGGTGACGATCGACCAGCCGAGGCCGACGAGGAACAGCCCGACGCCGACGACCACGTTCGACTCGCCCGCCACCGCGCAGATGATGGAACCCACGGCGAGCACGAGCTGACCCATGAGGATGACGGGGACCGGGCCGAGCCGGTCGGACAGGATGCCGACGAGCGGTGCGAACCCGAACATGCCGATCACGTGGAACGAGATGACGATCCCGACCACGGTGACGACGAGATCGTGCGGGGTGTGGTGCTCGAGGTGCACCGGCGTCATCGTCATCACGGAGACCATGACGAGGTGCGCGAGGACCTGCGAGACGAGCGCGAACCGCGCCTTCGGGATGCCGAGGACGAGGCGCAGCGCGGCGCGCACCCGTGGTCGCCTCGTGGTGACGACGGGAGGGGTGCCCGCGCCCGCCTCGCCCGCCGGCGCTGAGGTGACCGCCTCGCCCGCAGGAACAGCGGCGACCGCCTCGCCCGGAGGAACGGCACCGCCCACCTCGGCCGCCGGCACGGCGGCCACCGCCTCGGCGTCGGACCCGGGGACGCCGGACCCGGGGAAGCCGGACGCGGGGACGGCGGCCGGTCCGTCGTCGGGCAGGGTGCGGTCGCCCGCGCCCGCCTCTGCCCGGAGCCGTAGGGCGAGCAGCAGGGGGTCGGGGCGCAGGAGGACGAGGATCGCGAGGCCGGACAGCGCCATGAGCGCGGCGGCCAGCGCGAAGGCGCCGGAGTAGTCCGGCAGGCCCCAGCGCTCCTCGAGCCACTGCCCCGGCACGCCGAGGTTCGGGCCGAGGACGGAGCCGAGCGTGCCGACCCACACGACGATCGCGATGGCCCGCGCCCGGGAGGCGGGGACGGCGAGGTCGGCCGCCGCGAAGCGCATCTGGAAGTTCGCCGCGACCCCCACGCCGAGCCCGAGCATCCCGACGATGAGGAGGATCGCGCTCTCGGTGACCGCCGAGGCGACGATGACACCGCTGCCGACCGCGGCGGTGAGGAAGGCGGCCGAGAGTGCGCCGCGCCGCCCCCATCGCAGCGCCAGGGCGCCGAGCGGGATGGCGGCGATCGCGGAGCCGATCGTGGTCGCGGAGCGGGCCACGCCCGCCCAGGACTCGGAGTGAACGACCGCCGTCGCGAGCAGGATCCCGACGCTCGGAGCGGCGCCCGCGCCGAGGTTCCCGAGCACCTGCCCGACCGACAGCGCCCCGAGCGTGCGGCGCTGGGCGTGCGCCCGGTCGAGTGCGGTGGTCACCGGGACATCCTCGCCCACCGGGCGAGGTTTCCCTCATCTCCACGTTCTGGTCCGTGCCGCCGGGGCCGCGGATCGCCGGTAGAATTGCCTGAGCCCCCGACCTGTCGCACCCGCGGCGACGCGTCGGCCGTTCGTCTCGGAGACCCCGTTGCGGCGTGGGCGATGACGGACCGCCACCATCCCGGGGAGTCTCCCATGATCGAGCTGCTGGCCCTCCACGGCATCATTGCCCTGGTCGCGCCCGCGCTCGTGTCGAGGTTCGGCCGTCGGGTCTTCGCGCTCCTCGCGCTCGCGCCCGCCTCCGCGGCCGTCTGGGCGCTCACCCAGACCGGCGCCGTGTTCGACGGCGAGGGCACCCGCCAGTTCGTCGAGTGGGTCCCCGGCTTCTCGATGCACCTCGACTTCCGGCTGGACGTCCTGTCCTGGCTGATGACGCTCATCGTCGGCGGTGTCGGCGCGCTCGTCCTCGTCTTCTGCTCCGCGTACTTCTCCGCGAGCGCGAAGGGCCTGCCCCGGTTCGCGGGCGTCTTCGTGGCCTTCGCCGGCGCGATGCTCGGCCTCGTCACGACCGACAACACGCTCCTGCTGTACGTGTTCTGGGAACTCACGACCGTCTTCTCGTTCCTGCTCATCGGTCACTCCTTCGACCGACAGGCCTCGCGCCGCGCCGCCATCCAGGCCATCCTCGTCACCACGCTGGGCGGCCTCGCGATGCTCGCGGGGATCATTGCGCTCGGCCAGGCCGAGGGCGGGTCGTACCGGCTCTCGGCCCTCGTCCGCGCCGGGGTCGACGGCACGCTCGACGGCGGTCCGCTCGTCACGACGGCGCTCGTCCTCGTCCTGGTCGGCGCGATCAGCAAGTCCGCCCTGGTCCCGTTCCACTTCTGGCTCCCGGCCGCCATGGCCGCCCCGACGCCGGTCTCCGCCTACCTGCACGCCGCCGCCATGGTGAAGGCCGGCGTCTACCTGGTGGCCCGCCTCGCCCCCGGGTTCTCCGAGAACACGGCGTGGCAGATCATCGTCCTCGGGTTCGGCCTCGCCACGATGCTGCTCGGCGGCTACCGCGCCCTGCGGCAGCACGACCTCAAGCTCGTCCTCGCGTTCGGCACCGTCTCCCAGCTCGGCTTCCTCATCGCGCTCGTGGGCCACGGCGAGAGGGCCGTCGCCCTCGCCGGGCTCACGCTCCTGGTCTCGCACGCGATGTTCAAGTCCTGCCTCTTCCTCTCGGTCGGCATCATCGACTGGGCGGTGGGAACCCGCGACCTGCGCAAGCTGTCGGGCCTCGGCCGCAGCATGCCGATCCTCGCCATCGTCATGGCGCTCGCCACGGCGTCCATGGCCGGCCTGCCGCCCACGCTGGGCTACCTCGGAAAGGAGGCCGCCCTCGAGGCGCTGACCCACGACGTCGCCGGGGTGAGCGACTGGCTGGTCCTCGGTGGCGTCGTCGTCGGGTCGGTCCTCACCCTCGCCTACGGTCTGCGGCTGTGGTGGGGCGCGTTCGCCACGAAGAAGGGCGTCGAGCGCACGATCGTCCCGCGCCGCTCGCTCATCATCAGCGCACCGCCCGTCCTGCTCGGCCTCGCCTCGCTCGTCGCCGGCCTGTTCCCCGGGTGGATCGAGGGACTGCTCGCCCCGTTCGCCGACACCTACGCCGGCGAGGCCGGCCACCTCACGCTGTTCGGCGGGTTCACGCCGTCCTTCTACCTCACCCTCGGCATCATCGCGGCCGGCGTCATCCTGTTCTGGCTCCGCCGCCCGGTCGAGCGGTTCCAGGACATCGTCCCGCAGAAGGCCGACGCCGCGGCCGTCTACCGCAAGACGCTGGTCGGCCTCGACCACTTCGCGGCCGACATCACCGCGTGGACGCAGCGTGGTTCGCTGCCCGCCTACATGACGACGATCCTCACCACCTTCGCGGCCACCACGCTCGCGGTCGCGGTCGTCATGAGCACCCGGCTCTCCTCGCTGCGGATCGCCGACGACGAGCTGCAGGTCGCCATAGCGCTCCTCGTGTGCGCGGCCGCCCTGCTGGCCGCCCGCTCGCGCCGCCGCCTCAAGGCGGTCCTCCTGCTCGGCGTGACCGGCTACGGGATCGCCCTGCTCTTCGTGCTCCACGGCGCGCCGGACCTCGCGCTGACGCAGGCCGTCGTCGAGACCGTCACGCTCGTCGTGTTCGTCCTCGTGCTGCGCAGGCTGCCCGCCTACTTCTCCAACCGGCCGATCATCGCCTCGCGGTGGGTCCGCATCGCCATCGGTGCGATCGTCGGCCTCACGGTCGCTTTCCTCGCGGTGTGGGCCACGGGCGCCCGCATCCACGCGCCCGTCACGGTGGACTTCCCGGCCGAGGTCTACGAGTACGGCTACGGCCGCAACATCGTCAACGTCACGCTCGTCGACACCCGTGCGTGGGACACGCTCGGCGAGATCTCGGTGGTCCTCGCGGCCGCGACCGGCGTCGCCTCGCTCGTGTTCGTCCGGGCCCGGCTCGGCAACCCCGAGCGGCGCGTCGAGCGCAAGGACGGCACGCCGGGCGTCTGGGCGTCGTTCCCCGACCCGGCCGCCCCCGTCCGCGACGTCGTGTCCGAGCGTCGGCCCGACGGGCGGCTGCGGGACCCGCAGCGCAACAAGGTCTGGCTCGCGGCCAGCGCCACGCTTGCGCCCGTCCGCCGCTCCGTCATGGTCGAGATCGGCGCGCGCCTGATCTTCCACACGCTGCTGCTGTTCGCCCTGTTCCTGCTGTTCTCCGGGCACAACGCGCCGGGCGGCGGGTTCGCCGCCGGCATGACGGCCGGGATCGCGCTCATCGTCCGCTACCTGGCCGGCGGCCGGTTCGAGCTCGCGGAGGCCATGCCGCTGAGCCCCGGCCACCTGCTCGGCTCCGGGCTCGTCGTCGCGGTCCTCTCCGGTCTCACGCCGCTCGCGTTCGGCGGGACGATCCTGCAGACCACCGTCTTCGACTTCCACCTGTGGCCGTTCGGCGACGTCCACCTGGCCACCGCCCTGTTCTTCGACATCGGCGTGTTCCTCGTCGTCGTCGGCCTGGTCCTCGACATCCTGCGCACCCTCGGCGCCGAGGTCGACCGCCAGGGCGAGCTCGAGGGTGCTCAGGCGCCCGACGTCTCCCACGACGACCCGGCGCGCGCCGACGACGACAACGTCCTCGGCGTGGACGTCCGGGACGACGTCCCGGACGACCCGAGGTCCGGGCGTGCCGCGGCGGTGGGCGCCGGCCCCTCCGACCAGACGACCTCCGGGAGCGGCGCATGATCGACACCAGCCCGTCCCTCGCGCTCATCGCGGTCGTCGCCGTCCTCATCGGGGCCGGCGTCTACCTCATGCTCGAGCGCACGCTGTCCCGCATCGTCATCGGGGCCGCGCTCATCACGCACGGGGTCAACGTGCTCATCCTCATCTCCGGCGGCCGCGCGGGCGAGGCGCCGCTCATCGGCGAGTCCCAGCCCGACGAGATGTCCGACCCGCTGCCCCAGGCGATGATCCTCACGGCCATCGTCATCAGCCTCGGCCTGACCGCCTTCATGCTCGCGCTCGCCTATCGCTCGTGGCAGCTGAACGGCCACGACGAAGTGCAGGACGACCTCGAGGACCGCAGGATCGCACGGCGCGCCGCCCGGGACGAGCTCGACGCCCGCTCCACCGACGACTCCGGCTCCACCCTCGAGCAGCAGGCCGAGACGACCTTCGACGAGACCGACGAGCTCGACGCCGAGGAGCTGGCCGCGCGCGAGAGCGCCGAGCCGGGCGCACGGACCGACGCCGCTCCGCGGCGGCTGTCCATGTTCACCCGGGGCGACGGGCGCACCCCGCCGAGCTCCGCCGTCGGGACGGAACAGATCGACTACCCGAAGGGGGAGGACACGAAGTGAACTGGCTCCTCGCCGTCCCCCTCATGCTCCCGCTGCTCGGGGCGGGCGCCGCGCTCGCGCTGGCGAAGTACCGGCGCATCCAGGGCGTCATCTCCGTGAGCGTGCTGTCGATCGTGCTCGTCGTGGCGGTCGTCCTGCTCGTCGGGGTGAACTCCGGGCCGATCGTGCTCAACCTGGGCGGCTGGTCCGCGCCCGTCGGCATCGTGCTGGTCGCGGACCGCCTCTCCGCGCTCATGCTGCTGGTGTCCGTGGCGGTCACCCTCGCCGTCCTCGTCTACTCGTTCGCCCAGAACGTGGCCGACGGCGACGAGGCGGCGCCGGTCTCGATCTACCACCCCACCTACCTCGTGCTGTCCGCGGGCGTCTCGAACGCGTTCCTCGCGGGCGACCTGTTCAACCTCTACGTCGGGTTCGAGATGCTGCTGGTGGCGAGCTTCGTGCTCATCACCCTCGGCGGCACGCGCGACCGCATCCGCTCCGGCATCGTCTACGTGGTCGTCTCGCTGATCTCGTCGGTCATCTTCCTCATCGGCATCGCGCTCGTGTACGCGGCCGCGGGGACGGTCAACATGGCGCAGCTGGCCCAGCGCCTGCCGGAGATCGACCCGAACGTCTCGCTCATGCTGCAGGCCGTGCTGTTCGTCGCGTTCGGCATCAAGGCCGCGGTGTTCCCGCTGTCCGCCTGGCTGCCCGACTCCTACCCGACCGCCCCTGCGCCGGTGACCGCCGTGTTCGCCGGCCTGCTCACCAAGGTCGGTGTGTACGCGATCATCCGCACCGAGGTCACGCTGTTCGGGGACGACCGGTTCTCCGACATCCTCATGTGGATCGCGGCGGCGACCATGCTCGTCGGCATCCTCGGCGCCGTGGCGCAGGCGGACCTCAAGCGTCTGCTGTCCTTCACGCTCGTCAGCCACATCGGCTACATGCTGTGGGGCGTCGCGACCGCCACGACCGCCGGCCTGTCCGCCGCGATCTTCTACGTCGCCCACCACATCACCGTGCAGACCAGCCTCTTCCTCGTGGCGGGCCTGGTCGAGCGGCGCGGCGGCACCACGTCCCTCGTCAAGCTCGGCTCGCTCGCCCGGCTCGCGCCGCTGCTCGCCGTCCTCTACCTGGTGCCCGCGCTCAACCTCGCCGGAATCCCACCGTTCAGCGGGTTCCTCGGGAAGATCGGCCTCATGCAGGCCGCGGCCTCCGAGGGCACGTGGATGGCCTGGATGCTCATCGGGGCCGGACTGGCGACCTCGCTGCTCACGCTCTACGCGATCGTCAAGGCGTGGAACATGGCGTTCTGGCAGGAGGCCCCCGAGGAGCTCAACGGCACGTCCACGCCGCGCACCATGACCGTCTCGGCCGGCGCGGTCGTCGCGCTGTCGCTCGCGATGACCGTGGGCGCCGGCCCCCTCGTGCAGTACGCCGACACGGCGGCCCGCGACCTCATGCTCCGCACCCCGTACGTGGCGGCCGTCCTGCCCGGCGGCGAGCGCGGCGACGGCGTCTCCGACGAGGTCGCCGAGGAGGGGGAGCGCGAGAGCGAGAACCCGACCGAGTCGCCGACCGACGATCCTGAGCTGGTGGGGATCCCATGACACTCTTCGACCTGCGCGACCGCTCGCGCGCCGCCCGACGACGGCGGATCAGCGTGCCACGGCGCATCGCCCGTCGGCTCGTCTCGACCCCGTGGGTCCTCGTCCTGTGGCTCACCGTGGTCTGGGTGCTGCTGTGGGGCGACCTCTCGGTCGGCAACGTCGTGGCGGGCGTCCTGCTCGGCCTGCTCGTCACCGCCCTCATGCCCCTGCCGCGGGTGTCCGGGCGGCTCACGTTCCGGCCGCTCGGCGTCGCCGTGCTGGTCGGCGTGTTCGTCGGCCAGGTGATCGGCGCGTCCTGGCAGGTGATCGGACTCGTCCTGTCCGGCCGGGCGCCGCGCGGCGCCGTCATCCGCGTCCAGCTGCGGTCGCACTCCGATCTCATCCTCTCGGGCACCGGCGGCATGTGCTCGCTCGTGCCCGGCTCCCTCGTGGTCGAGGCCATGCGCAACGCCGGGATGCTCTACATGCACATCCTCGACGTCGACGTGGCCGGCGGCCTGAAGAAGGCCCACACGGACGTGCTCGCGCAGGAGGAGCGCCTGCTGCGCGCGTTCGCCACCAACGACCAGCTGGTCGACGCCGGGCTGCGGCCCGGGTGGTCGCGCCGCGCCGGCATGCTTCCGGCGCCGAGCGTCGAGGGCGCGGCGGCCGACGCGCCGGCCGAGTCCGCGGACTCGCCCGCCGACCCGCACACCCGTACCGAGGGGGAGGGGACGGTATGAGCGTTCTCGTGTACGCGGCGATGGCCCTGGTCGTCCTCGCCCTGCTCATCGCGCTCGTGCGCATCGAGCGTGGCCCGTCGATCCTCGACCGGGCCGTCGCGACCGACGTCACGACCGCCGCCTTCGTGGCCCTCATCGCGCTGCTCATCGCCGCCACGGGCTCGGCGGCCTACGTGCCGCTGCTCGTCGTCATCACGCTCGTCGGCTTCCTCGCCACCGTGACGATCGCCCGGTTCACCTCGGCGGAGAAGGCCGAGGAGTCGCGGATCCTCACGGCCGAGGAGGACGCGGAGCTCACGGCCCGGGAGGCCGAGATCGACGACGACGACGCCCCCGTGCACGGCCCCGACTCGCCGCGCGTCACGGGCGAGATGGCCGCGCTGCCCGTCACGCGTGACGACACGCCGGCCGTGGAGGACGAGCGATGAGCGTCGACAACGTCTACGAGCTGGCCGGCGGGATCCTCCTGCTCGCGGGCTCGTTCCTCGTGCTCATCGCGGCGGTCGCGGTGGTCCGCTTCCCGGACCTGTTCGCCCGCCTGCACGCGGCGGCCAAGCCGCAGGTCCTCGGCCTCGCCCTCCTCATGGGCGGCGTCGCCCTCATCGTGCGGGACCCCCGCATCGGGTGGACGCTCATCCTCGTCGTCGCCTTCCAGCTGCTCACCGCGCCGATCAGCGCGCACATGGCGGGCCGCGGCGGCTACCGCACAGGCAAGGTGGACCGGTCCGCGCTGGTGGTGGACGAGCTCGCGGACGACATCGAGGCCGCGGAACTTCGCGACGAGACCGGCCCGACTGGGGCATGATCGTCGTCAAGGAGGTGTGCCGGCGTCGAGCCGGCGCTCCGGCAGGACACAACCGATGGGGCACGCGCCCCGCCGACGGAGGACATTGATGGACATCGGCTGGAAGATCGCAACCGCCGGCGCAGGCGCGGTCGCGGGCATCGCGGCGAACAAGATCCTCGCGAAGGGCTGGGTGGCGGTGACCGGCCACGAGCCGCCGGAGATCGTGGACGGCGACGACTCGGTCTCCCTCGTGGAGATCGTCATCTTCTCGGCCGTCTCCGGTGCCGTCGTCGGGCTGCTGCGCCAGGTCGTCATGCGCCGCGCGGCCAAGTGGTACAAGCCGGCCACGCTCGCCAAGGACGTCGACGCCTGACCCCGATCCCGCCCGTCCGAGACGGGGCGGTGCCGGCGCCTGCGAGGTGCGTTCCGCCCGTGGCGAACTGGTGGGGCCCAACCGGCAGGTTGCCGGCCGAGGAACTGCCGATGACGTCCCACCAGCTGCGCGGGCGTCCGCCTGGCGGTCGTCGTGGGTTCGTCGACCCGGCGTTGGTACGCTGACGTCGATACGACAGGGGAGCACCGCCGAGTGCTGAGAGTGCGGTCATCCGCAGACCCTCGAACCTGCTCCGGTTAGGACCGGCGAAGGCAGTCGGGATTCTCATCGTCGTCGCGGCGCCCGCCGCGCGGCGGTCCCTGCAGACATGCAGGAGGACGTTGTGCACGTACTTTCCACCACCCGCCGCACCCGCCGCGCGGCGCGCATGACCTCGGTCCTCGGGGTCACCGCCCTGGCCCTGACGGCCGGTGGCTGCTCGTTCGGGTCGGACGACCCGTCGGAGGAGTCCGGCTCGGAGTCGGGCTCGGGCTCCGGGGGCGGCGAGGTCGCCCTCGAGACCCACGACTCGTTCGCGGTGCCGGACGAGCTCATCGCCCAGTTCGAGGAGGAGACCGGCTACGAGCTGGTCATCACGACCCCGGGCGACGCCGGCAGCCTCGTCAACGACCTGCTGCTGACCGCGGGCAGCCCGAGCGTCGACGTCGTCTACGGCATCGACAACGCCTACGCGTCCCGTGCCATCTCCGGCGGGGTCCTCGCCCCGTACGTGCCCGAGGGCCTGCCGGAGTCCGCGGCCGACCTGCGCGTGGACGAGGACCTGCTCACGCCGATCGACTTCGGCGACGTCTGCCTCAACGTGGACACCGACTGGTTCCGCGAGAACCAGATGGAGGCCCCCGTGACCCTCGAGGACCTCGCCACGAGCGGGTACGCGGACCTCACGGTCGTCACCGACCCGAACGTCTCCTCGCCGGGGATGAACTTCCTGCTCGCCACGATCGCCGAGTACGGCGACGAGGGCTTCGAGGACTACTGGCAGGGCCTGCTCGACGACGGGCTGCGGGTCGTCGACTCCTGGTCGGACGCCTACTACGTGGACTTCACCGCCTCCGGCGGCGACCGCCCGATCGTCCTGTCCTACTCGTCCTCGCCGGCCGCGACCCTCACCGAGGACGGCTCGGCCAGCACGACGGCGGCGCTCACCGAGACGTGCGTCCGCCAGGTCGAGTACGCCGGCGTCGTCGAGGGCGCCGCGAACCCCTCGGGCGCCCAGGCCGTCGTCGACTGGCTGCTGAGCGACGAGGTCCAGGCCGCGCTGCCGGACAGCATGTACGTCTACCCGGTCTCCGACTCGGTCGAGCTGCCGGAGGCATGGGCGCAGTTCGCCCCGGCCGCCACGAACCCGCTCGAGGTGTCCGCCGAGGACATCGACGCCAACCGCGAGGACTGGCTCTCCCGCTGGAGCGCGGTCGTCTCCGGTTGAGCCGGTCCGACCCACCCCCGCACCTGCACCCGAGGGACCGCCCGACATGATGGCCGCCAGGATCGGCCGCGGGATCGCCGTCGCGATCCCCGCGGCCTTCCTGGCGCTGTTCTTCCTGCTCCCGGTGGCGGCGCTCATCGTCAACGGCCTGCTCCCGGGCGAGCGGATCCCGGGGATCCCCGCCGGCGACCCGATCCTCGAGATCCTCGCTCGGCCTGAGACGATCCGGGCCGTCTACCGCACGATCGGCCAGGCGCTCGTCGCGACCGTCATCGCCGTGGTGCTCGGCGTGCCCGGGGCGTTCGTCCTCTACCGGACGACGTTTCCCGGGCGGCGGCTGCTCCGCGCGGTCGTGGCGGTGCCGTTCGTGCTGCCCACCGTGGTCGTCGGCGTGGCGTTCCGGGCCGTCCTCGCGCCGTCGGGGATGTTCGGGTTCCTCGGCCTCGACCGGACGGCCTGGTCCCTCGTCGCGGCGCTCGTCTTCTTCAACTACTCGGTGGTCGTACGCATGGTCGGGCCCGCGTGGGCGGCGCTGGACCCGCGGGCCGAGCAGGCCGCGCGCACGCTCGGGGCCGGCCCGTGGCGCGCGTTGCGCACGGTCACCCTGCCGGCGCTCGCGCCCGCGATCGGCTCGGCCGCCGCGCTCGTCGCCCTGTTCTGCATGACGTCCTACGGGATCGTCCGCAGCCTCGGCCCGATCGGCTGGTCGACCATCGAGACCCAGATCTGGCAGCTCGCCACCCGGAACCTCGACCTGCGCGGCGCCGCGGTCCTGTCGATCGTGCAGATCCTGGTCGTCGTGGCCACGATGGTGCTCGCCGGGCGTTTCCGCTCTGCGCCGCCGAGGCTCCGGCCGCACCCGCCCGAGCGCCTGCGGCTGACCAGCCCACGCCACCTGCCGGCCGCGCTGCTCACGGCCCTCGTGGTGGTCGCGCTCATCGCCGCGCCGATGGTGGGGCTCGTGCAGCGCTCGCTCACCGGGGCGAACGGCGAGCTGACGTGGCAGAACTACCGGAACCTCGCCGGCACGGGCAACGGCGCGCTCCCCCGCTCGGTCTGGGACGCGACGGAGCTGTCGCTCAGGGCGGCGGTCGACGCGACCGTCATCGCCATGGTGATCGGCCTGCTCGCCGCGATCGTCATCGCCCGGTCCCGCGGCGGCTCGGCGCTCGACACCCTGGTCATGCTGCCCATCGGCGTGTCCGCGGTGACGGTCGGGTTCGGCTTCATCCTCCTCGCCGGCTGGCTGCCGTTCGACGTGCGCGGCAACCCGGTGCTCGTGCCGATCGCCCAGGCAGTCGTCGCCGTACCGCTCGTGGTGCGTACGGTCGTCCCCGTGCTCCGCTCCGTGCATCCCCGCCAGCGCGAGGCCGCGTCGACCCTCGGCGCGACCCCGCTGCGGGTGCTCCGCACCATCGACGGTCCCCACCTCCTGCGGGCGGGCGGCGTCGCCCTCGGCTTCGCGTTCGCCGTGTCCATGGGCGAGTTCGGTGCCACGAGCTTCCTCGCCAGATCCACCGACCCGACCCTCCCGGTCGCGGTCGTCCGCCTGCTGTCCCGCCCCGGCGCCGAGTCGCTCGGGACGGGCATGGCCGCCGCCGTCGTCCTCGCCGCGATCACCGCGAGCGTCATGGCGATCGCCGAGCGCGCCCGAGCCGAAGGAGACGCCGGATGGTGAGTGACCAACCCGGGCCCACCGCGCCCACCCGTCAGCCCGGGCCGACCGCCCCCGACGACGGCGCGGCCCTCGAGATCGACGACGTCACGGTCGCCTACGCCCCGGCGTCCGCGGGCGACGAGCCCACCCTGGCCGTCTCGGGCGTCACGCTCGACGTCGCGGGCGGCGAGGTGCTCGCACTCGTCGGCGCCTCCGGATCCGGCAAGTCCTCCCTGCTGCGCGCAGTCGCCGGCCTCGAGCCGCTTGCCTCGGGGAGTATCCGCATCGACGGCGCGGACCTGCGCGGGCAGCCCGTCCACCGCCGGGGCGTCGGCATGGTCTTCCAGGACGGCCAGCTCTTCGAGCACCTGAGCGTCGAGGGCAACGTGGTCTACGGGCTCAGGTCCCTGCCGAGGGACCGGCGGCCCGACCGGGCGCAGCAGCGCGCCCGCATCGCCGAGCTCCTCGAGCTCGTGGGGCTGGCCGGCATGGCCAGGCGTCCCGTCACGACCCTCTCGGGCGGGCAGGCCCAGCGGATCGCGCTCGCCCGCGCCCTCGCGCCGGCTCCCCGCGTCCTGCTCCTCGACGAGCCGCTGTCCGCGCTCGACCGCGCACTGCGCGAACGGCTCGCGGTCGACCTCGCTGCCATCCTGCGCGCCGCCGGCACCACCGCCGTCCACGTCACCCACGACCTCGACGAGGCCGCCACGATCGCCGACCGCACCGCCGTGCTCGACGGCGGCCGCCTCCTCCAGGTCGGCACCCCGGCGGACCTGTGGCGGGCGCCCGCCACGCGCGAGGTCGCCGACCTCCTCGGATACGGCCCGATCCTGCCCGCGGACCGGCTCGGGCTCGGCGCGGGCCTGGTCGCCCTCGCCCCGGGCGCGCTGGTCGCCCTCGTCCCGGGCGAGGACACCCCGCCCGACGTCGTCGCGCACCTTCCCGCCACGCCCGTCGCACGCCGCCACGTGCGCGGGCGGTGGTGGCTCGACGTCGTGCTCGAGAAGGGAGAGCGCGCGAGCGCGCTCCTGCCCGAGGGCGGGGACGCGCCCGACCTGGTGGCCGTGGGAGTGGTGGGCTCCGGCGTCGTGCGGGTGGGGGAGTAGGCCGCGCTCAGCGGCCGGTCGGGGCGAACCCCCGGGAGGCGAACGTCGACACGAGGCCGGCCGGGTCGTCGCCGATGACGCCGTCGATGCCCTGGTCGAGGAGGCGGCCGACGTGCGCCGGGTCGTCGACGGTCCAGGCGATCGCCTTGAGGCGGAGGTCGTGGGCCATGGAGATGAGGCGGGCGGCGACGCGCGGGCGCACCATCACCCGCATGCGCCCGAGCCGCCAGGCCGCGTGGGCGTAGCGGCCGCCCTCGGCGATCTGCACCGGGGGCCGCACGCCCGCGATCGCGGAGGAGTAGAGCGTGAACAGGGCGCGCCACCCGAGGGCCGAGGCCACGCCCGTCTGCTCGCGGATCGCCGCGAGCCAGGCGTCCCAGCCGCCGGCCACGCACACGCGGCTGGTCGCGCCGGTGCGTCGGATGGCGGCGACGAGCGGGCGGATCGCCTCGGCCTGCTTGATGTCGATGATGAAGCGCTGGTCGGGGAACCAGGCGAGCAGGTCCTCGATCCGGGTGACCGGCTCCGTGCCGTCGACGAGGGTCCGGGACAGGGTGGCCCACGCGCGGCTCTGCACGGGCCCGGTGAGCTCGGTGACCCGGTCGAGGGTGGCGTCGTGGAAGGCGACCGCGACGCCGTCGGCGCTCACGCGCACGTCGGTCTCGAGGTAGGTCAGGCCCGCGTCGACGGCCCGCGTGAAGGCGCCGATCGTGTTCTCGGCGGAGCCGGCCGGGCCGCCGCGGTGGGCGATCGCCCACGGCCCGGCGTGCGCGCCGTACGGCTCCGCGATGGCGGGGTGCCGGGACGGGAGGGGAGTCTCGCCGTCCGCGGTGTAGCCGGTGCCGTCGTCGAGGGACAGGATCGTGCCGGACTCCGGCGCCACCGCGTGCTCGCGGATGGTCGCGCGGACAGGATCTGCGGTTCGGTTGCGCATCTCGGCCCCGTCCCGCTCCTGCTCGAGAAGAATCGCCACGCTCGCATCCTGTGTCCCGTCGGACGCGGAAACAGGTCGGAACGGCCGATCAGGGCGAAGTGTTCACCGACTCGCCCATGGTCGGTCGCCGACCGTGTCGACGGCGGTCACCATGGGCGCCGGGACGGCGGGACCTAGGCGCGGCGCAGGAGGGCGACGACGAAGTCCGAGTCCTCGGTGAACGGCCGCAGGTCCCAGGTGCCGAGGAGCTGGTCGGGGACCAGGCCGGCGGAGCGCGCGTCGTCGAGGAAGTCCGCGACCGCGTAGCCGCGGCCGGCGCCGAAGCCGAGGGCGGCGCGCCCCTCGGGGGCGAGCACCCGGGCGAACCCGTCCAGGGTGGGGAGCCGCTCGTCGTCGGCGAGGAAGGTGATGACGTTGCCCACGCAGACGATCGCGTCGAAGGGCGCGTCCTGCCCCGCGGCGGCAAGCACGCCGGGGAGGTCGGCGATCGTGCCCTGGTGCCAGGTGGCGTCGGGGAACTGGGCCCTCGCCTCGGCGACGAGGGCGGGGTCGAGGTCGACGCCGACCACCTCGTGTCCGAGGGCGGCGAGGCGCCCGCCGACGCGCCCGGTGCCGGACCCGGCGTCGAGCACGCGGGCGCCGCGCCCGACCATGGCGTCGACGAACCGGACCTCGCCGGCCAGGTCCGCGCCGCTGGCCGCCATCTTTCGGAACCGCTCGATGTACCAGGCGGAATGGCCCGGGTTCTGCTCGACGGCGCTGGTCCAACGGTTGGTGCTCATGCCCCGACCGTAGGCCCTGGGGCGGGCCGTGCGGTCGGGTGTCCGGAACCTGCGGGGCGGGGGACAATGGGCGGAGATGACAACCTCGAACACCGCGGGACCCGACCCTTCCGGGCGGCCAGGCCACGACGCGACGCCGCCGGAGCGCGAGAAGCTTCCCCGGGAGATCTGGTTCCTCGTCGTCGCCTCGTTCGTCGTCGCGATGGGCTACGGGCTCGTGGCGCCCGTGCTGCCGACCTACGCGCGGTCCTTCGGGGTGGGCGTGACGGGGGCGACGGTCGTCGTCTCCGCGTTCGCCCTGTTCCGCCTCCTCTTCGCGCCGGTCGGCGGCGGCCTGGTCGGCCGGCTCGGGCCGCGCATCGTGTACGTCTCGGGCCTCGTGATCGTGGCGCTCTCGACCGGTGCGAGCGCCTTCGCGGACTCCTACTGGCAGCTGCTCACGTTCCGCGGGCTCGGCGGCATCGGCTCCACGATGTTCACGATCTCCGCGGCGTCGCTCGTCATCACGCTCGCGCCCGTGCGGTCGCGCGGGAGGGCCTCCGCCCTTTTCGGGTCGGGGTTCCTGCTCGGCAACGTGTTCGGCCCCGTCCTCGGTGCCGGACTGTCCGGGCTCGGGCTCCGGGCGCCGTTCGTCATCTACGGGGTCGCGCTGCTGATCGCGGCGGCCATCGTGGCCGTGTTCGTGCGGCCGAGCCGGGCCGAGCGCGAGGCGGCGAAGAAGCGGGCCGTGGCCGAGCCGGCGCAGCCCCCGATGCGGGTGGCGGAGGCCTGGCAGAACGCCGCGTACCGGGCGTCGCTCGTCTCCGGGTTCGTCCACGGGTGGGCGAACCTCGGCGTCCGGATGTCGATCGTCCCCCTGTTCATCGTCACCACGGCCGCGGCGGGCGACTGGTCGCCCGGCGTGGCGCTCGCCGCGTACGCGATCGGCACGCTCGTGATGCTGCGGTGGACGGGCAGGGCCGTGGACGTCCGTGGGCGCAAGCCGCTGCTCGTCGGGGGACTCGTGGCGTCGGCCGTGACGTCGCTGGCGCTGGGCCTCTCCGGCCACGTCGCGATCGTCATCGCTCTCAGCGTGCTCGGCGGGATGGCCGCGGCCTGCATCCAGCCGTCCCAGCAGGCGATCCTCGCCGATGTCGTGGGGCGCGATCGCAGCGGCGGGCAGGTCGTCGCGCGCAGCCAGATGGCCATGGACACCGGGACGATCCTCGGCCCGATCCTGTCCGGGCTGATCGTGGACAACGCCGGGTACTCGTGGGCGTTCGCGCTCGCCGGGGTGATGCTGTGCGTCGGCCTCGTCCCGTGGCGGACGGCGCCGGAGACGCTTCCTCGGCGGTAGGCGGCGGGTTGCGGCCTACGAGGCCGGGTCCGCCTTCCTGCTCGACGTGCAGGTTGAACCCGGCTACGCACCGTCGACGGCGGCGGGTCTCGTCCGCGACCAGCCGCGCCCGCCCGATGGGCGGATCGGCCACTCCTTCGTCGTCGGGGCGGTGAGTGGCACGTTCTGCGCCCGGAACATGCCACTCACCGCCCTTTCGTGAGAGAGGGCGGTGTTGGACCAGGGTCCACGCGACGACGACGGACACGCGCCCCGCGCGCACGACCGCCTTCTGCCGTGCGGAACCGGGTGCCTGGACAGTGCCGTGGAGCGCTGATTGAGTCTGCCCACGCGCGCCGGGGACGCGAGCTTGTGAGCCCGACGCGGCACGCAGCAACTCGCGCAAGGGAGCGCCATGTCGCACACGCCAGTTCCGAGTCCGACCAGAAGAACCCCGCCGATCGTCGGCCGAGGCCGTGCGCCCGGGGGAGGCGCGCGATGAACGTCCACCTCCTCGCCATCCTCCTGCTCGCCGCCGTGTTCGTCATAGGCACGACCCGGGGGCTGAACCTCGGGGCGCTCGCGCTCGTCGCCGGCCTCGTGATCGTCATGGTCGCCGCGGGTGGCGACATCGATCTGCTCTACGGCGCCTTCCCTGCGGACCTGTTCATCCTCCTGGTCGGTGTCACGTACCTGTTCGGCATCGCGACCGTGAACGGCACCCTCGCGTGGGTGGTCGACGGGCTGGGTGCCGCCGTGCAGCGCCGGGCCGCGGTGATCCCGTGGCTGCTGTTCCTCATCACGGCGGCCGCCGGCTCGATCGGCGGCTTCGTGCCTGCGGTCGTCGCACTCCTGGCGCCGATGGGTGCCGCCGCCGCGAAGAAGTACGACATCAGCCCCCGGCTCATCGGCCTGATGATCCTGCACGGCGCGAACTGCGGGAACTTCTCGCCGCTCAACCTCCTGGGCGCAACCACCCACCAGATCCTGCAGCGGCAGGGGCTCGAGGTGTCGCCGCTGGCGCTGTTCGGCGCGAACGTCGGGTACAACGTCGTGGTCGGGGTCGTCGTCTACCTCGTGTTCGGCGGGCGCGAGCTGCTGCGTCGCGACGCCGCCGAGCGGTCCGAGAACCGAGCGCGCACCGGCGCGCTCGCGACGGTCGGGGCGCGAGGCGGGGCCGGCCGGGACGCTGCCGGACAGACCGGCGGCTGCGAGGCGGCCTCGGGCGCGGTCGACGCCGTCGCCGACTCCGAGGTCACCGCCGACCCCGAGGCCGTGGCCGACGGGACCGCCGGCGCGCCCGTCCCGGCACGCGTGGACGACCAGCCCAAGGACGCCGCCGAAGGATCCGCGGAGTTCCGTCTCTCGGGGGAGGGGTTCACGTGGCAGCGCGGAATCACGCTCCTGGTGATCATCGTCGTCGCGACGATCGCCCTCGGGTTCGACAACGACTTCGGGCCGCTCGCGCTCGCCGGCGCGCTTCTCGTCCGCGCGCTCACAGCCACGTCCTCCAAGGGGGCCGAGTCCAAGATCGCGTGGAACGCGGTCCTGCTCATCGGCGGGGTCGTCACCTACGTCGGCGTCATGCAGGAGATCGGCACGATCGACTACGTCGGTCACCTCGCGAACTCGATCTCGTCGCCGCTGCTCACGGCGTTCGTCCTGTGCGCGATCGCGGCCGTCGTCTCCGCCTTCGCCTCGAGCGCGGCCATGATCGCCGCGCTCATCCCGCTCGCCGTGCCGTTCCTCGCCTCGGGCGACATCTCGGTGACGGGGATGGTCATCGCGCTCAGCATCGCGGCGACCCTCGTGGACGTCTGTCCGTTCTCCACGGTCGGTGCGCTCGTCATCTCGAGCGCGGACGTGGACGACCGGGACTCCATGTACAAGACCCTGCTGGTCTGGGGGGCGATCGCGGTCCTCGTCACGCCGTTCACGACCATGCTGTTCGTCCTGCCAGGCCTGCTGTGACCGTCCGGCGGGCGACCGCACACCGAGGGGGCGACCGTTCGCGTCGCCCCGAACCACATTCAATGTGTCAGTCGATCAGGGAGAATCCATGAGCACCAGCGAACCCGAGTGGGGCAGCGACGCCATCCTTCAGCTCGTCCGCGAGACGGGGACCCCGTACATCGCCCTGAACCCGGGCGCCAGCTACCGCGGCCTCCACGACAGCATGGTGAACTTCGAGCCCGACGCAGGCCCGGGGATGCTCGTGTGCCTGCACGAGGAGCATGCGGTCGCGATCGCGCACGGCTGGGCGAAGGTCACCGGCCGGCCGATGGCGGTCGCCCTGCACAGCAACGTCGGGCTCATGCACGCGTCGATGGCGATCTTCAACGCGTGGTGCGACCGCGTGCCGGTCTTCATCATCGGAGCCACCGGCCCGAACGCGGCTGACCGGCGACGGCCGTGGATCGACTGGATCCACACGTCGAGCGACCAGCCTGCCATCGTCCGCCCCTTCACGAAGTGGGACGACTCCCCGACGTCGCTCCCCGCCACCCTGGAGTCGCTCGCCCGCGCGTGGGACGTCTGCCGGACCGAGCCGCCCGGCCCGACCTACGTCGTGGTGGACTCCGCGGTCCAGGAGCAGCGCATCGGCGCCGAGCCGCTGCGCAGGCGCCGGATCGGCACGTCGGCACCGGTCGTTCCCGTGGCACCGGCGGATGCCGTCGACGACGCCGTCCGTCTCCTCGAGAAGGCCGGCTCGGTGGTTGTCCTCTCGGGGCGTGGCGCCAGGACCGAGGAGGCGTTCGCCCGTCGCATCGCGCTGGTCGAACGGCTGGGTGCGCGGGTCGTCACCGACCTCAAGGTCGGCACGAGCTTCCCCGTCTCCCACCCCGCGCACGTCGGGAGCCCGGGCATGTTCCTCGGTGCCGAGGCGGCCGAGGTGATCCGAGGGGCGGACGCCGTCCTTGCGCTCGACTGGATCGACGTCGACGGGACGATCAGGCAGGCGGGTTCCACGCCGGACCAGGCGGTCGTGCTCGCGAGCCTCGAGCCGATGCACCCGGGCACGTGGAGCAAGGACCACCAGGCGCTCCCCGACGTGGCGACCTGGTTGCCGACGTCGGCGGACGCGGCCGTCGAGCAGCTCGCGGGTGCTCTCGACGCGCAGCCGTCGACCTGGGTGCGCCCGGAGCCCAAGGATGTGGCCGCGGACGACACCGGCGATGCCTCCGGGGCGGACGACGGCGACCGGATCCGGCTCGCCGACCTCTCTGGGGGACTCCAGCGCGCGCTCGCGAGACGCCGGACGACGGTCGTGCGGGTCCCGCTCGGCTGGGACGGCGCCTTCTGGGCGTTCGACGGTCCGATGGACTATCTCGGCTCCGACGGAGGGGCCGGCGTCGGGTCGGGTCCCGGCATGGCGGTCGGCGCCGCGCTCGCGCTGCGGGGCTCGGGCCGGATCCCGCTCGCGATCCTCGGCGACGGCGACACCATGATGGGCGTCCAGGCCCTGTGGACCGCGGCGGAGCAGGGCATCCCGATGCTGGTCGTGGTCGCGAACAACCGGTCCTACTTCAACGACGAGATCCACCAGGAGCGGATCGCGAACGAGCGCGGGCGGGACGCGAGCCGCCGGTGGGTCGGCCAGCGGATCGACTCCCCGGCGCCGGACCTGGGGGCGATGGCGCGGGCGCAGGGTCTGCACGGCATCGGTCCCGTGCGCGCCGTCGGCGAGCTCGCCGGCGCGATCGACGAGGCACTCGCGGCCTACGAGTCCGGGTCCGCCGTCCTGCTCGACGTGCACGTTGAACCCGGCTACGCGCCGTCGACGGCGGCGGGTCTCGTCCGCGAGTAGCCACGCCCGCCCGACGGGCGGGCCGGCCGCGTGCGTCGTCGGGGCGGTGAGTGGCACGGTTCTGCGCCCGGAACATGCCACTCACCGCCCTTTCGTGGGAGAGGGCGGTGCGGACCAGTGCCCCCGACGGCAGGTTCCTGCGCCCGCCCGACGACGGCGGACGCGCGCGGGGCGCGCACGGGCCCGCCCCGCGCAGGGGACAATGACCGCATGGAGGACATCGATCGCCCGGCGGAGGAGCCCGCGAGCCCGAAGGGCATCGGCTCCGTCGACAACGCGGTGCAGATCCTCACCGCGATCGAGCAGGCCCGTCGGCCGATCACCCTGTCCGACATCTCGCGCATGCTCGACATGGCCCCCTCGAAGGCCTACCGCTACCTGGTGAGCCTCGTCCGCACGGGCATGGTGGCGAAGTCCGAGTCGACCGGCCGGTACGACCTGGGGCCGCTCGCGGGGCGCATCGGCGGCGAGGCCATCCGGCGCACCAACGACCTGGCCGTCGTCACGGAGCACTCCACCTCGCTGCGCGACAGGACCGGGCACTCCGTCAACATCGCGGCCTGGGGCGAGGACGCCCCGATCATCGTCCGGTGGGACTACGGCTCCCGGGCGCTGCCGATCATCGCGCGCACCGGCGCCCGCGTCCCGCTGTTCGCGTCGTCCGCCGGCCGCGTGTTCCTGGCGATGCTCCCGGACGCGATGGTCGGCCGGCTCATCGACACCCAGGTCTCCACGCCCGGTCCCGGGCCGCGGGACCCCGAGGAGATCCGCGCCGAGATCGAGGCCACGCGCCGGGACGGGGTGGCCACGCTGCCCAGCGCCCTCATCCCCGGCACGACCTCGATGTCGGCCGGCGTGCTGGCGGAGCACCAGCCCCTGCCGCTCGTGCTCACGGTCCTCATGCCCGAGTCGGACGTCACCAAGGAGGAGCTGCGCCGCACAGGCGACGCGCTGCGCGACGCCATCGCGACCGCGGCCCGGGACCTCGGCGCCTGAGACGCGGCCCGGCCGCGACCTGTCGGTGGTTGCCGACCGTTGGGCGTCGACCCCGCGGGCGCGACGCCGAGCCCCCGACCTCGCGGGCGCCGTCGGCGACGTGCGCCGGAGCTACGCCGGCCGGTGGATGAGCGAGTCGACGTCGGGCATCTCGGTGACGGTCCCCAGCTCGACGAGCTGCTCGGCGATCGCCACGTACCCGTCGTGGTTGAAGTCCCGCGACCACACGGCCAGGTTCATCTGGGCGATCTGCTCCTCGCTGAGCTCCGTGTAGGTCTGCAGGATGCGGGTCACCTCGTCCGGGTTCTCGGTGGCGTAGTCGAGCGAACGGTAGGTCGCCTCCACGAACCGGTCGACGACGTCGCCGCGCTCGTCGATCGTGTCCTGCGAGGTGTACAGGCTGGTGATGGGCATGTCGTCCGTCATCGCCACGTAGTTCCAGGTGACGACGTGCGCTCCGTTGGTCAGGGCGTTCGTGAGGAACGGCTCCACCAGGAACGCCGCATCGACCTGGTCGCTCTCCATCGCGCTCGTCATGTCCGGGAACGGGAGCTCGACGTAGTTGATCGCGGTGTGGTCCCCGCCGTCCTCGTCGACCGCGTGGTTGATGGTGACGTCGCCGATGCTGTTGAAGGTGGGGACCGAGACGGTCGCCCCTGCCAGGTCCGCCGCCGACTCGATCGACTGGTCGAAGGACAGCACGGCGCCGGCGTCGGTGCCCTCCTCGCCGGTGGACGCGGAGGTCGTGAGCAGGATGCGCGGCTCGAGCCCCTGGTCCGCCGCCACGTAGATCGTGTTCGGGTTGGCCGATCCGAAGTCGACGTCCCCGGTCATGATCTGGGGCAGGGCCGCCGCGCCGCCCTGGTTGGTGACGATCTCGACGTCGAGCCCCTCCTCCTCGTAGAAGCCGAGATCGACCCCGAGGTAGTAGGGCGCCATGTCCGTGATGGGGGTCAGGGAGATGACGACCGGGTCGAGACCGCCGGCGTCGGACTCGGTGCCCGAGTCGTCGGAGCAGGCGGCGAGGGCGCCGGCCGCCGCCAGCGTGCCGGCGAGAAGGAGCGAGAGGGACGTCGGTCGGTTCGCGCGCATGTGGGATTCCTTCGTGGTGGGAAACGGGTGTGCGGTCGCGGCGTCAGCGATGGACCAGGCCGCCGTTGACGCTGATGGTCTGGCCGGTGAGGTAGGCCGACGCGTCGGACAGGAGGAAGACGGCCAGGCCGGTCATGTCGTCCGGGCCGGCGGTGCGGGGCAGGGCCTGGGCGGCGAGCATGGCGGCGCGTTGGTCGTCGGTGACGGTCTCGCGGTCAACCTCGGTGTAGACGGGGCCGGGGGAGAGCGTGTTGACGCGGATGCCGAAGGGGCCGAGCTCCTTGGACATCCCGTAGGTCATGGCCTGCACGCCACCCTTGCTCGCCAGGTAGTGCAGGTAGCGGGTGCGGCCCAGGGCGACGGCGTCCGAACCGATGTTGACGATGCTCGCCCCCGCCGACGCGCGTAGCGCCGGGAGCATCCCGGAGACGACGACCCACGGGCCGCGCAGGTTGACCGCCATGATCTGGTCCCACTCGTGGTCCGTGATCTCCCAGAACGGGGCCATCCGGATCGTGGAGAAGACCGCGGCGTTGTTGACGATCCCGTCCAGGCGTCCGTGGTCGGCGAGGATCTTCTCCCGCAGGTCGTCAACCGCAGCCCTCGACGTGACGTCCAGCTGGACGGCGAGGATGCGGCCCGCGCCGGTGCTCGTGCCCGTGCCGGCAGGGGAGCCGGCGTCGTCCTCCTCGCCCCGCGCCTCGCCCGGCGCCCCGACGGCGCGGATGTCCGCCGCGTACACGGTGGCACCGGCCTCCGCCGCGCGCCTGGCGTAGGCCGCGCCGATGCCCTGTGCCGCTCCGGTGACGAGGACGACCTTGCCTGCCAGGGGGCGACCCGATGAATCGGGCGTGGGTAGTTCGGGCGAGTTGGTGGTCATCGGCGGCGACCCTCCTCTGCGTCGCGGCGGCGTCGGTGCCGCTGCGTTGACACATGATGCGCCCTCTTGCACTATGGCGCAAGCGGTTTACTCAATGAGGAAGGATCCGCATGCGCACCATCGGACTGGAAGAACACTTCGTGACGCCGGAGCTCGTCGCCTACGGGGCCTCGACCTCGACCGTCGCCAAGCCTCAGGCGTGGGCGGACGCCTCGCGGAGACTGCTGGATCTGTTCGACGAGCGGATCGACCTGATGGACTCCACGGGGCTGGACGTGCAGGTGCTGTCGCTGAACTCGCCCGGTCTGCAGGCCGAGACGGACGCGGACGTCGCGGTCGACTCCGCGCGCACCGTGAACGACTTCCTGGCCGGCGTGGTGCAGCGGCGGCCGGACCGGTTCGCCGGCTTCGCGGCGCTGCCGCTGCAGGATCCACAGCGGGCGGCGGCGGAGCTCGAGCGTGCCGTGGTCCAGCTCGGCTTCCACGGCGCGCTCGTCAACGCGCACACGAACGGCATGTACCTCGACCACCCGTCCCAGCGGGTCGTGTGGGAGAAGGCCGCCGAGCTGGACGTGCCGATCTACCTGCATCCCGCCAACGGCGTCGACCTGGCGGACACGTTCTCCGGCCACCCCGAGCTCGTCGGCCCCATGTGGAGCTGGGGCCTGGACACCGCGACCCACACGCTGCGCCTCATCTTCGGGAAGGTCTTCGACGACATCCCCGAGGCCAAGCTGCTGCTCGGGCACATGGGCGAGGGGCTGCCGTACGCGCTGTGGCGGCTGGACTCGCGGTGGGACTTCCACAACCACCACGGGATCGAGCTCGACCTCGGCTACCCGTCCGAGTACCTCCGGCGGAACCTCTACATCACGACGTCCGGCGTGTGCGACGCGGCCCCGCTCTCCTCCGCGCTCATGGCCCTCGGACCCGAGCACATCCTGCTCGGCACGGACTACCCGTTCGAGGAGATGGCGGCGACCACGGACTTCATCCGGAGCGTCGACATCGACGAGGACACCCGCCACGCGATCGCCCACGGCAACGCCGAGCGGCTCCTGCGCCTGCCGGCCCCGGGGAAGTGAGCGACGTGACCAGGCCGGACGCCGACGTCGTCGTCGTGGGGTACGGGCCGGTCGGCATGGCGATGGCCGTCCGGCTCGCCCAGCTCGGGTACCGCGTGACCTGCCTGGAGCGGTACGCGGGCCTGTACAACCTCCCGCGCGCGGCGATCTTCGACGACGAGACGATGCGGACCTTCGACCAGATCGGCATCGCGGAGCACATGCTGCCGCTCATCAAGCCGCAGCCGAACTACGAGTGGCGCAACGCCGACGGGGAGCTCCTCCTCGAGGTCGAGTACGCGCCCCGCGGCCGGGCCGGCTGGGCGGAGTGGTACATGATGTACCAGCCCGACCTGGAGTCCGCGCTGGACGCGAGGTGCCGCGAGCTCGGCGTGGACGTGCGGTTCTCGTCCCCCGTCGTCGGGTACACGACGACCGAGGACGCCGTGCAGGTGCACGTCGACGGCGGCGAGTCCCTCACCGCGGCCTACGTCGTGGCCTGCGACGGCGGGAACAGCTTCACGCGCTCGTTCCTGGGGATCGACGAGGTCGACCACGGCTTCGCGGAGCCGTGGATGGTCTGCGACTTCCGGCTCACGGGGCCGATCGACCTGCCCGACGCCTCGCAGGTCTGCAACCCCGCGCAGCCGCAGTCGATCATCTCCCTCGGGCCGACGCACCACCGGTTCAGCTTCATGCTCGACTCGGAGGAGGCCTTCGCGTCGGAGGCCGACCCGGAGAAGGTCTGGCGGCGAGTGTCCACCCACCTCACGCCCGACGACGCCGAGCTCATCCGCGTCGCCACCTACACGTTCCGCTCCCGGATCGCGACGCGATGGAGGTCGGACCGGATCCTGCTCGCGGGGGATGCCGCGCACCAGATGCCGCCGTTCCTCGGGCAGGGCATGTGCTCCGGGATCCGGGACGCCCAGAACCTCGCGTTCAAGCTGGACCTGATCCTCCGGGGACTCGCGGGGCCCGCGCTCCTCGACACCTACCAGAGCGAGCGCGAGCCGCACGTGACGTTCGTGGTGCTCAAGGGCAAGGAGCTGGGCTCGATCCAGACGATGCGCGACCCCGAGGCGGCGGCGAGGCGGGACGAGGAGTACCTGGCGCGCCGCCGGGCGAGCGTCACGCCCGACAAGGTCGTCTTCCCCGGCCTCGGCCCCGGCGTGGTGCGTTCCAACGACCCGGCCGACGGCCGGCTCGCGATCCAGGGGCGCGTCGCGTGTCCGGGCGCCGACGGGCCGGATTCCGAACGTCCGGCCGACGACGAGCCGAACCTCTTCGACCGCGTCGTCGGCTACGGGGCGACCCTCGTCGTCGACGGGCGCGCGATGAGCCGGGCGGACGCGGACGGGCTGGCGGCCGGGTCGTCCTACGTGGGACGGGTTGTCGTCGTCGGCGGGGACGGGGACGTCGCCGATCCCGCGGGTGACTACGCGGCCTTCTTCGACAATCTGGGCGTCGTCGGGGTCCTCGTCAGGCCCGACTTCTACATGTACGGCTGCGCCCGGCAGCCGGGCGATCTCGGCGACCTCGTGCGGTCGTACGAGGAGGCCCTCGGCGGCTCGGTCGGGCAGGGCGTGCAGGCGTCCGCCCCGTCGATGCGCGCATGACTCACTCGGTGGCGGCCGGCGCCGGGGACTCCTCCGCTGCGGGCGGGCTCTGGTCGACGTCGGACGGACCCGCGCCGTCCGCGACGCCGATCGTGTAACCCGACAGGCTGATGGCCGCCATCAGTGCGAACGCAGCCGCCAGCTTGTCCTGAGAGGTGGTGAAGTGCATGTCCTCGTCCTTCCCTCGGGGCCGCGTGGTCGACCCGTTCGAGAGACAAGCTAAGGAGCGAACACGCGCGCTACCTGCACCCCACCTGGGAGCCGGCGCAGACTTTCGCCCGGGGCTGGACGCGGCCTGTGAGGCGGGCGGCCCGACGGCGCGTCCGGGGCGGCCGACGACGCGTCCGGCATGCCCGACGACGATGCCGCCGGCCGCGTCATCTGGCAGAGTCCGTGACGAGCAACGACGCCACGACGAGGGAGTGCCGGATGGACACGGTCATGCTGGGCGACATCGAGGGGCGCCGCTGGGGCGCGGACCCGTCCGAGGCGAAGGTGGCGGTCCTTGCCGTCCACGGCAGGTCGCAGCAGACGAGCTACATGGCCGACGTCCTCGACCGGCTGCCCGCCGACCTGCCCGCTGTGACCGCACTCCTCCCGCAGGCCGAGGGGGACAGCTGGTACCCGCAGCGGTTTGTCGCCCCGCTCGAGGAGAACCAGCCGGCGCTCGATGCCGCGCTCGCCGCCATGGTCCTCGGGCTCGACGCGCTCCAGGCCGACGGGTTCGAACGCGACAGGGTCGTGCTGTTCGGCTTCTCCCAGGGCTCGTGCCTGCTCTCGACGCTCCTGCTGTCGGAGCCGGCGGCCGGGGGGATCGGCGGGGCCGCCCTGTTCGCGGGCGGTTACGTGGGGCCCGAGGGGATGGCGCCGCCGACCGGCGGCGCGCGCCTGGACGGGATTCCCGTGCGGATGGCGCTCACCGACACCGACCCCTGGGCGCCGATGTTCCGGACCGAGGAGACGGTCCGGGCGCTCGCGGACCGCGGCGCCGAGGCGACGGTCGACGTGCGCCCCGGGGACGCGCACGACGTGAGCGACGGCCAGGTGGGCCTGCTCGCGGATCTCATCCGCTCGGCCGCCGCGCGCTGACGCGGCGCGCGCCCGGACGGCCCCGGGCCACTCCCGGGCAGCGGGCCGGAGAGTTGACTGGATCCGCCACCCTCGCCCGCCCCCGACGACGCCCGGGAACCTTCCTGCCTACCGTCGGCGGACGAGGCGCGCGGACGGGACTGGTCCGCGCGCAAGGCTGCGAGGATCAAGGGAGTTCCCATGCCGCACATCAACGGATCGCACCACGTCACGCTCTCGGTCGGCGACGCTCAGGAGGATGTCGACTTCCACGTCGGCGTGCTGGGCATGCGGTTCATCAAGAAGACCGTCCTGTTCGACGGCGGTCTGCCGATCTACCACCTGTACTACTCGAACGCGGCGGGCGACCCGTCGTCCGTCATCACGACCTTCCCCTGGAAGCAGGCCGGCCTGGTGGGCCGTCGCGGCACGAACCAGGCGCGCGAGAACCTGCTGTCCGTCCCCGCGGGGTCCCTCGACTACTGGACGAAGCGCCTGAACTCGTTCGGCGTGGAGACGAAGGACGTCGACGCCCTCGGCACGCGCCGCCTGGCGTTCGACCACCCGTCGGGCATCAACTACCAGTTCGTCGAGGTCGAGAACGACCCCCGCGTGGGCTGGACCGAGGGCGGGGTCGGCGGCGAGCACGCCATCCACGGGATCTACGGGGTCGGCATCCACGTGCAGAACCCCGAGAACATGGTCGAGTTCCTCGACCAGTCGTTCTACGCGGGGCGCCTGCGCGAGGAGGGCGAGCGCGTTCAGCTGGCGGTGGGTTCGCCGGAGATCGGCAACGCGGTCGAGCTCGTCGTCAACCGCACGGAGGAGCCCGGGACCTGGCGCTACGGCTCCGGCACGTTCCACCACTTCGCGTGGAACATGGACAACCTGGAGAACCAGGCGGAGGTGAAGTTCGACCTCGAGGGCATCGGCTACACCGACGCCTCCGACCTCAAGGACCGGACCTACTTCAAGTCCAACTACATGCGCACGCCCGGCGGCGCGCTGTTCGAGCTGGCCGTGACCCACGACGAGGGTGGCTGGACGTGCGACGAGTCCCCGGAGGAGCTCGGCACCCAGTTCATGCTGCCCCCGCACTGGGAGGGCAAGCGCGACGAGATCATGGCCAAGCTCGACCCGGTCACGATCCCGACCAACCCGACCGACGCCACGCGGGACACGACCCTCTGAGGGCGGGGCCGTCGTGGGGCCGGCGGGCATCGCGCCCGCCGGCCCGCGGCGCTCACTCTGTGCGGATGCGGGGGATCGGGTACCCGGCCGAGCGCCGGCGGTCCTCCCGCGGCGTGAGCCCGAACCGGTCCCGGTACACGCGGGAGAGGTGGGCCGGGGCGGACAGCCCCCACCGGTGGCCGAGCTCGGCGAGCGGCCGTTCGCTCAGCGCGGGATCGAGCACGTCACGCCGGGTGCGTGCGAGTCGCCGGTCGGTGATCAGCCGCGGGGCCGACGTGCCCTCGGAGGCGAGGACGCGGCTGAGGTGCCGCTCGGAGATGCCGATCGCGGACGCGATCGTCTCGGCGCCGAGGTCCGGGTCGGCCAGGTGGTGGTCGATGATCTCCCGCGCCAGCAGGAAGTACCCGCGCAGGGACGGCGCGGCGCCGGGGACCGCGACCCGCAGCGCGTGCAGGACGTCCGCCGGCCGCCACTCGTGCGTCGCGATCAGGGCGGCCGCGGCCGGGGTGACAGGCTCGACCGTCTCGGCGATCCGTCGCTCCTCGCGCCGCCGGTCCTCGTGCCACAGCGCGCCGCGCAGCATGGTGGTCGCGAGCGTGCGCACGCGCTGGTCGGTGACACCGTTCGGGCGCGTCTCGAGCACGCGGGCGACGGGGCGCGAGGCGGTGACCGCGTCGAGGAAGTCCTCGCGGGGGACCAGCCACATGAGCAGGTGCATGCCCGTGAGGTACGCGCGCCGGAACGGGGCGTCGGCGTCGAACATCATGACGTCGCCGGCGTCGACCGTCCGGCGCGACCGTCCGAGCCCGTCACCGTGCCCCGCGCCGCCGAGCTGGGCGGCGATCGCCACGGCGCCGGTCGGGAAGTTCTCGATGTCCGACGGCGACCGGCTCACCACGTGCCCGGTCGCCCAGACCTCCGCGATCGTCGTCCCACCCGTGCGGGTGGAGAAGATCCGCGCGTCGATCGGTGCGCTCTCGGGGGTCGCGACCGACACCTTGTGGAGGAGGTGCGCGCTCGTGGACTCCCACGCCGCGGAGCGGAGATCGGGCGCGACGGCGCGGGTCGAGAACTCGTCGACCTGCGTCATGTGTGTACCTCCGGTGCGTGCCCGCGTCACTGCGGGAGCCTTCTGCGGCTCAGGTTGCACCACGGGCCCAGGGCGGTCAAGCGGCGTCCCCGCCCGTCCCGGGCGAGGGGTCCGCGGTCCGGCCGGGCGCCGTCGGGGAGGCATCCGACCAACGGACGCCCCGCCGTCGACGGGGCCCGACGGCGGGCGGATGATCGGATCACACGGCCCGCACGCCGCGCACGCGCTCGCCCACCCATATCCAGCGACTATGACTCGGCCCTCGGGTCGCTATTGGACGGATATCCGCCGGTGGACGACACTTCGGACGAGCGGGCCACCGACCACCATCGACGGGGCGTCCGCCCCGATCGCCGACCACACGGGAGTGGGAGCATGACCGAATCGACCAGCACCTTCGTCGCCTACCCCCAGCGCGTGATCAGCGGCCCGGGGGTCTCCCACGCGGCCCTCGCCAACGAGGTCGCGGCGGTCGGCGGCGGCCCTGTCCTCGTCATCGTCTCCGACCGCGAGCTGCCCCTCGCACAGGCGCCCCTCGACGCGCTGCGCGACGCCGGGATCGACGTCGGTGAACCCTTCACGGATGTCCGCCCGCACGTGCCGGCCGACGCGGCCGAGGCCGCGCGGGCCGTGGCCCGTGAGCGGGGCGTGCGCGTCGTCGTCGCCCTGGGAGGCGGCTCGACGACGGGGCTCGCCAAGGCGATCGCCCTCACCGACGACGTGGCGATCGTCGCCATCCCGACGACGTACGCGGGCTCGGAGGCCACCGTCGTCTGGGGGATCACGGAGAACCAGACCAAGGTCAACGGCTCGGACCCCCGCGTCCTGCCGGCCTCCGTCCTGTACGACCCGGAGCTCACGCTCACCCTGCCCGCCGGGCTGTCCGTGACCTCCGGCCTGAACGCGATGGCCCACTGCATCGACTCGCTGTGGGGGCCGAACGAGTCGATGGTCTCCACCGCGTACGCGACCGAGGGGATCCGCGCCCTCGGCCAGGGGCTCGCACCGGTCGTGGCGGACGGCTCCGACCTCGCCGCCCGCGCCCGGCTCCAGGACGCCACCTACCTCGCGGCCGCCGCGTTCTCCGCGGCCGGGTCCGGCATGCACCACAAGATCTGCCACGTGCTCGGCGGCCGGTACGACCTCGAGCACGCCGCCCTGCACACGGTCGTCCTGCCCCACGTCCTCGCGTTCAACGCCGCGGCCGCCCCGGCGGCCGCCTCCCGGGTGGCCACCTCCCTGGCCGCGGCGGGCTACGGGGACGGCAGCGACGCCGTCGGGGCGCTGCTCGCCCTCTACGACGCGCTCGGCGCGCCGCGCTCGCTCGGCGACCTCGGGCTTGCCGAGGCCGACCTCGACGAGGCCGCCGGGCTGGCGCTGGAGAAGGTGCCGGCCTCCAACCCCCGCCCCGTCACGGTGGCGGACCTGCGCGCGCTCCTCGCGCGCGCCCAGGCCGGCGACGCCCCGACAGCCTGACGCCCCCGAACCGACCACACCCACCGCGCCACGCGCGGACCGACATGACATGGAGGTCATGAGATGAGCAGGATCGTCCCCGCACCGGAGCCGGGATCCGAGCAGGAGCGCCGCGAGACGCAGGTCCTCGACGAGGTGATCGCGAGCTTCGAGAACACCCCCGACGAGCGGCTCAAGCAGGTCATGGGCAGCCTGGTGACCCACCTGCACGCGTTCATCCGCGACGTGCGCCTCACCCAGGAGGAGTGGGACGAGGCGATCGCGTTCCTGCGCCGCGCCGGCGACATCACGAGCGGCAGCCGCCAGGAGTTCATCCTCCTGTCCGACGTGCTCGGCGCCTCGATGCTCACCGTCGCCGTCAACGAGCCGGCCCGGGGCGACGCCACGGAGGCCACCGTGTTCGGGCCGTTCTTCGTGGAGGAGGCCCCGCGCGTGGAGCTGGGCGGGGACATCGCCCAGGGCGCGTCCGGCATTCCCGCCTGGGTCACCGGAACCGTGAAGGACACCGACGGCAACCCGATCGCGGGCGCCCGCCTTGAGGTCTGGGAGGCCGACGACGACGGCTTCTACGACGTCCAGTACGACGACGGCCGCACGGAGGGCCGCGCCCATCTGTCCAGCGGCGAGGACGGCTCGTTCCGGTTCTGGGGCGTCCAGCCCACGCCGTACCCGATCCCGTACGACGGGCCCGTCGGCGACCTGCTGAGGGCCACCGAGCGCTCCCCGATGCGGGCGAGCCACCTGCACTTCATGGTGACCGCGCCCGGCTTCCGGCGTCTGGTCACGCACATCTTCGTGCGCGGTGACGAGCTGCTCGCCTCCGACGCCGTGTTCGGCGTGAAGGAGTCGCTCGTCAAGGACTGGGTCGAGCACCCGGCGGGGACGGCGACGCCGGACGGCCGCGAGATCGAGGGCCAGTGGAACTCCGCGGAGTTCGACATCATCCTCGCGCCCGCCGAGGAGGGCGACGCCGAGGACCCGAGCAGCGCCGCGCCGACGTCGCAGGTCCCGCAGCACAGCCGGCCGGAGTAGCAAGCAGGCCGGCCGGAGTAGCGGGCAGGCCGGCCGGCCCTCAGCCCCGGAACGTGGGCGGGGGGTCCTCGAACTGCGCGGCCAGCTCGGCCTCGTTGCTCGCCGGGCGCGCGAGGTGGCTGCCCAGCTGGTCGGGCTCGGGGGCGCGCAGCGCCGAGGAGAGGTACTCGCGCAGGGCGGCGGTGGGTGTCTCGTCCCGCCACACGACGACGGCCTCGAGGTCGCCGAGCGGGCGGTGCGGCATCGCCAGCCGCACGCCGCTCGTGGCGACGGACCGGACCGACGCCGGCAGCGCCGCCACGCACCCCGCGCCGGTGACGAGGGCGAGGGCCTCCGCCGGGGTCGCCGTCGTGCCCGCCGCGCCGGGCGCGGTCCCCGCCTCGGACCAGGCGCGGGTGAGCAGCTCGGCGATCCCCGGGACGGCGGGTGTCGGCCGCGGGATGACCCAGCGGTCCTCGGCGAGGTCGTGGAGGTCCACCACCGGGGACGAGGCGAGCCGGTGGTCCGCGGGCAGGGCGAGGACCAGCGGCTCGCGGCGGGAGACCGCCGTCTGCAGCCCGGCCGCGGCCGTCTTCGCGAGGACGGCCGACTCGATCGTGTAGAGCATGCCCACGGTGACCCGCTCGGCGCGGACGGAGTCGGTCACCCCCTCGGGCGGGTAGGCGGCGACGTCGAGGGCGACGTCGGGGGAGCCGGCCGTGAACGCCCGGGCGACGGCCGGGAGCCAGCCCCACGACGCGATCGGCTCGGCCGCGATGGAGATCCGGCCGACGCGCCCCTCGCCGACCTCCGCGGTCCGGGCGACGGCGTCGTCGAGGTGTCGGAGGATCTGCCGGATCTCGCCGGCCAGGTACCTCCCGGCCTCCGTGGGCTCGACCCCGCGCGCGTGGCGGACGAGGAGGGGTGTGCCGACCTCCTTCTCGACCTGCTGGATCGCCGAGGACAGCGGCGGCTGCGTCATGCCCAGGCGGTCGGCGGCCCGGGAGACGGATCGCTCGTCGACGACGGTGGCGAGGTAGCGAAGGTGGCGCAGCTCCATACGGGGCATGTATAGCAGACCCAATGATCCAGACTTAGACGTATGGTCCGGGCTCGGCCACACTGAGGTCCCACGTCATGGTCGACGTCAGATGCACCTCCGCAGGGTCGCGGAACCGCGCCGTCGACACGCTGAACCAGAGTCGAGGAGAGCGAGCTGCACATGGCACTGACCGACCGCACGCTGGAGAACGAGCCGGAGCCGGACCTCACCCAGGGGCAGGCGATCGACGGCGAGGCACCCGTCGACGTGCACACCGACGTCCTGGTCATCGGCTCCGGCCCCGCCGGCAGCTCGGCGGCCCTGTTCCTCGCGGACGCGGGCGTCGACGTCCTCGTGCTGACGAAGTACCGCTGGACCGCCAACACCCCGCGTGCGCACATCACCAACCAGCGCACCGTCGAGATCATGCGGGACATGGGCCTCGAGGACGAGATCAAGAAGCAGGCGACGCCGCACGAGCTCATGGGGAACACAGCCTTCTGCACGTCGATCGCCGGCGAGGAGTTCGGCCGCGTCCAGGCGTGGGGGACCCGCCCCGACCGCGAGGCCGACTACGTCCAGGCCAGCCCGTCGCTCAACTGCGACCTCCCGCAGACCTACTTCGAACCGATCCTCGTCTCGGCCGCCGCGGCGCGGGGCGCCCGCTTCCGGTTCGACACCGAGTACCTCTCACTCGTCCAGGACGACTCCGGCGTCACCGCCACGGTGCGCGACCGCCGGTCCGGCCACACCTACCGGGTGCGGGCCCGCTACGTCATCGGGGCCGACGGCGGACGCTCGTCGATCGCGGAGCAGCTCGGCGTGCCGATCAAGGGCCAGATGGACATCGCCGGGTCCATGAACATCGTCTGTCACATGGACCTCACCGAGCTGGTCGGCCACCGCCCGTCCGTCCTGTACTGGGTCCTGCGACCCGGCGCCACGATCGGCGGCATCGGCCTGGGCCTCGTGCGCATGGTCCGCCCCTGGAACGAGTGGCTCATCACCTGGGGTTACGACATCAACCAGCCGCCACCAGACCTCACCGAGGACGGTGCGATCGAGATCGTCCGCGACCTCGTGGGCGTCCCCGACCTACCGGTGACGATCCGCTCCCTGTCGCTGTGGGGGAACAACAAGGCATGGGCGACGACGAACACGGTCGGCCGGGTCTTCATCGCCGGCGACGCCGCCCACCGCCACCCGCCGTCGAACGGGCTCGGCTCGAACACGTCGGTCGGCGACTCGTACAACCTCGCGTGGAAGATCGCGGCCGTCCTCAAGGGGCAGGCCGGCGAGGGGCTGCTCGCGACATACCAGGACGAGCGCGCGCCGGTCGGGGAGCAGATCGTCCTGCGCGCGAACAAGTCGATCGAGGAGTTCGGGGAGATCCTCGAGGCCCTCGGTGTCTCGGAGGGTCAGTCCGTCGCCGAGATGGAGGCGACCATCGAGTCCCGCAAGGAGGCCACCGAGGAGGGTGCCCGGCGTCGGAAGGCGCTGCGGGGGGCGCTGCGCCGCAAGGACTACGAGTTCAACGCCCACGGGGTGGAGCTCGGCCAGCGGTACCGGTCCTCGGCCGTCGTCCCGGACGGGACGCCGGAGCCGGTCTACGAGCGCGACCCCGAGCTGTATTACCACCCGACGACGTGGCCCGGCGCCCGCCTGCCGCACGCCTGGCTCGGGGAGGACGGCCGGAAGGTCTCCACCCACGACGTGTGCGGCAAGGGCCGGTTCACCCTCCTGACGTCCATCGGCGGCGAGGCGTGGGTGCGCGCGGCGACGGAGGTCGGCCCCGAGCTCGGCCTGGACCTCGGCGCGCACGTGATCGGGCCCGGCCGGCGGTACACGGACCTGTTCGACGACTGGGCGCGACTGAGCGGGGTGGCGGACGACGGCGTCGTGCTCGTCCGCCCCGACATGCACGTGGCCTGGCGGTCGGAGCGGGTGACCGACGACCCCGCGGGGGACCTGCGGCGCGTGCTGCGTGAGGTGCTCGCGCTCGACTGACGTCACGCGTGTCGACGAGGCACCTCGGTCCGCGACCGGCCGGGCCACTGTCCGTGGCGAACCGAGGTGCCGCGACGGTTCCCGCCTGTCCGAAGATCGGCGGACGGCGGTCGGAGATCGACGCGCACTCTGAGACGATCAGGCCGTGACGGACAAGGGCGGTGTCAGCGCGGGACTGATGGCGTCCCTGGCCATCGCCATGGGCATCGGCCCGCTTCTCGTCTACGGCCTGACCGCCATGAGCCCGTCGATCATCGACGACCTCGACCTCACCCGCGCGCAGTTCGGCGTCTTCGCCACGGCCGCCTTCATCACCGCCGCGATCTGCTCGACCGTGTTCGGCGCGCTCGTCGACCGGTGGAGCGTCGCGCGCACGATGGTCGTGCTCTACGCCGGCGCCGTCGCCTCGCTCGTCGTCGCCGCCCTCGCCCGGAGCATCGTCTGGCTCGTCGCCGCGGTCGTCATCTCCGGCGCGATCCAGGCCCTCTCCAACCCGGTGACGAACCGCCTCGTCGCCAGCCACGCGGCCCCCGACTCCCGCGGGACGCTCGTCGGCGTCAAGCAGTCGGGCGTGCAGATGGCCCAGGCGCTCGCCGGGCTGGCGATGCCGCCGCTCGCCCTGCTGGTGACCTGGCGCGGTTCGCTCGCGGCGGGCACCGTCGTCGCGCTCGCGGGCCTCGCGCTCACCCTGCGCTACCTGCCGCGCACGGAGGCCGACGGCAGGTCGGCGAGCACCTCGGGCACGTCCGTCACGCTCGGCGCGATCCCGGGGGTCGTCTGGTGGCTCGCCGGGTACGCGATGCTCAACGGCGTCGCGATCCAGGCGACCAACGTCTATCTCCCGCTGTACGGCTACGAGGAGCTCGGGATCTCCCGGACGGTCGCCGGCATGCTGGCGACCGTCGTCGGGGCCGTCGGCCTGGTCGCCCGCATCTGGTGGGGGCGGACGGTCGGCCGCGCGGAGTCTCCCCGGATCTCGCTCATCGTCCTCGCGGTCGGGGCGACCCTCGGCGTCGGGGTCGTGCTCCTGGCCGACTACACGGCGAACGGCCTGGTGTGGGTGGGGGCCGCCCTGTTCGGCGCCTCCGGGATCGCCGCGAACGTCGTCCTCATGGTGACGGTGGTGCGGGCGGTCGCGCCGCGACTCGTCGGCCGGGCCACCGGCGTGCTCTCGCTCGGCCTCTACCTCGGCTTCTCGATCGGCCCGGTGTCCTTCGGGGCGCTCGTCGACGCCACGTCCTACCCGGTGGGGTGGGTGTGCGTGCTCGTCGTCTACGCGCTCACGGTCGTCCTGGCCGTCAGCCGGCGGCGGTTCCTGCCGAAGCCGGCGTGACGGACCCCGCGCCCGAGGCCCTGGCGTGGTCTGGAACGCACGATGACGTCTGCGGGACCATGACGGTCCCGCAGACGTCGTGCCGGTCGGGTCGCCGGGGTCCGGTCAGGACTCCTGGTCGTGCGGGGGACCGTCAGGGGGCCGGCTGCGGCGGGGTCGGCCTGAGGGGCTTCGTCCCCGCGTCGGCGCCGTCCGGGCCCGCCGACTGATCCTCGCCGTCCTCGGATGACCCCGAGCGGCGCTCCTCGACGACTTCGCTGACCTTCTCCGCCGCGCTGCGGACCGCGGACGCCGCAGCGCCGGGGGCCTGCTTGGCGAGGTCACCCGCCTTCTCGCCCGCCTGCTCGCGGAGCTCGGCGACGCGGGGGTTCTCCCACACGTTGGTCGCCTGGCGCTTGAGCTTCTCGTACTGGCCTCGGCCGGCCCGTGCGCCGAGCACGAAGCCCACGCCGAGACCTGCCAGGAATGACACCTTGCCCATGGTGTCCTCCTTCGTCGGGTACAGACCGAGCCTAGAGGTGCGGCGGCGTCACGGGGCGAGAAGGGGCGGGGGAGTCCGCGGGTCGGTCGTCCTGGCCGTCAGCCGGCGGCGTCTCCCGCCCGGGCCGACGACGACGCCCGGCCGACGGCCTCCACCGCCTGGTCGGTCGTGAGCGCGAGTCCCCAGTGGCGGCCCATGCGGGCCACCGCCTGGTCGTGGATGTCCCGCGCGTAGGTGGCCGAGGCGTCCCCGACGACGGCCACGTGGAAGTCCCGTTCGAGCGCGTCGCGAAGGGTCGTCTCCACGCACACCTCGGTCGCGACGCCGCAGACGAGCAGGGTGGTCGCGCCGAGCTCCCGCAGGCCGGCCTCGAGGGTCGGGGACGTGAACCCGGAGTACCGGTGCTTGATGTGCACCTGCTCCCCGGGCAGGTCGGTGACCGCCCAGGGCTCGGCGCCCCAGGTGCCGGGCCGGCAGTTGCGCGGGGGGACGGGGGCGCCGTCGGGCACGTTGTAGCGTGCGTCCCACGCGGCCGAGTCGACGTCCTCGTCGTGGTGGGTGCGCACGTGGACGACCGGGACCCCGGCCGCCCGCGCGGCCTCGGCGAGACGGACGAGGTTCGCCGACGCCGCGGGGATCTGCTCGAGGTCCAGGCCCCGACCGGCCATCGTCCCGTCCGGCGAGCAGAAGTCGTTCTGCACGTCGACGACGACGACCGCGAGGCTGCCGCCGAGGTCCGTCATGGGAGGACCAGGGCGTCGATGTCGACGGCTTCGTCGATGAATCCTTCGTCCAGCATGCGTTCGTTGTAGAACTCCAGGGACTCGGTGTCAATCTCGTGCCCGTAGACCGGGAGGACCATCTCGGCCGCCACCTCGGGGTCGATGCCGGCGGAGGCCGCGAGCTCGTCGCGGAAGGCGTCGGGGTCGGCCTGGACCGCCTCGACGGTCGCGTCGAGCGCGGCGCGGAAGGCCTCGATGATCTCCGGGTTGCTCTCGGCGTACTCGGTCGTCGTCTGGAAGACCCCGATCTGGAGGTTCGGGTAGGACTCCGCGTACGGGTAGGCGACGACGCGGTCGCCGTTCTGGATGCCGATCGTGGCGAAGGGCTCGATGACCCACGCGGCGTCGATGTTGCCGCTGTCGAGCGCGGGCAGCATGTCCGGGAAGCCGAGCTCCGTGTACTCGATGCCGTCGGGGTCGCCGCCTGCGTTGCGCGTCGCCTCGGAGATGGTGATGTCCCCGACGTTCTGCAGCGTGTTCACGGACACCGAGTGGCCCGGCAGGTCGGCGGCGGACTCGATGTCGGAGTCCGCCGGGACGAGGACGGCCGAGAAGTCGCTGTCCGGGTCGTCCGTGCCGAAGGTGCCGGGCGCGATGAGCGTGATCGGCAGCCCCTGGTAGGCGGCGAGCAGGGCGCTCACGGAGTTCCCACCGGTGATGTCGAGGTCGCCGCTGAGCATGCCGGGGATGGCGGCGGCGCCACCCGCGGACGTGTCGAGCTGCAGGTCGATGCCCTGGTCCTCGAAGAAGCCCTGGGCGAGGGCGAACTCGAGGAACGCCGACGGGATGCCGTTCGTCTCGCCCACCCGCACCGTGGTCAGCCCGCCGTCGCTCGACGACTCGGAACCGTTCTCGCCCGAGCTCTCGTCGTCGCCCCCGCCGCACGCCGCGAGCGCGATCGAGGCGAGAAGGGCGGCGGCCGCACCGGCGGCCGATCGTGTGCGTGTCATGAGGTCTCCTGAAGTTCTGCGGCTGCTCCGATGCATCCGCGGTCCGGAACCGGGCGACGCGCATTGTCGTCCAGGCGTTGTCACGCTAGGCCCGATCGAACGGAGGGCGGCTCGACCATCCGCGGCGTTCGACATGCCGGAACGCGGTGGCGGTCCGGCCAGGCGGGCGCGGAGGGGTTCCGGCCGGCGGAACGGATCACGGGATCGGCCGACGGCGCCCGGTGGCGTCCCTAGCATCGGCGCCAGGTCCAGCGTCGGTCGTCGCCGCGGTGGGCGGTGCCACGAACGCGCGGTTGCCCAGGCAGCCGACAGACCTCGAAGGAGACGCACGGATGAAGGTAGTCATCGCGGGAGCCGGTATCGGCGGCCTGACCCTGGCCCTCTCGCTCCACGAGGCGGGCATCGACTGCGAGCTTTACGAGGCCGCGCCGGAGATCGCCCCGCTGGGGGCGGGCGTCAACCTGCTCCCGCACTCGATCAAGGTGCTCAGCTCCCTCGGCCTGCTCCACGCGCTCGAGTCGGTCGCCGTCGAGACGACGGAGGCCGCCTTCTTCAACCGGCACGGTCAGTTCGTCCACCGCGAGCGGGCCGGCCGGTTCGCCGGCTACGACCACCCGCAGCTCTCCATCCACCGCGCCGACATCCAGCTCACCCTGCTCGACGCCGTCCGAGAGCGGATCGGCGAGACGGCCGTGCACCTCGGCCACCGGGCGACCGGCTTCACCGACGACGGCGACGCGGCCGTCCTGCACGTGACCGGCCCGGGCGGCGATCAGATCGACGTCCGTGCGGACGCGCTGGTCGGCGCGGACGGCGTCCACTCCGTCGTCCGCAGGCAGCTGTGGCCGGACGAGGGCGACCCGCGGTACTCCGGCGTGACGATGTGGCGCGGAACCGTCGAGTGGGACCCCTACCTCACCGGCGCCTCGATGATCCGGGTCGGCTGGCTGACCTCCGGGAAGATGGTCATCTACCCGGTCCGGCCCGTGCAGGAGAACGGAAAGCAGCTCATCAACTGGGTCGCCGAGGTCGAGCGCCCCAGGCCGCAGCGCCGCGAGTGGAACAGGGCGGGCGCGCTGGAGGACTTCATCGACGTCTTCGAGGACTGGACCTTCGACTGGCTGGACGTGGCCGGGATGCTGCACGCGACCGAGGGTGTGCTCGAGTACCCGATGGTCGACCAGGACCCCCTCGAGCGGTGGTCCTTCGGCCGCGTCACGCTCCTCGGCGACGCCGCCCACCCGATGATCCCGCGCGGGTCAAACGGCGCCGGTCAGGCGATCCTCGACGGGCCGGCGCTCGCCCGCCACCTGTCCTCCGGCCTCCCGGTCGCCGAGGCCCTCGCCGCCTACGACGACGAACGGCGCCCCGCCACCTCCCGGGTCGTCCTCACGAACCGGACCAACCCGCCGGACACGATCCTGAAGGAGGTCTACGAGCGCACCGGGGACCAGCCGTTCGACAACATCGACGACGTCATCACCACGGAGGAGATGACGGCGATCACCAGCAGGTACAAGCAGGTCGCGGCGTACGCCAAGGAGCAGCTCTCCGGGTCGTGACCCCGACCCCGGCCCCTGTCGGGGCCGGGTTGCTCACCGAGGAGCGGATCTGAGCCATGGAGACCGGCGAGTCGCGCGACGAGACCGGAGGCTCCCGGCCGTCGTCGGTGGACAACGCCCTGGAGCTGCTGCGCGAGCTCGTGCTGCGGGGGTCGATCCGCGTCCACGAGGCGGCCTCCCACCTGGGCGTGGCCCGCTCGACCGCCCACCGACTTCTCGCGGCGCTCGGTCGGCACGGATTCGTCCGGCAGCGCACGGCGGGCGGCTCCTACTACCCCGTCGTCATGCTCGACCCGCCGGCGGTCCCGCGCGTCACGCGTGAGGCGCTGGTCCGGGCGGCCACGCCCGTTGTTCGCGCGCTGCGCGACGAGACGGAGGAGACGACTCACCTCACGGTCCTCCAGGGCAACGGGGCGCGGTTCCTCGTGGGTTTCGAGGGGCTTCGTGAACCACACACGGCCACTCGCGTCGGACTTCTCCTTCCCGCGCACGCGACCGCGGCCGGCAAGGTCATCCTCGCCGCGTTGCCGCCGGACACGGTGCGCAACCTCTACCCGCGCGGGGCACAGACCCTCACCGACCTCACCCTCGGAAGTGCCGAGGAGATCATCGAGCACCTGCGGCTCGTCGCGCGGCGCGGGTACGCGACGAACGTCGCGGAGGCGGGTAACGACCTCTCTGCCATCGCCGTCGTGGTGCGCGATGCCGGTGGAGCGCCCGTTGCGGCGCTCGCGATCGCCGGTCCCTCGGTCCGCATGCCGCACGCGCGCGTCCCGCACCTCGTGGCCCGGCTTCAGCGCGCCGCGCTCGACGTCCAGGTCGCGCTTTCGGAGTAGCACGTCCGTCTCCGTGTCCCGTGCGTACCCCTGCAGGCAGGGCTCCCTGCCTGCGGTCCCCGTTTCCGGGCACGCCGCGTACCCGCCCGCGGCAGTCCACCGCGTGGCACCAGAACCCGCGGGATTCGCGCATACGGAATCAATCGACGATTGATCGAGCCGCATGCAGGGGGCGACCTAGCGTCGGGCTGTCCGGGCACCGAGGCCCGCACACGGTCGCCGACGATCAGGAGCGTGAAGTGTCCACCGAGCAGAGATTCGACGGAGCGATCCGTCTACCGGCCGGCACGGTCGCCGTCGTCACCGGCGGCGGCAGGGGTATCGGAGCCGCCTTCGTCGAGGGGCTGGCCCGTGCCGGAGCCGCCTGCTACATCGCCGACGTCATCGACGACGGGCAGCTGCTCGCCGACCGCCTGACCGGCGAGGGGCTCGACGTCACCTTTCGGCGCACCGACGTGACGGACCGGTCCTCCCTCGATGCTCTCGTGGCGGCCTGCCGGGAGAGGCACGGCCGGCTCGACGTCCTCGTCAACAACGCCTCCATCTACCAGGACCTCGGCTCCAAGCGTCCGTTCCACGAGATCGACCCCGCGGACTGGGACCGCGTCATGGCCGTCAACGTCAAGGGCACGTGGCTCGCCTCCGCGTCCGCCCGCGAGCTCCTCGAGGCGAGCCCGGCCGGTCGGATCATCTCCGTCGCCTCCAGCACGGTGCACATGGGCGTGCCGTACTTCGCGCACTACGTGGCCTCGAAGGCGGCCGTCATGGGGCTGACCCGATCGCTCGCCAAGGAGCTCGGGCACGCCGGAGTCACCGTCAACGCGATCGCCCCGGGCCTCGTCGACACGGAGGCCACGCGCACCGTCAACGACCCGGGGTATCTCGCCACCGCCGCCGAGCGGCGGGCGATCCCGCGCATCCAGGTCCCCGGCGACCTCGTCGGTGCCGCCCTCTTCCTCGCCTCGGCGGCCTCGTCCTTCATCACCGGACAGACGCTGGTCGTCGACGGCGGAGCCACGTTCGTGTAGCACCCTCGCTCGCGCGGCGAGGCCCGCACACCCCCGCATCCCGCTCATCCGTACCGACTGGAGGACTCCGTGACGATCACGGTCACCAACAAGGTCACCACCGAGGCGATCACGACGATCGGCGAGGAGGACGCGCGGTCGACGGCCGCCGCCATCGCCCGGGCGAAGGACGCCTTCGCCTCGACGTCGTGGCCGCGGGACACGCGCCTGAGGCAGGAGGTCCTCCGTCAGTGGGGCGACGCCCTTGCGGCCCACAGGGACGAGCTGGTCGACCTCCTGCTGTCCGAGACCGGGAAGATCCGGCCGGAGTGCGTCAAGGAGGTCGACTTCGCCATCGACGCCCTGCGGTTCAACTCGGGCATGCCGCGGCTCGTCGCCGGCAGTGCGCACACACTGTCCGACGGCTCGGCCGGCCACCTCGTGCGGGAACCGGTCGGCGTCGCGGCCTTCATCGTCCCGTGGAACTGGCCCCTGTTCCTGCTTTTCCGTGACCTCGCCCCCGCGCTCGCCGCAGGCGTCACCGCCGTGGTCAAGCCGTCGCCGTTCACGCCCCTGACCATCATGCGGGCGCTCGAGCTCGCCCCCGCAGACCTGCCGGCGGACGTCGTCCAGGTCGTCAACGGCGGGGCCGAGGTGGGAGAGACGTTGTCGGCCCACGACGACGTCGCGGCCGTCGCGTTCACGGGGTCCACCTCCGTCGGGCGCGCCGTCGGCATCGCCGCCGCCGGCCGCTTCGCGAAGGCCATGCTCGAGCTCGGTGGCAAGGGGGCCAGCCTCCTCATGCCCGACGCGGACCTTGACGCGGCCATCCCGGCGATCATGGCGAACGCCTTCATCACGGCAGGCCAGATGTGCATGGCGAACACCCGGGTCCTCGTCCACCGCTCGCGCTACTCCGACGTGCGGGACGCGCTCGCCGAGAGGGTGGGCGCGCTGTCGGTGGGCGACCCGGACGAGCCGGGCACCGACGTCGGGGCGATCATCTCGGCCACCCAGCGGGACCGGATCGACGGCTACCTGCAGATCGCCCGGTCCGAGGGCTCCCTCCTCGTCGGCGGTGACCGGCTCGAGCGCGGCGGCGGCGCATTCCTCGCCCCGGCGCTCATCAGCGCCGACCGGATCGACGACCGGCTGCGCCAGGAGGAGATCTTCGGTCCGGTCGTCACGGTCGAGCCCTTCGACACCGAGGACCAGGCCGTCGCACTCGCGAACGACACCGAGTACGGCCTCGCCGCCGCGGTGTGGACGCAGGACGTGACCGCCGCATGGCGCACCGCCCGGCGCCTGGACTTCGGCACCGTCTGGATCAACCGGTACAACCGCACGTTCGCCGAGGTCCCGTCCGGCGGCATGAAGTCCTCCGGCGCTGGACGGACCCGCGGGTTCGAGGGCGTCAACGAGTTCACAGAGCTCAAGCACATCAACTTCGGCATCGACGACTGACGACTGCGCAGCCCGGGGTCGACACGGTCGTCGAACCCCGGTCCGCAGCGCCCGTCACCACCCACAACAGACAAGGACACGATCATGCGACGTACCCGAACTGGAGCTGTCGCTGTCCCGGCGGCCCTTCTCATGGCGCTCGTCGTCGGCTGCGGCTCCGGCGACGACACCGGCTCCGGGAGCGAGGACGACTCGGGCCTGACCCCCGTCACCGTCGGCCTCATCCCGATCGTCGACGTAGCGCCCCTGTACCTGGGGGACAGTCAGGGCTTCTTCGAGGACGCCGGGCTCGACCCCACGTTCGAGATGGCCCAGGGCGGCGCCGCGATCGTCGCGGCCGTCGTCAGTCGTGACTACGACTTCGGCTTCTCGAACATCGTCTCGCTCATGAACGCGCAGTCCCAGGGCATCGAGCTCCAGGTGGTGGCTGCCGGCTCGTCCTCGACCGGTGAACCGGGCGCCGACTTCGGCTCGATCCTCGTGCCCGAGGGTTCGGACATCGACTCCGTCGACGACCTCTCGGGCCACACGATCGCCATCAACGCGCTGCAGAGCATGAACGACCCGCTGATCCGTGACGCCGTCGAGCGAGCCGGCGGCGACCCGGACACGGTCGAGTTCGTCGAGATCGGGCACCCGGAGATGAACCAGGCGCTCGAGCAGGGGCAGGTCGACGCCATCTGGCAGGTCGAGCCGTTCCATACGATGGCCCTCGACGCCGGCATGGTCTCCATCTACTCGCTGTACGCCGAGGCCACCGACGACCTCTCGGTCGCCGCCTACTTCGCGTCGGGCACGCTCCTCGAGGACGACCCCGAGCTCGCCGCAGCATTCCGCGAGGCGGTCAACCGCTCGTTCGAGTACGCGACCGACCACCCGGACGAGGCCCGGACAGCGCTCCTCGACTACACGACCATCGACCCGGACGTCGCGGACCGGCTCGTGCTGCCGGCATGGCCCACCACCATCAATCGCGACTCCGTCGACTTCGTCACCGAGCTCACGGTCGGCGACGGCCTGTTCTCGGAGGAGGACCTTGACCTCGATCGACTGTTCCCTGCGGACGTGCAGTGAGCGTGCCGGTCGCCGTTCGCGCCCCGCACGCCGAGAGCGGGGACAATGGCGAGATGGAGGAGATCGAGGGAGATGGCCGGGCCACGTCCGCGGACAAGGTCCTCATCCTTCTGCTCGAGCTGGCGCGCCGCGGATCGATCCGCGTCCACGAGGCCGCCGAGTACCTCGGGTCGGCCCGGTCGACCGCCCACCGCCTGCTCGCCACCCTCGTGCGCAACGGTATGGCCGAGCAGGACGGCTCGGGCGGGTCCTACCGCCCGGGTCCCGGCCTGAGGTCGATCGTCGCTCCGACGGCGCGGTCGAGCCTGCTGGTCGCGGCCCAGGCCGCGGTCCTCGCCATGCGGGACGAGACCACGGAGACCTCGCACTTCGCGATCCTGCAGGGCAACAGCATCCGGTTCGTCACCGGGTACGAGGGGCTGCACGAGGACCACACCCCCAGCCGGGTGGGCCTCGTGCTGCCGGCCCACGCGACCGCCATCGGGAAGGCGATCCTGGCGGCGCTGCCGCCGGAGGCGCTGCGCGACCTGTACCCGCGCGGCGTCCAGGTGCTCACCGGGGCCACGCTCGGCACGCAGGAGGAGATCCACGAGCACCTGCGCATGGTCGCTCGCCGCGGCTACGCGACGAACAACTCCGAGTCCGACTCGGACATCACCGCCGTGGCGGTCGTGGTGCGGGACGTCGACGGCATCCCGATCGGCTCCCTCGCCGTGGCCGGCCCGCCCGAGCGACTTCCCGCGGCGCGCATCCCGCACGTGGTGGCGCGCATGCAGCGGGCCGCTCTGGACATCCAGGCCGCGTTGCTCGCGCCCGCGCGGCAGTAGGGCGGGTACGCAGCGGGGCAACAAGGCAGCAGGGCCAGTAGGCCGGCAACCGGCCGCCCCGCTACTTCCCAGGCAACCGGCCGCCGCCCTACTTCCCGGGCAACCGGCCGCCGCCCTACTTCCCGGGCAGGAGCCCCGCGCGGATGATCTTCTGCAGGTCCGAGTAGTCGACCCCGACCTCGCGGCCGAGGACCGCCGCCCACGTGGGCAGCAGCTCGGAGTGGTAGCTGTGCGCGGTGCCGCCGTGCAGGGTGACGGAACGCGGCATGTCGACCGCGATCTGCCAGAACGTCACCCACGGGTACCAGTTGACGGCCTTGGAGACCTGGCGGCCGGCCTTCTCCCGGATCCACCGGGGTGCGCGCCACAGCAGGTCGGGCGACCAGAACACGACGGGGTCGTTGGCGTGCTGCTGGAAGACGAACCGGGGCGTCTCCCAGTTGACGTACGGCTCGCCGTACATGCCGTGGGCGAGCTCGGCGGGCCGGGAGACGAACCGGACGTTGCGGCCGTGGTCGATGATCGGCAGGACCTGCGGCGAGCCCTTCCGGGCCTGCGCGTCCAGCTCCCGCCAGATCGGCGTGAAGCTGGGCGTACCGATCCAGACCCCGCCGTCTGCGCGCTGGAGCATGTCCGCCACGGAGGAGAACGCGGCGAGCCCGCCGAAGGCCCCCAGCGACTCTCCGCCGACGAACACCTTCGGACGCCTGCCCTCCGGGAGCCTGGCGATCTCCTTCTCGACCGCGCCGAACAGGGCGATCCCCGCGCGCCTGGCGGTGTTCCGGTCGGTCACCCAGGCGAGGCCGCTCGGCAGGTAGGAGTACTGCATCGAGACGATCGCGCAGTCCCCGCCCATGAGGTACTCGACCGAGGCGCCGTTCCACTCCTGCACCCAGCCTGAGCCGGTGCCGGTCAGCACCACGACGACGGACCGCTCCAGCCCTCCGGCCCGCACGAGCTCGCTCGCGGCCGCCTCAGCGGTCTCCTCGATGTCCCGGCCGTCGAGGAAGCCGGCGTAGGTCCGGATCGGCTCCATGGCCGGCTTGCCGGTGACGGCCGAGATGTCGGCGGGGCGTGGCCCGTCGCTGACGAACACCTGGCCGTGCCGTCCGAGGCTCTGGAACGTCTCGTACGACGCGGGCGAGCCGGACCGCTCGGGCTCCGTCGGCTGGGACCTGCCGGGCGCCCGGCGCGCGTTCTGCTCCTTCGCCCGGACCGCCATGCGGCGCATCGTGCGACGGATGACGAGCCGGTCCGACAGCACGGCCACCCCCGCGACCGCGATCGTCGACGAGACGATCGGGACGAGGATCTTGGGCGCGACCGGCGAGACGACCGGCTTCAGTGCGCGGGCGCCGGCGCGCGTGGCCCGCACCGTGAGGAGGGCGGCCCCGAAGCCGGCGGTGCCGGCGGCGAGCCCGCCGAGCTGACCGAGCGCGTGGACCGGCTCGGTCCCCGCGAGGGCCGAGATCTCGCGCTGGCGGCGCAGGGACTCGAGGAACGCGCGCCCCGTGGAGAGCCCGAGCGTGGCCTGCCAGACCCCGCGCATGGTGCGCTTCGTCGTCGGGGACAGGTCCGAACGGACCTTCGTCGCCCGCCGGACCGCCCTGCCCGCGTGGGCGACGGCCTCCCCGACGACGTACCCGTAGGCCTGCGACAGGCCCACGTTGACGGCGGTCATCCACCACTGGCGGGGGAGGAGGGAGGGGCCGAGCGCCACCTGGGTGGCGATCTGGGCCCCGGTGGCCCCGGCGTTGTCGAGGGCCCGGAACACCGGCCTCGTCCCGCGGAGCAGGGGAGCGGTCCGTCGCAGGGCGCCCCGCGCCAACGCTCGACCTCGCATGGTGCCATCCTTGCAAATCAACCGGGGTGAGCAGTAGGTGGTTTGTCATGCGTGCCCGCGCGCCCGCCGTGGCCGGTTCCCGGGGACACGCCGTGGCCGGTTCCCGAGCGCCTGCCCCGGCTACCTTCCGGAGCGCCCGCCGCGGCCGCTCCCCGGAACGCACGTACGGGGGATATCCCCCGCACGCCTCGTCCGCCAGCCCCCTGACGCCGCGCGTCGGGGCCCGCCTACCGTTACGGACATGACCACAGCACCCGCCACCGCAGCCGTCCCGCGGCCCGCCACCAGCGGCTCGCGCCGACGCGGTGCGGCAGCCCGCACGCTCGACCTCGCTCTCACCGGGATGGGCGACGCCGTCGTCTCCGGCATGGCCGGTTTCGCCGCCACGCTCGCGCTCATCATCTGCCTCGGCGTCTTCGGTGGCCTGTCGGTCATCGGCATCGGCCTGGTCCTCATGGTGGTGTGGGTGTACGTCGCCTCCGCCGTCGTCGGTGTGCAGCGGTGGAAGGCCCGCGAGCTGTACGACATCGACACGGCGCGCGGCTGGCGCGCCCCGCCGCCCCACACCCGCCGGCGGGGGCTCGGTGCCTTTGTCGGCCGCACCTGGGACCGCTTCACCGACCGCGAGTTCTGGCGGGGTCTCGGCCGGGTCGCCGCCGGCGGCATCCTCGGCATCCTGTTCCTCGGTCTCGCCGGCTGGGCGGTCCAGGGGGCGTTCTCCCTGCTCGCCGGCATCGCGCGCGGCTACACCGGCATCGCCTTCCTCGGCACGACGCTCGGACCCTGGTGGGCCGCGCTCGTCGCGATCCTGCTCCTGGCCGCCTCCGTCGGTCTCTTCCTCCTGTTCGCCGTCATGTCCCGCGCGATGGACGCCGAGATGCTCGGCGCTGTCACCCGCGAGGAGTACTCCCGCCGCCTCGACTCGCTCGAGGGGGAGCGCACCGGCGCCGTCTCGGCCGCCGAGGAGCAGCGCGTGCGCATCGAGCGCGACCTGCACGACGGCGTCCAGCCCCAGCTCGTCAACGTCGCCATGACCATCGACATGGCCCGCCGCGCGATGGCGAACGACCCGGACGCCTCGGCCGCGCTGGCGCTGCTCGACGAGGCGCACAGCTCGTCCAAGGAGGCGATCACGTCCCTGCGGCAGACCGTGCGCGGCATTCATCCCGCCGTGCTCACCGACCGCGGCCTGGACGCGGCGCTGTCGGCGCTCGCCGCCCGCGCGACCGTCCCGGTCGACCTCAACGTCGACCTCCCGCGCCGGCCCGGTGCCGACGCCGAGGCCGCCGTGTACTTCGTGGTGGCGGAGGCGCTGCACAACGTCGGCACCCACGCCTACGCGTCCTCGGCCCGGGTCGTCGTCCGGCCGGCGGCCCACGACGAGACCCGCCTCCAGGTCATCGTGTCCGACGACGGCGCCGGAGGCGCCACCCTCGACACCGGGCCCCGCCACACCGGGCTGCGCGGCATGCGCGACCGGCTGATCGCCGTCGGCGGGTCCCTGGAGATCACCAGCCCGGCCGGTGGCCCGACCACGATCGTGGGTGAGCTCCCGTGCGGGTCGTGATCTGCGAGGACTCCGTCCTCCTCCGCGCCGGCCTGGAGCGCCTGCTGCGGGCCGACGGCCACGAGGTGGCCGCCTCGCTCCCGGACGCCTCGGGACTCATCGAGTCCGTGGACTCCTCCGTGGACCTGGCGCTCCTCGACGTCCGGATGCCGCCCACCCACACCGACGAGGGGGTGCGCGCCGCGGTCGCGCTGCGCAAGCGCTTCCCGCACGTCGCGATCCTCCTGCTGTCCCAGTACGTCGAGCACGCCTACGCGGCCGACCTCGTCGCCCAGCACCCCCAGGGACTCGGCTACCTCCTCAAGGACCGGGTGGCCGACGTCGACGACTTCCTCGCCGACGTGCAGAAGGTCGCGGCGGGCGGCACCGTCCTCGACCCCGAGGTCGTCCAGCAGATCCTCGTCCGCACCCGGCGCAGCCAGCCCCTGTTCGACCTCACCCCGCGCGAGAAGCAGGTGCTCGGCCTCATGGCCGAGGGCCGGTCCAACGCGGCGATCGCCGCCGCGCTGAAGGTCTCGCCGGGATCCGTGGAGAAGCACGTCTCCGCGATCCTCCTCAAGCTCGACATCCCCAACACGCCCGACGAGAACCGCCGCGTCCTCGCCGTGCTCCGCTACCTGGAGTCCTGATGAGCACCCACACGACCGACGCGCCCGCCGCCCGCAGGCGCACCGACCGGCCCCGCCGTCCCGGCCGCACGATCATCGTGTCGATCGGCGCGCTCGTCCTCCTGCTCAGCGCCGTCCTGCCCGGACTGGCCTACGTGCAGGCCCGGGCCGACGGCCGTCCGATCGAGATCCAGGGCGGTGCGGCTGCGAGCACGGTCTCGATCGACGCCGAGCGCGCCTCGGTGACGCTCCTGCCCTCCGACGACGACGAGGTCACGTGGGACGTCACCGGCGGCACGGCCACCGCGGACGCTGACGTGCAGGTCGACGGCGACTCCGTCGCCATCGAGGTCGGCGACGTGCGCGGCTCCTGGGGCGGCTCGTCCTTCAGCGACTGGGGCCCCTCCGACCTCCCGTTCCTCGACGGGGCGAGCAGGACCCCGCAGGTCACGGTCTCGGTACCCGCCGGCACGGACGTCGACGTCGAGCTCGACATGGGCCGGCTCCGCGGCGAGGGCATCGACGTCGCGAACCTCTCCGTGGACTCCCACCTCGGCGACGTGGAGCTGACCGGCGCGGCCGAGAACCTCACCGCCACCATGGACCTGGGCGACTTCCGGGCCTCCGACCTCGCCGTCACCGGGGCGATGACTCTTACGTCGTCGCTCGGGAACTTCGACCTCGCCTCCTCTTCTGTCCCCGGGAGCATCGAGGTGGACAGCGACCTCGGCGACGTCACGCTCGCGCTGCCCCCCGGCCCCTACCGCGTGTCGACGCGCACGGACCTCGGCGAGGTCGTCAACCGGCTGACCGTCGTCGACGGCGAGACGTCGGTCCCCGTCGACCTCTCCACCGGCCTCGGCCGGATCATGCTGACGGACTACTGACGTCCCGCACTTCCCGCCCGACGACGGAGGGCCGGACCGGGAGACCGGGCCGGCCCTCCGTCGTCGGGCCCGGGCGTTCTCCAGGTGACCACGTCCGCTGCCCGGTGCCTGGTGCGATCTACCCTCTCCGTGCCGCCCGCCCAGGTGGGGGCGGCGCGGGCCGGGCGCAGGGGGCGTCCGCCGCGGCCGCCCCGCGCGGCCGGGGGCCCGCAGGCGATGCCGAGAGGACGCGACGAATGACTGACGACCACGCGACGGGTGACGGGGCACGTGCCGACGTCGACACGGGCGGCGGCGACCTCGTCGAGGACGAGCAGACGCCCGAGCAGAAGAGGTACGCGCGCAAGGCCGTGTTCGCGTCGTCGATCGGCTACGCGCTCGACGGCTTCGACCTGCTCATCCTCAGCTTCGCGCTCAGCGGCATCACGGCGACCTTCGCGCTGTCCGACAGCCGCGCCGGCTCACTGGCGACCATCACGCTGATCGGCGCGATGGTCGGCGGCCTCGTCTTCGGCATGCTGGCCGACCGCATCGGCCGCGTGAAGATGCTGACGTACTCGATCGTCATCTTCGCGGTCTTCACCGGGCTCACGGCCCTCGCCCAGGGCTACTGGGACCTGGCGGCCTACCGCTTCATCGCCGGCATCGGCATCGGCGGCGAGTTCGGCATCGGCATGACGCTCGCGGCCGAGGCCGTCTCCGCGAGGTACCGCGCCCGCGCGACCTCCTGGGTCGCCATCGGCTTCCAGACCGGCGTGCTCGCGGCCGCCCTCGTCTCCGCGCCCGTCATCGGGCTGTGGGACTGGCGCGGCCTGTTCGTGATCGGCGCGCTCCCGGCGCTCGTCGCCGTCTTCGTCCGCCGGCACACCGAGGAGTCGCCGACCTTCGAGGCGGAGAAGGCCAGGCGGGACGCGGCCGGGCAGTCGCTCGGCGCGCGATCGCTCCTCGGCCTCGTGCGCACGCCCCGCATCGCCCTCATCTCGCTGGCGATGATCATCATCACCTCTGTGCAGAACTTCGGCTACTTCGGGCTGATGACCTGGCTGCCGAGCTATCTCAACACCGAGTTCGAGCTCGACCTGGTCGGCTTGCCGCTGTGGGTCTCCGTGACGATCCTCGGCATGATGCTCGGCATCATCGCGTTCGGACAGCTCGCCGACCGCATCGGCCGCCGCTACACATTCTGGATCTTCCAGCTCGGCTCCGCCGTCTTCGTCATCCTCTACGCGATGATCACCGTCCCGTGGATGCTCCTGCCCGGCGGCTTCGTGGTCGGCATCTTCGTCAACGGTGCCCTCGGCGGGTACGGCGCGCTGCTCGCGGAGCTCTACCCGACCGAGATCCGCGCCACCGCGCAGAACGTCCTGTTCAACATCGGCCGCGGCATCGGCGGTTTCGGGCCGTTCGTCATCCCGCTCATCGCCGAGCAGAAGGGCTTCCCGTGGGCCATCGGCTCGCTGTCGGTCCTGTACTGCCTATCGTTCGTCACGATGCTGCTCATCCCGGAGCGCCGCGGTGCGCGGCTGGAGTAGCGCCGCCGCGCGCGTCGGCCCGCCCGAACACACGATCGTGATCAGTCCTCTCCTTCCGAAGGGAACGCCATGAACGAGCTGTCGAACGCCTCCGACGCCGGTGCCGCCGACGTCCGCCCCGTCGCCGAGGTGACCGCGCAGGCGCGCGGCGTCGTCGACCGGCTGCCCGAGGGGGTGGGCGTCGTCGTCACCGGTGCGAGCCCGCGGGGAATCGTCCTCGGCTTCGAGGTCGCCCGCCTCGCCGGCGCCGAGCGCGCCTACGTGACCGAGGACCTCGGCATCCTCTCCGTCACCGGTTCGGTGGCGGGCGCGTCCGTCGCCGTGCTCGTCCAGGGCGGCGCCCTCGGAGCGGAGTCCCTCGCCGGGGCCGTCGTGTCCGCGGGCGGCGAGGTCGTCGCCACCATCGACGTCTGACACACCGTCCCCGACGACGAAGCGGCGGGCCGGTCACCATGGTGACCGGCCCGCCGCTCTTACGGTGATGGCCGATGCCGCCGATCGTCGTCGGGCGGCGTGCCCCGCTCCGGGCGGGGCGTCGGTCGTCAGCCCTCGGAGTCGCGGGTGTCCAGGTGGGCCCGGACGAACCACTGGAACTTCTCCAGCTCGGCCGTCTGGCCGATGAGGATGTCCTCGGTGATCGGGTCGACCTCGCCGATCTCGGCGATGGCCTTGCGGTGGTCCTCGACGACGCCGGTGTAGACGGAGTCGATCGCCGCCAGGTGCTCGAGCGTGTTCCCGCGGCCGACCTTGTAGTCCTCCCAGGTGCGGTCCTTGACCAGCGCGCCGGGAGTGCCGATCGGGGAGGCGCCGAGGGCGGCGATGCGCTCCGCGACCTCGTCCGCGTAGCCGCGCACGAGCTCGATCTGCGGGTCGAGCATCTCGTGGACCGCGATGAAGTTCGGGCCCGTCACGTTCCAGTGGGCGTGCTTGAGCGTGAGGTGCAGGTCGTTGAGAGCGTGCAGCCGGTGCTGGAGCTCGTCGGCGACGCCGCGCCCCTTCGTGAGGGACAGTCCGGGGACGGTGTACTCGTTGGTGGAAGCCATGATGAACCTTTCTGCGGCCGGGGCCGCTTGCTCAGAATGGACGGTGGGTGGCAGGTGACGGCACGCGCCGGCCCGGTGGTTCAACCGTAGATCGAAGCGCCGACGTCGGCCACTGCGGCCGTCGACGGGCGCCGCGCGCCGGGCCTGGTCGGGCACGATACGGACGGCGGTCGTGCGGGCGACCGGGGATTGGCACACTGGGTGGTCTGGCGCGAGACGCGGAGCCGTGCCGACGTCGGTCCGATGCCCCAGCCCCGCGTTCGGAAGGGTGAGGCATGGACGTGATCGTCGTTCCGGACGCGGACCGCGCCGGGATCGTCGCGGCCGAGGTGGTCGCGGACGAGCTGGCTGCCGCGGGTCGTCGCAGGGACGAGGACGGGTCCCGCCCCGTGCTCGGGGTGGCCACCGGTTCCTCGCCGCTGGACGCCTACCGGCACGTGGCCGAGCTCGCGCGGCTCGGGCGGGTCGACCTCGCGGGCGTGAGCGCGTTCGCGCTGGACGAGTACATCGGCCTGCCCGCGGACCACCCGGAGAGCTATCACGAGGTGGTCGACCGGACCGTCCGCGTGCCGCTCGGGCTGCCGCCGGACGCCGTGCACGTGCCCGACACGGGGACGTCCGACCACGACGCCGCCGCGGCCGCGTACGACCGGGCGATCGCCGACGCGGGCGGCATCGACGTGCAGATCCTGGGGATCGGGGCGAACGGTCACATCGGGTTCAACGAGCCGGGCACCCCTCTTGATTCCCGCACGCACGTGGTCGAGCTGGCGGAGCGGACCCGCTCCGACAACGCGCGGTTCTTCGGATCGATCGACGACGTCCCGACCCTCGCGATCACGCAGGGGCTCGGCACGATCGGCGACTCCCTGTGCGCCGTGCTCATCGCGACCGGCGTGGCCAAGGCCGAGGCGATCGCCGCGATGGTCGCCGGACCGGTGGACCCGCGCTGCCCGGCGTCGTCCCTCCAGCTGCACGGCCGGGTGACGGTCGTGCTCGACGACGCAGCCGCGAGTCGGCTGGACGCCGGCCGCGTCCGCAGGGGCTGAGCGGGCCGCGAGCGGCCCGCCCAGCCCCGGGCGACCGTGGGTGCGGCGGTCAGGCCGGGACGACGGCCTCGCGGCGCGGGGCGAGGACGCGGGCCATGTCGACGACCTCGGTCAGCAGCGCGGCCAGCTCGCCGGTGCGACGCTCGTTCGGTGCGACGCCGTTCTCGTCGAACTCGGTGAACAGGCTGAGGGAGATCTGGTGGCGGACGGCCACCATCTGCATGTTGGCGACGATCTGGCGCCACTGCTCGACCGCCCGCACGCCGCCGTCGGCGCCGTAGGAGACCATGCCGACGGACTTGTGCATCCACTCCGGGGCGATCGAGTCGAACGCGTTCTTGAACGCGCCCGGGACGCCGTGGTTGTACTCAGGAGTGACGAACACGAAGCCGTCGAACTCGTCGATCTTTCGGCCCCATGTGCGGGCCTCCTCGGTGCCGTACTCGCGGTTCGCCGCGCCGGGGACGACAGGGTCGGTGAGGATCGGCAGGTTGAAGTCGCGGAGCTCCACGACCTCGAAGTCGGCGTCGTCCTGCGACGCGGCGGCGTTCGCGACCCACTGGGCGACGGACGTCCCGTTGCGCGAGTCGCGGACGGATCCAACGATGATGCCGATCTTCATGGAGGCTCCCAAAAGTCTGGTCGGATCGGCGGCGAATCGCGTGCGCCACCGGCCGGGCATTGTCCGGCACTGATCGCAACCAGGGGCCGTCCGGATTCATTCCTTTGCATGATGAGGCGTGGCTCACGAGTCGTCGGACGGACGGTGGTGTGTTCTCCCCGTCTCATTCCTCCCCCTGCGCCGACCTCGTTCGGCACTATGCATCAGGGATATCCGCGCCGTGCACCTGCTCGCAGGCATGGTGGCCCGCCCGGTCCCGGGCGGTGACGACCCGCGACCGGACCCGGCCCCGCACACCTGGCGCCCCGGCGTCGCACCCGGAGAACACACATGTCCAGCACGACCGTCACCCTCGAACCGACCGAACCGGGGTCCGCTCCCACGTCCCGCGCCGGGGGTGGTCCAGCACGGTCACCGTGGCGGGACCGGCTCGGCGAGTGGGTCCTGTCGAAGCCGGTCCAGACGGTCGTCATCTGGGTGATCCTGCTCAACGCGGTCACGCTCGGGCTCGAGACGTCGCAGACGGTCATGAGTTCGGTCGGCGGCGTGATCCACGTCGTCGACAAGGCGTGCCTGGCCGTCTTCATCGTCGAGATCGCGGCGAAGCTGGTCGCGTTCGGCCCGAGGTTCTTCCGCGACGGGTGGAATGTCTTCGACTTCCTCGTGGTCGGGATCGCCCTCGTCCCGGGCAGTGGGGCGCTGTCGGTGCTCAGGTCCCTGCGCGTGCTCCGGGTGCTGCGCCTCGTGTCCGCGCTGCCGCGGCTGCGGTTCATCGTCGAGGCGCTCATGCGGTCCCTGCCCGGCATCGGCTCCATCGCCCTGCTGCTCGGCATCATCTTCTACGTCTCGGCCGTGATGGCCACCGTGCTGTTCGGCCAGGACTTTCCTGAGTACTTCGGTTCGCTCGGGGACTCCCTGTTCACCCTGTTCCAGGTCATGACCTTGGAGAGCTGGGCGATGGGCATCGTGCGGCCGATCCTCGAGGTGAGCCCGATGGCGTGGATCTTCTTCGTCATCTTCATCCTGGCGGCGGCCTTCACCATCCTCAACCTGTTCATCGCCGTCATCGTCGACACCATGCAGACCATGGGGCAGGAACGGCCGGACGGGGAGGACGAGGAGGAGGCGTCGGGCGACGTCGTCGGGTCGGAGAGTGACCTGCGTGCGCGTGGAGGCGAGCGTGCGGGAGACTCGCCGGTCGTCGTCGGGGAGGACGCGAGCGACGACACCATGGGCGACCGGAACGGTGCCGTGGGGTCGGCCGGCGCGGCTGCGGGCGCGGATCGTGACAGCGGCGCGGCGTCCGCGGAGCAGATGGCCGCCGTCCTTCAGGAGCTGCGGGCGCTGCGTTCCCAGGTGGACGCGCTGCAGCCGAAGTGACCGGCAGGTGGGCCGTCGGTGACGGATGGTGGAACGGCGATCCGGGCGCGCACGCGTGACGCGATTCACGGCTACGTTAGGTGTATTGCCTGACACGGGAGTCCGCCATGACCACTGACATCACCGTCTCCGTCGACGTGGCCGCACCGCGGCCCGAGGTCTGGCGGGCCACCACGACCGCGGTCGGTCTTGCGCCGTGGTGGTGGTCGGACGCCGGCGACGCGACGTTCGACGTGCCGAACCGCATCAACCAGCCGTACCGGGTGGCGTCCCGGCGCCTCGGCGTGGCCGTGCGCGGCTGGGTGCTGGAGCGCAAGCAGCCGGAACGCTTCGTGCTGAACTGGCTGCTGGAGGGCGACGAGCCGCCCGCCGGCCAGGAGCCGGACCACGTGACGTACACGCTGGAGGAGCGCGGCTTCGGCACGCGCCTGACGGTGGTGCACCAGACCCGGCAGGACGATCCGGAGCGCCTGCGGGAGGCGTGGACGCAGCTGCTGGCGTCCCTGGTAAAGCTGTACGACAACGCGCACTGACCGGGCGGCGGTCGCGAGGCGCGGTTGGGGCCCGGTGGTCCACCAGGCCTGTCCGTGCGCCCTGGCCGGGTGGCCCGGCTCCGGGCGCGCCGTGCGCCATCGAGTGGAGGGGCAATGCCTCGAGTGGAGGGTCTGTACCCCCTCCGCTCGATGTCCCACACCTCCACTCGGTGGACGGCGCGGTCTCCGGGTAGTCCCGGGCCGATGCGGCTCTCGCCGTCATGTCCGAAAACCGCCAGCGCAGAGCGGCGACCGTGGTGCACAGTTGGGGAGTGGACACGGACCTGGACCCCTCGGTGGCATACGCGGCCTGCGCGGCGCGCGACACCCGCTGGGACGGCCGCGTCTACCTCGGGGTGACGTCGACCGGCGTGTACTGCCGCCCGTCCTGCCCGGCCCGCATGCCGCGGCCGGAGAACTGCCGCTTCTTCGTGACGGCGGCGTCGGCGGCCACGGCCGGGTTCCGCGCGTGCCGCCGGTGCCGTCCGGACGCGCTGCCCGGGCACCGGGACCTGGACGCCTCGACGCAGCTGGTGGACCGGGCGCTGAGGGCCATCCGCGACGGCGTCGTGGACGAGGTGGGCGTGGACGGCCTGGCCGCGCGCCTGGGCGTCACGCCGCGGCACCTCCACCGACTGGTCGTCGGCGAGCTGGGGACGAGCCCGGTGCGGCTGGCGCGCACGCGTCGCGCGCAGGCGGCACGGATGCTGCTGGAGCAGACCGCGCTGCCGGTGGCCGACGTCGCGTTCGCGGCCGGGTTCGGATCGATCCGACAGTGCAACGAGGTGCTGCGGGCGGAGCTCGGCGCGAGCCCGATCGAGATCCGGGCACGCGCGTCTCGCGGCGCCAGGCCCGAGGCGGAGAGCGAGGGACGGCGGCCGGCCGCCGGCGTCCAGGTGGCGCTCCGTCTGCCGGTCCGCCGGCCGTTCGACGGCCCGCGCCTGGCCGACGCCATCGCGGTCCACGCCATCGCCGGGGTGGAGACGGCCGGCCGCGGCGGCGCGGTAGAGGAGGCATGGGCCCGGGCCACGCTGCCGGCGCCCGGGAGCACGGCGTTCGTCGGCGTGGACCTGGCGGAGCTCCCCCCGGCGACCACCGGCGCCGGCTCGGGTCCCTGGGCCGGCGACCGCGCGGCCGTTCCCGTGCAGGTCCGGGTCGCGTCGCTGGCCGACCTGACGCCCGTGGTGGCCGCCGTCCGGCGGTGGCTGGACCTGGACGCGGACCCGGGGGCCGTCGCCTCACGGCTGCGGCCCGACCCGCGCCTGGTGCCGCTCGTCGATCGGCGTCCGGGGCTGCGTGTCCTCGGCAGCCTGGACCCGTTCCGCACGCTGACGGCCGCGATCCTCGGGCAGCAGATCTCGCTGGCCGCCACGCGCACGTTCACGAGCCGCCTGGCAGCTGCGTTCGGCGATCCGACACAGATCGCGGAGGGGGCGCTCGCCTTCCCTCGCCCGGAGCGGCTCGCTGAGGCCGGCCCGGAGGCGATCCGTGAGGCGGTCCGGATCCCGGCGGCCCGTGCCCGCACGCTGCACGCGGCGGCCGAGGCGGTCGCCGGAGGGCTCGACCTCGGCCCGGAGGTCGACCGCGACGCCGTCCGTGCGGCGCTGCTCGACGTCCCGGGCATCGGCCCGTGGACGTGCGACCTCATGGCCGTCCGGGCGCTCGGCGACCCGGACGCGCTGCCGCCGGGCGACCTCGTCCTCCGGCGGGCCCTCGCGGGGCCCGCGGGCAGACCGAGCCCGGACGACGTCGTCGCGCTGGCCGAGGCCTGGAGGCCCTGGCGCGCGTACGCCACCACCCACCTATGGACCGACGATCTGGAGTCACGATGACACCGCACATTCTCTCCGTGCCCACCCCGACCGGGCCGCTGGCGGTCGTCCTCGAGCCGGGTACGGGTGTCCTGCTCGGCACCTCGCTGTTCGGCGCGGACGACATACTGGGCCGCCTCGGGCTCGGTCCGGACGACGTCGTGGTGGACGACGGCGCGAGCACGCCCGCCGTGACGCGGGTGGTCGACGCGTTCGCGCGATACGCCGCCGGCGAGGTGACCGCGCTGGAGGCGCTCGAGGTGCGCCAGCCCGGGGGCCCGTTCACGCAGCGGGCGTGGGAGGCCATGCGCAAGGTGCGCGGCGTCGCGACGTACGCGGAGCTGGCGGCGTCGTCGGGCAGCCCGTCGGCGCACCGCGCGGCAGGGCGGGCGTGCGCCGTCAACGTGATCCCGGTCGTGGTGCCGTGCCACCGGATCGTCACGGCGGACCGGACGCTCGGCGGCTACTACTTCGGGCTGGACCACAAGCGGGCCCTGCTGGAGCACGAAGGGCTGCTCGACCAGGTCCGCGGTTAGGCGGACGGGCGGGCCGCTCGGGTTCGTCGCGTGATCAACCGGCCCGGCGGGCAGGCAGGGCGCGCGAGCAGACGGCCACGATCGCGCCGGCCGCCGCGATGAGCAGGAGCGCGTGCCCGACGCCCGTCACCTCGGCGACCGCACCGACGACCACCGGTGAGAGCAGCGAACCCGCGCGCAGGACCCAGCTGACGACCGTGAGCCCGACGCCCGGTGCGAGCCCGACGATCTCGTCCGCCGCGTCCATGGCGAGCGGGATGAGGGCCGCGGTCCCGACGCCGGCGATCGCGAAGCCCGCGACCGCCGCGACCGGCTCCGGCCACAGGGCGGCGAGGGCGAACCCGACGGCCACCCCGAGCCCGCCGACGCCGACCACCGCGCGGCGGCCGAACCGGTCGATGACGCGGTCGGCCAGCAGCCGGGCGGCGAGCATGCCGGCCGTGAACAGCACGAAGCCCAGCCCGGTGATGCCCGGCGACAGGTGGTGGGTGACGTCGAGGTGGACGCCGGACCAGTTCGACCCGCCGTCCTCGACCATCGCGCCGACGGTGCCGATCGCGCCGAGGACCGCGAGCATGGCCCACGGCCGCACCGGGCGCCTGCTCCCGGCCACCGGCCCGTCCGCCCGGTCGTCCTGTTTGGCCCCGCCCTGCTCGCTTCTCTCGTCGAGACACCTCGAATCGCGACCGGGATCGCTCGATCCCGTCGCGATTCGAGGTGTCTCGACGGGGATGGTCGCCAGGCCGCCCTCGGCGGGGAGCGCGGACCCGGGCGAGGTGTCGAGGGTGGCGGGTCCGTCGTCGGGCAGGAGGCCGCCACGGGAGGCGAGCATGGCGAGCGAGGTGAGCACCGCGATGACGAGCATGTGCCAGGCCACCGGCAGGCCGGCGCCGGCCGCGACGGAGCCGAGGACGCCGCCCGTGAGCGAGCCGAACGACCACAGGGCGTGGAAACTCGTGATGATCGACCGCCCGTAGAGCCGCTGCAGCCTCAGGGCGTGGGAGTTCTGCGCGACGTCGACGATCGCGTCCGTCCCGCCCGCGAGGAACATCCCGGCCGCGAACAGCACGGCGACCGGGGCGGCGCCGACGAGCGCGAAGACGGCGGCGAGGACGATCATGCCGAGCGTCGCCACCCGCGCGGTGCCGAGGCGGGCCATCGTGCGCGGGGCGAGCAGTCCGAGGCTCAGGGCCCCGGCCGGCATCGCCGCGACGACGAGACCGTAGGCGGCGGGCCCGAGGTCGAGGGCGGTCCGGATCTCCGGCAGTCGCGGCACGAGCGACGCGAAGACCAGACCGTTGAAGAAGAAGACGGCCGACCCGAAGAACCGGGCGCGGCGCAGGTCGTCGGCCGGGTGGTCGGCGGGTCGGCGGGGCACGGCGAGCACGCTATCCGACGACGGCGCTCGCCACCCCCGTCACCTTCTCGCCGAGTTCGTGCCGGAGACACCGAGTGCGGGCCCTCGTCAGTCCGCACTCACGCTCCTGAGCACGAACTCGGCGGGGTGCGGGGCGGGAGGAAGGGGCCGGGCACGAGAACGGGCGGCCGGCGGCACCCGTGCTGGGTGCCCCGGTCGCCCGCGCCGAAGGGGTCCGACCGTGACGGTCAGACCATCGGGGTGTCGTTGCTGTCGATCTTCTTCTCTGCCTTGTTGAGCGTCCGGGCGGCGGCGTCGCGGCCACCGAGTCCGAACGCGAGGGCCGCGGCGAGCGCGGCGCCGACGACGACCGCGCCGAACGCGAGGTTGACGATCGACTCCGCGATGCCCATGTAGCTGAGGCCCATCGCGGCGAACAGGGCGATGGTCGCCCAGTACACGATCTGTCCGGCCGTGCTGGCGCCGAGCGCCCTGCGCAGCAGCGTCGCGATGAGCACGCCGGCGCCGATGAAGGCCGCGCCGAACAGGACGTGGCCGCCGACCGAGATGACCTCCTCGAGGAACCCGGTGATCTCCGGGAAGCCGAGCAGGCGGGTGGCCATGATCGCGAAGAACAGGACGATGGCGACCTTGACGACGATCGCGAGGATCGACGAGGCCTTCTTGCCCTCGGGCAGGATGCCCTGCTCGTGGGCGAGACGGTCGACGCCCACCCCGGCGAGCGTGGACTCGAGCAGCTGGGCCACGAACTTCGCGATGAACCAGCCGATGAGCAGCACGGCGACGGCCGCGATGATGTTCGGAAGCGCGTTGAGCACCGTCTGCAGCATGGACGTCGCGGGGTCGGAGATCGCGCTGATCCCGAGAATCTGCAGCGCGGAGATCGACACCACGATGAGCACGAGCGCGAAGACCAGGTTGGCGATCACATCGGTGAGGCCGCCGCCCGAGCGGGCCGGGGCCTGCGGTGCGCCGTAGCCGGCCGGAGCGCCCTGCTGGGGAGCCGGTGCGCCGTAGGCGGCGTGGCCGCCCTGGGGAGCGGGACCGCCCTGGGGAGCGTGGCCGCCCTGGGGACCCTGGCCACCCTGCGGGGCCGGGCCACCCTGGGGCGCCGGAGCGCCCTGCGGGGCGGGAGCAGCGTGCGCGCCGCGCGAGGAGGGCGCGGTGCCCGGCAGGTGCGACTCGCCGGAGCGTGCCGGGTCGGTCGCCGCGCTGGCGCTCGCGCCGACCTTGGCGAGACGCTCGTCGAGCCCGATGGACGACAGCGCCGTCCCGACGAGCTGGCGAGCCACCTTCGCGAGGACGAGGCCGATGAAGAAGACGACGCCGGCCCCGACGATGTTCGGGATGAAGCGCAGCACGGTGTCGAGCAGCCCGCTGATCGGGGCGACGGCCTGCGAGAGGCTGAAGACCTGAAGAATCGCGATCAGACCGAAGAGCCACACCAGCAGTGCGGCGATCTGGCCGATGGCGGCCCCGAGGTTCTGGCCGTCGCGTCCCTGCCGCTGCAGGAACGGCACCCGGCCGGCGAGCTTGTTGATGCCGGCCCGCACGCCCTTGGCGATCAGCCACGTGACCAGCAGGATGATTGCGGCGATGACCACCTTCTCGGCGAGCCCCACCCAGTCGTAGTTGCGGAGTTGGTCCATGGTGTCTTTGCCTCTCATGTGTGATGACAGCAACCCAAACAACGTAGCGACTTGCACCACATTTTGCGAGGCCATGACGTGTCAATCCCGAAAATCGGACACCGTCGTGCTAGATCGACCCCCAGTTCCGGCGGGCGCGTCCGGCGGATGGAACGGGGGGTTCGCCCAGCGGCCGTGCGGGCTCCGAGGGCCGGGAATCAGGCCAGCAGGTCGAGCGCGCGGAGGACCTCCGCCACGGGCATCTGCCCCGGGGCGGAGACGTCACCCGCCGACGCGAACGTCGCCGCCGACCCGAACCGCCCGCCGACCAGCCTGCTCGGGGCGCCGAGCGTCCCCATCGACATCGTGACCAGCGGGACCCGTGCCTCCTCGGCGCGGGCCGCCGTGGCGGCCAGCAGGTCGAGCACGTCGGACCACCGGGTCGGCATGGCGGCGAGCTTCGCGACGTCCGCCCCGGCCGCCTCCATGGCCGCCAGCCGCTCGACGATCTCCCGGGCCGGCGGGGTGGCGTCGAACCGGTGGTGCGACATGACGATCGCCGGCCCGGCGCCGTCGCGCCCGGCCCGGATCCCGGCGACGGCGTCCGCGGCCGCGGGGTGGTCCGCCTCGACGTCGAGCAGGTCAGCGCCCGCCCGCGCCGCGGCCAGCAGCATCTCCGCGTACCCGGCCGGACCGGCCGCGCCCGAGCCGCCCTCCGCCGTCGTGCGGTAGGTGACCAGCAGGGGAGCGGCGCCGCAGGCGGCGCGCACGGCCGGGATCTCGCGGACCGCCCGGGCGGCATCCGCCACGAGGTCGATCCGCCACTCGACGACGTCGGCGCCCGCCCGGACGGCCTCGCCCGCCCGGGCCGGGGCGTCCTCCCCGACGACGACCGGCACGATCACCGCTGGTCTCCCCGCGATCGCGGGGAGACCGGGCACGCGCCAGCCCGTGCCCACGACGGGCACGGCGGCGGGGGGTCGGTCGGGGGTGGGCATGGGGCCAATCTAGTGGCCGCGGGACGCCTCGGCCCGCGGAACCCGGCGAGCGGAGGCCCGGGGGCGACGTAGCCTGCGAGCCATGCCGACGACGCCGAGTGTGTACCGCACGTGCTGGCCGCTCGTCGTCGGGATGTTCGCCCTCGGGGTCGACACGTGGGCGGTGGCCGGGTTCCTGCCGTCGCTCGCCGACGACGTCGGCGTGCGGGTGTCGGTCGCCGGGCTGTCGGTGTCGCTGTTCGCGGTGGTCTACGCGCTGGCCGGACCGATCGCCGTCGGGCGCACCGCCCACCTTCCCCGCAAGGCGGTCGTGACGGTCGCCCTGCTCGCGCTGGGGGCAGCGGACCTCCTGCTGGCCACGGCCGACTCCTTCGTGGCCGTCCTAATGTTCCGGACCCTCGCCGCTGCCGCGGCCGCCGTCATCACCCCGGCCTCCGGTGCGTACGCCGCCCAGGTGGTCCCGCCGCGGCAGCGGTCCGCGGCGCTCGCCCTCGTCTTCTCCGGCATCGCCGTCGCCATCGCGCTCGGGGTGCCGCTCGGGGCGATCGCGTCGGACCGGGTGAGCTGGCGGACCGTGGTCCTCGGCGTCGCGGCGGTCGCGATCGTGGCGGCCGTGCTTGTGGCGTGGCGGATGCCGCCCGCCCCAGGGTCGGCGCGCATCCGCGGGGCCGACTACCGCGCGCTCGCCGCGGATCCGGCCGTGCGGCTGGTGTGCGCCGTGACGTTCGTGGCGGTCGCCGCGCCCTACGTGCTCTACACCTACTCCACCGAGGTCGCCCATGCGCTCGGCCTGACCTCGTCGATGGTGCCGGTGCTGCTCGCGTGCTTCGGCGTGGGGGCCATGATCGGCAACCACCTCGGCGGCGTGTTCACCGACCGCCGCGGGCCGGCCTGGTGGGTGCGGATCGAGCTGATCCTGCTGGCGGTCGCCATGGCCGCGCTCTGGCTCGGCCCCGGCCGCTGGCTCGCCCCGGTGGTGTTCCTCGCCTGGGGGATCGGCGCCTGGGGGTTCGGCACCCCGCAGCAGGCCCGGCTCGCCCACCTGCAGCCGGAGCGGACGGCGCTCGCATTCTCACTCAACGCCTCGGCGCTGTACGCCGGGGTCGCGGTGGGGTCCGCGAGCGGCGGCCTGTTCGTCGAGCACGGGACGACCCTGCGCGGCGCGTGGCTCGCGATCGCGCTGGCTGGTGTCGCGTTCGTGCTCAACGAGGCCGTGCGCCGTCGGGGAGCCGATCCGACACCCTGAGCTCGGGGCCTACCCGCAGCTCGTGCCCGGGTCGGTGCTCCCGGGCTCCTGGAACGGCAGCACGCCCGGGGCCTCCTGGGCGCCGACGAGGACGTCGGCCAGCGCCTCGAACGTCCCGCTCGTGTGCCCGTAGGCGGCCAGCTCGACGGGCGCGTCGTTGCCGTCCAGCAGCCACGGGCCGTCCAGGGTGACGACCACGTCGCCCGTGCCGGTCGGGCTCTCGGAGGTGAGGAGGCGGATCTCGGTGTCGGCCGGCTCCTCGAGGGGGACGACCTCGAGGCCGGCGTCCTGCGCTGCGGCGGTGAAGGCGTCCCAGTCCGGGACAGATCCGCCGTGGACGTGCACGCGCGGCCCCGCGAGCGTCACCCCGCACTCGCCGGCGACCTGCGTGATCGCCGCCCGGCTGAGCTCCTCGGAGGCCTGGGCGCCCGCCTCGGACTCCTCCGGCCCGACCGCCCCCGCCGTGTCGGCGGCGTCCTGCTGCCAGCGCATGAGCGCGATGACCCGGCCGGCGGCCTCGTCCACCCGGTCGCGGGAGAGCGAGCCGTCCGCGAGCGCGTCGACGATGCCCTGGTGCGCGACGGCGACGTCCGTGGGACCGAGCAGGAGGTCGGCGCCCGCCTGCAGCGACATGATCGCGATCTGGTCGGGCGTGTAGGAGTTGGTGAGCGCGCCCATGTCCAGACCGTCGGTGATGGCCACCCCGGTGAACCCGAGGTCCTCACGCAGGTGCTCGTAGGCGGCGGGGGACAGGGAGGCGGGCACGCCCGGGTCCCAGGCGTCGACCGCGATGTGGCCGATCATCACGGTACCGGCCTCGGCGTCGACGCCCGCCTGGAAGGGCACGAGGGAGTCGGAGCCGAGCTCGTCCGCCGTCGCGTCCTGCACCGGAAGGTCCTGGTGGGAGTCGACGGTGAGCCCGCCGTGGCCCGGGAAGTGCTTGAGGCTCGAGACGACCGCGCCGTCGGTGAATCCCTCGACGGCGGAGGCGACCGTGTCGGCCACGAGCTGCGGGTCCCCGCCGGCCGAGCGCGTGCCGATGGCCGCGTCCGTCGGGCCGATCGTCACGTCGGCGACCGGCGCGAAGTCGACGTTGAGGCCGCTCGCCCGCAGCTCGGTCGCCATGCCCTCGGCGGCCGCGCGCGTCGCCTCGGGGTCGTTCGCCGCGCCCGCGGCCATGAACTCGGGGAAGGAGGTCCACGGCCCCGTGTCCGCGCTGAGCCGCTGGACCGTGCCGCCCTCGTTGTCCACCGAGAGGATCGCGGGCCAGTCGCGGCCGAGGTCCGCCTGCGCGTCCTGCACGGCCTGGGAGGTGGCGACCACCTGGTCGAGGGAGTCGATGTTGTCCGAGAACAGCACGAGCCCGCCCAGGTGGTACTGCGTGAGCTCATCGGCCGCCGCGGCGGGGTCCGTGCCCGGGTAGCGGGCGATGATCACCTGTCCCGCCACCTCCTCCGGCGTCATGCTCGCGGCCAGCTCGGTCGCCTCCGCGACGTCCTGCTCCGTCGGCCCCCAGGCAAGCGCCTCGCCGTCCGGCTCCTCGCCCGCACCGGTCGGCGACTCGCTCGGCGACTCCGACGGGTCCGGGCCGTCCGACGCCGACGGGCTCTCCGACGGGCCCGGGTCCGACGGCGGATCGGAGGATTTGCCGTCGCCGGACGATCCGCATCCGGCGAGAAGGAGGGCGCCGACCGCGAGCATCGCGAGCGCGGGCGCGGCGGGTCCGGCCCCGTGGCGGGTGGCCCGGGTCGATCGCATGGCCGAGTTCGAGCGCATCCTTCGAGGCTAGACCCGTCACCGCCGGGCGTGGCGCCGGGGCCTCCGGGGGTGTTGCCCCGGCAGAGCGACCCGTACCGTGTCGACCATGCGCTCAGTCCCCGGCGGGTTCTCCGGAGGAACGGCCACCGACCGCCCCCGCACCCACCCCGCCGACGCCGCGTCCCGCCGTGCCGCGCCCGACCGGGTCGACGCCGGTTCCGGCACAGGCACCTGACCGCAACGCTCGTCGAAGGGGACGACATGATCGACGCCGCTGTCACCGTGACCGCCCTGACCAAGTCCTTCGGCCGCTTCCGCGCGCTCGACGGCTTCTCCCTCACCGTCCCGACCGGGCAGGTCACGGGGTTCCTCGGCCCCAACGGGGCGGGGAAGTCGACGACCATCCGGATCCTGCTCGGCATGCTCCGGGCGGACTTAGGTGAGGTGGAGATCCTGGGCAAGGACCCCTGGCGGGACGCCGTCGACGTCCACGCCGACCTCGCCTACGTCCCCGGGGACATCAGCCTGTGGCCGAACCTGACCGGGGGCGAGGCCATCGACATCCTCACGCGTTCCGAGCGCGGGGCCGACCAGCGCGAGCGCCGCCAACGACTCGTCGAGCGGTTCGAGCTCGACCCGAGCAAGAAGGCTCGCACCTACTCCACGGGGAACCGGCAGAAGGTCGCGCTCGTCGCCGCCCTCTCGCGCGACGTCGACCTCTATCTGTTCGACGAGCCGACCTCCGGCCTGGACCCGCTCATGGAGGCGGTGTTCACGGACGAGGTCCGCGCGCTGCGCGAGGCCGGGCGCACGGTCCTGCTGTCCAGCCACATCCTCGCCGAGGTGGAGAAGCTCTGCGACCGCGTCACCATCATCCGGGGCGGCCGGGACGTGGAGAGCGGGACGCTCGACGAGCTGCGCCACCTCACGAGGTCGATCGTGACCGCCCGAGTGAGCGGCGACGTCGGGGGACTGGGGGACGCCGACGGCGTCCACGACCTCGTCGTCGACGGCGACCGCATCCGGTTCGACGCCGACGACCACGCGATCGCCGACCTCCTCCCGCGGCTGATCGACCTGCGCGTGGCCGGCCTGACGATCACGCCGCCGTCGCTCGAGGAGCTCTTCATGCGGCACTACGGCGACGACATCGACGCCGGGGAGGACGAGGACGCCTCGGTGGGCGGTCGACGGAGGGCCGGGGCGTGAGCTCCGGCCGAGCGCGGGGCGGCTGGTCGGGCCAGCTCGCCGGGTTCGGCGCCCTGGTGCGGCTGAACCTCCGCATCTCCCGCCGTGCGATCGCGCTGTGGGTCGCCGGCTTCCTCGCGCTGACGGCGATGTCGATCGTCGCCCTGCACGACGCCTACCCGAACCAGGCGTCGCTCGACGCCCGCGGCACGCTCATGAAGAACCCGGCCGCCGTCATCATGACCGGGCCGGACCTCGCCGGCGACCACTACACGTTCGGCGCGATGGTCGCGACCGAGCTCGTCCTCTACCTGCTCATCGCCGCCGCGATCATGTCGATCGTCCTCGTCGTGCGGCACACGCGTGCCGACGAGGAGGAGGGGCGGCTCGAGATGCTGCGGTCGCTCGCGATCGGGCGGTGGGCGGCCCCGGTCGCGGCGCTCGCCACGGTCGCGATCGCGGACCTCGGCGTCGGCCTGGCGACGACGGTCGGCGTCCTCGCGACCGGCATGCCGGCGGCGGACTCGGTCGGGCTCGGGCTCGCGACCGCCCTGACCGGCCTCGTCTTCGGCGCGATCGGCGCGGTCGCCGCCCAGGTGACCGAGCACGCCCGCACCGCCTCGTCCCTCGCGATGGCGGCGCTCGCGGTCGCGTTCGTCGTCCGCGGGATCGGGGACGTCATCGAGCCGACCGGGTCGGCGCTGTCGTGGTTCTCGCCGCTGGCCTGGGCCCAGCAGATGCGGCCCTTCATCGACATCCGCTTCTGGCCGATGGCCCTGAGCGCGGCCGCCGTCGTCCTCCTCCTGCTCCTCGCCGCGGCGCTCGTGCACCGTCGCGACCTCGGGGCCGGCCTCGTGCCCGCCCGCCCGGGCGCGCCGGAGGCGGGTCGGCTGCTCACCACGCCGACCGGCCTCGCGCTCCGCCTGGTGACCGGTGGCTTCGTCGGCTGGGCGATCGGGCTGGGCCTCTTCGGGCTCGCCTTCGGGGCGCTCGCGGGCGAGATCGACGACATGATGGGCGCGAACCCGGAGCTCGCGCAGTGGATCGAGATCGACCTCGACGACCTCTCGCGGTCCTTCGTGGCCGTCATGCTCGCGATGCTCGCCCTCGGGCCGGTCGCTCTCGTCGTCTCCGGCATCCTGCGGCTGCGCGCCGAGGAGCGGCTCGGCCGCATGGAGTCCCTGCTGGTGGCGGGCACGCGCCGCGACGGGCTGCTGCTGGGCTGGTCCTGGATCGTCCTCGCCGAGGCCGTCGTCCTGCAGGTCGTCGTCGGCACCGGGCTCGGTGTCGGAACCGCGATCGCCCTGTCCGACCCGTCCTGGATCCGCACCGTCGCCCTCGCCTCGCTGGCCCTCGTCCCCGCGATCGCGGTGTTCGCGGGGCTGGCGGTCGCGATCGTCGGGGTCGCTCCCCGCCTGTCATGGGTGGCGTGGGCACTCGTCGGCTGGGCGGCCGTCGTCGTCATCCTCGGCGAGCTTCTCGGGCTGCCGCAGTGGGCGCGCAACGTCTCCCCGCTCGAGCACACGCCGCTCGTCCCGCAGGAGGCGTGGAGCGCCATGCCGCTCGGCCTCCAGGTCGCGGTCGCCGCCGCCCTTGTCGTCGCGGGTGTGATCGGCGTGCGCCGGCGGGACGTGCCGGCGCGGTAGCCCACCGGGTGCGGGTGTCAGGGCCCGCTCCTAGGGTGGGCGGATGGCGCACCGGAAGATGTTCGACGACGACGATCCCGTCCTCGGCCGTGTGCGCACCCTCGCGCTGGCCTACCCGGAGGCGGTCGAGAAGGTCGCGCACGGGCGCCCCACGTACCGCACGGCGAAGGTCTTCGCCTACTACGGCGGCGGCGTGCGTCCGCCCGACGGCGGACCGCACGAGCGGCACGACCACTCGCTGCTGCTGAGGGCCGCCGACGACGAGGAGCTGCGCGCGCTGCGCGAGGACCCCCGCACGTTCCACCCGGCCTACCTCGGGCCGTTCGGCTGGTACGGCATCGACCTGGACGCCGGTACCGACTGGGCCGAGATCGGCGAGCTTCTCGAGGAGTCCTACCGCGCGACGGCGCACGCCCGGCTCGTCCGCGAGCTCGACGCGCGCGGCTGACGCCCGGCGGGCGGGCGGGCCCGCGCGAACGGTTCGACCGCATGGGCCTGACCGTGCACGCGGACCGGCCCGACTGCGCCGACCGCTCCGACGTCGTCGCCCGACCGGCCCTGCCTGGCCAGACCCCGCCGGCTCAGGAGGCGAGCGCCTCCGCGACCGGGGTGTCGCCGTCGTTGAACTCGATCGTGCGGCCGATCGTGCCCGGGGTCGCGAGCGACTCGGCGATCACGGCCGCGACCGTCGCGCGGGCGACGTGACCGGACTCGCCGCCGACCGAGATCCCGCCCGGCTCCTCGAGGGTGAGACCGCTCGGCCCGAGGATCGTGAAGTCGAGCCCGCTCGCGCGCAGGTGCTCGTCCGCCGCGGCCTTCGCGTCCGCGTATGCGAAGAACGCGTTGTCCTCGGGCACGCCGTGGTCGGGGCCGGCGCCGTGGTACGAGACCATCACGTACCGCCGCACGCCGGCGGCGGCCGCCGCGTCCATCGAGCGGATCGCGGCGTCCCGGTCGACGGCGCGCGTGCGGGCAGGGTTGCCGCCGCCGGCGCCGGCGGACCACACGACCGCGTCGTGCCCGGCGACGAGGTCCGTGAGCTCGGCGAGCGAGGCCGACTCGACGTCCACGACGACGGGGTTCGCGCCCGCGGCCGCCACGTCGTCGGAGTGCTCCGGGTTGCGAATAACGGCGTCCACCGACCAGCCGCGCGCCGCCAGGAGCGGGTGCGTGAGGAGGGCGATCTTGCCGTGTCCGCCGAAGAGAATCACCGAGTTCGTCATGGGTCGAGGCTACGACCACGCACCTGACCCGGCCACCGGTTCAGCCGGTGGCTGACTCCTCGAGGCCGAGGTCGGCGGCGGTCTGCTCGACGACCCGCTCCCACAGCGTGTCGGAGCCGTTGACGGCGCCCACGAGGTGGCCGAACAGGTCGAGGGAGAGGAAGCCCATGATCGTCGCCCAGGCCTGGATGGCGCGGGCGGCGACCTCGGCCGGGGCGTCGATGTACTCGGCCATGGACGTCAGGGAGTCGCCGAGGGACGGTTCGCCGACGGTCGACCGGCTCGGCTCGAGGCCGGAGGCCATGTCCAGGATCGGCTGCAGCACGCGGACGGCGGGGACCACCGTGTCCCGCGGCGCGGCGTACCCGGGGACCGGCGAGCCGTAGACGAGCGCGTAGTCGAAGGGGCGCGCGACCGCCCAGGCCCGGACGGCCCCCGTCCACGCGCGCCACGTGTCGATCCGTGCCGGACCGGCCGCCGCGACCGCGGCCTCCACGGCCTCGCCGAGGTCGGTGAAGGTCTGCGCGATCAGGGCGGACAGCAGCGCGTCCCGGTCCGCGAAGTGTCGGTAGATCGCCGACGGCGCCATCCCGAGCTCGCGGGAGACGGCGCGCAGCGAGAGCGCGGCGGGCCCCACCTCGGCCAGCTGTCGGCGGGACTCCGCCACGATCCGTCGGCGCACCTCGGCGGTGGCCAGCGCGCGGGCGGTCGTCGGTGCGTGCTGGGGAGTCATCGGACCAGCATGCCGCGTCCGGTGCGCACCGGTCCATCCAGAGATCAGTGGTCACGGAAGTGAGCGGTGCTCTTGCGCGCCGCCCCTTCGCCCCGTAGCCTCCATCTCAGTGAACAGTGTTCACTGAAATGCTCGACCAGCGAGGCCTCACCACCGAAGCCTCACCGCCGAACGCAAGGAGACCGTCATGTCCCGCCACCTCATCGTCGGGGCCGGCCCCGTCGGCCGCGCCGTCGCCCGTCACCTGGACGCCCGTGGCGACCAGGCCGTCCTCGCCAGCAGGTCCGGCACCGGGGCCCCGGTCACCGGCGCCGACCGCCTGGCGGTCGACGCGACGTCCCCGGACGCCCTCGCGGCCTCCGCCGAAGGCGCGGACGTCGTCTACAACTGCCTGAACCCGGCCGGCTACCACCTGTGGGCGAAGGAGTGGCCCCCGCTGCACGCCGCACTCATGGCCGCCGCCGAGCGCAGCGGCGCCGTCCTCGCCACGGTTGGCAACCTCTACCCGCTCGGCCGGCCGACCGGGGTCATGACGGAGTCGACCCCGGAACGCCCGCGGGAGTGGAAGGGCGAGCTGCGCGCCTCGATGACCGCGGACGTCATGGCGGCCCACCGTGCCGGCCGCCTGCGGGCGGTCGAGGTCCGCGCCTCGGACTTCATCGGCGCCGGCGTCGGCCAGAACGGGCACTCCACCCGCAACCTCGAGCGCATCCGCGCGGGCCGGTCCGCCCAGGTCGTCGGCGCCACCGACGTCCCGCACGCCTGGACGTTCATCGACGACGTCGCCGCCGCGGTCGTCGCGGCCGCCTCGGCAGAGGACCTCCTCGGGCGGGTCCACCTCGTGCCCACGAACCCGGCCCGCACCCAGCGCGAGGTTGCGACGGACCTGGGCTCCGCCGTCGGGCGGCCGGACGTGAAGGTGACGTCCACGCCGGACTGGCTGCTCGCCGTCGTCGGGTGGTTCAGCCCGGCCATGCGGGAGGTGCGGTCCCTCGACTTCCAGTTCACCGCTCCCTACGAGATGGACACGTCCGTCAGCGAGAAGACGCTCGGCCTCGCGCCGACGCCCTGGGCGGAGATCATCAGGCGGACGGTCCTGCCCGAGGCCAGCGAACAGCCGGCCGGGCCCGACGCCCGCATCTAACGTGGAGGGATGACGGCACGGATCAAGCGCGTGTACGAGGAGGCGGAGGCGAGCGACGGCTACCGGGTGCTCGTCGACCGGCTCTGGCCGCGCGGGGTGAGCAAGGAGCGCGCGGAGATCGACGAGTGGCTCAAGGACGTCGCGCCGAGCCCGGACCTGCGGACCTGGTTCGGCCACCGGCCCGAGCGCTTCGAGGAGTTCGCCGAGCGGTATGCGGCCGAGCTCGACGGGTCTCCCGCGCTCGAGCACCTGCGCGAGCTCGTCGGGGAGCATGACACCGTCACCCTCGTCATCGCCGCGAAGGACCCCGAGCACAACCACGGGCTGGTCCTGCTCGACCAGCTGTGAATCGTCCTTCCGGGTGAGCCCCGGGCCGCGTCGGACTCCGTAGTCTCGGGGCGTGAGCAGGTACGTGGTGATCGGCGCCGGGGCCGTCGGAGGCATGATCGGAGGGCGTCTCGCGGTCGCCGGCCGGTCCACGGTGTGGGTGGCGCGCGGCGAGCACGGCCGCACGCTGCGCGACCAGGGCATCACGATCCTCTCCGCCACCGGGTCGGAGCACGCCGAGTCCACCGTGTGGCTCGAGCCCGACGAGGCCGAGCTCCGTCCCGACGACGTCCTCGTCCTCGCCGTGAAGACCCAGGACGCCGAGGAGGCCCTGGCCACGTGGGCGGACCTGCCCGTCGCCTTCGGCGTGGACCGGGTCGCCGCCGCGGGGGAGTGCCTCCCGATCGTCCTCGCCACGAACGGGGTTGCCGCCGAGGCGATGGCCATGCGCTACTTCCAGCGGGTCGTCGGCATGTGCGTGTGGGCGCCGAACGTCAACCTCTCGCCCGGCGTGATCGTCACGCGGTTCGCCCCCGACGCCGCGGTCCTCCACTGCTCGCGCGTGCCCGCGAGCCTCACCGACGACGCCGACCGCGAGATGCTCGCCGTCCTGCGCGACGACTTCCGGGCCGCCCGGATGGACGTCCCCCTGCCCGACGACGTCATGCCGTGGAAGTGCCGCAAGCTCCTGTCCAACCTCGGCAACGTCGTCGACGCGCTGGTGGGCCCCGACGCCGACGACGTCGCGAACCTCGCCCGCGTCGAGGCCACGGCCGTCCTGCGGGAGGCGGGGATCGCCGTCGTCGACGACGCCACGGAGTCCGCGGCCCGGCGGGCCGGGCCCCGGGTCGTGCCCGTCCCGGGCGCGCCCGAGGAGCTCGGCGGCTCCACGTGGCAGTCGCTCACCAAGGGCCGCGACCGGCTGGAGACGGACTACCTCAACGGGGAGATCGTCGCGATCGCGCACGCCGCCGGGCTGGAGGCGCCGGTGAACTCCGCGCTCGCCCGCCTGGGGCGCCGCGCGGCGGCCGAGGGCGCGCAGCCCCGCTCGATGACGGCCGACGCCCTGCGGGCCGCAGTCCGGATCGGTGGCATGCGCTAGGCGGCGCGGGCGTAGCGTGACGGCGTGAGCTCCTCCTGGTCACCCCGCACCCGCGCAGTCGCCTTCGGCAGGCCCACCGGGCCCGGGGCGCCGCTCAACCAGCCGCCCGTCCTCGCGTCGACCTTCCGTGAGGGCGGCGTCGACTACGCCCGTTTCGGCACGGACTCCACGACGTCGTTCGAGGAGGCCATGGGCAGCCTCGAGGGCGGCGAGGCGATCGCCTTCTCCTCCGGCATGGCCGCCGCGGCGGGCATCCTCGAGTCCCTGCCGGTCGGCGCGCATGTCGTCACGAGCTCGAACATCTACCACGGCGTGCGGTCGCTGCTGGGAGACATGGGGGAGACCGGCAGGCTGGTCGACGTCCCCGTCGATGCCACCGACCCGGACGCGATCGCGCGCACGATCGACGAGGCCCCGACGGACTCGGCGCCGGACGGCTCCTCCAGCCCGCGGGCCCTGGTCTGGATCGAGACGCCCAGCAACCCGCTGCTGCAGATCCTGGACGTCGAGGCGATCTGCTCGGTCGCCGCCGAGCGGGGCGTGGACGTGGTCGTGGACTCGACCTTCGCCACGCCGCTGCGGCTCGCCCCCCTCGCCCTCGGCGCGCGCTACGTCATGCACTCGGCCACGAAGTACATCGGCGGGCACTCCGACCTCCTCATGGGGGTCGTCATCGCCCGCGACGCCGACGCGGCCGAGCAGGTGCGTCGCCGTCGGTCGCTGCACGGGGCCTTCCCTGGCGCGATGGAGACGTTTCTCGCGCTGCGCGGCCTGCGCACGCTGGCCGTCCGGCTCGACCAGGCCGAGTCCAACGCCGGGCTCCTCGCCGAGCGGCTCGCCGCCCATCCGGCCGTCACCCGCGTCGCCTACCCGGGGCTCGCCTCCGACCCCGGCCACGAGCTCGCGGCGCGCACCATGTCCGGGTTCGGCGCGATGATCTCCTTCTGCCTGCCGTCCGAGGACGCCGCGGACCGCGCGCTCTCGCGCACCTCGCTCGTCGCCATGGCCACCTCGCTCGGCGGGGTCGAGACGACCGCCGAGCGCCGGAACCGGTGGAACGAGGGCACCTGGACCGGGCTGATCCGCATGAGCGTCGGCATCGAGGACGCCGAGGACATCTGGGCCGACCTCGAGCAGGCACTCGCGCCGGAGGCGTGAGCCGTGACGCTGTTCACGTGACCAGCGCCTGCCCTGGCGGAATGAACCGGCCGTGATCGTAGTTGAGCCATACAGACTCAACTTCGAGCCCGGTCGACTGGACAGCGGTCGACAGCATGGTGAAGGGTTGAGTGCATACGACTCAACACGTCGACTCCCGGCACTTCGCCGGGCGGCCGACCCGACCACCAGGGAGCTACACACATGGCACGAGCAGTCGGCATCGACCTCGGAACCACCAACTCCGTCGTCTCCGTCCTCGAGGGCGGGGAGCCCACGGTCATCGCGAACGCCGAGGGACAGCGCACCACGCCGTCGGTCGTCGCGTTCAGCAAGTCCGGCGAGGTCCTCGTCGGCGAGATCGCCAAGCGTCAGGCCGTCACGAACGTCGACCGCACGATCTCGTCCGTCAAGCGCCACATGGGCACGGACTGGTCCGTGGACATCGACGACAAGACGTTCACCGCGCCGGAGATCTCGGCCCGCATCCTCGGCAAGCTGAAGAAGGACGCGGAGTCCTACCTCGGCGAGGAGGTCACGGACGCGGTCATCACCGTCCCCGCGTACTTCAACGACGCCGAGCGCCAGGCCACCAAGGACGCCGGCCAGGTCGCCGGCCTCAACGTCCTGCGCATCGTCAACGAGCCCACCGCCGCCGCGCTCGCATACGGCCTGGAGAAGGGCAAGGAGGACGAGCTCATCCTCGTCTTCGACCTCGGTGGCGGAACGTTCGACGTCTCGCTGCTGGAGATCGGCAAGGACGAGGACGACTTCTCCACGATCCAGGTCCGCGCGACCTCCGGCGACAACCGCCTCGGCGGCGACGACTGGGACCAGCGGATCGTCAACTGGCTCGTCGACTCCGTCAAGTCCAAGGGCGGGCCGGACCTCAGCAAGGACAAGATCGCCCTGCAGCGCCTGAAGGACGCCGCGGAGCAGGCCAAGAAGGAGCTCTCCTCGGCCACGTCCACGAACATCTCGCTCCAGTACCTCTCGATGACGCCCGACGGGCCGATCCACCTCGACGAGTCGCTGACGCGCGCCAAGTTCGAGGACATGACCAAGGACCTCCTCGAGCGCACCCGCACCCCGTTCGAGAACGTCATCCGCGACGCCGGCATCAAGCTGGCGGACATCGACCACGTCGTGCTCGTCGGTGGTTCGACCCGCATGCCGGCCGTGACCGAGATCGTCAAGGAGCTCACGGGCGGCCAGGAGCCGAACAAGGGCGTCAACCCGGACGAGGTCGTGGCCGTCGGCGCCGCGCTCCAGGCCGGCGTCATCAAGGGTGACCGCAAGGACGTCCTGCTCATCGACGTCACCCCGCTGTCCCTCGGCATCGAGACCAAGGGCGGCGTGATGACCAAGCTCATCGAGCGCAACACCGCGATCCCGACCAAGCGGTCCGAGGTGTTCTCCACCGCCGAGGACAACCAGCCGTCGGTGCTCATCCAGGTCTTCCAGGGCGAGCGCGAGTTCGCCCGGGACAACAAGCCGCTCGGCACCTTCGAGCTCACCGGCATCGCCGCGGCCCCCCGCGGCATGCCGCAGATCGAGGTCGCCTTCGACATCGACGCGAACGGCATCGTGCACGTGTCCGCCAAGGACCGCGGTACCGGCCAGGAGCAGTCGATGACGATCACCGGTGGCTCGGCCCTGCCGAAGGACGAGATCGACCGCATGATCAAGGAGGCCGAGGCCCACGCCGCCGAGGACGCGAAGCGTCGCGAGGAGGCGGAGACCCGCAACTCCGCCGAGCAGCTGGCCTACGGCATCGAGAAGCAGCTGACCGACAACGCCGACAAGCTCCCCGAGGACGTCTCGTCCGAGGTGCGCGAGTCCGTGGACGCCCTGAAGAAGGCCCTCGAGGGGGACGACGTCGAGGCGATCAAGTCCGCGCAGGAGGACCTGAACACGAAGGCGATGAAGATCGGCGAGGCGCTGGTCGCCGCCCAGGGCGCCGAGGGCGCGGGCGCCCAGGACCAGCCCGAGTCCGGCGACGCCTCCGGCGCTGACGAGGACGTCGTCGACGCGGAGATCGTCGACGACGAGGAGGAGAACAAGTGACGACCGATCCCGAGCGCGAGGCGCCCGTGGTCAACGACCGCCGTCGCATCGATCCCGAGACCGGCAAGGTCCGCGAGCCCGGGGCGGACGCCCCGGGCTCCGGCCCGGACCAGCCCGCGGCGGGCGAGCCCGCCGCGGGGGAGGCCGCCGAGGGTCAGGCCGGCGCGACGACGTCGGAGGGTTCGACGTCGGAGGACGCCTCCGCGGGCACGGACGCGCCCGCGGAGGGCGAGCCGGACGCGCTGGCCGCGGCCCAGGCCGAGGTCCTCGAGCTGCAGGACCAGCTGGCGCGTCGCAAGGCGGACGTCTACAACGTCGAGCAGGAGTACGCCGCGTTCGTGCGCCGCTCCCGCCAGGAGGCCGGACAGCACAAGGCCAGCGGCGTGGAGTCGGTGATCACGGCGCTGTTCGGCGTGCTCGACGACCTGGCGCTCGCCCGGCAGCACGGTGACCTCACGGGACCGTTCCTGTCGATCGCCGACCGACTCGAGCAGGCCCTCGAGCAGCAGTTCGGCCTCGAGCGGTACGGCGAGGCGGGCGAGGAGTTCGACCCGGCCATCCACGAGGCGCTCATGAGCTCCCCGGGCGCCGACGTCACGGTCGACACGATCGACCAGGTGCTTCAGCCCGGGTACCGCCTGGGCGAGAAGGTGCTCCGTCCCGCGCGGGTCTCGGTGCACTCTGCGGGCTGAGCCTGCGAACCGGACACCGGCGACGGCGCCGCGGCTGAACCGCCGCGGCGCCCGCCGGAGCAGCCGGGAGACAACCCCGCGCGCAGGCGGGAAGACCCGCGCACGCGGGACGAACATGGAGCGCCGCCCACGGGGGCGGCGCAGCGAGGGAGGTGAGGTGTAGTGGCAGGTCAGGACTGGATCGACAAGGACTTCTACGCCACGCTCGGCGTGCCGAAGGACGCCGACGCGGACGCGATCAAGAAGGCGTACCGCAAGCTCGCGCGCACCCACCACCCCGACCGCAACCCCGGTGACGCCAAGGCCGAGGAGATGTTCAAGAAGGTCGGGGAGGCGCACTCCGTGCTCTCGGACCCCAAGCAGCGTCAGGAGTACGACACCCTGCGCGCGATGGCGGGCGGCGGACCCCGGTTCGCCGGCGGATCCGGCCCGACCGGGCAGCGCGGCAACGGCAGCTTCGAGGACATCTTCTCCGGCTACGGCGGCGCGGGCGCCCGCTACACGGGCACGGACGACACCCCGGACCTGGACGACATCCTGTCCTCCATGTTCGGCGCCGGCGCGCCGAGCGGGTTCGGCTCCCGTCGCGGCGGCTCGCGCGGGCCGCAGCGCGGCCAGGACGTCGTGGCCTCGACCCAGCTGCCGTTCCGGCAGGCGATCGAGGGGTCGACCGTCGAGCTCACGGTCGACGGCCGCCGCGTCACCACGCGGATCCCGCCGGGCGTGCGCGACGGTCAGAAGATCCGCATCCGTGGCAAGGGGCGCGCGGGGGCGGCGGGCGGACCCGCGGGAGACCTCGTCATCACGGTCGAGGTGACCCCGCACCCGGTCTTCACGCTCGACGGGAAGAACCTGCGGCTCACGGTGCCTGTGACCTTCGACGAGGCCGCGCTCGGCGCGACCATCGAGGTCCCGACCCTCGGCGGCGACCCGGTCCGGCTCAAGGTGCCGGCCGGCACGCCCTCGGGGCGGACCCTGCGCGTGAAGAAGCGCGGGGTGCAGCCGACCAAGGGAACGGCGGGCGACCTGCTCGTCACCCTCAACGTCGTGGTGCCCTCCAAACTGAGCACCGAGGCGAAGCAGGCGGTCGAGGCCTTCCGGGAGGCCAACGGGGACGCGAGCCCCCGCGCGACCCTCTTCGACGAGGCGGCGAGATGACCCCCGAGCGGCGCGCGGCGCCCGGCGGCAGCAGGGGCGAGGCGGCGGCGGGGCGCGGACAGCGCCCGGCCGGCGAACGCGCGCAGCGCCGCACGCGCGCGCACCTCGGGCTGAACCCCGACGCCGCCGTCCTCACCATCTCGGTCGCCGCCGAGATGGCGGGCATGCACGCCCAGACCCTGCGGCAGTACGACCGGCTCGGCCTCGTCGAGCCCCGGCGCACGGCAGGCCGGGGTCGGCGCTACTCGCTGCGTGACGTCGCGCAGCTCCGCGAGATCCAGCGGCTCTCCCAGGAGGAGGGCGTCAACCTGGCGGGGGTGCGGCACATCCTCGCCCTGCGCGCCGAGCTCGATCGCGTGAACGCCGAGTTCGAGGCGCTGCGTGGGCGCATCGCGAGCTCCTCGCGCGTGTTCACCGCCAGCTCGACCGGTGTGGTCGTGGCCGGGCCCCGCGGACGGCGAGTCCGCAGCGAGGCCGGCGCGCTCGTGCTCTGGCAGGGCTCGCGCCAGCACTGAGCGCACTCAGGTACTGAGCGCGTGCACGCATTGAGCGCGAGCACGCGCTGAGCGCGCCGTCGCAGCCGATAGGCCGTGCTGCGCGACTCCCGCTTCCGGCGCACGGTGGGCGCGCTCCGCGCGTCAGTCGAACGGCGTCTGCCGGGACGTGAGGTCCCTGAGGAGCACCGTCGGCACCTCGAGGCCGACAGTGACGACGGCGACCGACCCGTCGGTGGCCACGCCCTCGAGCGCGTACCTCTCGGCGAGGGGCCGGCCGAACTCGTCGGTCCCCTCCGTGAACAGCGTCTCCAGCTCGTCGACCGCCGACTCCGCCTCGGACTCGGAGCCGTACGCGAAGGCGATCGTGCCGACGGAGCCCTGGTCGTCGTCGACGGCCCACCCCACGCCGACCGGCCGGGTGCCGGAGGTGTCCAGCACGGCCGAGACGACCCCGGCGTCGTCGAGCGCGTGGGCGATCGACGCGAGCGACTCGTCGTCGGCGAGGGTGGCCTCCGGGCCGTCGATCCAGGCCTCCACCAGCGGGGTCTGGAGTGAGACGGCGATACGGTCGCCGTCGCCGGCCAGGTGGACGGCCCGGCCGAGCGGGTCGGCCGGCGAACTGTTGTCCATGTCGGTCGCGAGATCGTCCGCGTCGGACGTGCTCACGATCCCGTCCCCCGTCTCGACGAGATCGTCGGAGAGCAGGTCGGCGATTCCCTCGCCCGTGACGACCGTGAACGACTGCGGCGCGGCCTCGACGGCGGCGAAGGTGTCGACGTCGAGCGCCGAGAAGCCCAGCTGGTCGGCGAGCTCGGCCGGCAGGGAGCTCTGGGAGCCGATGATTCCGGGGAGGGCCACGACGACCGGCGGCGGGGTGGGGACGCCGGGCTGGGGGATGCCCGACATCGTGCCCAGCCATTCCCCCACCGCAGGGTCGTCGTCGGCGTCCTCCGGCCAGTCGCAGCCGTTGGCCTCGCAGGCCGCCCGCAGGTCGGCCGCCATGACCAGACCGCCGTCGGGCGACGCGTCCGCCGGGATCTCGGCGAGGGCGCCGGTCATCGAGAACTCGCCCGCGAGGTCGTCGTCCCCGCAGGCCGTGAGGATCAGCGCGGTGGCCAGGGCCGCGGCGGCACCGCTCGCGCGGAGGGGCGTCGTCGTGCTCCGGGTCATACCTCGACACGCTAGCCGAGGTCCGCCCGGCGGGGCCCGGATCGGGCGCGAGGCCTCCTCGTCCGGCCTGCGTGCTGGCAGACTGGGACGACGCTGGCCCACCTGTGAGCCGCGGAGCGGAGAGGTGAGAAGACATGATCGAGCCCGAGACCAAGGACTGGACCTGGGTCCTCACCCGCCGGTGCGACGAGTGCGGCACGGACAGCTCCACCTTCACGCCCGCGGACGTGCCCGCCGAGCTGGCCGCGGCGGCCGACGGCTGGGACCGCGTCCTGCACCGCCCACGGGTGGACCTGCGCCCCGACGACTCCACCTGGTCCCCGCTGGAGTACGGCGCCCATTCCTCCGACGTCCTCACCGTCATGCGCGAGCGCCTGGGCCTCATGCTCCGGCGGGACGAGCCCACGTTCCCGGACTGGGACCAGGACCAGGCCGCCGTCGACGGCGACTACCGCTCGCGGGAGTCAGGTGAGGTCGCGGAGTCGTTCCGCGCGGGCGCCGCGGCCACGAGCGCGGCCTTCGCGGCCGCCCCTCGGTCCTCGTGGGGCCGGCGCGGCCTGCGCGGCGACGGCGCCGCGTTCACCGTCACCACCCTCGCCCAGTACCTCCTGCACGACATCCGTCACCACCTGCACGACGTCGGCGCCTGAGTCCGTGCCGGGCGCGTCCCGTGTGGGCACGGGTCGCCCGGCCGTGGCCCGGGGACCGAACGGTCCCGGTCCGGGCGCCGTCCGGCCCGGCCCCCGACCGCCGAGCCGGGGATATTCCGCTTGCCGATGTCGGCGCCTGCCACTACCTTTCTCGAGGCGGCACCCCGACACGACGGAAGTGGGCCCGATGGGCGAGCACATGATCGAGGCCAGCGCGCTGGTCAAGACGTACGGAAAGGTTCGGGCCCTCGACGGTCTTGATCTCGCCGTGCCGGCAGGAACGGTCCTCGGGCTGCTCGGTCCGAACGGCGCGGGCAAGACGACCGCGGTCCGCATCCTCACCACCCTGCTCAGCCCCGACTCGGGGACGGCGCGCGTGGCGGGCGTGGACGTGGCGAAGGAGCCCGAGGAGGCGAGGCGTCGCATCGGCCTGTCCGGCCAGGCGGCGGCGGTCGACGCCCAGCTGACCGGGTTCGAGAACCTCACCATGGTGGGCAGGCTCTACGGCATGGGGCGGCGCGAGGCGCGTGCGCGGGCCCGCGAGCTGCTCAGCCGCTTCGACCTCGAGGACGCGGGCGACCGCCCCTCCAAGACGTACTCCGGCGGCATGCGCCGTCGCCTCGACCTCGCGGCCGCCCTGGTGGCCGACCCGCCGGTCCTCGTGCTCGACGAGCCGACCACCGGCCTCGACCCCCGGTCGCGCCTGCAGATGTGGGACGTCATCGAGGAGCTCGTCGCGGGCGGATCCACCCTCCTGCTCACCACCCAGTACCTCGAGGAGGCCGACCGCCTCGCCACATCCATCGTCGTCATCGACAAGGGCCGCGCCATCGCGCGCGGGACCGCGGACGAGCTGAAGACGAAGGTCGGCGGGGAGCGCGTCGAGGTCGTCGTCGCGAGGGACGACCAGATGGACTCCGCCCGCGAGGCGCTCGGGCGCGTGGGCGTGAGCGAGGTCGTCAGCGACGGCCCCCGCTCCGCCGGGGTCGCGGTCGCCGACGGCGCGGTCTCGCTCCGCGAGGTGCTCGCGCTGTTCGACGAGCGGCGGATCGACATCCTCGACGTCGGGCTGCGTCGGCCCACCCTCGACGACGTGTTCCTCTCCCTGACCGGTCACGCCGCCGAGGAGGACGGGTCCGGGCCCGGGGGGCCGGGCGAGGGCGACCATGTGCGCGACGAGTCGGAGGGGGTGGCCTGATGGGAGCCATCGGCAAGATGCTGCGGGACAGCTCGATCATCGCCTGGCGCAACGTCATCAAGATCCGGCGCGTGCCGGAGATCCTCGTCTTCGTCCTCATCTCCCCGATCATGTTCGTGCTGCTGTTCGGCACGGTCTTCGAGATGGCGATCGACCCCGGCGGCGGGGTGAGCTACCGCGAGTTCCTCATCGGCGGGATCTTCGCCCAGACCGTCGTCTTCGGGTCGACCTTCACCGGCGCCGGCATCGCCGAGGACATGGAGAAGGGCATCATGGACCGCTTCCGGTCCCTGCCGATGTCCCGCGCCGCCGTCATCGCGGGACGCACGGTCTCCGACGTCGTGTACAACGTCCTGTCCCTGACGATCATGGGCCTGACCGGCCTTCTCATCGGTTGGCGGATCCGCGGGTCGTTCGGCGACGCGATCCTCGGCATCGTCCTCCTGCTGCTGTTCGCCTACGCGTTCAGCTGGGTCATGGCGTTCGTCGGCGTGCTCGTTCCGAGCGTGGAGGTCATCAACAACGCCTCCTTCATCGTCATCATGCCGCTGACCTTCGTGTCGAACGCGTTCGTGCCGACCGAGCAGATGCCGAGCTACCTGCGTGGCTTCGTGGAGTGGAACCCGATCTCCACGCTCACCCAGGCCGTCCGCGAGCTGTTCGGCAACACGGGAGACTTCGTGCCGGCAGACCAGTCGTGGGCGCTGGAGAACTCCGTGCTCTACACCTTCCTGTGGATCGTCATCATCATCGCCGTCTTCGCGCCGCTCTCGGTCTGGCGCTTCCGCCGCGCCCAGCGGTAGCGACGGCGGTCAGTCGACGACCGAGATGCCGAGGTGCCCGGCGAACACCTGAGAGAGGTCCATGGCCTGGGTGGGCGTGATGGCGGCGCCGCGCAGGAACTCGACGCCGCTGATCCGCGTGAGGTCGAGCCCGCGGAGGTCGACGTGGGCGAGCTGGGCGTGGTCGAGCAGGATCGCGCCGACGGTGCAGTCCGTGAACGCGACGCGCTCGGCGCGGGCCTGGCCGAGGTCGAGCTCGTCGATGACGCAGTGCTCGAACGCCACGTCGCGCAGGGTCGACGAGCGGAGGTTGACGAACGACAGCTTCGAACCCGTGACGCGCACGGACTGCCACTCGGAGTCGAACATCTCGACCGCGCCGAACCGCGAGCTGTCGACGTGTACGTCGCGCCACGTGGACCGCGCGGCCTTCAGCGTGGGCGCGGTGGCGCGCGCGACGCGGGTCTCGACCAGTCGGGCGCCCCTCAGCTGGGTCCCGTCGACATCGATCCCCTCGAGCTCGCACTCCGTGAACCCGACGCCGGACAGGTCGCGGCCCGAGAGGTCGGCGCTGGTGTAGCGGGCCGCCTCGTAGTGGCCGCCGGCCACGATGCCGTCCGCGTCGCCGTCGACGAGGTCATCGAGGCGCAGGTCGTCGATGACCGGCGCGGCGAGGGTCGAGCGGCGGGTGGCCATGGGGTGCTCCTCCGGCGGGTTGATGAGCGGTCGTTGTCCGCTCCGGGGGCCGCGTGCGGTCGCAGTCCCCGGAGCGACTCTCGCACGTCGCGGTGACACGGGCACGCACGGGAGTGCGCACCGTCGGCCACCCGCGCCGGACACGAGCCACGCCCGCGGCCCCGCTGGTCCGGGTCCGTGGCATGCCTGAGTTCTTGGCAGACTTGGCCGCGTGAACGCCACGGACGATCGTCCCGAGACCACCGGCCCCGACGACGACGGCTCGTCCGCCGGCCGGCGCAGCATCCGACCGACCACTCAGCGGGGGTCGATCCTGTGGATCGTCGTCGGCTTCCTCGTGGCGGTCGTGGTGGCGTCCACGTCGCTGGCCGTCGGGACGTCCAACGCAGCCGACATCGTCCGCGAGGCGGTCGACGGCGCGGCCCCGCTCCGCTCCGGCGGCAACGACCTTCAGGGCGAGTCGACGTACCTCCTGGTCGGCGAGCCCGGGACCACCGGGACCTGCACCGTGACCGGGCCGGACGGGTCCAACCTGGAGATCCAGCTCGAGGAGGTGTTCCAGGCCGGGTCCGGGACCGACGACGTCACCCTCGGCTCGTTCGCCGCGGGCTCCGACGGCACCTACGACATCGCGTGCGACGCCGACGGCGACCTCGGGATCGCCCGGTCGCCCGCCCTCGGCGGCTTCTCCGTGCTCGGCGGGCCGCTCCTCGTCGGCGGCCTCGGGCTCCTCGTCGGGTTCGTCATCGGCGTCGTCGGCATCTTCAGCTGGATCAAGGCGCGGCGGAACCGGTGGGACGGCGTCGGCCGGGACTGACCTGACGGGCCCACCGCGCACTGCCCCTTCACCGCCGAGTTCGTGCTGGAGACGCTGAGTGCGGGCTCCGCGCAGCACGAACTCAGGATCGTGAGCACGAAGTCAGCGCCCGGGGAGTGTCAGTCTCCGAGCTGCTGCCAGAGGAACTCGTAGGCGAGCGCCGTGAGGTGCGCGCGCTGGGCGTTCGTTGCCGCGCCCCCGTGGCCACCCTCGATGTTCTCGTAGTAGCGCACGTCCTTGCCGGCCTGAAGCATCTTCGCCGCCATCTTCCGGGCGTGGCCCGGGTGCACGCGGTCGTCCTTGGTGGATGTCGTCAACAGCAGCGGCGGGTAGTCCTTCTCCGCGTCGAACAGGTGGTACGGCGAGAAGGTCTTGATGAACGACCACTCCTTCGGGTCGTCCGGGTCGCCGAACTCGGCGACCCACGATGCGCCGGCCAGCAGGTGCGAGTACCGCTTCATGTCGAGCAGCGGGACCTGGGCGACGACCGCGCCGAAGAGCTCCGGGTAGAGCGTGAGCATGACGCCCATGAGGAGACCGCCGTTGGACCCACCCTGGATGCCGAGGTGCGCGGGGTCCGTCACGCCGCGGTGGACGAGGTCGCGGGCGACCGACGCGAAGTCCTGGTAGGCGCGGTGCCGGCGGTGGGCCATCGCGGTGCGGTGCCAGCGCGGCCCGTACTCGCCGCCGCCGCGGATGTTCGCCACGACGTACACGCCGCCGCGCTCGAGCCAGGCGCGCCCGACCGCACCGGAGTAGGACGGCAGCAGAGAGATCTCGAAGCCGCCATACCCGTACAGGAGCGTGGGCCGCGGATCCTCCTTGGACAGCACCGAGCCCCTGCCCAGGCTCTTCGCGCCGATCTGGAAGTACGGGACCTGCGTGCCGTCGTCGGAGGTGGCGAAGAACTGCTGGACCTCGAGGTCGTCGCCCTCGAAGAACAGCGGCATCATCTTCAGCGGCTCGACGCCCTTGGTCTGCCCCGCGCCGGACAGGCGCACGAGGTTGAGCGAGGTCGGCTGGAGGAAGTCGGTCGTGGTGAGCCAGAGGTCGTCGGACTCGACCGGGTCGACCGCGCCGACACCCATGGCCGAGAACTTCGAGACCGCGAGCCGCGGCGAGCCCTGCGCGGCGAGCGCGAGCGGCCGCTCGCGCCACTCGCCGTCGGGGGTGGGGGGCGGCGTGCGCAGCTCGAGCCGGTTGGTGACGTCTTCGAGCACGTTGAGCACGAGGTGGTGGCGGGTCCACGAGTAGCTGGTCAGCGCGGTCAGCGGCGTCGGCGTGAACAGCCGGGTCACCGTCCCCTCGCCGGCGAGGTACTCCTCGAGGTTGACGGCCAGCAGGGCGCCGGCGGGGTGGAGCTCGCCGCGGATGGTGGCGGTCTCGCGCAGGAGGATCGTCAGCCACTCGCGGTGCAGGTCCACCCCAGCGGTCGTGGGCACGTCGATCTGGACGAGCTCGCCGTCGCGCTCGAGGAAGACCTCCTCGTCGAAAAAGCCCACCGCGCGGGAGAACAGCGTGCGCTCGAAGCCCTCGGTGACGTCCACCCAGGCGCCGATGCCGACGTGCTCCACCTCGCTCGAGAAGACCTCCTCGGCCTTCTCCAGCGGGGCCCCTCGGTGCCACCGGCGCATGGTGCGGGGGTAGCCGGACTCGGTCATCGAGCCCTCGCCGAAGTCGCGCGCCACGAGCAGCGTGTCTCCGGTCGTGTCGGCCCAGAGCGCCATGCCCTTGGACTCCTCGAGTACGAAGCCGTCGGCCACGAACTCACCCGTGGTGAGGTCGAACTCGCGGATCACGTCCGCGTCCGAGCCGCCGCGCGACAGGGCGATCAGCGCCTTGTCCCAGCTGGGCCGCAGCACGCGGGCCCCGTGCCAGACCCAGGCCTCGTCCTCGGCCGCGGCGAGCGCGTCGAGGTCGAGCAGGATCTCCCACTCGGGGTCGCGCTCCCGGTAGGAGGCCCAGGTGGTGCGTCGCCACAGGCCACGGGGGTGCTCGGCGTCGATCCAGTAGTTGTAGAGGTGGTCGCCGCGCTGGACGACGTCGGGGATCTTCTCGGTGGAGTCGAGCACCTCGAGGATCTGGTCCTTGAGCTCCGAGAACCTCGGGGACCCCGTCAGCTCGGTGGCGGCCTCGTCGTTGCGGGCCGACACCCATGCGAGTGCGTCCTCGCCCTCGACCTCCTCGAGCCACGCGTACGGGTCGGTGCTGTCGGCAGCGTCGGTGCGCGAGTTCATGGCGCCATCTCATCACGATTTGGTGACGTCGTGCGGGAGAGATACGGGAGAGAGGTGACGGTGTCGCCGCAGATCGGGGCCGTCCTGTCCCCTCCCTCCGCGGCTGCCCCGCGCCGCCCGGCCGCACATGGCGGCTCCTCGGGAAGACGAAACGGCCGGTCCCCATGTCGGGGGACCGGCCGTCCAACGTCGGGGGCTAGCTCCCCGAGGCTGAGAGGCGAACGTCAGGCGCCGTCGTTGCCGAGCTTCTCGTCGATCGAGTCACGCGCGCCCTCGATCTTCTCGGTGTACTTGCCGCCCGTGACCTTGTCTGCTGCGCCGGAGACGGCGTTCAGACCCATGTCGGTGATCTCCTCAGCCTTGTCGCTGTTGAGGGCATCCTTGGCCTTGTCGAAGATGTTCACACGCACTCCTTCCGCCGGGTCAACCGCCCGGATGGCACGGTCGAAGGCAATCATGACCCAAGACACGCGCCGGTGGGGACACCATCGGCCGATCCTGGAATGTGATCACCGGTCCGCGCGCCGTAGCCTCGGGTCATGAGCGCGATCCACGAGCTGTCCGCACTCGACCTGGCCGCCGCGATCCGGGCGCGCGACCTCTCCCCGACGGAGGTCGCGGAGCACACCCTGGACCGCATCGACCGGCTCGGCGACGAGGTCGGTGCCTTCGTCCACGTGAGCCCCGAGCGCGCGCGGCAGGACGCCCACCGCGCCGAGGACCTCCTCGCGGCCTCCGACGGCGAGCCGCTCCCGCCCTTCCTCGGCGTGCCGCTGCCCATCAAGGACCTCAACCAGGTGGCGGGCATCCCGATGCGCGCCGGCTCGGCCGCCGTCGACGAGACGGTCCCCGAGGTCGACGACGGCGCGGTCGACCTCCTGCGCCGGGCGGGCACGGTCATGGTCGGCAAGACCACGACGCCCGAGTTCGGGCTCCCGTCCTACACCGAGCCCGACGTCGGGCCACCCGCCCGCACCCCGTGGGACCTCGCCCGGTCAGCGGGCGGCTCCTCGGGCGGGGCGGGCGCGGCCGTCGCCGCCGGCCTCGTCCCGGCCGCCCAGGGCTCCGACGGCGGCGGGTCCATCCGGATCCCCGCCGCGGCCTGCGGCCTGGTCGGCCTCCTGCCGACCCGCGGCCGGGTCTCGTCCGGCCCGTACGGGGTCGACGGCGTGGGGCTCGCGCGGCTCGGCGTGCTCACGCGGACGGTCCGCGACACCGCCGCCCTGCTCGACGTCCTCGCGGTCCCGCGGCCGGGCGACACCTACCGCGCGCCGGAGCAGCGCGGCTCCTTCCTCGACGCCTGCGACGCGCGGCCGGAGGGACTGCGCATCGGCGTGCTCACGGACCCCCTCGCGATCGACACGGACGTGCACCCCGAGGCGCTCGCCGCCGTCGAGCGCGCCGGCCGCCTGCTGGCCGGGATGGGGCACGAGCTCGTCGAGGTCTCCCGACCGTTCCAGCCGGAGGAGTGGGAGGCCTTCATGCCGATCTGGGCCACCGGCCCCGCCGGCGTCCCGCTCACCGATGAGCAGGAGGACCGCCTCACCCCGCTGACCCGCTGGATGCGAGGGGTGGGGAGGGGCGTCACCGGCGTCGAGTACCAGGCCGCCCTCGGCGCGCTGCAGTCGATCACCCGGCGGGTGGCGGCCGCGTGGGCCGACGTCGACGTCATCCTCAGCCCCACCCTGTCCGGCCCGCCCGCCCCGGCGGGCGACGTCCGCAACGACGCCGACCCCGCCGAGGACTTCCGCGCGCAGCGCGCGTTCACGCCGTGGACGTCCACGTGGAACATCACGGGCGCCCCGGCGATCTCCGTCCCGATCCACCGCTCCACCCCCGACGACGGCACGTTGCCCCTCCCGTTCGGCGTCCAGCTGGGTGGGAAGGTCGGCGGGGAGGCGACGCTGCTCGGCCTCGCCGCCGCGCTGGAGGAGGCAGACCCCTGGCCGCTTCTCGCGCCCGGCTGGGTCGAGCGATGACCGGGGGAGTTGTCACCCGCGCGTCCGGCGTCGGCGCCGGTGGGCCCCGTTAGGCTCTCGACCGGTAGACAACCAGTACGAAGCGGCCGAGAGTCCGGGCGTTCGTCGGAAGGATTCACGTACATGCGCATGGGCATCGAGATCGCCTCGCCGGTGGGGACCGCCACGCGGGGTCCCGGCGGCCGCGCCGTGGTCGGGAGCTCCCGCCCCGCGGACCTCATCGTCGGCCACCCGGCCGTCGCGCCGGCCCACCTCGAGATCGCCGATACGCCGAACGGCTGGATGATCCGGGACCTCGGGAGCCGGACGGGCACGTTCGTCGACGGTCGGCCGCTGACCGGCCCCGCTCCCGTGGGCCCCGGCATCCAGGTCCGGCTCGGGCACCCGGTCCAGGGTCCGCTGCTCCGGCTGCGGCCCGTCGCCGGCCCAGGCGCGCCCGCGGGCACGGCCGGCCCCGCGCAGGCGACGGGCCCGGGCGGTCAGGCTGGACGCGGCTCGGCGCCCGACGGACCTGCCGCGCCCAGTGTGCCCGCCCAGGCTCCCCGTGGACCCGGCGTTCCGCAGGGCCCCGGCGCGCCCACCGGGCCGATGCAGTCGCCGGCGCCCGCGGGAGCGCCCGTGGCCGGTGCTCCGGTCGGCGGTGCTCCGACGGGCACTGGTCCGACAAGTAGTCGCCCGTCCGGTGCGCCCGTCGGCGGTGCCCCGACCGCAGGTGCTCCGACCGGTGGTGCCACATCCGCTGCCGCTCCGGTCGGCCGAGCCCCGCAGGCAGCGCCCGCACCCTCCACCGGGCCCGCGGCGCCCATCGGGCCCACGCAGGCCCCGCCGACCGGCGCGACGCCGGCGACCCAGGCGATGCCGACCTCCGACGCGCGGGCGGCCGCGTCGTCGTCGGACGGGCGGGTGGCCTCGCCGACCGGCGAGCCGACCGCCCAGGGCTTCTCCGGCCCGGACGCCTCGGACGACGAGGACGTGGTCTCCGAGCTGACCATCGGCGCCCCGCTCGCGCCGGCGCCGACCGGCACTCCTGCCGGTCCGTCGTCGCCGGCCTCCGCCGCGGCCGGGCGCCCGCCGGGCACGCTGACGATCGGTCGCTCACCGAGCGTCGAGATCACGCTCGACGACCCGCTCGTCTCCGGCAGGCACGTGGACCTCGTGCCCGCCCAGGGCGGCTTCCGGGTCGTCGACCGGGGCTCCCTCAACGGCACGTTCATCAACGGCGCCCGCGTGAGCGAGGGGATGCTGCAGATGGGCGGCATCCTCGGCGTCGGCGGCTCGTTCCTGCAGCTCGTCCCCGGCGGGCTCGTCCCGATCGACATCGCCGGCGGCGAGGGCAGCCTCGAGGCCTCCGATCTCACCGTCCGCGTCGAGGCCTCGCCCGAGGAGCGCCGCCGGCTCAAGGAGAAGGGCGCGCCGGACCCGTCGCAGAAGACCATCCTCGACGACGTCACGTTCAACCTGCCCGGGCGCTCGCTGCTCGCCGTCATCGGCCCGTCGGGCGCCGGCAAGTCGACGCTGCTGCGCTCGCTCGTGGGGCGTCCGCCCGCCAACGAGGGCGTCGTGAAGTTCTCGGGCCTCGACGTGTACGAGTACGAGGCCACGATGCGCAATCGCATCGGCATGGTTCCGCAGGACGACGTCGTGCACCGCACGCTCTCCGTGCGCAAGGCGCTCGAGTTCGGCGCGGAGCTGCGTTTCGACCAGTCCGTGGGCAAGGCCGACCGTGAGCAGGCCGTCGAGCGGGTGATGACCCAGCTCGGCCTCACCGAGCACGCCGGCACCCGCATCGACCGCCTCTCGGGCGGCCAGCGCAAGCGCGTCTCCGTCGCGCTCGAGATGCTCACCCAGCCGGACCTGCTGTTCCTCGACGAGCCGACGTCCGGCCTCGACCCGTCGCTCGACGCCGAGATCATGCAGCTCCTCGCGACGATCGCCCACGGGGACGATGCGAAGGGGCAGCGCGGCCGCACCGTCGTCGTCATCACCCACAACGAGGTCAACCTCGACCAGGCGGACAAGATCCTCATCCTCGCGCCCGGCGGGAAGAACGCGTTCTACGGCGCCCCCCGCGAGGTCAAGCCGTACTTCGCGAAGGCGATGCGCTACCTCGGCCGCGAGGTCAAGGACCCGGACGACCTGACGTACGCGCAGATCTACTCCTTCATCAAGGAGGACCCGGACCGCTCGAAGCAGATGTTCGAGGGCTCCTCGAACCACGTCCGCAAGCGTCGGGTGAACATCGCCCGCCCGCAGCAGCTCGAGCGGCGCAGCCAGCAGTCGACGGGCCGGCAGATCTCCACGCTCGCCCGACGGCAGATCGCGCTCATGGCGGCCGACTGGAAGTACCTGTCGTTCCTGCTGCTCATGCCGGTGCTGTTCGGCGTGCTCACGGTCGCGGTCGGCGGGGAGCTCGGCCTGCGCACACCGGGGCCCGCAGAGACCATCACGGCCAACGCCATGCAGATCCTCACGATCCTCATGGTCGGGCTCGCGTTCGCCGGGTTGTCGGTGTCCGTGCGAGATCTCGTCGGCGAGCGGCACATCTACAAGCGAGAGTCCGCCGTCGGGCTGAGGCCGGACGCCTACCTCGTGTCGAAGATCCTCGTGCTCGGCGTCTTCGCCGTCTACCAGGGCATCGTCGCGTCGGTCCTCACGCTCATGCTGCACGACCCCCCGACCGAGGGTTCGCTCCTGCCGAGCGGAAGCGCGGAGATCGTCGTCGCCGCGGTGTTCCTGGCGTTCACCTGCATGGTCCTCGGGCTGCTGCTGTCCGCTGTTGCGCAGACCTCGGAGCAGATCATGCCGCTGCTCGTCGTGGCGGTCATGCTCCAGCTCGTGCTCTCCGGCGGTGTGCTCGAGGTGGCCGGCCAGCCGGTCTTCGAGCAGCTGGCGTGGCTCATGCCGGCCCGCTGGGGCTACAACATGACGATGTCGACGATCGGCATCACGGACTGGCACCCGTACCAGACCGACCCGCTGTGGGCGCACGAGCCGGGGATGTGGATCCTGGGGCTCCTCATGCTCATCGTCTGGGCGATCGTCTACGGGCTTCTCGCCCGGTGGCGGCTCGTCAAGCAGGCCGACTGACGGACCCGGACGGGCCGACGGACCCGGACGGACGAAGGGCCCCGGCTCGGTCCCACGATCGTGGGACCGAGCCGGGGCCCTCGTCGTACCGGTGCGGGCCGGCGTGCGACAGCAGCGGGGTGGGCCCGTGGCCGCGCCGTGCGTCGGCTCGCGTGGTGCAGGCCGGTGACCTCCGTCGTCGGGCGGCGGTCACCGGCCGGGTGTCATCGCGTGGGGACGACGATCCCGAACTGCTCGTGCAGGACGTGGAACAAGACGTCGGAGTTCGCGAGGACGGCCGGGCGGATCGTGACCGCGGTCTTCCCGGCGCGGTCGCGCACCTGGTACTCGACGCCCTCCTTGGTCTTGACGGCGTTGATCGCGGCCAGCGAGGGGGCGTCGAGCGACTTCTTGCCGAAGGTGATCGTGCGGCCGGCGAGGGTGACCGCACCGAAGCTCACGGGTGCACCGTTCGGGGCGGCCTGCTGGACCTCGGCCATGGCGGTCGAGTTGATCTTCGTCCGCATCGTGGCGAAGAAGTCCTTGTCGTCGACCGACACCTGGTGCTTCGAGCCCTTCCAGCCGAGCTGCATGAAGGAGTCGTTGCCCGGGGAGATGAAGTACTGCAGGTCGCTCCACGGGATGTCCTGGGACGTGCTCCGCGTGACGATCCGGGCGCCCGGCTCGTACGCCCACACCAGCGTGCTGCCCTTCGGACGCGCGGAGAAGACGATGAGGAGCGCGATCACGGCGGCGACTGCCGCGACGATGAGGCCGACGGTCTCGCCGTCCGTGGCTCCGAATCGGACGCCGAAGAAGATGCCGATCCCGCCGACGGCGGCGGCGATGAGGAACCCGAGGCCGACGCTGGCGCCGGTCGTCGTGGAGAAGGCGGTCAGCGGGGCCTGCTCCGCGGACATCGTGCGGGCGAGCGCGACGTCGCTGCGCCAGCGCAGCACCACGAGGATGATGACGATCACGGCGATGACCGCGACCGCGATCCCGCCCCAGATCCAGGCCTCGTGGCTGCGGGCCGCAGCGACCAGCTGCTCCTCGTAGGAGCGGATCGTGGTCGTGGTGGAGATGCGCCGACGACGGCGGCGGGTCTGCTCGCACTGGTCGCCGGGCTGCATGGTCTCGTCGCCGCACATGGCGACGGCGTCCGCGCCGAAGTGCCGTGAGGCCAGGTACAGGCCGGCGGCGATGAAGACGCCGAGGAAGACGATGAGTCCGACGGGGAAACGGCGGAAGGCGGCGAGGTGGTCGACCGTCTTGCCGGTGGAGGGGGATGGTGTGGTCACCCGCGCATATTAGGTGTGCCTCGGTCGTGCCTTCCCGCATTGTGACGCGGCTGACAGCGGGTGCCGCGTGCCGCGCGACGGGCGGCCGACCCGAGGGCGAGGAGCACCGCGGCCACGACGACGAGAGGGGCGACGACCGCGCCGGTCGCCGGGAGCGGTCCGGGGGCGGCCGACGGCGGGGCGTCGTGCCCGGGCGTGGCGCGGACGGTGAGGTGCGACAGGATGTCGGCCGCCTGGCCGCGGACGTCCTCCGGGGCGTCGGACGCCAGCGCGACCTCGATGGGGACCGCCACCGCCTCCCCGGGGGCCGCGGTGGGCCCCTGCCAGCTCTGGCCGGGCGCGAGCGGTGTCCCCGCCACGCGGAGCGTGAGCCACTCGGCCAGCTCCTCGCCCGTGGCGGCCGGTGAGGCGGCCGTGATCGACAGCGAGGCAGGCGAGGGGCCGTGGTGACGGACCCACAGCTGCGTCGACACCGACCGGCCGGGGAGGAGGCGCTCGTGCGCGAAGAGGGCGGGCGACCGGTCGGACCAGGTGGCCGTGTCGAGCGAGAACTGCACCGTGGTGTCGTGGCGGTCGTCCTCCGGGGAGCCGAGCGCCGCGTCGGTGGCCGAGGCGCCGAGCGGGAGTCCGAGCAGGGCGAGCGCGGCGGCGAGCAGGATCCGGAGCGTCCTCATCCGGCGTCCCTCCTGCCGTGCTCGGCCGTGCTTCCGTGCCCTGCCGTGCTTCCTTGTCCGTCCGTGCTTCCTTGTCCGTCCGTGCTTCCGTGTCCGTCCGGCTGCGCGGCGGTGTCCCGGCTCTCGCCGTCGGCTCGGCTCTCGCCGGCGACCCGCCGTCGGAGCAGCATCCCGGAGCCCAGCTGCCACGCGCCGTAACCGATGAGGACCACGGCGCCGAGAACGACGAGGTCGCTGCGGGTGTCGCTGTTGATCGCCGAGTTCACGTGACCCATCCATGGCACGGCGTACGCGACCCGGCCGCGGACCTGCTCGGGGAGCACCGGATCCGCGTCGGGGGAGGCGTTGGCGTCGCCCTGGGTGACGAAGTTCCGGCCGTCGCTCGTGACGTTCACGCCGACCACGCGGTGGGTGGCGACGTCGGGGATGCCGGGCTCGAGCTGGAAGGTGATCACGTCGCCGACCTCGACGGCGGCGGGGTCGACCGGGTCGACGATCACCAGCGTCCCCGGCTCCCACGTGGGCCGCATGCTGCCCGTGAGGACCGTGTACGGGCTGGCGCCCATGAGCCGCGGGACGACGACGGTGGCCAGTGCGATACCCACGGCCAGCAGGAGCGCCGCGGCACTGAGGACGGCGCCGACGACGCGCAGGCGGCTACGCACAACGCACACCGGTCGGTGCGAGTCGAACAGGGACGGAGTTCGTCTGCGCGGACGTCCAGCCGGACTCATGAACTGCCTCGATCGCCACGATGGCCTGTCCCCCACCGGTGATCAGCGCGAGGAGCCATCCCACCACGCCGTCGGACAGCAGGTCCACCGTCAGATCGACCGTGGTGGTCGAGCCGTCGACCGTGTCGACCCTCGCCGAGTTGGTGCCGTCCGAAAGGATGACGCGGTACTCCTCGGGTGTCGGGCCCGCGGCAGGTTGCCAGTTCAGCTCGACGCGCGGCAACAGGCCGAGAAGGCTTCTCGTGTCGCACCGGAGACCGCTCGGCGGCGTGACCACCCCGGCCGTGGCCGTCGTCGTCACCGACGTCTCGGTGCTCCACAGGGACCAGGCCACAGTCGGCCCGGTGACGAGCAGCGCGACGAGCGCGAGCACGGTGGCGAGTCGCAGGCGTGCGCGTCCGCGAGAGTTCTTGACCGGCACGCTCACCCCACCTGCTCCACCGTTACGACGACCTCGACCTCGGCGGTCTCACCCTGCAGGTGGGACGGAGCGTCCTCGGACAGGGTGAGTTCCAGGCAGAGCTGCGACGTCGAGCCGCCGGGCAACGGTGTCCCGCTCCGGGCGCCTGGCCCGAGGAACGGCCCGGTGCACGACGGCTGCCAGATCACCTCCAGGTATGGGCCGAGCGGTCCGCCGGCGGCGAGCTCGACCGAGTACTCCCAGCTCGCGCTGCTGTCGAGCCGCACCTGTGCCACGCCGTCGACCGTGTCCCCGGGAAAGAGCCCGACCGGCGCCGGCTCGGCCACCCACGTGGCGGTGGCGTCGAAGTCCCCGGCAGTGATCCGGACGTCCGGCATCGGTTCCCTGACGGCCCACAGGGCATGGGCCAGCGCGCCGCCGCCGATCACGAGGACCACGGTGACGGCGACGGCGAGCGCGGACCATCGCAGCACGGGGAGAAGCAGTGTCGCTCCCCGGTCAGCTGCCGGCGAGCTGCTCGAGGGTGAACTCGAGGTTGCCGAGGTCGAGCTGTGCGTTCGCCCCCTGGCGCTCCGGCGTGCTCTCGGCGAACGTGATGGTCACGTCGGCATCCACGACCTGCGGAGTGTCGCTCGGATCCACCGCGTAGGTGTCGTCTCCGTTGTCGGTGGCCCACGGCGCGTCGACGGTGAGGTCGACGTCGAAGTACTCGGCCAGCGACGGATCGACGAGCGGGCTGGTCTCATCGACGCTCAGCTGGGCCTGGAGCGAGTCGCCGATCGCCGTGACGGTGAGCTCCTGGCTGACCGTGAGCACGTCACCGGGGACGACCCGCAGGGTGTCCGGCGAGGTGACCTCCTCGCCGTTCAGCGTCCACGTGGCGGCACCGGTGGTCAGGTCGAGGTCGCCCGCCTGCACCGCTCCGTCGAGCGGCTGGTTGACCTCCCACAGCGCGTAGGTGCCTGCACCTCCGAGCAGCAGCACGACTCCCGCCGTGACGGCGAGGGCACCCTTGGTCATCCTCTTGGACATGGATCGTTCCTTTCAGGCAGCGTGGGGTAGCCCGGATGCGGAATGGGTGCGTCCGGATCGCACGGCGACGTGGTGAGGCGGAGTGCCCAGTCTCTCGGGCAAAACTCGTGATGTTCTGGGCACTTGGTCCCTGTGTGACTCACCATACTCACGCCATGGGTGAGCCCGCGCGGTGAACCAGGATCGGCCGGAACGGGCCCCGCGACGTGACCGACGCTCCGTCGAGCGAACCCAAGTTGAGTGGAATAGACTCAACTTGACAGAGGTTGAACCTGGCAGACATCGAGCCCGACAGCGAGGAGACCAATGGACACGAAGCTCACGACGAAGTCGCAGGAAGCGGTCGCCGCTGCCATGCAGCGCGCGACGACGGCGGGCAACCCCCAGATCGAGCCCTCCCACCTGCTGCGCGCGCTGCTCGACCAGGACGGTGGGATCGCGCTCGCCCTCCTCGAGGCCGTCGGGGCCGACCGCGCCGACCTCACCCGCCGCGCGGACGCCGCGCTGGCCGCGCTTCCCCACAGCTCCGGCGGCTCCGTGCAGCAGCCGCAGACCTCCCGCGCCTTCCTCACGGCAATCTCGCTCGCCACGGAGGAGGCGGGCGCGCTCGGGGACGAGTACGTCTCGACCGAGCACCTCCTGCTCGGTCTCGCCGCCACCGACGGCCCCCGCGAGATCCTCGAGAGCACGGGCGCGTCCGCCGACGCGCTGCGCTCCGCCGTGCCCGCCGTCCGCGGCAACCGCCCCGTGACGTCCCCGGACCCGGAGGGCTCCTTCCAGACGCTTGCCAAGTACGGCTCCGACCTCACCGAGCGCGCCCGGGAGGGCAAGCTCGACCCGGTCGTCGGCCGCGACGCCGAGATCCGTCGCGTCGTCCAGGTCCTCTCGCGCCGCACGAAGAACAACCCCGTCCTCATCGGCGAGCCCGGCGTCGGCAAGACCGCCGTCGTCGAGGGCCTCGCCCAGCGCATCGTGGACGGTGACGTCCCGGAGTCGCTGCGGGGCAAGCGCCTCGTCGCGCTCGACATCGCCGGCATGGTCGCGGGGGCGAAGTACCGGGGTGAGTTCGAGGAGCGCCTGAAGTCGGTCCTCGCGGAGATCGCGGAGTCCGACGGCGAGGTCGTCACCTTCATCGACGAGCTCCACACGGTCGTCGGCGCGGGCGCCGGCGGGGACAGCTCGATGGACGCCGCGAACATGCTCAAGCCCATGCTGGCCCGCGGCGAGCTGCGGCTCGTCGGCGCGACCACGCTGGACGAGTACCGCGAGAACATCGAGAAGGACCCGGCCCTCGAGCGCCGCTTCCAGCAGGTCTTCGTCGGCGAGCCCTCGGTCGAGGACACGATCACGATCCTGCGCGGCATCGCCCCGAAGTACGAGGCGCACCACCAGGTGACGATCTCCGACGGCGCACTTGTCGCGGCCGCGACCCTCTCCGACCGCTACATCACCGGCCGCAGGCTCCCCGACAAGGCCATCGACCTCGTCGACGAGTCGGCCTCCCGGCTGCGCATGGAGCTCGACTCCTCCCCGGAGGAGATCGACGTCCTGCGCCGCCAGGTCGACCGCCTGAGCATGGAGGAGTCCTACCTCGCCGAGAACCTCGACGGCGGCGCGGACGCCGGCACGGCCGAGCGCCTCGAGGCGCTGCGGGCCGAGCTCGCCGACCGCCGCGAGGAGCTCGCCGGGCTCACCGCACGGTGGGAGGCCGAGAAGGCCGGGCACAACCGGGTCGGTGACCTGCGCGCCCGGCTCGACGAGCTGACCACCAAGGCCGAGCTCGCCGAGCGCGAGGGCCGCTACGAGGACGCCGGGCGCATCCGCTACGGCGAGATCCCCGCTGTCCAGGCCGACCTCGACGCCGCCGTCAAGAGCGAGGAGGAGGCCTCCGGCGCGGACGGGACCACGGGCGGCGGTGACGGCTCCGGGAAGCCGGATTCGTCGTCGGGCCCGATGATCGCGGACAAGGTCTCCGCCGAGGAGATCGCCGAGGTCGTGGGCTCGTGGACGGGCATCCCGGTCGGCCGCCTGCTCCAGGGCGAGTCCGAGAAGCTGCTGGACATGGAGGACGAGATCGCCTCCCGGCTCATCGGGCAGCAGGCCGCGGTGCGCGCGGTCTCGGACGCGGTGCGCCGCTCGCGCGCGGGGATCGCGGACCCGGACCGGCCAACGGGGTCGTTCCTGTTCCTCGGGCCCACCGGCGTCGGCAAGACCGAGCTCGCGAAGTCGCTCGCGGACTTCCTCTTCGACGACGAGCGCGCCATGGTGCGGATCGACATGTCGGAGTACTCCGAGAAGCACGCGGTCTCGCGTCTCGTCGGGGCACCTCCGGGGTACGTCGGGTACGAGGAGGGCGGGCAGCTCACCGAGGCCGTCCGGCGCCGCCCGTACACGGTGGTGCTGCTGGACGAGGTGGAGAAAGCTCACCCGGAGGTGTTCGACATCCTCCTGCAGGTGCTCGACGACGGTCGCCTCACCGACGGCCAGGGCCGGACGGTGGACTTCCGCAACGTCATCCTCGTGCTCACGTCGAACCTGGGCTCGCAGTTCCTCGTGGACCAGGCGATCCCGGACGACCAGCGGCGCGAGCGCGTGATGGAGGTCGTGCGCGCGTCGTTCAAGCCGGAGTTCCTCAACCGGCTCGACGACGTGGTCATGTTCGACGCTCTCGGGCTCGACGAGCTCGGCCGGATCGTCGACCTGCAGGTCGACCACCTCGGCCGCCGGCTCGCCGACCGCCGCATCGGGCTCGACGTCACGCCCGCAGCGCGCGAGTGGCTCGCGCTCGAGGGCTTCGACCCGGCCTACGGCGCGCGGCCGCTGCGCCGGCTCGTCCAGCGCGAGATCGGCGACCGCCTCGCGAAGCTCCTGCTCGCGGGTGAGGTGCAGGACGGCTCGGGCGTGGTCGTGGACCGCGCCGAGGACGGCGCCTCACTCGAGGTGCGCGCGGCCTGAGGGCGCCTGGCTGCGGGGCCGCCCGGCGAGAGCCGCGCGGCCCCGGGCGTGGTGCGCGTCGTCGTCGGGCCGTCCAGACGGGCCTCGCGACCCGCCACCCCGCATCCCCCTCGCCGAGACACCTCGGTTCGCCACGATTCCCGCCCGGAAACCGGTCGAACCGAGGTGTCTCGACGCATGCGTGGCACCCTGGGGCCGTGGCTACCTTTCCGGCTCTGGACCGCTTCGACTTCGACACCTCTCTTATCGTCGCGACCGGCGCGGGCGTGGTCTCCGCCGACGGCGACGAGGACCGCGTCTACCCGTGGATGTCGGTGTCCAAGCTCCTGTCGGCCACCGCGACCCTGGTCGCGGTCGAGGCCGGCCACGTTGCGCTCGACGACCCCGCCGGGCCTGAGGGGTCGACCGTCCGCCACCTCCTCGCGCATGCCTCCGGCCTGCCGATGACCGACGGCGGCGTCACCCAGGCGCCCGGCCGGCGCCGCGTGTACTCGAACCTCGGGTTCGAGACTCTCGCGCAGGTCGTCGCCGAGCGCGTCGGGCAGTCGTTCGACGACTGGGTCCGGCGGTCGGTCGTCGACCCGCTCGGCCTGACGTCCGTCGTCGTCGAGGGCAGCCCCGCCCACGGCTACTCGGGCTCGGTCGCCGACCTCATGACCTACGGGTTCGAGCTCCTCGACCCGATGCTCGTCTCGGCCGAGCTCCACGCCGAGGCGACGAGCCCGGCGTTCCCCGGGCTCGGTGGCATCCTCCCCGGGTACGGCCGCCAGGACGACAACCTGTGGGGACTCGGCTTCGAGATCCGCGGGGCGAAGTCGCCCCACTGGACGGCCCACACCGCCCCGGCGAGCACCTTCGGCCACTTCGGCCAGTCCGGCTCCTACCTGTGGATCGACCCGCAGCGTGGCGCGGCCGCCGCCTTCCTCGGGGCGAAGCCCTTCGACGCCGACGTCCACGGCGTCATCTGGGCGGACCTCGGCGACGAGATCCTGGCCGCGCTGGACGCGTAGCCGCGATCCCCGAACGTCCGCGCTCGCCCGCCGCAGCTCGCGTCGGGGGTGTGCGGGCAGTCGCGCCGCGATCCAGGCGGGGTGTCGCGTACTTAAGCGATGTCGACGATGACCGGCGCGTGGTCGGACGCGCCTTTGCCCTTGCGCTCCTCGCGGTCGATCTGCGCGCCGGTCACGGCGGCCGCGAGCGCGGGGGAGGCGTAGGCGAAGTCGATGCGCATGCCCTCGCCCTTGGGGAAGCGCAGCTTCTGGTAGTCCCAGTACGTGTAGGCATCCGGCGTGAACTGGCGGGTGACCTCGGCGTAGCCGGCGTCGGCGAACGCGTTGAACGCCGCCCGCTCGGGTGCGGTCACGTGGGTCTTGCCCTCGAACGCGGCCATGTCCCAGACGTCGGTGTCCCGCGGCGCCACGTTCCAGTCGCCCACCAGCGCGATCTTCTTCTCCGGTTCCGCGGCGATCCACTCGGCCGCACGGTCCTTCAGCTGGTCGAGCCACTCGAGCTTGTAGGCGTAGTGCGGGTGGTCGATCTCGCGCCCGTTCGGCACGTACAGGCTCCACACGGTCACCCCGTCGCACGTGGCACCGAGCGCCCGGGCCTCCTCGACGAGCGGCTCCCCGAACGACGGCATGCCCCCGAAGCCGATCTGGACGTCCTCCAGGCCCACCCGGGACGCGACGGCCACGCCGTTCCACTGGTTGAGGCCGTGCAGGGCCACCTCGTAGCCGGCGTCGGTGAAGGCCTGCATCGGGAACTGCTCCGGCTTGCACTTCAGCTCCTGCATGGCGAGGACGTCGGTCCCGCTGCGCTCGAGGAAGGCGATGACCCGGTCGACCCGGGTGCGGATGGAGTTCACGTTCCACGTCGTCAGGCGCATGGCACGAGGCTATCGCCCGACGGCGACACGGGCCCCGCGAGCCCGTCACCCGGCCGCGGGCCGGGTTGCCGCCCGACGACGGTGCGTGCCCCGCGAGCCCGTCACCCGGCCGCGGGCCGGGTCCGCGTACCCCGGTCACCGGGTCCGCCACCACGCCGCCGCGACCACCTGCCGGCCATCTGCTCATCCGTGCAGGACCGGCCCTCGAACTGCCGCTGAGCCGTGCCAGGACTATGCTCTGGGACACACCACATCGATGTGGATCACGACGCGAAGGAGACGCCTTTCATGACCGTCTACGCAAGCCCCGGTACCGAGGGAAGCATCGTCAACTACCGCGAACGGTACGACCACTGGATCGGCGGTGAGTACAAGGCGCCGGTCAACGGCAAGTACTTCGAGAACCCCTCCCCGGTCACCGGCAAGACCTTCACGGAGGTCGCCCGCGGCGATGCCGACGACATCGAGGCGGCCCTCGATGCGGCGCACGCGGCCGCGCCGGCCTGGGGGAAGACCTCGGCCGCCGAGCGCGCCATCATCCTCAACAAGATCGCGGACCGCATCGAGGAGAACCTCGAGGAGATCGCGGTCGCCGAGACCTGGGAGAACGGCAAGCCGGTCCGCGAGACCCTCGCCGCCGACATCCCGCTCGCCATCGACCACTTCCGCTACTTCGCGGGGGCGATCCGCGCGCAGGAGGGGTCGATCACCCAGATCGACAACGACACGGTGGCCTACCACTTCCAGGAGCCGCTCGGCGTCGTCGGCCAGATCATCCCGTGGAACTTCCCGATCCTCATGGCCGTGTGGAAGCTCGCCCCGGCGCTCGCCGCCGGCAACGCGGTGGTCCTCAAGCCCGCGGAGCAGACCCCGGCCTCGATCCTCTACCTGATGGAGAAGATCGCGGACCTTCTTCCCCCCGGCGTCATCAACATCGTCAACGGCTTCGGCGCCGAGGCCGGCAAGCCGCTCGCGTCCAACCCGCGCATCCGCAAGATCGCGTTCACGGGTGAGACCACCACCGGCCGTCTGATCATGCAGTACGCCAGCCAGAACATCATCCCGGTCACCCTCGAGCTCGGCGGCAAGAGCCCGAACATCTTCTTCTCGGACGTCGCCCAGGCCAAGGACGACTACTACGACAAGGCGCTCGAGGGCTTCACGATGTTCGCGCTCAACCAGGGTGAGGTCTGCACCTGCCCGTCGCGCGCGCTCATCTCGGCCGACATCTACGACCAGTTCATCGGGGACGCGATCGAGCGCACCCGCGCCGTCAAGCAGGGCCACCCGCTCGACACGGACACGATGATCGGGGCCCAGGCGAGCAACGACCAGCTCGAGAAGATCATGTCCTACATGGAGATCGGCCAGCAGGAGGGCGCGAAGATCCTCACCGGCGGCGAGCGCGCGGACCTCGGCGGCGAGCTGTCCGAGGGCTTCTACGTGACCCCGACGATCTTCGAGGGCAAGAACTCCATGCGGATCTTCCAGGAGGAGATCTTCGGCCCGGTCGTCTCGGTGACCACGTTCGACGGCTTCGACGACGCCATGTCGATCGCCAACGACACCCTCTACGGCCTCGGCGCCGGCGTATGGTCCCGCTCCGGCGACACCATGTACCGCGCCGGCCGCACGATCCAGGCTGGTCGCGTCTGGACGAACACCTACCACCAGTACCCGGCGGGCGCCGCGTTCGGTGGCTACAAGAGCTCCGGCATCGGCCGCGAGAACCACCTGATGATGCTCGACCACTACCAGCAGACGAAGAACCTCCTCGTCAGCTACGCGGAGAAGCGGATGGGCTTCTTCTAGACCATCCACGCAACCATCGACCGCCCGGCCCGGGGCGCGGCCCTGACGGGTCCCGGGCCGGGCGGTCGGCCCATCTTGGGAAGTGATGCACGATGACCACCACCGAACGAGTCGCCCTGACCGACGCGACGGCGGCGCTCCTGCGCCAGCTGCGGGCCACGCACGGCGACCTGATGTTCCACCAGTCCGGAGGATGCTGCGACGGCTCCTCGCCCATGTGCTACGCCGACGGCGACTTCATCACCGGCGACGCCGACGTCCACCTCGGCAATCTCACGGTCGAGCCCGACGGCGAGAACGAGGGCTTCACCGTCCCGGTGTGGATGAGCCGCAACCAGTTCGAGTACTGGCGCCACACCCACCTGACGATCGACGTCGTCAAGGGCCGCGGCGCGGGCTTCTCCCTCGAGGCGCCGGAGGGCGTTCGCTTCATGATCCGCTCCCGACTGTTCACGGACGAGGAGTCCGAGCAGCTCGAGGCCGCGGGCGTCTGAGTCCGCGGTCGGGCCCCGGGGCCGCGGCCGGGCATTGACCCCGTGGCCGGGCCCAGAGCCCGCGACCGGGCCCAGGGCGCGCTGCCGGGCCGCGAAGTGCGGCCACCGCCACTGTCCTCCTGTGAGCCGACCGAGGGCCCGAGGCGCCCTCGGCCGGATACCCTCGGGGCCGTGACCGACACTGCCGCCACCGCGAACGATGCCCAGCGAGCACGCCTCGCCAGTTACGTCTCCGACCTCGGCGTGGTCCGCGGCCGGGTCGTCCTGTCCTCCGGCAAGGAGTCCGACTACTACGTCGACATGCGCCGCGTGACCCTCCACCGCGAGGCCGGCCCGCTGCTCGGCCACGTCCTCCTCGACCTCCTCGAGGAGCAGGGCCTCGGCCCGGACGAGGTCGACGCCGTCGGCGGGCTCACGCTCGGCGCCGACCCGGTGGCCACCGCGATCCTGCACGCCGCCGCCAGCCGCGGCCAGGGCATCGACGCGTTCGTCGTCCGCAAGGAGGCCAAGGCCCACGGCATGCAACGGCGCATCGAGGGGCCGAACATCTCCGGCCGCCGCGTCGTGGTCGTCGAGGACACGTCCACCACGGGCGGCTCCGTCCTCACCGCGGTGAAGGCCGTCGAGGAGGCGGGCGCGGAGATCGTCGGCGTCGTCGTCGTCCTCGACCGCGCCACCGGCGCCCGCGAGGTCGTCGAGGCCGCCGGCTACCGCTACTTCGAGGCCCTCGGGCTGACCGACGTCGGCCTTGCCTGACACCCCCGACGACGCCGCGCACCCGGGCGGCGTCCCTGCCGGTCACGACGTGGCCGCGGCCGGCCCGGACGCCACCGACCCGGACGCCACCGACCCGGCCGGCACCGACCCATTCGGCACCGACCCGGCCCCGCAGGGGCCGAATCCCGACGGCACCCCCTTCGGAGGCGAGGTCGCCGCGGACCGGGAGGTCGGCGTCGGGCCGTGGGAGGGCGACGCCCCCGACGATGCCCGGCTCGACCCGGAGCTGATCGTCGAGGGGGACCGGCGCAACGTCGTCGACCGGTACCGGTACTGGCGGGTCGAGGCGATCGCCGCGGACATGGCGGCCCGCGCCCAGCCGCTGCACCTCGCGCTGATGAACACCGGGCGCGACCTCAACATCGGCTCGCTCGTGCGCACCGCGAACGCGTTCAACCTCGCCTCGGTGCAGATCGTCGGCAGGCGCCGGTGGAACCGCCGCGGCGCGATGGTCACCGACCGCTACCTGCGGATCGGGCACCGGTCGGACGCACGCGAGCTCGTCGACTGGGCGCGGTCCGAAGGGCTCGCGATCGTCGGCGTGGACAACCTGCCGGGATCCGTGCCGCTCGAGGGGCAGGCGCTCCCCGAGCGGGCCGTCCTCGTGCTCGGCGAGGAGTCCGCGGGGCTCACCGACGACCTGCTCGCGTCCTGCGACCTGCTGGTGTCGATCACGCAGTACGGGTCCACGCGCTCGCTCAACGTGGCCGCCGCCGGCGCGATCGCCATGCACGCGTGGATGGTCCAGCACGCCCGCTGAGCCCGGCCGTTCCCGACGGCTGGGAACGAGGTGTCCACCACCGTCCATCCACTGCGCGACATGACGGATTGATGGGATGATCGTGACCGACCAGGACCACATCCAGGACCCCATCCACGACCAGGAGGTCACCGATGCCCATCGCAACTCCCGAGGTGTACGGCGAGATGATTGACCGGGCCAAGTCCGGCTCGTTCGCCTACCCCGCCATCAACATCACCTCGTCGCAGACGCTCATCGCGGCCATGCGCGGGTTCGCCGAGGCGGAGTCCGACGGGATCATCCAGGTGTCCGTCGGCGGCGCGGAGTACGCGTCCGGCTCGACCGCGAAGGACCGCGTCGCCGGTTCGCTCGCGCTCGCCGCCTACGCGCGCGAGGTCGCGAAGAACTACCCCGTGACCTTTGCCCTGCACACCGACCACTGCGCCGAGCAGAACCTCGACAGCTGGGTCCGCCCGCTGCTCCAGATCGAGGCGGACGAGGTCAAGGCCGGTCGCCTGCCCCTGTTCCAGTCCCACATGTGGGACGGCTCGACCGTGGACCTCGAGACGAACCTCCGCATCGCCGAGGAGCTCCTCGAGAAGTCCGTCGCGGCCCGCACGCTCCTCGAGATCGAGATCGGCGTCGTCGGCGGCGAGGAGGACGGCCACGAGGCCGAGATCAACGAGAAGCTCTACACGACCGCCGAGGACGGCCTCGCCACCGTACGCGCGCTCGGCACCGGCGAGAAGGGTCGCTACCTGACGGCCCTGACCTTCGGCAACGTGCACGGCGTGTACAAGCCGGGCGCGGTCAAGCTGCGTCCGGAGCTCCTCGGCGAGATTCAGGAGGCCGTCGGCAAGGAGGTCGGCAAGGAGCGCCCGTTCGACCTCGTGTTCCACGGTGGCTCCGGCTCGACCGAGGACGAGGTCCGCACCGCCGTGAAGAACGGCGTCATCAAGATGAACATCGACACGGACACCCAGTACGCGTTCACGCGTCCCGTGGTCGACCACATCATGACCAACTACGACGGCGTCCTGAAGGTCGACGGCGAGGTCGGCAACAAGAAGGCCTACGACCCGCGCGCCTGGGGCAAGGCCGCCGAGGCCGGCATGGCCCAGCGCATCGTCGAGGCCTGCCAGTGGCTGGGCTCGGCGGGCACCAAGCTGGCCTGATCCCCGTCCGGGTCCCGCGGCCGTGGCCGCGGGACCCCACGACGCACGACGACGCCCTCGCGTCCGGACCTTCGGGTCCAGGCGCGAGGGCGTCGTCGTGCGCGGGGTGGGTGGGTGCCTGGGGGCGTGCTGCCCGTCGCGTGGAGGGGCCGGGAGACCGACTCCCCGTGGGGACCGGCCACGTGCGGGGGCCGGCCACCCGGGGGAGACCGGCCGTGCCCGCCGCGGCCTCAGGCGCGCACGTGGTCGAACAGCTCGGACGACACGTACCGCTCGCCGCCGTCGGGGAGGATCGCGACGATCGTCTGCCCGGCGTGCTCCGGCCGGCGCGCGATGCGGGAGGCGGCGTGCAGGGCCGCGCCGGAGGAGACGCCGAGCAGGAGCCCCTCCGTGCGTGCCGCCCGGCGGGCCCAGTCGATGGCCTCGTCCTGCGGGACGGTGACGATCTCGTCGATGAGCTCGAGGTCGGTGACCGGCGGGACCCCGTTGCCGCCGGTGATGCCCTGGATCTTGTGCGGCTGCCACTCGCCGCCGCTGAGCACGGGCGCCTCGGCCGGCTCCACCCCGACGATCCGCACGTCCGGGTTCTTCGTGCGCAGGAACCGGCCCGCGCCGCTGAGGGTGCCGCCCGTCCCGGTGGTGGCGACGACGACGTCGACCGCGCCGCCGGTGTCCGCCCAGATCTCCGGGCCCGTGGTCGTGAAGTGGACGTCGGGGTTCGCGGGGTTGCCGCCCTGGCCGGAGAGGAAGAGGGTCGGGTCCTCCTCCACGAGCCGGTTCGCGTACTGGTTGGCGCCGGCCATGCCGTCGGCGCCCGGGGTAAGCACGAGATCGGCGCCGAAGGACCGGATGAGCGCGCGGCGCTCGACCGAGACGTCGTCGGGCAGGACGATGACCACCCGGTAGCCGAGCAGGGCGCCGATCCAGGCGAAGGCGATCCCCGTGTTGCCGCTCGTCGCCTCGAGGATCGTGCCGCCGGGCTTGAGGCGCCCGTCGGCCTCGGCGGCGCGGACGATGGACAGGGTCGTGCGGTCCTTGATGCTGGAGGCGGGGTTGAACGCCTCCAGCTTGCCGAGGACGGTCGCCGGCGGCGGCGTTCCGTCGGCGTCGGCGAGCAGTCGGCCGATCCGCACCAGCGGCGTGCGGCCGACGAGGTCGATGGCGTTCTCGGCAATGGCGGTCGCGGAGATGGCGGTCATGCGGGGCTCCTCAGGGTGGACTGCTCCGAAGGTTGGCACCGCGGACGGGTGCCGCACGCGGGTGGCCCCCGTCCATCCCGCATCCTGGACCCGACCCGGTGGGGCGCCTGCGGGTACGGTTGTCCGGGCGCCGGGGAAGCTTCGGCGGTGAAGCAGAGGGAGTGGGACATGCCGGCAGTCGTGGTCGTCGGGGCGCAGTGGGGCGACGAGGGCAAGGGCAAGGCGACCGACCAGCTCGGCAGCCGCGTCGACTACGTCGTGAAGTTCAACGGCGGCAACAACGCCGGGCACACGGTGGTGGTCGGGGACGAGAAGTACGCCCTGCACCTGCTGCCCTCGGGCATCCTCACGCCGGGCGTCGTCCCGGTCATCGGCAACGGCGTGGTCGTCGACGTCGACGTCCTCTTCCAGGAGCTGGACGACCTCACCGAGAGAGGCGTCGACGTCTCCAAGCTGCGGGTCTCGGCCAACGCGCACGTCATCCCCAGCTACAACCGCACGCTCGACAAGGTCACGGAGCGCTTCCTCGGCAAGCGCCAGATCGGCACCACCGGCCGCGGCATCGGGCCGACCTACGCGGACAAGATGAGCCGCGTGGGCCTGCGCATCCAGGACCTGTTCGACGAGTCGATCCTGCGCCAGAAGGTCGAGGCCGCGCTCGAGCTGAAGAACCAGATCCTCGTCAAGGTCTACAACCGTCGTGCCGCCGCGGTGGACGAGGTCGTCGCCGAGCTGCTCACCCACGCCGAGCGCCTGCGCCCGATGGTTGCGGACACGGCCCTCGAGCTGAACGAGGCCCTCGACGCCGGCAAGACCGTCCTCTTCGAGGCCGGCCAGGCCGCCATGCTCGACGTCGACCACGGCACCTACCCGTTCGTCACCTCCTCGTCCGCGACCGCGGGCGGCGCGTGCACGGGCTCCGGCATCGGCCCCACCCGCATCGACCGCGTGGTCGGCGTCATCAAGGCGTACGCGACCCGCGTCGGCGAGGGCCCGTTCCCCACGGAGCTGTTCGACGAGAGCGGCGACTTCCTGCGCACCACCGGCGGGGAGTTCGGCACGACGACGGGCCGCCCGCGCCGCACCGGCTGGTACGACGCCGTCGTGGCCCGCTACGCCTCGCGCGTCAACGGCCTGACCGACCTCGTGCTCACGAAGCTCGACGTGCTGACCGGCCTGGAGCGCATCCCCGTGTGCGTGGCCTACGACGTCGACGGCGTGCGCCTGGACGAGATGCCGACCGACCAGTCGGCCTACCACCACGCGACTCCCGTCTACGAGGAGTTCGAGGGCTGGAGCGAGGACATCACCGGCGTCCGCGAGTTCGAGGACCTGCCGGCTGCGGCGCAGAGCTACGTGCTCGAGCTCGAGAAGATCTCCGGCGCACGGATCTCGTCGATCGGCGTCGGACCGGACCGCGAGGCCACGATCATCCGCCACGACCTCCTGGGCTGACCCTCCTTCCCCCACCTCGACGGGCTCGGGGCCCGGGCTGCCGGCTACGACCTAGTGCGCCCGGTCCCGGGCTCGCGGACGTTGGGCAAGGCACGACGACGGCCTCGCCGTCCCACGCACGACGACGGCCCCGCCTCCCCAGGCATGACGACGGCCCCGCCTCCTTCAAGGAGGCGGGGCCGTTCCGTGGGTCGGGGCGGGACGTCAGCTGCGCGCCCGCACGGTCGTGCCGGTGACTAGTTCCAGCCCTGGCCCTGCTGACCCTGGTTGCCCTGCTGGCCCTGGTTCCATCCCTGCTGCTGGTCCCAGCCGCCCTGCGGGTTCTGCTGCTGGTCCCAGCCCGCCTGGGCGGGGGAGCCGGCGCCGAACTGCTGGCCCTGACCCTGGTCCCAACCCGCCTGGGCGGGGGAGCCGGCGCCGAACTGCTGGCCCTGGTTCCAGCCCTGCTGGCCACCGTACGCGCCGCCCGGCTGACCCCACTGCTGTTGGCCCGGCTGGCCCCACTGCTGCTGACCGCCGCCGTAGGCGCCGGCCGCGGCCGCCTTCTTCTTCTTGCTGCTCTTGGACGCGATCACCGCGATGATCACGATGACGAGGACGACGATGAGACCGATGCCGCCCCACAGCGCCCAGGCCGGGATCGACCCGAGGAAGCCCGGGCTGGCCGAGCCGGTAGCCGTGATGCCGCTCTGCAGCCACTGCACGCCCGTGTAGGTCACCGTGTTGCCGCTGACCTCGCCGCCGCCGCCGTCGATGACGTCGCCGGGGAACTCGACCGTGATCGCGAGCTGCGGCTCGCCGAACATGGCCATCTCCTCGGAGTCGGTCTCGATGCTCGGGTCGCCCTGCATGTTGAACGTCAGCGTGTCCCCGTCCTGGGTGACCATGTAGCTGCCGTCGTCGTTGACCATCTCCGAGGTCGGGCCCGAGGCCTCCATGGTGCAGCCGAGGCGGCCGTTCTCCTCGTAGTTCTCCGCGGTGGCGGTCTGGCCCGGAAGGACGTCCTCCTCGGACACGAGCTCGTCGCAGTTGATCTGGTCGCGGGTCAGGCCGGGCATCAGGGCGACGCCCTGCGCGTGGACGGTCGTGTTGCCGTCCGTTCCGATCGCGATGTTCATCTCGCCCTCGAAGCAGCCGGTGAGGGCGAGAAGAAGGATTGGCAGGGACAGCAGTGCGGTGATCCGGCGGCGCAGACCACTATGCTCGGTACGACGTCTCATAGCGTCACGGTAGCGGCCCACGGACGGGTCGGGAGTGGGTAGTTCATCATCCACCGGGTGCCCGTCATCGGGCTGGTACTCCGGGAAGGAAATTCCGGCGGTATAAACACCCCGGCATCAAGGAGGATGAACATTACATGACCACCCAGAACCCGGTTGTTGACCTTGTCCACGCAAGTGCACCGGCCGGGCTCCCCGAGCCCCTGCTCGCCTGGGTCGGCGAGGTCGCCGCGCTCACCACCCCCGAGGCCATCTACTGGGCGGACGGATCCCAGGAGGAATGGGACCGACTGACGAGCGAGATGGTCGATTCCGGGACACTTATCCGACTGTCGGACACGAAGCGACCGAACAGTTTTCTCGCCCGATCCACGCCGTCCGACGTCGCGCGCGTCGAGTCCCGCACCTTCATCTGCTCGGAGAACGAGAAGGATGCCGGCCCGACGAACAACTGGGCGGAGCCCGGCCGGATGAGGGAGACGCTGCGCGGCGTCTTTGCCGGATCGATGCGCGGCCGCACGATGTACGTGGTGCCGTTCTCGATGGGGCCGCTGGGCGGGGACATCTCCAAGCTGGGTGTGGAGATCACGGACTCCCCGTACGTCGTGTGCAACATGCGGATCATGACCCGCATGGGCGCGCCGGCGCTCGAGCTCATCAAGGCAGGCCAGTACTGGGTTCCGGCCGTCCACTCCGTCGGGTACCCGCTCGAGGATCCGGACGGCAACGCCCGGCCGGACGTGCCGTGGCCGTGCAGCGAGGAAAAGTACATCTGCCACTTCCCGGAGACCCGGGAGATCTGGTCGTACGGATCGGGCTACGGCGGCAACGCGCTGCTCGGCAAGAAGTGCTACGCGCTGCGCATCGCCTCCGCGATCGCCCGCGACGAGGGCTGGATGGCCGAGCACATGCTCATCCTCAAGCTCACGGACGAGCGGACCGGCAAGGCGTACCACATCACCGGCGCGTTCCCCTCGGCCACCGGCAAGACCAACCTCGCCATGCTCCAGCCGACCATCCCCGGGTGGAAGGTCGAGACGGTCGGCGACGACATCGCCTGGATGCGCCCCGGCGCGGACGGCAGGCTCTACGCCATCAACCCCGAGGCGGGCTTCTTCGGCGTCGCGCCCGGGACCGGCCGGTCGACCAACCCGGTCGCGATCGACACGCTCGCGGAGAACATCCTGTTCACGAACGTGGCGCTCACGGACGACGGCGACGTGTGGTGGGAGGGCATGACCGACGAGGTCCCCGAGCACCTGACCGACTGGCAGGGCAACAGCTGGACGCCGGACTCCGGCGTGCCCAGCTCGCACCCGAACAGCCGGTTCACGGCCCCGGCCGGCCAGTGCCCGATCATCGCGGACGAGTGGGAGGACCCGAAGGGCGTGCCGATCGACGCGATCCTGTTCGGCGGCAGGCGTGCGACGAACGTGCCGCTGGTCGCGGAAGCGTACGACTGGGAGCACGGCGTGTTCATGGGCGCGACAGTCGCCTCCGAGCAGACGGCCGCGGCCGAGGGGACGGTCGGCCAGCTGCGCCGCGACCCGTTCGCGATGCTGCCCTTCTGCGGGTACAACATGGCCGACTACTGGGGCCACTGGTTGAGGATGGGCGAGACGCTCGGCGAGAACGCGCCGCAGATCTACCAGGTCAACTGGTTCCGGAAGAACGCCGAGGGGAAATTCATCTGGCCCGGCTTCGGGGACAACTCCCGGGTGCTCGACTGGATCATCCGTCGCATCACCGGGGAGGTCGACGCCGAGGACGGGATCACGGGCCGGCTGCCGAAGGAGGGCGGGCTCAACCTCGACGGGCTCGACCTGAGCGAGGAGGCGCTGGCCGAGCTGTTCGCGGTGGACCCGGACGCGTGGTCCGCCGAGACGGACGACACCGAGGCGTACCTCGCCCAGTTCGGTGACGCGGTCCCGGGCCCGGTCCGCGAGCAGGTGGCCAGGTTCCGCGAGCGCATCGCCGCGGCCAAGGCGTAAGCAGTCCCGTCGCCCGCGGTCCCTCCGGGGGCCGCGGGCGCGGTCGTGCCCTGGCCGGCGCCACCCGGGCGTGTGTCGAAGGACGCTGGAACGCCCGGTCGCGGCCCGCACGCTGCCCGTACCCTGGGGGCCGTGAAGATCCTGCTGATCGGCTCCGGCGCCCGCGAGCACGCACTGGCCCGCGCACTTGCGGCCGACCCCGCGACCGACGCCCTGGTCATCGCGCCGGGGAACCCCGGCATGGCGGACCTCGGCGAGCTCCTTGACGTCGACGCCCTGAGCGGCGAGGACGTCGCCGACCTGGCGGTCGCGCACGAGGTGGACCTTGTCGTCGTCGGGCCGGAGGCCCCGCTCGTGGCGGGCGTGGGCGACACGGTCCGCGCGGCCGGCATCCCGGTCTTCGGGCCTGACGCCGCCGCCGCGCGCCTCGAGGGATCGAAGGCGTACGCGAAGGAGATCATGGCGCTCGCCGAGGTCCCGACCGCCATGGCGCGCGTGTGCACGACCATCGAGCAGGTCGCGGACGCTCTCGACGCGTTCGGCGCCCCGCACGTGGTGAAGGACGACGGGCTCGCGGCCGGCAAGGGCGTGGTCGTCACGTCGGACCGCGAGGAGGCGCTCGCCCACGCGGCCCAGTGCCTGGCCGGCACCTCCGGGGACGCCTCCACCGGCGGGCAGCCCGCCGTCGTCATCGAGGAGTTTCTCGACGGCCCCGAGGTCTCCCTGTTCTGCCTCGCCGACGGCGAACGGGTCGTCCCGCTCGCGCCCGCCCAGGACTTCAAGCGCATCGGCGACGACGACGCCGGCCCCAACACCGGCGGCATGGGCGCCTACTCCCCGCTCGACTGGGCGCCGGAGGACCTCACCCAGCAGGTCGTCGAGCGGGTCGCGCAGCCGGTCGTCACCGAGCTCGCCCGACGCGGCACCCCGTTCGTCGGCCTGCTGTACTGCGGCCTCGCGCTGACCTCCCGCGGCCTGCGCGTCATCGAGTTCAACGTGCGGTTCGGCGACCCGGAGACCCAGGTGGTGCTCGCCCGCCTGCGGACGCCCCTGGCGGGCCTCCTGCTCGCGGCCGCCACCGGCAACCTCCCCGACCCGGACGCGCTGCGCTGGGACTCCGGCTCCGCCGTCGGGGTGGTCGTGGCCTCCCACGGCTACCCGGGCAAGGTCCGCACGGGCGACGCGATCACGGGGACCGCCGACGCCGAGCGGATCGACGGCGTCCACGTCCTGCATGCCGGCACGTCCCGCGACGACGAGGGCACCCTGGTCTCCTCGGGCGGCCGGGTGCTCACCGTCGTCGGGCTGGGTGACGACCTCGACGCGGCGCGCGGCGCCGCGTACGCCGGGATCGAGCGGATCTCGCTGGCCGACGCCCAGTGGCGGACCGACATCGCGCGGGCGGCCGCTGAGGGGCGGATCACCGTCCCGTGACCGAGCCAGGTGGAACAATGGGCGCCATGAGCAGCGCGCCGGGCGCCGCGCCCGAACTGCCGGGCTGGACCCACACCTACAGCGGCAAGGTCCGCGACATGTACGTCCCCGAACCCGGCGACGGCGCCCCCGCGGACGACGCGTCCTCGGTCCTCATCGTGGCCTCGGACCGCATCAGCGCGTACGACCACATCCTGCCCACCGAGATCCCCGGCAAGGGCGCGATCCTCACGGCGCTGTCGCTGTGGTGGTTCGAGCAGCTGAGCGACATCGTCGACAACCACGTGGTCTCGCTCGACGTGCCCCACGCGGTCGCGGGCCGGGCAATGATCTGCCGTCGGCTGGAGATGTACCCGGTCGAGTGCGTGGTGCGCGGCTACCTGACCGGCTCCGGCCTGACCGAGTACCGGGCGACCGGCGAGGTCTGCGGTGTCGCCCTGCCAGACGGCATGGTCGACGGCGACCGGATCGACACCCCGATCTACACGCCTGCCGCGAAGGCCGCCGTCGGGGAGCACGACGAGAACATCAGCTTCGAGGCCACCGCCGAGCGGGTGGGGATCGAGGCGGCGACCCGGCTGCGCGACGTCTCGCTCGCCGTGTTCGCGCGCGCGAGCGAGATCGCCGAGAGCCGCGGCATCGTCCTCGCAGACACGAAGTTCGAGTTCGGCACCGGGGCCGACGGCGGGCTCGTGCTCGCCGACGAGGTCCTCACCCCGGACTCCTCCCGCTTCTGGCGCGCCGAGGACATCACCCCCGGCACCACGCCCCCCAGCTTCGACAAGCAGTACGTGCGCGACTGGCTGACCTCCGACGCCTCCGGCTGGGACCGAGCCTCGGACGCGCCGCCCCCGCCGCTGCCTGCCGAGGTCGTCGAGCGCACGCGCGAGCGGTACCTCGCCGCGTACGAGGCGCTCACCGGCCGCACGCTGGACCTCTGACCACACCGCCTCGACCACGCCTGGCCGGTAGCCGGCCGCGCACACACGGAAGGACACTCACATGGGTCGCATCGTCGTCGACGTCATGCCGAAGCCGGAGATTCTCGACCCGCAGGGCAAGGCCGTCGCCCGCGCGCTCGACCACCAGGGCATGACCGGCTTCTCCGTGCGCCAGGGCAAGCGGTTCGAGCTGACGGTGGACGGCCCGGTGACGGACGAGCACCTCGCCGCCGCGCGGTCCGCCGCCGAGTCCGTCCTGTCCAACCCGGTCATCGAGGACGTCGTCAGCGTCGCGGCCGAGGACGAGAAGTGACCGCTCGCATCGGGGTCGTCACCTTCCCCGGCACCCTCGACGACGTCGACGCGGCCCGCGCCGTCCGTCTCGCCGGCGCCGAGCCGGTCGCCCTGTGGCACGCGAGCGACGACCTCAAGGGAGTCGACGCGATCGTCGTCCCCGGCGGCTTCTCCTACGGCGACTACCTGCGAGCCGGTGCGATCGCCGCGCTCGCCCCGGTCGTGCGGTCCGTCGTCGACGCGGCCAGGGCCGGCACCCCCGTCCTCGGCATCTGCAACGGCTTCCAGGTCCTGTGCGAGGCGCACCTGCTGCCGGGCGCCCTCGTGCGCAACGAGAAGCAGCGCTTCGTGTGCCGCGAGCAGCGGCTGCGGATCGCCTCGAACGCCACGGCGTGGACGAGCGGCTTCTCGGTCGGCGACGAGATCACGGTGCCCCTGAAGAACGGCGAGGGCCGCTACGTGGCGACCGACGAGACGCTCGACGCGCTCGCCGCCGAGGGCCGCGTGGTCTTCGAGTACGCCGGGCTGAACCCGAACGGTTCCTTGCGGGACATCGCGGGCGTCGCGGACGCGACCGGCCGCATCGTCGGCCTCATGCCGCACCCGGAGCACGCCGTCGAGGCCGGCTTCGGGCCGGACACCGCGGGGGCCATGCGCGGCGGCGTCGACGGGCTGGGCCTGTTCACGAGCGTCCTGGACTCGCTCGTCGCGGCCTGAGGCGCGAACTCCGCACGTCCGCCTGCGTCCGCAACTTGAGCACCTCCACAACTTCTGCGAGGTAGGAACGGGGCCTGCGAGGTAGGAACTGCGAGTTCCGACGTCGCGCCCTGCGTTCCTACCTCGCGGGTGGGGGCTGCGGGTGTAGGGCCGGCTAGCGCTGCTCGGTGAGGGTGCCGTCCGCCATCGACCAGCGGCGGGTGGCCCGCACGCCCGCGAGCATGCGCCGGTCGTGCGTGACGAGCAGGACAGTCCCCGCGAAGGACTCCACCGCCTGCTCGAGCTGCTCGACGGCGGGCAGGTCGAGGTGATTCGTCGGCTCGTCCAGGACGAGCAGGTTGACGCCCCGCGCCTGCAGGAGCGCCAGCGCCGCCCGCGTGCGCTCGCCGGGGGAGAGGGTGGCCGCCGGCCGGGTGGGCTTGTCGCCGTCGAGCGCGAACTTCGCCAGCAGCGTCCGGCCCTCCTCGGGCGAGAGCCCGGCGGTGTCCGCGAACATCCGGGCGAGCGGCTCGGGTGAGTCGAAGAGATCCCTCGCCTGGTCGACCTCCCCGACGACGACGCCGCTGCCGAGGCTCGCCCGCCCCGAGTCGGGGGCGAGGTGGCCGAGGATCGCCGCGAGCAGGGTCGTCTTGCCCGAGCCGTTCGCGCCGGTGAGCACCACCCGGTCCCCGTAGGAGATCTCGGCGGTAACCGGACCGAGCGTGAAGTCGCCACGCCGCACGACCACGGCGTCGAGGGTGGCGACGACCGTGCCCGAGCGCGGCGCCTCGGCCACGCTCATCCGCAGCTCCCACTCCTTGCGGGGCTCGACCACCTCCTCGAGCCGCTCGATCGCCCGCTCGGTCTGGGAGATCTTGCTCGCGAGCTTCTCCGTGCGCGCGATGTTCCGGTGCCGGATGTGCTTGTCGGGATCCGGGTTCTTGCGGCGGGCGTTCTTCAGCCCGACGGTGACCCACTCCTTCTGCCGCTGGTGCCGCGCGCGCAGCGAGTCGACCGTGTCCGCGTACTCCTCGTACGCCTCGCGCTCTCGGCGCCGGGCGAGCGCCCGCTCCTCGAGGTAGGACTCGTACCCGCCCTCGTAGACCGTCACCCGGCGCTGGGCGGAGTCGAGCTCGACGATCCCGGTCGTGGTGCGCGTGAGGAACTCCCGGTCGTGGCTGACCACCACGATGCCCGCCCGCGCCTCGACGACGAACCGCTCGAGCTGATCCAGCCCGTCGAGATCGAGGTCGTTCGTCGGCTCGTCGAGCAGGAGGACGTCGTACCGCTGCAGGAGGAGCACGGCGAGGGACGCGCGGGCCGCCTGCCCGCCGGACAGGGCGGCCGTCGGGGTCGCGACCGACGCCGTCAGCCCCAGCCGCGAGACGACCTCCTCGGTGCGCTCGGCCAGGTCGGCGCCGCCGAGACCGAGCCAGCGCTCCAGCGCGGCCGCGTACCGGTCGTCCTCCGCCTGCGAAGCCCCCGGCCGCGACAGGTCCGCAGCGGCGGCGTCCATCTCGGTCTCCGCCGCGGCGACTCCCGTGCGCCGCGCGATCATCTCGCCGATGGTCTCGGTCGCGCTCCGGTCGGGTTCCTGGGCCAGCAGCCCCACGGTCGCCGACGGCGGGGCGAGACTCACCCGGCCCGTCACCTCGGGCGCGGAGCCGCCCGCGGTGGTGGGCGCCGTCGTCGTGCCGGCCGGCGACGATGCACCGACGTGCGAGCCCGCGCCGACCCGCGAACCGGCGTCGGCCGAGGCGAGGATCGACAGCAGGGTCGACTTGCCGGCGCCGTTCGGGCCGGTGAGTCCCCAGACGTCGCCCGGGCCGACGGTGAGGTCGAGACCGGAGAAGAGGTCGGCATCGGCTCGGGCGGCACCGAGGGAGATCGTGCGAAGCGTGGCGGGCATGCGGCTCCTCTCGGTGCTGGCCGGTGGCCGCGCGGGTGCGGCACCGAACGGTAGCCCGAGCGACGCGGCACGGGCGACGCATTTCCGTGCCCGCCCCGTCCCACACCCACCGTCCGCGAGGTAGGAACGGAGGACGCGAGGTCGGAAGAAAAAGTTCCTACCTCGGGCGCTCCATTCGTACCTCGCGGGTGAGCTCGCGGGAGAGCGTGCGGGAGAGAGGGGGAGGGGTGGTGCGGGGTGTCGGGAGGGTGAACACAGCGCCCTCCACAGGATGATCGCCGTATCCACCTGCGTGCACACAGGCTTGTGGATGAAGTCTGTGGATATCTACGCCTGAGCTCGGCGCTCGAGGGGCGTCAGGGTCGCTGTGAGATGGGTCTTGCGCTGCCGCGGCAGCCATACCATCATTGCGATATTCGTGGAGCCGTTACGGGACCGTGATTCTTCGCGCACGCCCTCCGGGCTCGCCCCGAATGCCCCGACACTCCCTCTGACCTGCGCAAACGCAGCCTTTCCGGGGACGGGAAGCGGGCTTGCGAACTGGACGTCCCACGTGAACGCGGCGGGAAGGCGCACCGTGTGCAGGGCGCGGGCGGCCGTGTACATGCCGTGCGCGATCCGGCCGGAGAAGCCGAAGGCGCGGGCCCCGAGCCGAGAGGTGTGGATCGGGTTGCGGTCCCCAGACACCTGTGCATATGTGTGGATCTCCGCAGGTGAGACGTTCCACAGCGCCTGCGCGTGAGCAGGGATCTCGGCCACCGTGCGTTCACCCGGCGCCGGCTCCCGCGACAGCACCGGCGGCACGGCACCCTTCGAGAGGTACGTCGACCGACCGGTCCACACGACCTCGCCGGCCACCTCCGCCGCCACCTCGAGCTCGACGGTCGTGCCGCGACGGTGCTCCCGCGCGCCGTGCGCCCAGGCCGTCAGCCCGACCTCCTCGCCGAGCCGGACCGGGCGGACCTGCTCGATGCGGTTCGCCACGTGCACCATGCCGAGCGGCGCGAGCGGGAAGTCCGCGCGCGCCATGAGCGCCATCGCGAGCGGGAAGCCGAGCACGTGCACGTACCCGGCCGGCAACTCGTCCCCTACCCGCGCGCCGACCAGGCGCTGGTACGCGGCCAGGTGGGCGACGTCGTCGGGGGTGACGGTGGCCGTGAGGGCGCGGGCGGGAAGCCCGCCCGACGGCGCCGACAGCACCGCGCGTGCCGAACGCGCCATGACGGTCCGGTAGGTCTGACCGAGCGGCGGGACGGAACCGAGGTCGAGGGTCTCGTAGCCGGCCGGGGCCGGCGTGCCGGCCGTCATCGCCCGACGACGAGCTGGCCGCACACGCGCAGCGTCTCGCCGTTGATCCCGCCCGCCTGCGGCGAGGCGAGGAAGCAGATCGCCTCGGCCACGTCGACCGGCAGCCCGCCCTGCTGGAGGGAGGACATGCGGCGGGAGACCTGCCTCGGGACCGCGGGGATCTTCGCCGTCATGTCCGTCTCGATGAAGCCCGGGGCCACCGCGTTCGCGGTGCCGCCCGCGCTCGCCATCGCCCCGGCGAGGGACTCGGTCATGCCGATGATCCCGGCCTTCGCGTAGGAGTAGTTCGACTGGCCGCGGTTGCCCGCGATCCCCGACGTCGACGCGAGTGAGATGATGCGGGCCGCGTGGTCGGCGTCCCCGAGGGCCCCTGGCGCCGCGAACGTCTCGTTCATCCGCACGGGTGCGGCGATGTTGACGGCCACGAGCGAGGCGAACTTCTCCTCGGTCATGTTGGCGAGCAGCTTGTCCCGCAGGATGCCGGCGTTGTGCACGACGACGTCGAGGCGCCCGTACCGGGCGCGCGCAGCGGCGAGGATCCGGTCCGCGGCATCGTCCGCCGTCACGTCCAGCTGCAGGCTGATGCCACCGGCCGCGTTCATCGTGGCAGCCAGGGCCTCGCCCGCGGCGGGGACGTCGATGCCGACGACCTTCGCGCCGTCGCGCGCCGCGACCGCCACGATCTGCGCGCCGATGCCGCGGGCCGCCCCCGTGACCGCGACGACGTGCCCGGAAAGCGGCCGGCGCCAGTCCGCGGGCGCGGAGCCCCCGGGGCCGGCGTGCAGGATCTGGCCGGAGACGAACGCGGAGCGGGCCGCCAGCAGGAACCGCAGGGCCCCGGCGGGGGAGGGGGCGCCGGCGTCGACGCCTCCCGTCAGCGCGATGCCGTTCGCGGTCGCGCCCCCGCGCATCTCCTTGGCGACCGTGCGCACGAAGCCGTCGATCCCGGCGCGCGACGCGGCGAGGGCGGGGGAGTCGGACTCCTCGGCGTCGCGGTACACGACGACGACCCGGCCGCTGCGGCCGAGGGACCTCAGCTGGGCGCCCAGGGCGAGCGCGGGCGCCGTGAAGTCGCCGCTGCGCCCGATCCCGGTGGCGACCACGACGACGGCGCCGACCGTCGCGACCCCGACCGTGTCACGTCGGACGTCGACGCCCCAGCCGAGCAGGTGGTCGACGATCCCGGCGGCGTCGGCCGCGGCGGCGTCCGTGCCGTCGGTGAGCAGCAGGACCGTGCCCGGCGCGAGCGGGGAGTCCACCGAGTCCGGGTCGGTGCGCCGAAGGACGGCGGGCTGGGGGAGCCCGAGGGTCTTGGCGATCTTCCTGCCCGGGCCGCCGGAGGTGAGGTCGAGGTACCGGTCGCTCACGCCGCCTCCAGCACCATCGCGACGGCCTGGCCGCCGGCCGCGCAGACCGAGATGAGTCCGAGGGCCTTCTCGCCCGGGCGGTGCGCGGACTCGCCGCGCTCGGACAGCAGCTTGGCCAGCGAGCCGATGATCCGGCCGCCGGTCGCCGCGAACGGGTGGCCGGCCGCCAGCGACGAGCCGGCCACGTTGAGCCGGGAGCGATCCACGGAGCCGACGGCCGCGTCGCGGCCGAGCCGCTCGCGGGCGAAGTCCTCGTCCTCGAGCGCGGCCAGCGTGGCGAGCACGGTGGAGGCAAAGGCCTCGTGGATCTCGACGAAGTCGAAGTCGTCCAGCGTGAGGCCCGTGCGGTCCAGCAGCTTCGGGATGGCGAAGGCGCCACCCATGAGCAGGCCCTCCGTGCCGTCCACGAAGGACACGGCGCCGGGCTGGGCGTCGATCACGTGCGCGAGGGGCGTGAGGCCTCGGTCGGCCGCCCACTCGTCGGAGGCCAGGAGGACGGCGGAGGCGCCGTCGGACAGCGGCGTGGAGTTGCCGGCCGTCATCGTCGGCTCGGGCGAGCCCTCCGAGCGGTTCTTCGTGCCGAAGACCGGCTTCAGCTTGGCGAGCTTCTCCAGCGAGGTGTCGGCGCGCAGCGACTCGTCCACCGAGAGCCCGTGCAGCGGCGTGACCAGGTCGTCGAAGAACCCCCGCTCGTAGGCGGCCGCGAGGTTCTGGTGGGAGGCGAGCGCGAGCTCGTCCTGGGCCTGGCGGGTAATCCCCCAGGCCGCCGTCGTCAGCGCCTGGTGCTCGCCCATCGACAGGCCCGTGCGGGGCTCGTTGACATCGGGGGCGACCGGAGCGAGGTCCCGGGGCCGCAGCTTCATGAACGCGGCGATGCGGTCCTTCGTGCTGCGCGCGCGGGACGCGGTGAGCAGGATGCGGCGCAGCTTCTCGGTGACGACGATCGGGGCGTCGGACGCGGCGTCCGTGCCGCCCGCGATGCCGACCTCGATCTGGCCGAGGGCGATCTTGTTGGCCACGCCCACGGCGGCCTCCATCCCGGTGGCGCACGCGCGCTGGACGTCGTAGGCGGGCGTCGTCGGGTCGAGAGACGTACCGAGCACGGACTCCCGCACGAGGTTGAAGTTCTTCGGGTGCTTGAGGACGGCGCCGCCGGCCACCTCGTCGATGCGCTCGCCGGCCAGGCCGGTGCGGGCGACGAGGCCCTCGAGCGCGGAGGTGAGCAGGTCCTTGGCGCTGAGGTCGTTGAAGGCCGAGCCGGCCTTGCCGAACGGGGTGCGGTTGGCGGCGACGACGGCGGCGCGGCGCGGGGTGGGGAGGTCGATCACGGAGATCCTCGCAAGGGTCGGTGGGGGCGGAGCGGCACCCGGTGATCGGCGACGACCGACCGGTGGCCCGTACTCCAAGTACCTGATACTTTGGGTCCATGGTACAGGTCGATGGCGCCGATGTCTCGGGCGCGTGGTCGGACGCCGAGGGCGGCACCGGTCCCGCGGCCCCCTCCCGCGTCGACGGCCGCGCCAGCCGGTGGAACGACCACCGCGCCACCCGTCGGAACGAGCTCGTGCGCGCGGCCGTGAAGTCGGTCCGGCGTCGCGGCGCCGACGTCTCGATGGACGAGCTCGCCTCGGACATCGGCACGTCCAAGTCGATCCTCTACCGCTACTTCACGGACAAGGCCGGGCTGCAGCGCGCCGTCGGGCAGGTGGTCCTCGACCGCATGCTCGGCGAGCTGACCGACGCCTCGCGGCGCGTGGGCGGGCCGCGCGAGCGCATCCGGGCGATGGTGGACGTCTACCTCGGCATGGTCGACGACGCCCCCCACCTCTACGCGTTCGTCACGGCCCCGGGGGATGCCGCAGCCGGCGAGGTCCGCGGGTTCGTGGACGAGATCGACGTCCTCGTCGCCCGCACCCTCGTCCCCACGGTCCTCGGCCTCGACTCCGACGCCTCGCCGGACGACCTCAGCGGGGACGAGGCCGTGCGCGCCACCCTCTGGGCGGCCGGCGTGGTCGGTACGGTCCGCGCCGTCGCCGAGCGTTGGCTGGACGCCCGCTCCACCACCGCCGAGGCCCCGGACGCCGTCACCGCGCCGGTCGGGGGACTGCGCGGTGACATCGAGAGCCTCGTCGCCGGGGTCACTCGCGAGGAGGTCGTCCGCCTCCTCGCCTCCTGGCTGTGGGACGGCGCCGTCGGCGTCGCCCGCCGCGCCCGGACCGACACCACGTCGGCCGCCCCGGCCGGCACCACGTCGGCCGCCCCGGCCGGCACCACGTCGGCCGCTCCGGCCGGCACCACGTCGACCGCCCGGACCGACACCACGTCGACCGCCCCGGCCGGCACCACGTCGGCCACCCGGACCGACGCCCCGACCCGCACGTCCGACCCGCGGCCCGGCCGCGCCGATGACTGAGAAGGACCTGACGTGACCCAGCTGACCACACCCGGTGACGACGCCGCCGTCGTCACCCCCTCTGCCACCCCCTCCGCCGAGAGCCCGGCGAGCCCGGGCGCGAAGGCGCGCATCGACGTCGGGGAGATCACCCGCCTTCTCGGCGGGCGCTGGTGGAACCTCCGCAAGGAGGCGCGCGACCTCGCGCTCGACCCGCGCATGCAGAAGATCGAGGGGCTCGGCCACCTCGAGCACCGCGATCGCGTGCTCGAGCAGCTGAAGCTGCTCACCGAGATCGGCAACCCGCACCGGGCGTTCCCGAAGCACCTCGGCGGCGAGGACGAGCACGGCGCCTCGCTGGCCGTGTTCGAGGAGCTCGTCGTCTCCGACCCCTCGCTGCAGATCAAGGCCGGCGTGCAGTGGGGCCTGTTCGCGTCCGCGATCCTCCACCTCGGCACGCCCGAGCAGCACGACCGTTTCCTGCCCGGCGCCCTCGACGTGAGCGTGCCCGGCGCGTTCGCGATGACCGAGCGCGGCCACGGCTCCGACGTCGCCGGGGTGCTGACGACCGCCACGTTCGACCCCGAGACCGACGAGATCGTCATCCACACCCCGGTCGAGGCCGCCCAGAAGGAGTACCTCGGCAACGCCGCCGCGCACGGCGAGGCGGCGGTCGTCTTCGCACAGCTGATCGTGGGCGGCGTGAACCACGGCGTCCACGCCGTCTATGTGCCGATCCGCGCGCGCGGCGAGGACGGCGCGCTCAGCCTGCTGCCCGGCGTCGGGTCCTCCGACGACGGCCTGAAGGGCGGACTGAACGGCATCGACAACGGCCGGTTGTGGTTCGACCACGTCCGCGTGCCGCGGACGAACCTCCTGCCGCGGTACGGGGCCATCTCCGACGACGGCGTCTACTCCTCTCCCATCGCCTCGCCCGGGCGCAGGTTCTTCACGATGCTCTCGACCCTCGTGCAGGGCCGGGTCTCGCTGACGAACGCCTCGACGGGCGCTGCCCGCATGGCGCTCGCGATCGCGGTCAACCACGCGAACTCGCGGCACCAGTTCACCGGCGCGGGCGAGGAGGAGGTCGTCCTCCTCGACTACCGACGGCACCAGCGGCGCCTGCTGCCCAGGCTCGCCCGCACCTACGCGCTGTCGTTCCTCGGCGCGGACCTGCTCGAACGGTTCGACGACGTCTTCTCCGGTCGCCACGACTCCGACGAGCACCGGCAGGACCTCGAGACCCTGGCCGCGGCCGCGAAGCCGCTGGCGAGCTGGAACGCGCTCGACACCGTCCAGGAGTGCCGGGAGGCCTGCGGCGGTGCCGGCTACATGGCGGAGAACCGGCTCACCGGCCTGCACCACGACTTCGACGTCTACGCCACGTTCGAGGGCGACAACAACGTCCTCCTGCAGCTGGTCGGCAAGCGCCTGCTCACCGACCACGGCAAGGAGATGATGAAGATGGACGTGGCGGGCACGGCGCGGTGGGTCGCCGCGCGGGCCGCCGACGCCGCGCTGCACCGCACGCCGCTCCGACGCGCCGCCCAGTCCATCAGGGACAGCGGGTCGAAGGCGCGCTCCGCCGGCCACCTGCGCAGCGCCGACGCCCAGCGCGAGCTGCTCGAGGACCGCGTCGAGACGATGGTCGAGGAGATCACGCTCGGGCTGCGCGCCTCGCGCGGCGCCGACGACGCCACGGCCTTCGCGGTGTTCAACGAGCACCAGGACCAGATCATCGCCGCCGCCCGCGCGCACGGGGAGCTGCTGGCCTGGGAGGCGTTCACCGACGCGCTCACCCGCGTACGGGACAACGACACGCGCGACCTGCTGCGCACCGTCCGCGACCTCTACGGCCTCACCGTCATCGAGTCCGACCTCGCGTGGTTCCTCACGAACGGCCGGATGACCGCCCAGCGCGCCAAGACCGTGACGAGCTACGTCGACCGGCTGCTGGTCCGGCTCCGTCCCCACGCGCAGGCGCTGGTCGACGCGTTCGCGTACAGCCCGGAGCACCTCCGCGCCCCGCTCGCGGGACCGGGCGAGGCGCTGCGGCACGCGGAGGCCGAGGCCTACGCCCGTCGGCAGCGGGCGAACGGCGAGGCGCCGATCGACGAGAAGACGCTCAACGCCCGGCTCGCGAAGCGGGCCGAGGCGACCGCGACCGTCGAGTAGGCCGCCCGCCCGACGTCGTCGCTACTTCCGCCAGAGGCTGTCTCCCGGGGCGGAGGCCCACCCGCCCTCGTCGGTGGTCGACGTCGTGGAGGTCGGTCGCGGCGTCGTCGACGGGCGGTACGTGCCGCCCTCGTTCGCCGACGACGAGGTGCGGGAGCTGCCGTTCTTCCGTCGCGGCGCCTCCTCGGTCGCGGCGCGGTGCTCGAGGGACAGGCGCATCGCCCGTGCAGCCTCCGACGCCTTCGTGGAGCCCGTGAGCGGGGAGTGTGCGGGGGCGGCGGCTCGGCGCGGACCGCGGAGCAGCTGCGGGAGCCAGAACAGTGCGGTGAGGATGCCCCAGATCGCGAAGGCCTCGCGCCAGACGATCGGCCAGATGCCGGGGCGTATGAGGCCGCCGGTGGGGGACTGGCAGAAGACCGCGAGGTCGACGGCCGTGCCGCCGTCGGAGGCCTGCCAGGTCTCGCGGGTGACCGCGACGGTCGGGTGGTCGGGAGGGCAGATCCACTCGGCGGGCAGGAGGTGGAGGTGCCCCGGCCACAGCAGCCAGAGCGCGAGGCCGGTGAGGGCTGCGGTCACCGGCACGGCGGCGATCGCGGCGACGATCAGGGTCGCGATCGCGTGACCACCCCGGCCGGGCTGCTTGTTCGCGCTCACAGCGGCTCCCCGTCGCTCGAGAACTCCACGTCGACCGGGGCGCGCCTGTCCTCGGCGACGGTCAGCGTGACGGTGGGGTCGCACGGGCTCGGCGTCATCCCACCCGCGTGCGGACCGGTGTCGGACATCGTGTTGCCGGAGGTCGTGTCCGGCGCGGCGGCCCTGCCGTACGGGCAGGAGACGGCGACGTCGGTGATCATCGCGTTCTCGCCGAGGCCGGCGCGCTCGCGCGCGACGCGGACGAGGTCGGTCAGCTCGGCGAGGGCGGGGACGCCGTCGAGGGTGAACGAGCCGTTCACGGACCCGTGGTCCATCGGCCAGGGGTCGCGCAGTGCGCCGTCGGCGATCGTCCAGGTGTCCCAGACGGATGCGTCGCGGGCGTTGGCGGCCTGGACGGAGATCGAGTCGAAGGAGCCGGTCAGGGAACCGAGGAGGACGTCCTCGGGCTCGACTCCCATCTCCTCGGCGATCCGGTCGCGGGCGTCCGTGAAGGCGGCGAGGTCGGTGGCCGGGCCGAGGCGCGCGGACTCGGAGCCGAACTCGTCGTAGGGGACGGAGCCGACGCATCCTCCGACCAGGAGAAGCATCGAACAGGCGGCGGCTCGTACGGCGGGCGACGGGCGTCGTCGGCGGGATTCTCGTGGCGAGGGCGGGCTCACGGCATGAGCGTATCCGTGGGTGATCGTGACCACTCCTTGAATCTGGGGAGCCCTCCCCGGCCCCTCGCTGGCACCTCCCCGGTCTCTCGCCGGCCTCTCACCCGTCCTCTCCGTCCCCTACCCGGCCCCTCGCCGCCGAGTTCGTGCCGACGGTCCCGAGTTCGTGCTGCCGGGAGCCCGTTCTCAGTGACTCCGGCACGAACTCGGCATGGTGGTGGGGCCGGCGGCAGGGGAGGGGCGGGGCTGGGCGCAGAGCGGAGGCAGGGTGGCGGCAGGACGCCGGGGCGTGGGCGGACTCACCGGAGGTCGCGGCGGGCCGGGCGGTAGATTCGTCCCGTCCCTCCCGCTCTTCCTTCCAGAGGTCGCCACATGTCTGCCGCACCCCGTCACGACGAGACCGTTGCCGAGGCGGCAGCGAGCCCCGATGTGTCGATGCCGTACGCCGAGCTCGGTCTGAAGGACGACGAGTACGCGCGCATCGTGGCGATCCTCGGTCGTCGCCCCACCTCCGCCGAGCTGGCCATGTACTCGGTCATGTGGTCGGAGCACTGCAGCTACAAGTCGTCGAAGATGCACCTGCGGCAGTTCGGGACGAAGACGACCGAGGAGATGACCGAGAAGCTGCTCGTCGGCATCGGCGAGAACGCGGGCGTCGTCGACGTCGGCGACGGCTGGGCCGTGACGTTCAAGGTCGAGTCGCACAACCACCCGAGCTACGTCGAGCCCTTCCAGGGCGCCGCGACCGGGGTCGGCGGCATCGTCCGCGACATCATCGCCATGGGCGCCCGCCCGGTCGCCGTCATGGACCAGCTCCGCTTCGGCGCCGCCGGACACCCGGACACCCTCCGGGTCGCGCACGGCGTCGTCTCCGGAATCTCCTCCTACGGCAACAGCCTCGGCCTGCCGAACATCGGCGGCGAGCTCGACCTCGACCCCACCTACCAGGGCAACCCGCTCGTCAACGCCCTGTGCGTCGGCGTCCTGCGCCACGACGAGATCCACCTCGCCAACGCCTCGGGCACCGGCAACAAGATCGTCCTGTTCGGCGCCCGCACCGGCGGCGACGGCATCGGCGGGGCCTCGATCCTCGCCTCGGAGACCTTCGACGAGGGCGGCCCCGTCAAGCGCCCGAGCGTCCAGGTCGGGGACCCCTTCATGGAGAAGGTCCTCATCGAGTGCTGCCTCGAGCTGTTCCGCGGCGAGCTGGTCGAGGGCATCCAGGACCTCGGCGCCGCCGGCATCTCCTGCGCCACCTCCGAGCTCGCCTCCAACGGCGACGGCGGCATGCACGTCGAGCTCGACACCGTCCTGCTCCGCGACCCCACCCTCACCGCCGGCGAGATCCTCATGAGCGAGTCGCAGGAGCGGATGATGGCGGTCGTGCGCCCCGAGCTGCTCGAGAAGTTCCTCGAGGTCACGGACCGCTGGGAGGTCGAGACCTCCGTCATCGGCGAGGTCAACGACACCGGTCGCCTCACGATCGACCACCACGGCAAGCGCATCGTCGACGTCGACCCCCGCTCGGTCGCCCACGACGGCCCCGTCTACGACCGTCCCTACGCCCGGCCGGACTGGCTCGACCCGATCGTCGCGGACTCCGCCGAGTCCCTCGCGCGGCCGACGGACCCGCGCGAGCTCGCGGACCAGGTCCGCGCCGTCGCCCTCGACCCGAACCAGGCCGCCAAGTCCTGGGTCACCGACCAGTACGACCGCTTCGTCCAGGGCCGCACGGCCCTCGCCCAGCCCGACGACGCCGGAGTGGTCCGGGTGGACGAGTCCACCAACCGAGGGGTCGCCATCGCGACCGACGCGAACCACCGGTTCGCGTTCCTCGACCCGCGCGTGGGCGCCCAGCAGGCGCTCGTGGAGTCCGCGCGCAACATCGCCACCGTCGGCGCGCGCCCCATGGCGGTCACCGACTGCCTGAACCTCGGCAACCCCGAGGACCCGGGCGCGATGTGGCAGCTCGTCGAGACCATCACCGGGCTCGCGGACGCCTGCCAGGAGTACGGCATCCCCGTGACCGGCGGCAACGTCTCGCTCTACAACTCGACGGGTGAGCCGGGGATGGCGACGTCGTCGATCCACCCGACCCCCGTCGTCGGGGTCCTCGGCCTGCTCGACGACGTCACGACGGTCGTGCCGTCCGGCTGGCGCGAGGAGGGGCTTTCGATCGTGCTGCTCGGCTCCACCGCGCTCGAGCTCGACGGTTCCGCCTGGGCCCACGTGGTGCACGGCCACCTCGGCGGGCGGCCGCCGGCCGTCGACATCGCCGGCGAGAAGGCGCTCGCCGACGTCATGATCGCCGCGCACGGCGAGGGGATCCCCGCCTCCGCGCACGACGTCGCGACGGGCGGGCTCGCCCAGGCCCTCGTGGATGCCACGGTGCGGTACGGCGTCGGGGCCGAGATCGATCTCACGTCCGTGACCGACCGGGACGACATCGACCTTGCAACGGCGCTGTTCAGCGAGACCGGAGCACGCGCAATCTTTGCCGTTCCCGAGAGCCGGGTTGACCAAATGCTGGCACTCGCTTCCGCATCCGACGTACCGTGCATGACGATCGGGACGACCGGTGGGCGAACGCTTGCCGTCCGCGGGGTGGACAAGATCGACGTCGCCGCCCTCGCAGAGGCCTCCGAGGCCGTTCTGCCCGGTCTCTGGGACTGATCCCGTCTCGCTCGACGCGACCGGCCGATCCCGGATCGCACCCACGCCCGGTGCTCTGCCGGGCCCGATTGTCAGGAGCTGCATGATCGACTCGATGAAGGCGGTGTACGACGAGGTCGTCACCCGCGACCCCGGCCAGAAGGTCTTCCACCAGGCCGTCCACGAGGTGCTGGAGACGATCGCCGACGTCGCCGCCCTCCCGAAGTACTCGGGTGCGTCGATCCTGCAGCGCATCGTCGAGCCCGAGCGGCAGATCATGTTCCGCGTGCCGTGGGTCGACGACGCCGGCAACGTCCAGGTCAACCGCGGCTACCGAGTCGAGTTCAACTCGGCGCTCGGCCCGTACAAGGGTGGCCTCCGGTTCCACCCGACCGTGAACCTCGGCGTGATCAAGTTCCTCGGCTTCGAGCAGGTCTTCAAGAACGCCCTGACCGGCCTGGGCATCGGCGGCGGCAAGGGCGGGTCGGACTTCGACCCGCACGGCAGGTCCGACGGCGAGGTCATGCGCTTCTGCCAGTCGTTCATGACCGAGCTGTACCGCCACATCGGTGACCACACCGACGTCCCCGCGGGCGACATCGGCGTGGGCGGCCGCGAGATCGGCTACATGTTCGGCCAGTACAAGCGGATCACCAACCGCTTCGAGGCCGGAGTGCTCACCGGCAAGGGCACCGGCTGGGGCGGCTCCTACGGCCGCACCGAGGCCACCGGCTACGGTGCGGTGTTCTTCACGGAGCGCATGCTCGACCGCAAGGGCAAGAGCCTGGACGGCCAGCGGGTCGTCGTCTCCGGGTCCGGGAACGTGGCGATCTACGCCGCGCAGAAGGCCCAGCAGCTCGGCGCGCACGTCGTCGCGTTCTCCGACTCCTCCGGCTACGTCGTGGACGAGCAGGGCGTCGACGTCGATCTCCTCCGCGAGGTCAAGGAGGTCCAGCGCGGGCGCGTGGCCGACTACGTGGCCGGCCGGCCCGGCGCCAAGCTCCACACCGAGGGCTCGGTCTGGGACGTCCCGTGCACCATCGCGCTGCCGTGCGCCACGCAGAACGAGCTGGACGAGTCCCACGCCCGCACGCTCGTCGACAACGGCGTGCTCGCGGTGGCCGAGGGCGCGAACATGCCCTGCACCCCGGAGGCCGTCGAGGTCTTCCAGGCGGCCGGTATCTCCTTCGGCCCCGGCAAGGCCGCGAACGCCGGCGGCGTCGCGACCTCCGCGCTCGAGATGCAGCAGAACGCGTCGCGCGAGCAGTGGAGCTTCGACAAGACGGTCGCCAAGCTCGAGATCGTCATGACGAACATCCACGACAACGTGGCCCGCACGGCCGAGCAGCACGGCGCAGCCGGGAACTACGTGCTCGGCGCGAACGTGGCAGGCTTCGTCCAGGTCGCCGACTCCATGCTCGCGCACGGGGTCGTCTGACCGCACCGCCATCGAGCCCCGGCAGGAGAATCTTCGTGGACGCTTCCCACCTCCCGCGCCGCATCGCTGCGGCATCGATCCTCCTGCTGGGGCTCTCCGGCTGCTCGGCGGTCCAGTACGGCGCCGAGAACGACTCCGAGGCGCCGACGGTCCCGGACCTCTCCGAGGAGTTCACCCAGGAGTTCGAGGCTCCGGACATCCCGTCGATCGACGTGCCCGACATGCCTGACATCCCCGACGTGACGGGGGACGGCTCCGGCTCCACGGGCGACGACACGTCCGGTGACGACGCCGGTGACGGCGACGACCCGTCGTCGGGCGGGGAGCCGGCGTCCGCCCTGGACGGCCTGGAGACCACGGGCGTGGTCGTGACGGCCGGGGACGACTACGTGGCCGCGGAGGGCGAGGTCGACGCCGCCGTCACGGCCGTCGTGTTCGAGGACTTCCTGTGCCCGCACTGCCAGGACCTGACGGCGGACACGCTCAGCCAGATGGGCGACCTGGTCGACGACGGCACGCTGCGGATCGAGTACCGGCCCCTGATGTGGCTGGCGCGTGAGTCCGGCGACCTCACGCGGGCGTCCTGGGCGGCCGGCCTGCAGGGCGCGTACGCCGAGATGCATACCGAGCTGATGGCGGGCGCGATCCCTACGTCCGACGTCAGCGACGAGGCGCTCGCCTCCCTTGCCGAGGAGCTCGGGCTCGACGCGGACCAGTTCCTCGCCGACTACGACTCGGACGCCGCCGAGCAGTTCGTCGAGGACAACAACGCGCTCGCTGACGACCTCGGCATGACCGGGACGCCGACCTCCGTGATCGGCGAGTGGGTGCTCCCGGGCGCGGTGGACGCGGCCAGGTTCCGCGCCGTCGTGGAGGCCGTGGCCGCCGAGGGCTGAGGTGGTCGGGGCCCGGGCCTGTGAGCCGGGTCGCGGGCCAGGCGGAGGGACGACCAACCGTCGGTGAACAGTTGGTGAGGGCGGCACTCAAAACGGCTTCTGGGCGGCGGGGCAGGGCTAGTGTGACCGAGCACAAGCCCCCTGTCCCCCGAGAAAGCCTGAGGTCCCACCCATGTCTCGCCCTTCGACGCGCAGGACGGCGGCCGGTTTTGGCACGTTCGCGCTCATCGGATCGATCATGGTCGCGGTTCCCGCGATCGCGATCGCGACCGAGAACGAGGACGGCACGGTCACGATCGACCTGGCCGCCATCACCGACCTGCACGGTCACATCGAGAACGCCCCGCTCGTCCAGACGGCTCTGAACGAGATGCGCGCGGAGAACCCGGACGGCACTCTCTTCCTGTCCGCCGGCGACAACATCGGCGGATCCGCGTTCGTCTCCGCCATCGCCGACGACGAGCCCACCCTCGAGATCCTCGACGCGATGGGACTTGACTACTCCGCGGTCGGGAACCACGAGTTCGACCGGGGCGTCGAGGACCTCACGGGCCGCGTCATGGACCTCATCGACTTCCCGTATCTCGGAGCGAACGTCGACGGCGACCCCGCCGCCCCGATCAACACACCCGCGTACCTCGTGCAGGAGGTCGAGGGCGTGGAGGTCGCGATCATCGGCACGGTCACGGACGAGACCCCGACCATCGTGTCCGCCGGCGGCGTCGTCGGCCTCACCTTCGTGAATGAGGTCGAGCGCGCGAACGAGGTGGCAGCCCAGGCCACCGCCGACGGTGCGGACGTCGTCGTGGCCCTCGTGCACGCCGACGCCAACGGCGTCGCCTCGGGGCTGTCCGAGGACGTCGACGCGGCATTCACCGGGCACTCGCACCTCGACCAGGTGGTCGAGACCCCGAGCGGCGCGCCGGTGGTCCAGCCGGACCACTACGGAACCGTGCTCGGCCACATCCAGCTGACCGTCGATCCCGAGAGCGGCGAGATCACCACAGGAGTCGCGGAGAACATCGCGATGTTCGGCCCGGAGGACGAGCAGGGCAACCAGCCCGAGCTGTTCGAGCGGGATGCCGACATCGAGGCGATGTACCAGACCGCGCTCGCTGAGTCCGAGGTGCTCGGCAACGAGCCCGTGGGTACGGTCAGCGGCCCGATCGACCGCGCGGCCCGGGACGGCGCCGGCAACGGATCGAACCGCGGCTCCGAGTCCACGTTCGGCAACATGCTCGGCGACGTCGCTCTCTTCGCGTCGGACCAGCTCGACCTCGGCGCCGACATCGGCGTGATCAACCCCGGCGGCATCCGCGCGGACCTCGACCCGAACGGCGACGGCACCGTCACCTTCGCCGAGGCATTCACCGCCCAGCCCTTCGGCAACACGATCGGTGTCGTCACGATCAGCGGCGCCGACCTGCGTCTCCTGCTCGAGCAGCAGTGGCGTGAGCCCACCGCCGAGCACCCCTACCTGGCACTCGGCTGGTCGGAGAACTTCGACTACGTCTTCGATCCCGAAGCACCGCAGGGCGAGCAGATCATCTCCCTGTCCATCGACGGCGTGCCCGTGACCGACGACCAGGACGTCACCATCGCGGGCAACACCTTCCTGCTCGCCGGCGGCGACAGCTTCTTCGCATTCTGCGACGAGGTCGTCGATGAGACCTGCATCAACACGGTCACCGAGACCGGCAAGCCCGACGTCGAGAGCCTGAACGAGTACCTCCAGGCCAACGAGGGTCTCGCGCCGAACTACGCCCAGCGCTCGATCGGCTGGACCGGCGCGCTCGAGGCCGCAGCGGGCGAGACCGTCGAGGTGACGATCTCCGGGCTGTCCATGTCCGGCGTCAACGACGAGGGCGCGACCGAGGTCTCGGTGCTCCTCGGCGACACGCTCGTCGGCTCGTCGACCGACATCGACAACACCCGCTCCAACGGCTACAACGACACGGGCGTTGCAACGGTCGAGCTGACGTTCCCGGAGGACGCCGCGCCCGGCGAGCAGTCGCTGACCGTCGTCGCCGGCCCCACCGAGCAGACGGTTCCGTTCACGGTCGGCGAGGGCACACCCGAGCCGCCGGCGCCGAAGCCCGGCACCGCCTACTTCCTCAACGACGGCTGGGGTCCGGTCGCCAACGTCTCCTTCGCGTTCGGCCGCACGGCCGACGAGGTGCTCGTGGGTGACTGGGACGGCGACGGCTCGGACACGCTCGGCGTGCGTCGCGGCAACGCGTTCTACCTGTCGAACGAGGGCACCGGCGGCGACGCGGAGATCGAGCTGAGGTACGGCCGCGCGAGCGACGAGGTGCTCGTGGGTGACTGGGACGGCGACGGCTCGGACTCCTTCGCGGTCCGCCGCGGGAACGCCTTCTTCGTGACCAACGGCTTCGCCGGCGGCAACGCCGACGAGACCTTCAGGTTCGGCCGCGCGTCGGACGAGGTGCTCGTGGGCGACTGGGACGCCACCGGGGCGGACGTCTTCGGCGTGCGTCGCGGCAACGCGTTCTTCCTCTCGGGCGAGCTCGGCGGCCGCGCCGAGGTCGAGTTCAGGTACGGCCGTGCGTCGGACGAGGTGCTCTCCGGTGACTGGGACGGGAACGGCACGGACACCTTCGCGGTGCGCCGCGGCAACCTGTACCTGATCTCCAACGCTGCCGTCCCGCGCTTCGCGGACCAGGAGCTGCGTTACGGCCGTTCCGGCGACGAGGTCCTCGTCGGCGACTGGAACGGCGACGGGTCGGACACCCTTGGCGTGCGCCGCTGAGGTGATCTGAGCTGATCTGACGGTCGGTTCTGACCGTCGCGCACGGGAGAGCCCCCGCACCACTCGGTGCGGGGGCTCTCCCTGTTGTGGGCTCAGGATTGCGGCGAGACATCGAGTTCGTGTCGAAGCCCCCGAGTTCGTGCCGGGCGAGGCACACACTCGAGGGCTCGAGCACGAACTCGACGAACGACCGTGGGTGACCCGCGCGGCGTCGTCGCGTGGGTGCGGTGCATGCGGCAAGCCGGCCGCGTCGTCGGGGCGGTCGGTGGCAGGGATCCGGACGCATGCGTGCCACTGACCGCCCTCTCACGGGCGGGCCGGCGTGCCGGCCCCGAGCCGCAGCCGCGGCCACCCTGACGTGTCCCGCAGCAGCTGGCGGTCATGGGACGAGACGACCACCGCGGCCTGCGTCGCCTGCAGCGCCTCGGTGAGCTCGTCCACCAGCGCGATCGACAGGTGGTTCGTCGGTTCGTCCATCAGCAGCACGTGCGGCCGTCCGGCGAGCACGAGCGCCAGCTGGAGGCGCCGCTGCTGGCCCATGGACAGCTCGCCGACCCGCTTGCCGGACTCCCTGGCGCGCAGGAGCCCGAGCTGGGAGAGCCCGACGGCCTGCGACTCGCGAAGCGTGCCGGCGGCCACAAGCGCGCCCACGTGCTCGGCGTAGACATCGGTGGCCCGGCGGTGGGGCGGCAGCTCCGACTCCTGACGCAGCAGCCCGAGACGGGTCCCGGCGGTGCGACGCACCTGCCCGGTGTCGGGGCTGAGATCCTCGGCCGCGATGGCCAGCAGCGTCGACTTTCCGGCACCGTTCGGTCCGGTCACCACCAGCCGTTCGCTGCGACCCAGCTCGAACGACGTCGGGACGTCCAGCCGCCCGTCGACCGTCACCTCCTCGACGGTGAGCATCGCCGCCCCCGACTGCGTCGGCAGCTCGGGGAACCGCAGCGACTGGGGCGGCTCGGGCACGGTGACCGCATGCGCGTCGAGGGCCTCCTGCCGACGCCGCACGCTCTGCACGAGCCCGCCCGCCCGGGTGGCTCGCGCGTGCTTCCCCGTGCCCTTCGGTGGCCGCCAGCCCGACTGGAGTCGGTTCTGGGCGGCGCTGAGGTCGTCATTCAGCCGGGCGGCCTCGGTCTGCTGCCTGTCGTAGTCCTGCTGCCACTGGTCCTGCTCGGCGCGCCGGCCCTCCCGGTAGCCGGAGTAGCCGTCGCCGTAGATGCGGGGGCGACCGTCCGGCGTCGGGTCCAGGTCGAGGATCGTGTCCGCCACGTCTGTGAGCAGTGCGCGGTCGTGACTGACCACGACGACGCCGCCCGGGCGGGAGCGCAGGCGGTCGGTGAGGAAGTCCAGGCCGCTGCGGTCGAGGTGGTTGGTGGGCTCGTCGAGCAGGAGGAAGTCGTCCTCGGCGCCGAGGAGACACGCGAGGCGAACCCGGTAGCGCTGCCCGACGGACAGGTCGGCGAGCGGCCGGCCGAAGTCCGTCTCGGCGCCGAGGGCCTCCAGCGCGATGTGCACGCGACGCTCGGCGTCCCAGGCATCAAGGGTCTCGGCGAGCTCGAGGGCCGCGGCGTAGTCCTCCGCGGCGCCGGGTTTCTCGGTGGCCAGGGCGTTCGTGGCGGTCTCGAGCGCCTCGAGCGCGGCGAGCGGGGCGGCGATGGCGTCGGCGACGGCCTGGCCGACGGTGCGCTCGTCGTGCGTGACCATCTCCTGCTCGGCGACGCCGATCGTGCCGACCTGGCGCACCTCGCCCGCGTCCGGGGCGCGGGCGCCGGTGAGCACGTGCAGGAGCGTGGACTTGCCCCGCCCGTTCTCGCCGACGATCGCCAGCCGGGTCGTGGGGGAGACGGTGAGGTCGACGTCGGTGAGGACGGTGGTGCCGCCGCGCGTCACGTGGACGCCGGTGGCGATGAGCTGGGCGCGCGAGCGCGCCGGAAGATGATGGGTAGGGGTGAGCATGCGGATCCTTCTGTATTCCGCACGCGACGCCGGTGGGCGTGGGCGTGCGTGACTGACGGAGACCCTGAGGGGTCGGGCGAGCGGCCGCCGTGTGCTCGGAGTGACTCGACGAGGGCGGTGGGCCTGGCCCGGCCGTCAGATGAAGTACGGGAAGTACATGCGCATGTGGGGAGCGTATGGGGCGTGCGGGGCGGAGGTCGACAGATTTCTCCGAGGGTGATCGGAGCTCCGCTCGCACGTCGTGGGGGGGCGGGGCACGGAGATGACACGGAACGGCCGCGGTGCCGATGAACAGCGAGTGGTCTGGACCGTCGCCGGGGCGTGGGCTGAACCGGTGGGATGCTGGGCACGATGACTGACTTCGACCCGCTCGTCGACCTTGCGGCCCGCCTCGTCCGGACCGGTGCGGCGGCCGACCCCACTGCACCCCGCCCCGTCCTCGGTATCACTGGCGCGCCCGGCGCCGGCAAGACGACCCTCGCGGTCGCCCTGCTCGACGGCTTGCGCGCCCGCGGGATCCAGGTCGCGCACCTGCCGATGGACGGCTTCCACCTCGCGGACGTCGAGCTCGACCGGCTCGGCCGGCGCGACCGCAAGGGAGCGATCGACACGTTCGACGGCTGGGGCTACCTCTCCGCGATCGAGCGCGCGGCCGCGGGCGGCGACCACATCGTCTACGTCCCCGGGTTCGAGCGCGACCTTGAGCAGCCGATCGCCGGGGCGCTCCCCATCGAGCCCGGCGCCGAGATCGTCATCACCGAGGGCAACTACCTTCTCGCCGACGCCGCCCCGTGGTCGAGCCTGCCCGGTGTGCTCGCCGAGACATGGTTCGTCGACCTGCCCGACGACGTCCGGCGCGAGCGCCTGGTCGCCCGCCACATCCAGTTCGGCAAGTCCCCCGACGACGCCGTCGCCTGGGTTCGCGACGTCGACGAACCCAACGCGCGGGCGATCATTGCGAGGAAGGCCGCGGCGGACCGCGTGGTCGAGTCCGGCTGAGTCCCGAGGCGGTGCGGCCGCCGTACGAGTCCCACGAGCACAGGTGTCGCCCTGAACGTGGATCGCCCAGCCAGCGGCATTCATTGATGCGACCGATCAATAGATCGAAACTTCAGGGATTGACGATAGATCAGGTGGGATCGACGCTGGATCAGCGCACCTTCTCGCAGCGTCGATGCGGACGCGGAGGTCGCATCGTTCCGTCGACGTCGATGGAGGAAGGACGAGCAATGACAGCAGTCGTTCAGAGCGAGTACGACGAGTACGTCGAGGCCGGGCGGATCTGGGGCCTCGTGCCCCGAGAACGCATCCGGAAGATCAAGTTCCCCCGAGTGCCGAAGGAGACGATCGATCGTTACCTGGCGATCGACGACCTCACGACATCGGTCTCTGACGTGCTTGACTCGCTCGGCATCGTCGGGACGGTCGCGGCGTCGCACCTGAAGCCGATCGGGGTGGGGCAGAAGGTCGTCGGACCGGCCGTCACCATTCGGAACGTCCTCGAGCGCAAGACGCCTACGCAGGGATATCACGACAAGGACTTCATTCGAATGTCCACGAGGGACATCTACTACCTCTCGGAGCCGGGCGACGTCCTTGTCACGGACACGGGCGGCAACCTGGATGTGTCGAACATGGGCGGTCAGTCGTGCACGGTGGCGAAGACCCGCGGGCTCGCCGGCTCGATCGTCAACGGCGCGGTTCGCGACGTCAGCACGATCCGCGAGCTCGGCTACCCCGTCTGGAGCTGTGGGGTTACCCCGCTCACGGGCAAGTTCCGCATCGAGGCGATGGAGCTCAACGGCCCCGTCCAGGTTCACAACATCCGGGTCGAGGCGGGCGATCTGATCGTCGCCGACGACTCCGGCATCTGCTGCGTCCCGTTCGAGCACGTGGACCGGGTGATCGACGAGATCGAGAGGATCTCGACGGACGAGGCACGCATGGCTGAACTCATCGTCGCCGATGCGCCGCTCGACCAGCTGCGGCCGCTCTTCAGGAAGAGGTACACGGGATGAGGAACAGGATGAAGCGCGCCATGCCTCGCGCAGCCGCACTCGCGGCGGGTGCCGCGCTGCTCGCGTCGTGTGCAGTGGGTGCTGAGTCGCAGGGCGGCGGTGGTGAGAGCGGGAGCGCCGACTACCCGTCGGGCAACATCGAGATCGTCGTGCCGTACGATGCCGGCGGCGCGACCGACCAGCTGGCCCGACTCATCGCACCCGCGATCGAGGAGGCGCTTGGTGAGGACGCCAGCGTCATCGTGCTCAACGAGCCCGGCGGCGCGGGGACGGTCGGCACGACGTCCCTGGTCAACGCCGAACCCGATGGCTACACGTTGGCGATCACGGCCCCCGGGCCCCTGACCGTGCAGACGCACTTCGGCGAGGCGACCTACACGCTCGACGACGTCCAGCCGGTGGCGCGCATCGCGACATCCCCGATCGTGTTTGCCGTGAGGGCCGATGCCCCATGGGAGACGCTCGACGACTTCATCGCCGACGCCGAGGCCGACCCGGGGAGCATCCGTTACGCATCCACGGGCGCGGGCAACCCCGCGAACATCGCGGTCGAGAAGTTCGACATGGCGGCGGGCATCGACACCGTGCAGGTGCCCTTCGCCTCGAGCAGCGAGGCGGTGACCGCGCTCCTTGGTGACAACGTCGACGCGGCGGCCGGGTCGCCCTCGGCGTTCCTGGCCTCTGTCGAGGCCGGCGACCTGCGCATCCTGGCGAACCTCGGCGAAGGCTCGGCCGAGGGGTACGAGGACGTGCCGACGCTGACCGACAGCGGGTTCGACGCGTCGACGAACATCGTCACCGGCCTTATCGCTCCGGCCGGTACCCCCGACGAGATCGTCACCACCGTCGCCGACGCCGTCGAGACCGCGCTCGCCGACCCCGAGGTCGCCGACGCGATTGCGGCGACCGGCGTGATCCCGAGTTTCGGGGACGGGGCCACGTACGGCGAGGACCTCCAGCGGGACTCGGAGGAGAACCACACCGTGCTGCTCGACCTCGGACTGATCGAGTGAGTGCGGAGACCCTGAACCGGTCGGCGGGCGGGGCGGGCGATGACGTCCCCACCCCGCCCGCCGGACGGGCCGAGCGCGTGCGTTCGAGCATCGTGCTCGCCGTCGTCGCCGGGATCGGAGTGGCGATCATGGTCGTCGCAAGCGGTCTCGGGGTCGGCGGGCCTAGCGCCCCGGGCGCGGGCCTGTGGCCGCTCATCATCGGAGCGGTGTGGACGGTCTCCGGGATCGTCGCCGCCATCCAGGCCTGGAGAGGCGCGTCCCTGCCGTCGATCCGCCCCATCCGTGAGCCGCTCATCGGCGTCGGGCTCGTCCTGCTGTTCATCCTCGTCTTCAGCTATGTGGACATGACGCTCGCAGTCCTGGTCGTCAGCCTGCTGTGGATGCTCCTGCTCAGCGACTCCTCCTGGCCGAAGGTCGTCATCAGCTCCGCCGTCATCGCCGCGGTGATCTACGTGGTGTTCGTGCTCATCGTCCGGACCCCGCTCCCCGCCAGCCTCATCCCCCACCCCTAGGACCCACCGTGCTTGACTCACTCCTCCTCGGCCTCGAGGTTGCCGTGCAGCCGGAGAACCTGCTCGCGGTCCTCGCGGGCTGCGTACTGGGCGTCGTCGTCGGGGTCCTGCCCGGCCTCGGGCCGATCACGACGATCTCGATCCTGCTGCCATTCACGTTCGGCATGGAGCCCACGACGGCGATCATCATGCTCGCCGGCATCTACGCCGGTGTCATGTACGGCGGCACCGTGACCTCCGTTCTGCTCAAGCTGCCCGGCGAGGCCGCGTCCGTGGTGACTGCGATCGACGGGTACGAGATGGCGCGCAAGGGACGCGCGGGACCCGCGCTCGGCATCTCCGCCATCGGCTCCTTCATCGGCGCCACGGTCGCCCTGCTCGCGCTGACGATCGCAGCCCCGGCGCTCGCCGACCTCGCCGTCCACCTCGGCCCGCCGGAGTACGCCGCGCTCGCGGTCCTCGGCCTCTTCCTCATCGCCTTCCTCGGGGCCGGGAGCTTCCCCAAGGCGCTCGTCGCGGCTGCCGCCGGACTCTTCCTCGCGACCGTCGGGCTGGACCCGGTCTCCGGACAGACGCGCTTCGCGGCCGGCAACCCGCAGCTCCTGGAGGGCCTCGACGTCGTCGCGATCGTGCTCGGCCTGTTCGGTATCGGCGAGGTGCTCTTCCAGCTCCGCAAGCGGCACGTCGACGGGGAGACGATTACCCGGAAGGTCGGCCGGGTCACCCCGAGCCGCAAGGACCTCAAGGATAGCTCCGGAGCCATCGCGCGCGGTTCCGTCATCGGCACGCTCGTCGGCCTGATCCCCGGCGGGGGCGGGATGGTCTCCTCGCTCGTGAGCTACGGCGTCGAGCGGAAGGTCGCGAAGAAGCCGGAGGAGTTCGGGCACGGCGCGATCCAGGGGGTTGCTGGTCCCGAGACCGCCAACAACGCGTCGTCCACGTCGGCGTTCGTCCCGCTGCTCAGCCTCGGCATCCCGTTCAACGTGACGATCTCGCTGCTCTTCAGCGTCCTCGTCATCAACGGCGTCACGCCCGGTCCGCGGCTCGTGGACGAGCGGCCGGACCTGTTCTGGGGCGTCGTCGCCTCCATGTACGTCGGCAACATCGTGCTCCTGCTGCTGAGCATGCCGCTCGTCGGGCTGTTCATCCAGATCCTGCGCGTGCGGACCGAGGTGCTGGCGCCGTTCATCATCGCGCTGAGTCTTGTCGGCGTCTACACGATCGACAACAACACCTGGAACATGTGGATCGCCCTGCTGTTCGGGATCATCGGCTACCTCATGCGTGTGTGGGGCTTCCCGCCCGGGCCGCTTGTCCTGGCGTTCATCCTCGGCGGCCTGCTCGAGACCTCCATGAGGCAGTCGCTGCTCATGAGTGGGGACGGATTCCTCATCTTCGCGCAGCGTCCCGTCTCGGCCGCACTGATTGCGATCTGCCTCGCGATGATCGTCATGTCGGTGGTCTCGGCGTGGCGCGCGCGCACGCAGGCGCCGCGCGTCGAGAACGAGGTCGTCGAGGCCGACGCCTGACCGGACGGGTGGGCCTGGCCGGCTATCGGTCGGCCACGCCGGCCCGTTCCATCAGCTGTCGGATCTGCCGGTCCGCGGCATCGACGAAGGCGTCCGCGAGCACGTCGGGAACTGACGGAGTGAGGACCTGCAGGGGGACGTCCAGCCGCTCCGGCGTGGGCCGGAAGACCACGTCGGAGCGGTCCCGGTCGATGAACAGTAGCGGCTGGACCGCGACGCCGATGCCCGCGCCGACCAGCGTGAGCTGCGCGTGCATGTTCGCGGCCACGAGGATCTCGTCCGGGGCGCTCCCGCGGGACTTGTACAGCGCGACGAGGGCGTCGTAGAACTCGGGGTTGCGGTCGCGCGGCGCCATGATGAACGTGTGGTCCCGCAACCGGGGGAGCTCGATGAGGGGCTCGGGCTCGAGCTCGTGCCCGGCGGGCAGGACCGCAAACAGTGGCTCGTTGACGAGGAAGTGGCTCCGTGTCTCCCGGGGCTGGACCGCCGTGCGGACCACCGCGACGTCGAGCCGACCCTCCCGCATCGCCCGCAGCTGCTCGTGCGTCGACATCGGGTGGAGACTGAGCCGAATGCCCGGGAACTGCTCGTGCAGCTGCCGAAGGACGCTCGGCACGAGAGTGCGCATCGCCGGGTTGACCGCACCGATCCGGAACTCCCGCCGCATGCCGGCCGCGACGCTCCGCACCTCGTGGGTGAGCGCCTCGGCGTCGCGTAGCAGGTGCTGGGCGCCCTCGTAGAGGGCCTGACCCGCGGGTGTCAGTCGACTGCGGCGGGTCGTGCGCTCGAGGAGCTTGCCCCCGATCGTGCGTTCGATCCGTTTGACCGTCTCGCTCAGGGTCGGCTGCGAGACGTGCAGCCGACTCGCAGCGGCGCGGAAGTTGAGCTCCTCAGCGAGGATCACGAACTGGTGCAGGTCCCTGAGCGCGATCATCGACGGTGGCGCTCCTTCGCGATGCGGTGGCGCGCGCTCGGACGTGCGTCCTCGAGCGCCCGCGCGGACGGGACCACTGTAGTGGGATGCGATCCCTCTTCTGGGGCGTACGCGCCTGGGGCTATGAGTGGTCGGTCGTGATCCCCAAGGCCTCGACGATCCGATGGAGCGCGTCGGCTCCGCCGACGTTTCCAGGCACGACGACGTAGGTGAGGGGCCCCTCGGCCGCGTGCAGATTCCACACGGAGACTCCCGGAAGGACCTGCCCGAGCACGTCGGCACTCGTCGCCTTCAGGCCGGTCGATGCGACCTCCGACGACGTGATTCCACCCTTTGCCACGACGACGTCGATCTCGCCCGCGAGCTCGCGGACCGCGGAGGTGAGAGCGTTCATCACCGCGGCGCCGTGGGCGAGCGTGTTGTCGGACGCATGCCGCGTGCGTTCGGAGGCCAGGACCGCGACGGGTGCGGTCGCGAGGGCGTCGCGCGCACGTGCCGCGGCCTCGTGTCCTGCGGCGGCCGGGTCGCGGTAGGCGTCAGTCGTCGAGACGGTGATGACCCGCGCGGCCGTCGCCGCGCGGAGCCGCTCGATCTGCGCCGTCGCTCCCGACGTGTGCGACCCGCACACCACGAGGACACGTGGTGAGTCGTCGGTGAGCGGGGGCTCGAGGAGCCCTCGGCTCGCGACCCCGGCGATGCGAGCCGCCAACGGAGAGGCGCTCCGGACGACGATGCGCGCGCCCCGGTCCCATGCCGACAGAAGTCCTGCGTGGATGAGGTCGATGTCGGCCTCCGTCACCGCATCCGGGACGACGAACTCGCCAGGACCGGCGTCGAGCAACGCCTGGGCGAGAGCCTCGCCCCGCGACTCGCGAAGGGCGGCAAGGGGGACGAGCCTCGCCGGCCGGTCGCCGCCCTCGCGCACGTATGTGGTCATCTCGCCCGACGAGAACCCGAAGACGGGGTCGGCCGCGTACTCGGTCTCGTGAGCGGGGACCGGTTGACCATCGATCTCGACGCGGTGCACGCCGTCGACCGTGGTCCTCCCCCCGGCGGGAAAGGCGGGAACGAAAAGGATGGCGGCCATCCTCTCGTCGGGCGTCGCGGGAGCGGCCAACGCATCGGACTCGGCGAACACGTGCCCGCGCAACGTGGAGTCACCCCTGAGGACGATGCGAACCTCGACCCCGAGAGCCGCCCCTGCCACCGCGGCGTCCAAGCGTGCGCGGCGCACCAGGCTGACGGCAGCTTCCTCGTCCAGAGAGCGCGAGTTCGTCTGCAGGTAGACGGCGTCGTGCTCGGTGAGTGCCTGCGCGAGCGAGGCTCTGTCCCAGGCCAGCAGCACGCGCGCACCGGTCGTGGACTGGGTGCCTGTCGGATCGTCGTCGAGGACGAGGGTCTTGGCGTTCATCGCGTCTCCTCGGTAGGAGCCGTGCTCCCCGCGGGTGACTGAACGAGCTCGATGACGACTCCCGGGGACGGGTCCGTGACGAACGCGCACGGCAGTCCGTACCCGCCGGTGAACACCTCGCGGGAGTCCTGGCCGCGGGCGAGGAGCGTCGAGGCGATGTCGTCCACAGCGAAGCACACGTGGTGCAGACCTTCGCCGCGTTGCGCGAGGAAGTCCGCGACCGGACCGGGGCGCATGGGCTGAACGATCTGCAGACTGGTGCCGTTGCTCCGGTCTCCGGCGGCCGCGAGGAACACGAGCCGGACGCCCGGATCGTCCGCGATCTCGTCGTTCACGCGAACGAATCCGAAGTTCTCCTCGTACCACCGAGCGGTGCGCTCCGCATCGGGGGAGGCGATCGCGACGTGGTCGATCGTGCGCGCACGCACCGCATGGTCGGCGCTAGTGACGAGGGAATCGCTCGAGGTCTCAAGCGGCATGGTGGTCCTGTTCTGCTGGGGTCATCGATGGGCGGGAAGGTTGAGGGTGCGTCGGGGATCCCCGGGCAACGTCGCTAGGCTGGGAGGAACCACGAGCACGAGAGGGACCGATGGCCGGCAGTGCACCGAAGCGGGATCCCGCAGCGCGCAGAAGCGACGACGTCGTGCGCGTGATCCTCGATCGGATCAGGGACGGCGATCTCGCTCCGGGCGACAAGCTGCCCAACGAGCGTGATCTCGCGGACGAGCTCGATGTCTCGAGGCCGGTGGTCCGTGAGGCGATCAGCCACCTGGCCGGCCGTGGCGTGGTGCAGGCCCGCGGCGGGAGCGGGTCGACCGTCACGGCGATGAACCCGGAGCGTGCGGGGGAGGCGCTGTGGCTGTACCTCCGTAGCAACCGCGGGGAGTACGCGGCGATCCACGAGGTCCGCGAAGTCATCGAGACGTACGCGGCGGGGGTGGCGGCGACGCATTCGTCCGCGGAGGACGTCGAGCGGATGGCTGCGTTGGTCGACCGCATGGGGGAGCCCGGGATCGACGTGGCCGAGGCGGCGCGCGTCGACCTCGAGTTCCACCGCGAGGTGGCACGGCAGACGCACAACGATATCTTCACGCTCATTCTTTCCTCACTGCATCGCGGGCTGATCGAGGTGCGGGAGCACAACTTGATGTCGCCCGACGCGTTCCGGGAGGCCGTGCGGTCGCACGGCGCGATCCTCGAGGCGATTCGCGAGGGCAGCCCGACGGCGGCGCGCGCGGCCATGGCCGCACACCTCAAGGCGGTCCTGGTCTTCTGGGAGTCCCGGGGCGACGACGCCGACGCGTAGGTCGTCTGCGCCGGGTCTCCGCCGGGATGTCTGGGGGACGGCGCCGCGACCGGACGCCGTCCCCGGCCCGCTCCTCGTCAGGCGAGGAAGGCGATCGCGAGTCCCGTCAGCCATAGCATGTTGGCCGCGCCGCCGATCCGGCTGGAGATGGTGAGGAACGGCAGGAGGTACATCTTCTTGGCCGCGGTCAGCACTGCGACGTCGCCCGTTCCTCCCATGTCGGCGAGGCCGATGCCGGTCATGATCGTTCCCTCCACCATGTAGAAGCCGAAGAGGTACGTGAGGGCACCGGAGATCACGAGCGCGAACAGAACGGTGATGACGCACAGCGCGAGGTACGTGGGATCGGAGATGAGGCCGAGGAGCTCGCCGATGTTGATGACGCCCATCGAGATCGAGGCCAGGATGGCCGGCACCATCACCTTGGCGAGGAACCCGGACCATGCGCCGGTCGACGAGGCCAGCCTCTCGGGGAGCAGGCCTCCGAGCTTGAGGACCAGGCAGATGAGGATCATCCAGAGGTAGGCGTGCATCGACGGCACGAGCGTCTGTCCGATCTCGCCGAAGATGACGATGCCGGCGACGATCAGCAGTCCGGTGAGCAGGTCGCCCACCTTCGCGGCGATGTTGTTGTCGTCGCTGAGTCCCGTCGGAGTGTCCGACTGCTTGCGCAGGAGCGCACCGTCACGCCCGGCGAACCCCTTGAACGGCTTGTCCGGGTTCTTCCGCGCCATGCCGCCAAGGACGGCCGCGACGAGGATCGTGAGGATGTTGGCGATCATGACCGACGACGCCATCGTGGTGATGTAGTCGTCGGGGCTTCCGCCCGACTGGCCGGCGTAGATCTCGGAGAGCGGCACCGCCGACGCGCTGATCCCGGAACCGAGGATCGGCCCCGCGATGTAGAGCATCGTCTCGACGAATCCGTAACCGAGAACTGCACCGACCGCTCCGGTGGCGAGTGTGGTGAGCGTGAGCGTGCCGAGCAGCGGGATGATGAATCGGATGCCCGCCTGCACGAGCACGCGCTTCGGCATGGCGAGGACGCTGCCCACCAGGAGGCCGGGCACGGCGAACGAGGTGAGATCGCCGAAGAAGGCGTCCTGGAACTCGCGGGTCATGGTCGGCAGGACGCTGATCTCGATGAGAACGGCGGGAACGAGAACCGCCAGAATCGTGCCGAACCCGAGGTCCTTGAGGACCGGGATCTGCTCACCGATCCAGTTCAGCCCCATGCCGAGGACGAGCGCGAGGGCGAGACCGCCCATGAAGGTCTCGGGAATGACCTCGGCGATCGCGGCTCCCATGACGCCGACGAAGATGATCGCGAAGATGACGAGCGGTATTCCGCCGATCCGTGCCCATGGCCGTCCACCGGAGTCGTTGGAGGTCGAGGGCGTGCCGGAGGTGGGCTCCGCCGTCGGGCTTGTCGCCTGTGGGGTCGTGCTCATCGGTGTGCTCCTTGGTTCGTCGAGGTCGGTGCGGCAACGCCGAGCGAGTCGCCGAGTGCGATGAGCTCGTCGATGACCTCGGTCGGGTACTCGATCCCGGCAGCGAGCTGGGACTCGTACTTTCGGGCCTCGATCTCTCCGGGGACGAAGATCTCCTCGACCTCGTCGCGGCGGGGGGATTCCTTGAGGTACGCGACGGCGGCGTCCATCCGGGTCTTGAACTGTTCGGCGTCGTCGATGGCGTCGATGTCGATGAACTGCAGGAGGTGCCCGGTGTTCTGCACCTGGGTGGGGTTCTCGAAGAAGTCGCCGATGTCGTCGCCGAACGCCGAACCGTTGAGCAGCGCGGAGACGATCGCGTTCATGAACGTCAGGCCGTAGCCCTTGTAGCCGCCGCTGGGCTGGACGGTTCCGTGGAAGCCGGCCTCGGCGTCGGTCGTCGGGTGTCCGTCCTTGTCATACGCCCAGTCCTCGGGGATGGGGCTGCCGGTGCGCATGGCCATGGCGATCTTGCCGCGGGCCGCGACGGAGGTCGCCATGTCCAACGTGACGGCCGGGCGGGTCAGGCACGGCGCGGAGATACCGAAAGGGTTGTTGCCGAGCCGGGCATCGATGCCTCCCCACGGAGCCATGATGTTGTTGCCGTTGATGGTCCAGCAGAACCCGACCATGTCGGCGGCCGCGGCCTGCTCCACCCAGTAGGCGGCGGTGCCCAGGTGGTTGCTGCCGGTGACCGAGACGGTCGAGCTGCCGAATTCCTTCGCGAGCTCGATCGCGCGATCGGTGGCGAACTGCGCGGCCACCTGCCCCATGGCGTTGTGCCCGTCCACCAGGACGGTCGGTCCCTTGCCGCGCACCACCTCGGGACGAGCGGCCGGGTCGATGCCGCCCTCGGTGATCTTCTCGATGTAGGTCGGCGTGCGCATGATGCCGTGCGAGTACACGCCGCGCGCGTCGGCCACCACGAGATGGTGGCCGCTCAGGCGGGCGTCCTCGTCGTTCATCCCGGCAGCGCGGAAGAGGCGCGCCTGCCAGTCGACCGCGTCGTCGAAGGCGAGGGTGACGACCGATCCGAAGGTGTAGTCGGCCACTGGGGGCTCCGTCCGTGAGAGTGGGACCCGGTATCGGGTCGATGGGGTTGGTGCAGCCGACGGTGGCTGCATCGACCGAGGGGGCAGCGATGTCGCCCCCTAAGTGGTCTGACCGAAACTGTACATGAAGGGTTGGGATCGTCAAGCGCCTGCTCAGATGCGCTGAGATGAGGGGTCCAAGGGTTCATCGCTGCCTGCAAGTGGTCATACCGAAAGTGACCGATCGTCTCGCTTGCGCCTTTCGGGCCTGGCCCGACCTCGTACGCTTGAGGAATGCCCCCTCGACGCCGTATCGACCCGACCGCCGGTCTCGCCGCCGTCCGCGCGTGGCAGCGGGGCCCGGGGGCGATCGGCCGGCCCGACCTCATGACCGCCGTGCGCTTCACGCTGGAGGAGCTCGCCCAGTCCTCGCCCGGCGGCGCGCTCGAGGTGCGGGTGCCGCCCGCCGGCGCGGTGCAGGCGCTCGCCGGCCCGTCCCACACCCGGGGCACGCCCCCCGGCGTCGTCGAGACGGACCCGACCACCTGGCTCGAGCTCGCGAGCGGCGACCTCACGTGGGACGAGGCGCTCGCGTCCGCGCGGGTCTCCGCGTCCGGTCAGCGGGCCGATCTCACGGCCTGCCTGCCGCTGGTCCGACGCGATAGGTTCGACCAGTGACATCCAGCCCCCACGATCCCGAGTCTCGACCCGAGCCGCAGGCCGCACCCGGCCCCCAGCCAGTCGACGGGCCGACCCCCGCTCGCGCGGGAGACGAGAGCGTCGAGAACTCGGATGCGGCCAGCATGCCCGAGACTCCCGAGGCGACTGACTCGGAGGCGATCCCCGAGGCGACCGATTCCGAGGCGACCGACGCAGAGGCGACCACCAAGACGGAGGACGCTCCGACGTCGGGGGAGGGCCCGGAATCCGAGTCCGAGGCCGAGCCGGCGGGCGAGCCCGCCTCGGCCGGCGACGACGTCACGACCGTCGGGCACGTGCGGCGCGCGCCGCGGTACGGGCGGTTCATCTGGGTCGGGTTCCTGCTCGGCCTGCTCGCGAGCATCCTCCTCGTCATTTTCACGAACGGGGCATCGTTCAGCGAGGGCTTCGACGGCGTGCAGAACTCGCAGTTCTTCGCGGACACGCTCAGCGACAAGAACGCCGTCGGGCTGGTGCTGCTCTCCCTCGGGCCGCTCGGCATGCTGCTCGGCGCGCTCGTCGCGTACCTGCTGGACCGGCGCTCGCTGCGCCGTCGCGACCGCGCGATCACCGACCTCACGGACGACGACCCGACTGAGAAGTAGCCGGCCGGCCTCTCCGCGCACCACCGGCGTTCCCCTGCGCGGGCCGCGCCCTCGTTACTGTGCGTGGGTGCCCAGACGCCAGATCCGCGCCAACACCGCAGCCCCGGACGACCTGACGATCGCGCTCGAGAAGCTCGCCGCCGAGCTCGAGCTGCCCACGGCGTTCAGCCCCGAGGTGCTGGCCGACGTCGGGGAGTCGCTCGCGGCCGCGAGCATGCCCGACGACGACCAGACCGACCTGCCGCTCGTCACCATCGACCCGCCCGGCGCCCGCGACCTCGACCAGGCCCTGCACATCGCGCGCGACGGCGACGGCTTCCGCGTGCGCTACGCGATCGCCTCGCTGGGCACGTTCGTGCGGCCGGGCGGTCCGCTCGATCAGGAGGTCCGTCGTCGGGCGACCACCGTGTACGGCCCCACCGGATCCTTCCCCCTGCACCCCGAGAGCCTGTCCGCCGGCGCTGCGAGCCTCCTGCCCGGCCAGGTCACCCCGAGCTGCCTGTGGGACCTGCGGCTCGACTCCTCCGGCGAGATGACGTCGGCGAACGTCACGCGCGCCATGGTCAGGTCCCGCGCGCAGCTCACCTACGAGCAGGTGCAGGCCGCCCTCGACGGCGGAGCGCGGCTCGGCCCGGACGTCCCGTCCGACATGCCCGCGCTGCTCGTGGAGGTCGGGAGCCTGAGGCAGGCGCTCGAGATCGCCCGTGGCGCCGTCTCGCTCGACCTCCCCGAGCAGGTGGTCGAGAAGGGGCCGGACGGCCGGTACGTCCTCGGCGCGCGCGAGAGCCTGCCGATCGAGGGGCACAACGCGCAGATCTCCCTGCTCACCGGCATGGCGGCGGCCGAGATGATGACGAGCGCCGGCGTCGGGATCCTCCGCACCCTGCCCGACGCCGACCCGCGCGACCTGCGCCGCCTGAAGCTCACCGCCCGAGGGCTCGGTATCGACTGGCCCGACGACGTCGCGTACCCGGATCTCGTCCGTTCCGTCTCGTCGTCGACCGCCGCGGGCGCGGCCTTTCTCAACGAGGCCACCACCCTGTTCCGGGGTGCCGGGTACCTGGCTCTTGGTGCCACGGGGTCCGAGGACGAGGGCGTGAACGCCGGGGGCGAGGGGAAGAACGGCAAGAATGGGAAGAACGGGACGTCGGGCCGCATCCATGCGGCCATCGCCGCCGAGTACGCGCACGTGACCGCGCCGCTGCGCAGGCTCGTGGACCGCTACGGGCTCGAGACCTGCCTCGCGCTGTGCGCGGACGAGCCGGTGCCGACCTGGGTGACCGATGCGCTCGGCGATCTGCCGAGCACCATGGGCCGCGGTGGCCAGCGCGCGGGCCGGTACGAGTCCGGCGCCATCAACGTGATGGAGGCGCTCGTGCTCGAGGGGCGGGAGAACGAGGAGTTCTCGGGCGTCGTGGTCGACGTCGACGAGGACGACGACCGGGGTGAGACCCAGATCGTCGAGCCGCCCGTCCGCGCCCGGCTCGACGGGTCCGGGCTGGAGCTCGGCGCCGAGCTGACCGTGCGGCTCGCCGAGGCGAACGTCGTGGAGCGGCGGGTCACGTTCGAAGTCGCCTGAGCCGGCCGCCGCCTCCCGCCTGCGACCCGCCGGGCACCCGCCCGGGTCGGCGACCGGTTCGGGGGCGGGGGCGAATGTCCACAGATGCGTCGCTGCGGGAGGATGGCCGCATGCCTCGCGATGCCCATGCCAGCAGGATGATCACGGACCCGACGGTGCTCTCGGTGCTCGACGAGCTGTACGAACGCGAGCGGCACATCGACTGGGAGACGTACCCCTGGCACGCGGACCCGCACCGGCACGCGGCGACCGGCTTCTCGCTCAGCCCCGAGCAGGGTGACCAGCTCTACCTGCTGGCCCGGTACGGGCGGGCGAGCAACGTCGTCGAGTTCGCGACGTCGCTCGGCTTCGCCACCATCTACCTCGCGGCCGCCGTGCGCGACGCCGGAGGGGGCGTGGTCCGTACCGCCGAGCTCGTGCCGGCCAAGGCGGAGCAGGCGCGCGAGAACGTCGAGCGGGCCGGCCTGGGGGACCACGTGGAGTTCCTCGTCGGGGACGCGCGGGAGACCCTGGCCGGCGTCCCGGACGGGATCGACCTTGCCCTCATCGACGGCTGGGCGCCCAGCGTCTCGCTCGAGGTGCTGCGGGTGATCGAGCCGCGTCTGCGCAGCGGCGCGCTGATCTACAACGAGAACCTCGACGAGTCGTTCATCGACCACGTGCGCGGCGAGGGCAGCGGGTACCGGAGTGTCACGCTGCTCAGCGGGTCCGAGTACAAACCGAAGGGCGAGCTCGCGATGCGGATGTGAGGTCCCCGGGGCGATCCCGGGGGTTGGCCCGGCGTCGGCGCAACCAGCTGAACCCACTCGGGTCGAGCGCGGGTTGACGGTTCGGTCACGCCCTCCCGCGCGGACCCGCCCACTGCTCCGCGACCGGCACGGGCAGCCTGACCTGTGGGCTGCCCGGCGTGCCACCCCCGAGCATGGTGAGCAGGTGGTCCATCGCCGCCTCGCCGAGCGCCTCGCCGTCGACGTCGACGGCGGCTGCACCCGGGACGCCGACGACCTCGATGGCGTGCCTCGTCGTCGGGGGCTCGTCCGACCCGGCGGCCCGGGCCGCATCGGCCTCCCCGAACCGTGCCCGGCCGCGTGAGACGAGCTCGAAGAGCAGGCCGAGACCGAGGTCGGAGGCGTAGGGCAGGGCGACGGTCGCGCCCGTGGCGATGACGTCGTCCGCGAGGGCCACGCCCGCGGCGAACGTCGCGGGGGAGGGGCCGATGACGACGACCTCGATGCCGAGCCGCGCGGCGGCCTCCTGGACCGCGGCCGTGCGCTGGCCGCTCTGCCAGGACATCTCCGGTCCGTTGAGGAAGGCGACCCGCTCGTGGCCCTCGTCGGCGAGGCGCTCGACGAGCGCGGCGAACGCGCCGGCGGTGTCGGCGGAGACGGACGGCATGGCCTCGATCTCGCGGTCCACCAGCACGCCCGGCTTGAGCGCGCACGCCCGGCGCACCAGCTCGTCGTCGCCGCGGGGGGCAACGACGATCAGCCCGTCGACCTGGGCGGCGAGGTGCTCGAACCGGGCCGCGCCCGCCTCGTCCTGGAGCGGGTGGACCGCCACCGTCACGTGGATGCCCGCGGACTCGGCACGGGTCTGGGCGCCCGCGATGATCGGTGTGAAGAAGGAGTTCTGCAGTGTCGGCACGACGACGGAGACGATGCCGGACCGCCCGCGGGCCAGGTGCTGCGCGCCCCGGTTGGGGACGAACCGCAGCTCGGCGGCCGCCGCCCGCACCCGCTCGACGGTCCCCGGAGCCACGAGATCCGGCCGGTTGAGGGCCCGCGACGCCGTCGCCTTGGAGACCCCGGCGCGGGCCGCGACGTCGCTCAGTGTGGTCACGCGCCACCCCTTCCTCGATGTCGGACATTCTTCTCGCCCGCGGGCGGCCGATGACCGGGCCGGCATCGACATGAGACGGATCGGTCTGTACTGTCCCCACGGTAATCGGTTGTGGAACCGGTTGCAGACGGTCGGTGACGCGTCGTCGACCGCCCCGGACGCACCCGCGAAGGAGGAGCTGCTCGTGCGCCAGACCCGCAGCACCACGGCGATGCTCCTGCTGCCCGGCCTCGTGGTCCTTCTCGTCGGGTTCCTCGTCCCGTCGGTCGCCATGCTGCTCGCGCCGCCCGACGTCGGCACGGGCGAGGTCCTCACACGGCTCGGGCAGATGCTCACCGACCCGTACGACCTCGCGATCATCGGCCGCACGCTCGGGCTGGGCCTCATCACGACGATCCTGTGCCTGCTGCTCGGGTTCCCGATCGCCCACCTCCTCGCCCGGTCGACGTCGAGATGGGCCGGGGTGCTGCTCGCGCTGGCGATCTTCCCGCTCCTGCTCAGCTCCGTCGTCCGGACCTTCGGCTGGCTCGTGGTCCTCGGCTCCCAGGGGGCCGTCCCGCAGCTCCTGCTGCGGCTCGGCCTCGTCGACGAGGCTCCCCAGCTCCTCTACACGCCGCTCGCGATCGTGCTCGGCATGACCCAGCTGTTCCTGCCGCTCGCCGTCGTCGCCTCCTACTCGGCCGTGGCGCAGGTCGACGCCGGCCTCGACGACGCCGCGCGCGGCCTGGGTGCCGGCAGGATCCGCACGTTCTGGACGGTGGTCCTCCCGCTGTCGCTCCCCGGCGTCGTCGTCGCCTCGGTCCTCGTGTTCGCCGGGTCCATCACCGCGTACACGACCCCGTACCTGCTCGGCGGCTCCCGCGAACGCGTGCTCGCCACTCAGCTGTACACCTACGCCAGCTCGACCATCGACTGGGCCGCCGCGAGCGCGACCGCGCTGATCATGACCGTCCTCGTGTTCGCGATCTCCGGGATCTCCGCCGTCATCGGCCGCAAGGGGGCCATCGAATGAGCACCAGCCGCCCGGTGGCCGCCGCCCTCGCGGTGCTTGGCTACATCGTGATGATCGTGCCGATCCTGTTCGTGGTCGTCACCGCCTTCAGCGCCGGCCGGACCCTGCGCTTCCCGCCCGACGGGTGGTCGCTGCGCTGGTTCTCCGAGGCGCTGAGCTACCAGCCGTTCATGACCTCGCTGGCCTCCAGCGTGCAGCTCGCGCTCCTCGCGACGGTCATCGCGCTCGCCCTCGGCGTGCCCGTGACCCTCGCGATCCACCGGGGCCGCCTCCCGGGCAAGGGCCTCGTCGAGGGGCTGTTCCTCTCGCCGCTGATCGTCCCCGAGCTCGTCGTCGGCCTCGCCCTGTACCAGCAGCTGATGGTCGGCATCGGCCTGGACAACTTCGAGGTGCTGCTCTTCGGGCACACCGTCCTCATGTTCCCGTACGCCGTGCGGGTGACCGGGGCGTCGCTCGCGCTCGTGGACCCGTCGGTCGAGGAGGCCGCCCGCGGGCTCGGCGCCTCCCCGGTGCGCACGTTCTTCACCGTGACGCTGCCGCTGCTGCGGCCCGGCATCATCTCCGCGGCGCTGCTCAGCTTCATCGCCTCGTTCAACAACGTGCCGCTGTCCCTGCTGCTGCAGAGCCGGGACTTCCGCACCCTGCCCGTCGTGATGCTCGACTACGTCCAGCAGAACTACACGCCGATCATCGCCGCGATCTCGGTGCTCATCCTCGCGGGCACCGTGCTCATCGCCATCATCACCGAGCGCACCCTCGGGTTCGCGAAGGTCTTCGGAGGGATCAACGGATGACCGCTGCCCAGTTCGTCGGCGTGAGCCAGGTGTTCGGCGACTTCACCGCCGTCGACGCCATCGACCTGTCGATACCTGAGGGGAAGCTGACCACCCTGCTCGGCCCGAGCGGGTGCGGGAAGACCACGAGCCTGCGGATGCTCGCCGGGTACCTCGCCCCGACGTCGGGGCAGATCCTCATCAGCGGCAGGGACGCCACCCGGACCCCGCCCGAGAAGCGCAACCTCGGCATGGTCTTCCAGTCCTACGCGCTCTTCCCGCACATGAGCGTCGCCGAGAACGTCGCCTACGGGCTGAAGGTCCGGCGCGTGGGCGGCGCCGAGCGCAAGCGGCGGGTGATGGAGTCGCTCGAGCTCGTCGGCCTCGCGCACCTCGCGGACAGCAAGCCGAAGAAGCTCTCCGGCGGCCAGCAGCAGCGCGTCGCCCTCGCGCGCGCGATCACCATCGGCCCCGAGCTCCTCCTGCTCGACGAGCCGCTGTCCAACCTCGACGCCCGCCTGCGGATCCAGATGCGCGCCGAGATCCGCCGCATCCAGGCCGAGACGCAGCTGTCGGTCGTCCTCGTCACCCACGACCAGGACGAGGCCCTGGAGATGAGCGACGAGATGGTCCTCATGAAGGACGGCCGTATCCAGCAGCACGGCTCGCCGCACGAGGTCTTCCCGGCGCCTGCCAACCGCTTCGTCGCCGAGTTCCTCGGCTACGAGAACTTCCTGCACGACGGCGGAGGTCGCCTTCTCACGATCCGTCCCGAGCACGTGGGGTTGACGGCCGACGCCGAGGCCGCCGGCGCGGGCGCGCCGTCGGCCGGCGTCCAGATCGCGGGGACCGTGCGCGACGTCGCCTACCGGGGCGTGGACGTGCTCGTCAGCGTCGAGGGCGACGACCCGGCCGGGGACCGGGTGGCCGTCACGGCCGACCTGCGCGCCGGTTCCGCCCCCGACCTGTCCCCCGGAGACCCGGTGCGCGTGCACCTGCCCGAGAGCCAGCTCGTGGAGATCGACTCCGACGCCGCCTGACCCCGCCCGTCCGGACCCGCCCCGACCGCATCCGCGGCACCCGAAAGGAACAGCACATGAGAAACCCCAGGTCCCGCCGCGTGGTCGCGGCCTCGACACTCCTCGTGCTCGCCTCGGCGGGCGTCGCCGCCTGCGGCGGAGGCGACTCCGAGGCCGACGGCGACACGATCGTCGTCAGCACGTTCCCGTTCAACGTGGAGCCCTTCACCGAGGCGGTCATCGACCCCTTCACCGAGGCGACGGGCATCGAGGTGGAGATCGAGACCGGGTCCAACGCCGACCGGCTCTCCCAGCTCCGGCTCGACCAGGGCGACTCCGGCGTCGACGTCATGCTGATCTCCGACACCTACGCGGCGATCGCGCAGGAGGACGACCTCTTCCAGGAGGTCACCGCCGAGGACGTCCCCAACCTCGATCAGATCGCCCCGTTCGCGGTCGAGGACGGGTTCACCGGCCCCGCGTACAGCTACCAGCTCAACGGGATCATGTACGACACGGACGCGCTCTCCGAGGAGGAGGCCGCCGATTGGGACCTCTTCGCGGACACGGCCAACAGCGGGCGGCTCGTGCTGCCGGACATCGCGGTCACCGCGGGTCAGCTCACGGTCTCCGGGGTGGGCGAGGCCTACGGCTCCGGCCCCTACGACGTCGACACCGCCTTCTCGACGCTCGCCGAGTGGTCGCCGAACATCCTGCAGTTCTACAGCTCGAGCACCGAGATGACGAACCTGCTCACCCAGGGCGAGATCGTCGCCGGCGCGGCGCTCAACGGCTTCGCCACCGACCTCATCGCCTCCGGCGAGCCGGTCGCATGGACGCCGCCGGCCGAGGGCCGCTACATGGCCACCAACCGCGCCATGGTGCCCACCGGCGCGCCGAACGTCGAGGGCGCGTACCAGTTCATCGACTACCTGCTCTCGCTCGAGGCGCAGCAGGCCTCGGCCGAGCTCGTCGGCGACCTGCCCGTCAATCTGGACGTGGAGATGCCGGAGGAGCTGACGGCCGTCGTCGGGGACATCGCAGACGACCCGGAGGCCGCGGGCTACACGACCCTCGACCCGGCCGAGATCACGCCGAACCGCGACGAGTGGGTCGAGCGTTTCGCCCGCGAGGTCGTCGGTGGCTGACGCGGAGAGCTTCCTCAAGGATCTGCCGAAGGTCGACCTGCACTGCCACCTGCTGGGGACGGTGCGGCCGATGACGTTCGGCGAGCTCGCCCGGCGCGAGGGGCTGGCACTGCCCGACGATCCCGAGCGGATCTTCGCCGACATCAACTCCCGCCCGCCGGACCCGGAGCTGTACCGCTCCACGCGCATCCCGATGGCGCAGGGGCGCAGCGACGACGAGCCCGAGACGTCGTACTCGCTGTTCCAGGCGTCGAACTGGGTGCGCGAGGCGCTGCGCGGGCCGGACGACCTCACGCGGATCGTGTACGAGGCCCTCGAGGACGCGCACACCCTGTCCGGGACGCGCCACGTCGAGTTCTCGATCGACGTCCCGCCGCCGCGGATCGCGGCCCTCGGCTTCACGTCGATGGTCGAGGCCTACGCCGAGGGCATCCGGCTCGCGGAGCGGGACTTCGGGATCACCGCCCGCATGCTCGCCGCGATCGACCGCTCCGGCACCGGCGAGGAGGCGCTGGAGTGGATCCGCACGGTGGTGGACCACCCGCACGAGTACCTCGTGGGCATCGGCCTGGACAACCTCGAGAACTCCGGGCCGCCCGAGCGGTTCGCCGACGCCTACCGACTGGCAGGGGAGGCCGGTCTGCGGCGCACGGCCCACACCTCCGAGCACGTGCCGGCCGCGGTCAACGCCGTCACCTGCCTGGACGTGCTCGGCTGCGAGCGGCTCGACCACGGGTACTTCGTGCTCGAGGACGACGCGGTGGTCGCGCGCATGCGGGACGAGCAGGTCGCGTTCACCGTGGTCTCGACGACGTCCAGGCGGTCCTGGCGGCCGTGGCGCCGCGCCTCCATCCGGGCGATGATCGACGCTGGCCTCAACGTCTTCCCCGCGAGCGACGACCCGGGCATGTTCCCGACGACGCTGCTGAACGAGTACCGCATCCTGCACGAGCAGGTCGGTGTCGGGCTCGAGCAGCTGGCCGCGATGGCTCTCGCCGGCGTGGAGGCCAGCTGGCTCCCGGAGGAGCAGAAGGACGTCCTGCGCGCGGACCTCCGCCGCGTCGAGCTCCCGTAGGAGGTATCACCACCCGTCCCGAACTTCTGGGCGAGGTAGGAACGGAGCGCCCGAGGTAGGAACTTTTCGTTCCTACCTCGGGCGCTCCGTTCCTACCTCACAGGAAAGGGGGGTGGGGGTCTGCGTCAGGGGAGAGG
>FUHX01000040.1 GCA_900163555.1 Actinomycetales bacterium JB111 | reverse complement strand
GCCGTCTGCTACCGCGTGGTCGGTCGCGTCATCGACATACCTGAGGGCGGGGGCGAGCTGCAGGCCCGGCGCGGACTCGACGGTGGTGGCGGACCGGAGGGCGGTCGCGGACCGCAGGGCGGTGCTCGTGCCGGTCGCGTCGTCAACCATGGACCTCTCCCTGTCGGAACGGGTGGCGCGGTGCCTCGCTGCGCCGCGCGTCGTCGGGCGGCTGCGCGCCGACCCTCGACCTGTCCACGACGCTATGAGGCCGGCCGCCGGACCGGATCCGTGGGCGGTACTTGCTCACCGCCCGGGTCCCCCCGCCCGCGCAGGTGGTCCCCGCAAGGACCACCCGGACCGGGCGCGCCACCCCGCCGGGGCACCCGGTCGACCACCCGGGTGGGGCGCGGGACGCCGGGCGGGCGGGGGTGCAGGGGCACGCACGGGCGCGTCGAGGCGGTGCCGATCGAGAGCCTCGGGGTCGTGCCGCGCGGGTGGGGATCGGCCGACGGAACGGCAGTGTCGTGGGAGAGGCTCGAGACAGGGACGGTCCGAAGTCAGGACCATCCGGAGCTGAGACAGCCCGGAGCCAGGGCGGCCTGGAGCCGAGACGGCTCGGAACAGGAACGGCTCAGAGCCGGAGCGCGCGCAGCTCGCTGCGGTCGCTGATGCCCAGCTTGTTGAAGACCCGGTACAGGTGGCCCTCGACGGTGCGCGGGGAGACCACGAGCCGGGCTGCGATGTCGGCGGTGCGCAGCCCCTGCTGGGCCAGCAGGGAGATCTCCCGCTCGCGCTCGCTGAGCGCGCCGAGCTCCAGGGCCGACCGCACGTAGCGGCCGGGTGCGCCGCCGAGCTCCAGGACCACGTCCTGGGTGTGCCGCAACGCCTCGCCGCGTCGCCGCAGGTCGTTGCCCCGGTCGTACAGGTGGACGACGCGCGCCCAGGAGTCGGCGGCGAGCAGGTGGTCGCCGACCGCCCGTGCCCGGGCGGCCAGGTCGGCCAGCCGTACCGCGTCCTCGACGGCCGACGGGTCCGTCATCGCCACGACCAGATCCGCGCGCAGACCGTCGACCCGTCCGGCCGCCGCGTGCAGCGCGGCCAGCAGGGGGCGCTGGTCCTCCTCGGACCGGCGCGCCACCAGGGCGAGGAGCAGCGCCTGGAACCGGATGACGGGGAAGCCGTCCATCGCAGGGTCCTCGGCCACGCGCCGCCAGCCGGGCGTCGTCGGGTCGGGCGTCGTCGGGTCGGGCGTGGTCCGGCCGGCCGCCTCGTCGTCGACGAGCCCGGCCACCGCCAGCGCGAGCAGCGCCACGTCCGCCGGGCCGGACGGGCCGGCGGCCCGCAGGCGCTCGACGAGCCCGCCGTGCGCCGCCCCGGCGACGTACGCGCGCAGGACCTCCACGAGCGGCCCGAGGTGCGCGGGGTCCCACTGCCGAAGGTCGAGGGCCGCGCCCCGCAAGCCGGCACGCGCCCGCCGCGGGCGTCCCGCCACCACGTGGAGGATCCCCTGCAGCGCACCGGTGGTCCCGCTCCATCGGTGACGTCGGTGCACGGGGGCGGTCCGGAGGCGGTCGAGCTCCTCCTGGGCGGCGTCCAGGTCGCCGACGGCGATGAGGACGAGCACGAGGTAGACCGTGCAGTAGCCGCCGAGCAGCGCGGTCATCCGCCGCGAGCCCGTCGCGAGGTCGTGCGCCGTGCGGGCCGAGGCCACCGCCTCGACCACGGCGCCCCGGCGCAGGTGGACCCGCACCCGGGTGAGGTGGGCCAGGAAGCGCAGCGCCTCGCTGGTCGACAGGTCCCCGACCAGCTCGGAGGACAGCTCGAGCAGGCGGGCGCGCCCACCCGGCTCGTCCAGGCCGTCCAGGGCCTGCCACCAGGACGCGGTGGTCCCGTCGGCCCCCGGCGGGACGGGGGCGCGTCCGCCCAGCCGGTCGGCCCGCTCGCGCGCGACCTCGCGCAGCGCGTCGACGGGTGTCGCGGACCGACCCGAGTGCACCTGGTCCGCCGCCAGCACGGCCATCGCCTCGACGACGAGCTCCGGGTCGTCCGTGGAGTCGGCGACCTCGACCAGCTCGGCCCGCCCCGACCAGGTGCGGGCGGTGGCCAGCATGACCTCGCCGCGCAGGAGCGCCAGTCGTTCGAGTGCGTGGGCCGCGGTCGGGTCCGGGGCGGCGCTCTCCCCGATGCCCTCGTGGCCCTCTCGGCCCTCGGCCGCCCGCAGGTGGGCGACCTCCACGATGTTGGCCGCCGCGGCGACGTCGCCGTCGGCCAGGTGCTCGTAGCCCGCGGCGAGAAGGTGCGCGAGGGGGACCTCTCCGCCGTCGTCGAGCACCCACTCCACGGCCCGTGCCGACGGCGCCTGCTCGCCGGGGGCGAAGGCCCCGGACCAACGGGTGCGCAGGGTGGACCGGCGCCGCGCGGTGGTGATCGACCGCAGGACCTCCCCGTAGAGCTCCGCGGACAGCCGGACCGTCCCGTCGGGGTCGGTACGGGTCAGGTACGAGCTCGCGAGGTCCTCCGCCTGCTCGCCCACCAGGTCGCGGACCTGGGCCTGCGTCAGCCGTCCGGCGAGGGCGAGCACGGTGACGGCGTCGCGCTGGCGGTCGGTCAGCTCGGCGTGCATCGCGCCGACGATCCCGGAGAGGCGCTCGTCCACCGCCGGCATCGGCCGCAGCAGCGTCCACGGCGCGTCGTCGTCGACCCCCGCCCAGGCGCCCCGCTCCCGCACGACGATCTCCTGGTCCAGCGCCGAGGCCACGAAGGCGGTGGTCAGCCTCGGGGAGCCGCCGGTCATGCCGAGGACGGTGGCCACCGCGCCGTCGGTGGGGGCGCCTCCGACCAGGGCGGCGCACAGTGCGCGGGTGCGCTCCTCCCCCAGCGGCGGGATCGTCACCGTGGACAGCAGCCCGGTGTCCACCAGCGCGCCCATGCCGGTGCCGCCGCGCAGCCCCACGCTGGTCGTCAGCAGGACCGCCTCGTTGTTCTGGGCGAGCAGCGCGAGGACGAAGGCGCTCCCGGCATCGAGGAACTGGCAGTCCTCGACGACGATGACCGGCCGGGTCCCGGCCCCGTCGGCGGCCTGTGCCCGGATCGCGTCGAGGTGGTGCTGGACCGCGGCCAGCGCGTCGACCGGTCCGCGGATCTCCTGCAGGTCGGTGAGGAAGGGCGACAACGCGCCGTAGGGGACGTCGACCAGGGCCGCGCCGCACTGCAGGACGATCGACGGCGGCGCCTCGGCGTGCTGCAGGGCGGCCCGGACGAGCGTCGTCTTGCCCGCCCCCGGCCCTCCGACGACGATCACGCCCGCCTGCGCCCGGTCGGCGAGCGCCGTGAGCACCGCGTCCAGCTCGGAGCGCCAGAACAGCGACTCACGGATCGTCTCCAGCACGGGTCAGCCCACCGGCCGCAGCTGGTCGATCCCGGTGGCGAGCCGGGTCAGGGCCGCCCGGCCGCGCACGTCGAGCTTGGCGTAGATCTGGTTGAGGTGGCCCTCGACGGTGCGGATCGAGATCGAGTGCTGCCGGGCCACGGCTGCGTTGGACCGCCCGTCGACGACGAGCTCGGCGACCTCCCGCTCCCGCGGGGTGAGCAGACGCACCCAGTCCGGCACCCGCTCGGTCGGCGCGGCGTCCCCCCGACGGCGCGAGGCCAGGTCGGCGAGCCGGCGTGCCGCGCCCCGCGGGAGCCGGTCCGCGACCCGCGCGAGCCCGGCGTCCTGCCAGAGCGTGTGCCGCGCGGTCACGAGGCCGCCCAGCGCGGCGCCGTACCGCTCGGGGTCGCCGGAGGCCAGGGCCGCCGCGAGGTCGGCGGCCGGGGCGGAGGCGGCCGCCTGCGTGGCCACGGCGACCTCCCCGAGACGGCCGGCGACGGTGACGTCACCCATGAGCCCGGCGCCGAGCAGGGCGAACAGCTCGACCGCGCCGAGGTCGGCCGCACGGGCGCGGTCGGCGACGCCGACCAGGCGCGCCTCCGCCGAACCCGCGGGTTCCCCCGGCCTCCGCGTCGCCGCGCGGAGGACCTGGGCGAGCCACCCGAGCCGGCCCCAGCCCGCCGCCGGGTCCGGCGCGCCCGACCCGTCGTCCCCGCCCGCCGGCCGGCCGGCATGGTCGACGTCGGGCTCGCCGGCCTCTGCCGCGCCGCGGCAGAAGGCGACCAGGGCACGCGCCACCCCCAGCACGCAGCGGTCCCCCGCCGCCCGGGCCTGGGCGACCACACGCGCCGCCGAGGCCCCGCCCTCCTCCAGGCGGCCGGTGAGGACCTCGACGACGACGAGCACGAGCTCGGCGAACTGGACGGCCTGGGGGTTGCCGTGCCGGGCGGTCAGGAGCGTCTCGGCGAGGTCGACGGCCTCGTCGAGGTCCCCGCAGCACAGGTGCGCCTCGAGCAGGAGCTGGCTGATCATCGCCCGGTCGTAGGCGCTCAGCACGGCGTCCAGGACCCCGAGCCCGCGGAACCGGGCCATCTGCTCGGCGACCTGCGCGATCACCGTCCGGGCCGCCGCCTGCCGGGCACCCATGGCCAGCACGAGGGCGCGGGTGGCCTCGGTGCGCAGGTGGATCGCCTCCCAGCTCCGGCCGGTCGCCCCGGGGTCGAGACGGAGGTGCCGCGCGCCGAGCCGCTCGCCCTCCAGCCAGGAGCGCGCCTCGGCCTGCCCGGTGCCCAGCGCCGCCACGGTCGCCCGCAGCACCCGCAGGCTCGGGTCGTCGGTGTCGTCGACGTCGGCGAGCATGCGGCGTGCGGCCGCGAGCTCGCCGGTCGCCACGAGCACGCGCGCGCGGATCCACCGCGTGGCGGTGCTCAGCGGGTGGTCGGCGCCGTCGTCCGACGTCGCCCGGGCCTGAGGTTCCGCGTCGAGCAGCGCGAGCGCGCCGGCCGTGTCGACGTCGGCCAGCCGCTCCTCGGCCCCCAGGACGATGCGCAGGAGCTCGCTGCGGTTTCCGGCCGTGTCGTCGAGCTCCTGGCGACGCGCCGGGTCCATCGCGCCCCGCACGCGGGTGCGCCAGGAGGGCAGCACGGTCGCCACCCGGCCCGAGGACGTGCCCTGCACGCGCACGATGCCCAGCCCCGTCAGGGCGTCGAGGTCGGCGGCGGCGCCCCCGCGGACCAGCTCCCCGACGGGCACCCAGGCGCGGGTGGCCAGGCGCTCGAGCAGCTCGCGGCGGGACCCGGGCATGCGGCGCAGGACCACGTCCTCCCCCGCCGAGGCGGGCACGGCGGGCATCGGCCCGGCGGTCAGCAGCCAGTGCCCGTCGACGAGGGCGACCTTGCCCGAGTCGACGCAGGCGTCGGCGATGCCGGCCAGCCGGCCGACGTGGCCGTCGGAGCGTCGCCACAGGACGGTGGCGAGCACGCGCGAGACCGGGCCGCCGAGGTGGGCGGCGAGCAGCGTCCGCGCCGCCTCCGGCGTCGCGGGCCGCACGGTGACCTGCTCGAGGCCCCCGGTCCGCGCCAGCGCGGCCAGGTCCGCGGGGAGCTCGAGCGGGTGCTCGCACTGCACGACCAGGTGGGCGCGACGCTGGTGGGCGAGCTGGCTCAGCACCGTGACGGAGTCGCGGTCCATGAGGTGCGGCTCGGAGAGGATGACGACCGCCGTCCCGCTGCCCGCCGGCGAGAGGAACTCGCCGAGCACGTTGGTGGTGGCGAACCAGGTGGACTCGGCCCTGATCTCCGAGCGCGCCTGCAGGATCGACAGCGCGCCGTACGGGACGTCGGCGATGAACGGGCTGCCGTGCAGATGGAACACGGGGCGTTCGGCGCGGAGCCGGTCGATCACCGTGCCGAGCACCGCGCGGCGGTCCTCCTGGGTGCCGACGAGGGCGACGCCGACCCGCGAGTGCAGCACGGCGCGCAGGATCGCCTCGCTCGGGGTCCGGGGGTCATCGCTCCGGATGCTGTCGACGGACGGGTTCAGCCACGCGGCCGCGGTGCCCACTGTCCGGAGTTTCTCCCCCTGCGACCGTCCTGCACGACTCGGCCCGGGTGGGTCGGCATGAGTGACGGGGACGTCTGGTGTGCGGGGCCGTCCGGTGTCGGCTGCATCGCGTTCTCCTCGGAGCTCTCGACCCCAGGGCCAGGCAGCACGCAACCGACGGTGGTGCGTGGGGCGGCGCGACCACCGCGGGTCACACGTCGGCGGGGACGTGTCGGACGCGATGCCTCACGGTAGCCGCGCCGGTCGGCCCGGCCACAGGGCACCTACGCCGAGATCACGTGCACCCCGGTCGAGGTCCGGTCGTGCTGTGTCGGCAGGCGTGGAGATGGCGTCGAGAAAACGCCGAGATGACCTCCGGACCGTGGGCACGACGTCGGCGACGGTGCTTCGGGAGGCGCAGCCCGAGGCGGCGCGGGCCGAGGGGGCGGCGCCCCGCCCCCTCGGCCGCGGCTGCGTCAGCGCGACCGGCGCACCCCGAGCGTGTCGGTGCCGTCGCCGTCCCAGTCGCCGACCAGGACCGCGTCGGTGGCGCGTCCGTAGTGCACGAGGACGTCCTCGTGCCCGCCACTCAGCGAGTTGCGCACGTGGTACGCGTTCCCGCGACGCACGGCGAAGGTGTCCGTCCCGTCTCCGTCCCAGTCGCCGGCCAGCGTGACGTCGGTGCTGCGCCCGTACTCGAACACCCGGTCCGCGGCGCCGCCGGCGAGCGAGTTCGCCACCAGGTAGGCGTTGCCCCGGCGCACCGCGAAGGTGTCGGATCCGTCCCCGTCCCAGTCGCCGACCAGCACGACGTCCGTCGCCCGGCCGTACCGCAGCTCGTGGTCGGCGGTGCCGCCGGCGAGCGAGTTCGCCACGAGGTAGGCGTTGCCCCGGCGCACCGCCAGGGTGTCGGATCCGTCCCCGTCCCAGTCGCCGACCAGCACGACGTCGCCCGGCCGCCCGTAGGACAGGACGTGGTCGGCGGCCCCGCCCCGCGGCGCGTTGGACACGTAGTACAGGTTGCCCCGGCGCACCGAGAGCGAGTCCGTGCCGTCGCCGTCCCAGTCACCGACGAGCACCTCGTCCTCGTCCCGTCCGTACCGGAAGGCGTGGTGGGTGGTGCCCGGCCAGTCGTTGCTGAGGAAGAACCCGTGCTCCTGGTGGGCCGGCGGCTCGGGCTCCGGATCGGGCTCCGGCTCCGGATCGGGATCCGTGCCGCGCTCGGCCATGTGGGCGTGGATCACCTCGGCGATGTCCGTGTTCTCGATGTAGTCCCCGCGCACCGGGTCGGTCGAGTCGGTGACGGCCGCGAAGTTGGCCGCCGCGGCACCGCGGGCGAAGAAGGGCACGATCTGGTGCGAGTGGTAGTGCGGGGTCTCCTCGTTCTCGTTCTCCTTGAGGTCGGAGAAGTCAGTGAACTCCGCCGCGGGCAGCTCGCCGGCCATGCCGGTGAGAGGCATGAACGAGTCGGTGATCTCCAGCCCGTCCTCGCCCAGGGTGCCGGCGCCCCACAGGTTGCCGGTCTCGTGGTCGGCGGTGACGACGACCGTGGTCTCCTCCCAGTTCGACTCCGCGTTCACCCACTCGACGACGGCCTCGACCGTGCGGTTGAAGTCGATCATGTTCTCGATCGTGCGCCCGAGCTCGCCGGCGTGGCCGGAGCCGTCCACGTTGGCCTGCTCGATCATCGCGAAGAAGCCGTCGTCGCTCGCGTTGGACAGCACGTTGAGGGTCGCGAGGGCCATCTCCGGGAGAAGGGCGATGTTCTCCGCGATCGGTGCGGCGAACGGGATCTCACGGTCGCCCGGACGGTCGTGGGTGAGCGCCCCGCTCGTCTCCGCCACGCCGAGCACCCGCTCCGGCGTCTCGCCGGTGGCCAGGGCCTGGAAGTCGGCGCGCTCCTCCACCAGCGTCCAGTCGGCCGGGCCCGTGCTCGTGTCGCCGGCGACGAGCGCCTCCCAGTCCGCGCGCGGGATGTTGTTGTAGCTCGGCGCCTGGGGCACGCCGTCGTTCGTGAACGCGGGGTGGCCGCCGCCCATGAGGACGTCGAGGTCCTCGTGCCGCAGGAGCTGGTCGATGATGAGGTCCGTGTCGCCGTCGTCGGCGTGGACCGCGAACCCGGCCGAGGTGTCGCCCCAGAACTGGGCGGTGGTGACCAGGCCCGTGGCCAGCCCCGCCTCGGTGGCGACGTCGACCATGTCGACGAGCGGCTCCTCGTCCCGGTCCATGCCGAGGTAGCCGCCCCTCGTGCGCACGCCCGTCGACATGGCGGTGGCCGCGGCACCCGAGTCGGTGACGTTGAGCCAGGAACCGTCCCGCTGGTCGCGCGTGACGTTCTGGGGGTGGCCCCAGGCGTCGACCGAGGAGTATTCGGGGCTGAAGACGTAGCCGGTGTCGACCGACAACTGGGTCTCGAACTCCTGGTAGACCTGCGAGGTCACGCTGTCCGAGCCGTGGGCCGCGAGGAACGGGTTGGCGTTCTGGTCCTGGTAGGCCGCGGTGCCGTGCTCGAAGAGGCTGGCCGCGTCGATGTGGTTGTAGCCCATGCCGTCGGCGATGAGCACGATGACGTTGGTCCGTTCGTCGTCGTCGGCGGCGGCGACCGCGGGGGCGGTGGGGACGAACGACGCGGCGGCGAGCGCGGACGTCGCGACGGCGAGCACGGTCGTCCGTCCGGGTGAGGGAAGGCGCATGGGATCGAGTTCCTCGGGAGTCTGGTGGGATCGGGAACGGCCAGCCCATCAGGCTCCCGGGGCCCGGGGGTGAGGCTCCGACGACGTCCCGGTGACCTGCCCGTGAACGTCCGGTCACGCGGGTGCCGCACCACCCCGCGCCCCGGACTCGCGGCGCGTGCGCCCGTGAACCCCGGAAAATGTCTCGACGTCGAGTAATCTCCGGGCATGAGCACCGACGGCACCGACGAGGTCGATCGCATCGTCGCCGCCTGGCGGCGCGAGCGTCCGGACCTGGACGCCGCCCCGCTCGAGGTGTTCTCCCGCATCACCCGGCTGGCCCGGCACCTCGACCTCGCCCGCCGCGGTGCGCTCGCCGGCTCGGACCTCGAGGGATGGCAGTTCGACGTCCTGTCCGCCCTGCGCCGCGCGGGCGATCCGTACCAGCTCACCCCCACGCAGCTCGTCGCGGACACGATGGTCTCGTCGGGCACGATGACCAACCGGGTCGACAAGATGCAGGCCCTCGGGCTCGTGCGCCGAGGTCACCACGAGCGCGACCGCCGGGTCATCCTCGTCTCGCTCACCGACGACGGGCTCGCCCGCGTCGACCGCACGATGTCCGACCTCCTCGACGCCGAGCGCGAGCTCCTCGCCGGCACGCCGCCCGAGGAGACGGCCGCGCTCTCCTCGCTCCTGCGCGGGCTCATGACCCGCTTCGAGCCGGACCGGGGCTGAACGCGGCACGTCACTCACGGCCCCGACCGGGGCGGACCGGGACTACCCTGTGAACGACCGGACCGTTCCACGCGGCCCGGACGACCATCACGAGTCGAATGGATGTCAGTGTGAGCACCGGGACCGAGGACCTGAGGGTGGCTACCGCGCCGGCGACGACGCGCCCGCCCCGCCGCCAGCACCCCCCGGTCAGCAACGCCCCTGCCGACCGCTTCATGCGCGCGCTGCTGCGGGTCACGCCCGAGAGGGCCGGGTCCGACGCCGGGGCGCACCGCCGCCTGCGCGTCTCCCTGTTCGTCTCGGCCGTGCGCTGCATCATCACGTACGTCCTCATCCCGGTGCTCGTCCCGATCCTCAGCATCGCCCAGGTGCTCGCGGCGCCGGTGGGCATCGCACTCTGCGCGCTCGCCGTGGTCACGGGGATCACGAGCCTGCGCCGCTTCTGGGCGCTCAACCACCGGTCGCGCTGGATGTACACGGCGTTCGTCGCGGTCGTCTTCGTGACGCTCGCCTTCGCGCTCTACTCCGACATCTCCCGACTGGCCACCGCATGAGCACCCACGCGCCCCGCGGACGAGGCGGACGGATCGATCAGCCCGAGCCGGTCGACGGGACCGAGGGTCCGGATCAGGGGTTCACCGACGGTGCGGACTTCGCCGACGATGCGGAGCTCGACGCGGAGGCCGAGCTCGACGAGGAGGGCCCCCGCGACGACGAGGTCAGCCCCGCCAACGCCTGGCTGACGATGATCATGTTCGCCCTGTTCGTCGGCGCGACCATCGCCTGCTACTTCATTTTCGACTGGCACTGATCGTCGACCGGCACTGATCGTCCGCCGACACTGATCCCTTTCGGCCACGATCCCGCCGGATCACTTGCTAGTTCAGCAAGGGTACTTGCCCACATCGGGACTCGCCCCGCAGGCTCGGAGCATGCAGACCACCACGTACGACGTCGTCATCGCCGGCGGCGGGGCCGCCGGCCTCTCCGCCGCCCTCATGCTCGGCCGCTCCCGCCGCTCGGTCCTCGTGGTCGACTCCGGGAGCCCGCGCAACCGCTTCGCCGACCACATGCACGGCGTGCTCGGCAACGAGGGCGTCTCGCCACTGGACCTCCTGCGCACGGGGCGTCAGGAGACCGCCCAGTACGGGGTCTCCTTCGCGCCCGGGCGGGTCACGCGGGTCGAGGAAGCGCGCGCGGACTCTGCACACACGGACGCTGCGCCCGCGAGCGCGGACGCCGCACCCGCGAGCGCAGAGGCCGTATCCGCCGCACCCGCCGCACCACCGGACGCACCCGCCGTCGACGGCGTCCCTCCGGAGCTCGTCGTCCACCTGTCCGACGGCCGCCGGGTCACCACCCGCGCCCTCGTCGCGGCCACGGGCATCTCCGACGAGCTCCCGGACATCCCGGGACTCGCCGAGCGCTGGGGCCGCACGGTCCTGCACTGCCCGTACTGCCACGGCTGGGAGGTGAGGGACCGGCGCCTCGGCGTCCTCGCCACCTCCCCCCAGTCGCTCCACCAGGCGGAGATGATCCGCCAGTGGAGCCCCGACGTCACCGTGTTCTCGGCGGAGCTCGGCGCCCTCGCCCCGCAGACCTCGCACCGGCTGCGCTCGCGCGGCGTCGTCCTCGAGCCCAGCCCCGTGGCCGAGGTGCGGGGCGAGGGTGAGGCGATCTCCGTCGTCGTGCTGGAGGACGGGCGCGAGGTCGCGGTCGACGCGATCTTCACGGCCGGCAGTCCGGTCCCGCACGACTCCTACCTCGCCGATCTCGGCCTCGACCGCACCGAGGGCCCGTTCGGCTCCTTCCTCTCCGTCGACTTCTCGGGCCGCACGTCCCACCCGCGGATCTGGGCGGCCGGGAACGTGGTCAGCCCGATGGCGAACGTCCCGATCACGATCGGCGCCGGGGCCATGGCCGGCGCCGCCGTGAACGGAGCACTCATCGGTTGGGAGTTCGACGCCGCCTCGCCCGTCCAGACCGAGTGGCCCGAGAGCACGAGCGCCGAGGACTGGGAGAAGCGGTACGCCGACTCGGACGGCGTCTGGTCCGGCAGCCCGAACCGCGTGCTCGCGGACGTCGCCGCCGGCCTGGAGGCGGGAACCGCACTCGACGTCGGGTGCGGCGAGGGCGCGGACGCCGTCTGGCTCGCGTCCCGCGGCTGGCGGGCGACAGGCCTGGACGTCTCCGCCACCGCCGTCGGACGTGCCGCCCGCGCGGCCGCGGAGCGCGGAATCGCGCCCGAGGACGCGCGCTTCGTCGCCGGCGGCCTCGCCGCACTGGACGGTGAGTCCTTCGACCTCGTCACCGTCAGCTTCCTGCACTCCCCCGCGGGCGCCCCGCGCGAGGACGTCCTCCGCGGGGCCGCCGACCGGGTGGCGAGCGGCGGGCACCTGCTCGTCACGTCCCACTTCTCGATGCCGACGCCTCAGGGCGGCTCCGGGGAGGGCGCGGGCCACGCGGCCGAGGAGGACCCCGGGCACGCCGCAGAGCACGCCGCTGAGCACGCCGCGGGGCATGGCGGCCACGACCACGGCGGCCGGCGCTTCCTCTCCCCCGACGAGGAGCTCGAGGCCCTCGCCCTGCCGACCGGCGAGTGGACGACCGTGGCCGCGGAGCTCCGGCCGCGCGAGGTGACGATGCCGAACGGATCGTCGGCCACGCTCGAGGACTCGGTCCTCCTGCTGCGCCGCGCGTAGGTCCCGAGGGTCCCCAAGGTCATCGCCGGCGCACGATCGCCGCGCCGGCGATGACCTCCTCCACGGCAAGGCCCGCGCGGTCCAGCTCGCGGATGAACTCCTCAAGGGGCGGGAGCGACCAGCCCGACCGCTCCTCCTGCCCGCGCACGAGCCGCTCGCCCTCCCACATCTCGTAGGTCGAGACCATGCGGCCGGTCGCCCCGTCGACCGCACGGCGCGAGACGTAGCGGTGGCGCCCGATCACCCGCTCCTCGAGGATCTCCCACCCGTCGTCGGGCCCCGGGGCACCCGGGCCGGCGTCCGACGGCGGCGGCAGCGTGATCACGCCCCGTCCGCCCGGCGCGAGGCCGCCCGCGAGCGCCGCGAGGGTCGCGGCCCGGTCGGCCTCACCGAGGTGCCCAAGGACGTGGGCGCAGACGAATCCGTCGAGCGCGCCGTCGACCAGGGATCCGAGCTGCCGCAGGACGGCGGGCGCCGCGCCGGCGATGACGCTCACCCGGTCCGTCAGGGCCGGGACGCCGACGACCCGGGCGAGGAGGGCCGACCGCATGGTCACGGACGGCTCGACGGCGATGACGCTCGCCCGCGTGGCCCCGGCCAGTCGGCGCGTGCCGACGCCGGACCCGGCGCCGGAGTCGAGGACCGTAGCTTCTGCGTCGAGCGCGCCGAACGCCCGGGCGAGAGTCGGGACGAGCCGGCCCCACGCCTCGTCCATGAACAGGTCGTGGAACTCCCCGACTGCGGCGTAGGTGTCGGCCGGGCTCGCGGGGGTCGTCATCACCCACTAATGATATTAGTTCTCATGTGCCGTCGATGGAGGCGCGGTACTCGCTCGGGGAGACGCCGAGTGTCGCGGTGAAGTCGGCGGTGAGGTGGGCGTGGTCGGCGTAGCCGAGGTCGGCGGCGACCCGCGCGATCGTCCATCCGGGGTCCTTCCGGAGGCGATCGGCCGCCTCCTGGAGCCGGTAGCGGCGGATGATCGTCAGCGGCGGGAGGCCGACGTAGCGTCGCGCGAGCCGCTGGACCGTGCGCACCGAGACGCCCAGCCGGCCCGCGATGTCCTCGATCCGCACGATCGAGGCGTCATCGGCGACCGCCCGCTCCATCGCGTTGGCTAGCCTCGCGCCGTCATCGAGGTCGGCCTCCCCGCCGCTGCGCCACCAGCGCGTCGCCGCAGCGACGGGCGGAGGGGTCCGGGCTGGCGGGGCGGTCGGGACGACGGCCGGTTCGTCAGCGCCACGACGGCTCTCGGCGTCTCGCATGTGCATGGATCCGTGCCCGTCCTCGGCCTGCCGATTCCCCTCGGCAACCAGTTCCTCTTCGGCCCGCCGTTCCTCCTCGGCCACCGCCGCAACCACCGCCCCGTGGAGCTCCGGGGCGTCGAGCGCCCTCTCGGCGTCCCGGAGCGCGCCGGGGTCCGGTACCAGCGCGGCGAGGCCGGCCGGGCGCAGCAGCATGCCGACCGCCCACCCGCGCCCCGTCAAGTCCCGGTGGCTGATGCGGGTCGTCGGCCCGACGACGCTCACGCCGCCCGCCTCGACCACGAGGTTCGACGCCGGGAAGGCGAGCACGCTCTGGCGGGACGTGACGCCGTCGGACAGGTCCCACCGGGGAAGCCAGAACCAGCGCACGAGGTGCGCGATCTCCGTCGGCGCGGCCACCCGGCGGAACCGCGGCAGCCTGCCCGGGTAGAGGATGCCGCCCCCGCCCCGCCCCGTGCCGGCCATCCCGCCTCCGCCTCTGTCGCGAATCTCCAAGCCCGCGCTCCGGCCTCGAGGATACGGTCGCCGCATGGACACGACGACGAACCCCGACTCCCCTGCCGCCACCGGAGGCCTCGGGGTCACCGGCACCCACACGACGGCGGGGCGCCCGCACGGCTTTTCCAGCCTCACGCCGTTCCTCGCGGTGCCGCGCGCGGCCGAGGCCGTCGCCTTCTACCGGGACGTCCTCGGCGCGCGGGTGGTGGACGTGACCGAGATGGGCGGCGTCGTCGTGCACGCGGAGCTCGCCTTCGAGGAGGGCAAGCTCCAGATCGGCGAGCCCAGCCCGGACTACGGACTCGTGCCGCCGCCGTCGGGGGATGCGGCCTGCTGCTCCCTCGCGCTCTACGTACCGGACCTCGACGCCGTGCTCACCCGGGCGGTCTCGGCCGGTGCCGTCGTTCGCGAGCCCGCCGCCGTGTTCGTCTCCGGCGACTACTACGCCTCGATCCGCGACCCGTTCGGCGTGCGGTGGACGCTCATGTCCCGGGTCGAGGACCTGTCCGAGAAGGAGAGCGCCGCCCGGGTCGCGACCTGGGCGGCCGAGCAGGCCGACTGAGGTCCGGGGTCGGCTCGCGGCCGGGCCGGCGGCGACGGGGTTCGATAGGCTGATGGAGGTGCGTCGGGAAGTCTGGTCGACATGTCCATGAGTCGACCCCGAACGGACCTTCGTGACCTCCCACCTCTCCACCGATCCCACGCCCCCTCGGTCCCCCGGAACCGCGCGCTTCCCATCGGTCGGGACGTACTCCGAGGCCCTGCGCATCGGCGCGATCCTCCGGAAGGAGACCGTCGGAGGTGCGCTCCTCGTCGTCTTCGCCGTGGTCGGCATCGCGTGGGCCAACTCGCCGTGGGCGGGCAGCTACACCGCCCTTCGAGACCTCCGGATCGGCTACGAGCCGTGGCACCTGCACCTGTCCCTGGGCACCTGGGCCGCGGACGGCCTGCTCGCCATCTTCTTCTTCCTCGTCGGGCTCGAGCTCAAGCGTGAGTTCGTCGCCGGTGACCTGAGGCGTCCGTCCACGGCCGTCGTCCCCGTCATGGCGGCGGTCGGCGGGGTGGCCGTACCCGCGCTCGTCTACCTGTCGATCGCCGGGCACCGACCGGGACTCGCCGACGGGTGGGCGATTCCCACCGCGACCGACATCGCGTTCGCGGTCGCCGTGCTGGCGATCATCGGCTCGCACCTGCCCGCCCCGCTACGGATCTTCCTCCTCACCCTCGCGGTCGTCGACGACCTCATCGCCATCACGATCATCGCGATCTTCTACACAGACTCGATCTCGCTGCTCCCGCTCGGGCTCGGGCTGGTGACCATCGCCTGCTACGGGATCATCGCGCAGCGGTTCCGGGAACTGTTCCGCGTGCATCCGTCCGCGGCGTGGTTCATCCTCCTGCCCGTCGGCGCGGTCGCGTGGGCATTCGTCCACGCCTCCGGCATCCACGCCACGATCGCGGGGGTGCTCCTCGGTTTCACGATCCCCGTCCTGCACCGCCGCCCTGCACGGTCGACGGGCACGGCGGGTACCACCGTGCCGGTCGAACCCGCCACGCCTGCCGGAGGCCCCGGACTGGCCGAGGTGTTCGAGCACCGCTTCCGTCCGCTGTCGGCCGGTCTCGCCGTACCGGTGTTCGCGTTCCTCTCGGCGGGTGTGGCCATCGGCGGCGCCGACGGTCTCCGCTCGGCACTCACCGACCCGGTCACGATCGGCATCATGGCCGCCCTCGTGATCGGCAAGCCGGTCGGCATCCTCTGCGCCACCTGGGCGACGACCCGCGTGCGATCGATCCGTCTCGACCCGCAGCTGCGGTGGATCGACATCACCGGGGTGGGGCTCCTCGCAGGGATCGGTTTCACGGTCTCGCTCCTCGTGACCGAGCTCAGCTTCGACCCGGGCGATCCCCAGCACGACCACGCGAAGATCGCCGTCCTGCTCGCCTCGGTGCTGGCGGCGGCGACCGCATCGATCCTGCTCACCGTCCGCAACCGCCACTACAGGCGGCTGCGGACGGAGGCGGAACGCGACGACGACGGCGACGGGATTCCCGACGTCTACCAGACTCCCGATGTCAGTCAGGACGAGCGTTGACCACCGGGGCGGCACGGACGGATCGGGTGGGTGTGGATGCCTACTTCGTCGTGATCATGCCCCGACGCTAGAAAGCGGCCCTGGGGCAGGGCTGCGGCCTTCCTGTGGGCTGCTTCTGAACCGGCGAGGTTCCTGTGTGTCCGGCGTGAGCGTCGCCCGTCAGTTCGATGCCGTCCCCGTGTCATCCTCCGCGTCGTCCAGCTCGTAGCCGACGAGCCAGCGGACGCCGAACCTGTCCCGCACCTGACCGTCGTAGGCGTTCCAGCCGCGCTGCTGCAGCGGGTCCAGGACCGTGCCGCCGGCGGAGAGGTCCGCGAACCAGCGCGTGAGGGTGTCCGGGTCCGCGGCGCCGAGCAGCGCGATGCTCACGCCCGTCATGACGACCGAGTCCTCGGTCCCGCTCGCGTCCGTGCCGTACAGCGTGACCGTGCCGGACAGCATCCCGTGCGCGATCGCGTCCGCCGGCCCGTCCGACCGGCCGAACTGGCCGTAGGTGAACATCTCCAGCTCGCCCCCGAAGACGCCCTGGTAGAACGTCAGGGCCTCCGCGGCGTTGCCGGGGAACCACAGGTACAGCGTCTGCTTCGTCATGCGCGTGCTCCTTCGCTTCGCGTGGTCCGGCGTCGTGCAGCCGGCGTCCGATCGGGCCCTGGCGGCCGGCGGCCGACGCCCGGCGCCCCGTCAGGCCCCGGCGTCCTCCGCCGCCATGAGCCACTCGCCCTCCAGGTCGTCGACCTCGGCCCGCAGCTGGTCCGCCTGCGCGGCCAGCGACGCGGTGCGCGCGTGGTCGCCGTCCATGGCGGCGTCGGCCATCTGGGCGTCCAGCCGGGCGATCTGGTCGGAGAGCTTGTTCAGTCTCCTCTCGATCCGGGCGAGCGCCTTGCGGGCCTCGCGCGCGACGGCGGCGTCCGGCACCGCGGGCGCCGCCACCTGGTCCGCGGGCGACGTTGTCGGGGCGTCCTGCGCCCGGCGCAGCGCCAGGTACTCCTCGACGCCGCCCGGCAGGTCCCGCACGGAGGAGTCGATGACGGCGACCTGGTGGTCGGTGATGCGCTCGAGGAGGTACCGGTCGTGGCTGACGACCACGAGCGTGCCCGGCCAGCCGTCGAGCAGGTCCTCGACGGCGGCGAGGGTGTCGGTGTCGAGGTCGTTCGTGGGCTCGTCCAGCAGCAGGACGTTGGGGCCCGAGACCAGCAGCCGCAGGAGCTGCAGGCGGCGGCGCTCGCCGCCGGACAGCTCGCTCACGCGGGTCCAGGCGCGCTCGCGCGGGAAGCCGAGGCGCTCGACGAGCTGGCTCGCGGTGAGGTCCTGGCCGCCGACGCTCACGTGCTCGGCCACGTCCGCGACGGCCTCGACCACGCGGGCGTTCGGGATGTCGTCGAGCTCGGTCGTGTGCTGGGTGAGGGTCGCGACCTGCACGGTCTTGCCCCGCCGCACGCGCCCGGAGGTGGGCTGCTGCTCGCCGGACAGCAGGCGCAGCACCGTGGACTTCCCCGCGCCGTTCGCCCCGACGACGCCGACGCGCTCTCCCGGGGCGAGTCGCCACGTGACGTCGTCGAGCACCCGGTTCTCGCCGTAGGCGACGGACACGGACTCGAGGTCGAGGACGTCCTTGCCGAGCCGGGTGGTCGCGGTGGCCGTCAGGGCGAGGGTGTCGCGCGGCGGCGGCTCGTCGGCGATGAGGGCGGCGGCCGCGTCGAGCCGGAACTTCGGCTTGGACGTGCGCGCGGGGGCTCCGCGGCGGAGCCAGGCGAGCTCCTTGCGCAGGAGGTTGTTTCGCTTCTGCGCGGTCACCGCGGCGGAGCGTTCCCGCTCGGCGCGGGACAGGACGTAGGCGGCGTACCCGCCGTCGTAGACCTCGACGCGGCCAGGGACGGGCGCGCGGCCGCCCGCACCATCGGCGCCGGGGACGACCTCCCAGATGCGCGTGCACACGGCGTCGAGGAACCACCGGTCGTGCGTGGTGACGAGGAGGGCGCCGCGGCCGGACGCGAAGCGCTCGCTCAGGTGGTCGGCGAGGAAGGCGACGCCCTCCACGTCGAGGTGGTTCGTGGGCTCGTCGAGTACGAGGACCTCCGCCGGGGCCGCGAGCACCGCGGCGAGGGCGACGCGGCGGCGCTGCCCGCCGGAGAGGGTGTCGACGTCGGCGCCGAGGTCGAGGTCCGCGAGCAGGCCGGCGTGCAGGGCGCGGACGGCCGCGTCGCCGGCCCACTCGTGCTCGGCGGCGTCGCCGTGGACGGCGTCGAGGATCGTCTGGCCGGTGCGCAGGCGGTCGACCTGGTCGAGCATGGCCACGCGCGTGCCGCCCGCGAGGGTGACCCGTCCGCCGTCGAGCGGGCGCTTCCCGGCGAGCGCGGACAACAGGGACGACTTCCCCGCGCCGTTGCGGCCGAGGACGCCGACGCGCATGCCGTCGTCCACGCCGAGCCCGACGCCGTCCAGCAGCACGCGCGGTCCCGCCATGAGGCGGAGGTTCTCGATGCCCAGCAGGTGCGCCATCAGGCCTCCCTCTCGATCAGGTGGGCGCCGCGGGCGGGCGCGGTCGTCACGAGCACCCGGTCGGCGACCTCCGCCGCGCGGAGCACGGCCGCGATCGACCGCGCGTGGTCCGCGTCGAGCGCCAGCCCGACGACGGTGGGTCCCGATCCCGACAGCACCTGGCCGAGCGCGCCGGCCCGTTCGAAGGCCGCGAGGACGTCGCCGAGCTCCGGGCGGATCTCGAGGGCCGGCTCGGTGAGGTCGTTGTGCAGCAGGCGGCCGAGGGCCGCGGGGTCGCCCTCGGCGAGTGCGTCGCCGATGCGGGACTCGTGGGCGCCGGGTGCGAGGTGGGTGGACGGGTCCGGGC
>FUHX01000011.1 GCA_900163555.1 Actinomycetales bacterium JB111 | reverse complement strand
GGCGAGGGGCCCGGGGTGGGGCGGACCCGTCAGGTCAGGGCGTCGATCCAGTCGACGATCGGCACGACGGCGTCGTCGGAGTTGCGCTCGAGCATGGGTGCGTGGCCGTTGCCGTGGACCCCGGCGTCGGCGAGGTTGAGCAGCGTCGCCTCGGCGCCGACGGCCCGGAGGTAGTCGACGACCAGGGCCTCGAACGCGGTGAAGGGGGAGGCCTCTCCGACGACGACGACGACCGGCTTGCCCTCGTGCGAGGCAAGGCGGAAGTCGCCCACCCGCTCCTCGAGGACGGCCGGGTCGTCGACCGCGGGCGCGTAGTCGAGCGGGGCGGCGGACAGGCCCCAGACGAGGTCGCCGCCCTCGAACAGGGTGGAGAACTGCGGGCCCATCGGCTCGACGGCGACGACGCCACGGACGAGGTCCGGGCGCGCGTCGAGGGCGAGCCAGCCGGCCGGGCCGCCCGCCGAGTGCGTGACGAGCACGGCCGGTCCGATGCGGTCGAGCAGGGAGGCGAGGCGTGCCTGGTCGAGGCGCTGGGACTCGGCGAGGTCCTTCGGCAGGAAGCCCATGCCCTGCACGAGCTGGTCGAAGGCCGGATCGCCGGGTGCGTCGCCCCAGACGGCCTGGGTGTGGCCCGGGATGCCGGGCGCGAACAGGCCCTTTGCGGCCTGGGCCGTGAACGGTGCGCCCGACTCCCCGACGACGTCGGGGTGGCTCCAGGACCGGCCGTGGGCGGGCCGGTCGACGGCGAAGACCGCGAACCCGGCGTCGACGAACCGTTGCATCCATCCGGGGCGACCGTCCGGCGTCGCCGTCCAGTCGGTGAGCTGACCGCCACCCCCGTGCACGAGCACGAGCGGGTACGGCTTCGTGACGACCTCGGGGGCCTCCCACGCGACGAACATCGGGGCGCGGTAGTTCGTGCCGTGGTCCGTGTCGACGACGTCGCCCGGCACCCAGAACGAGCCGGAGCGGGTGGACCGCAGGGGCGTGGCGGCCAGGTCGGACGGCAGGTCGTCGCTCATGGTTGTCCTTCCGGTCGGGTGGGTGACGTCGTCGCGGCCCGTGTCGGGTGGCGTCGTCATGCGGGCACCTCCGTCGTGCTCTCCCCGGGCGCGACCTGGCCGAAGGCGAAGAGCCCGGCCGGGTCGACGGAGGCCCGGACCGCGCGCAGCCGCTCGTGCTGCTCGGCGGTCCACAGGCGCGTGAAGTCCTCGCCCGTGGGGTGGCCGGCCCAGTGGTAGTTGGTGAGGTGGTGCCGGTACCCCTCGACGGCGTCGAGGACACGGCCGGCGATGGTCGGCAGCACGGTGTCGAACAGCTCGGGGACGGGAGCCCCGATGAGGAAGAGCGAGTAGGCCGCGTCGCGCCCGCCCATCGCGCTGTCCGTGGCGGGGCGTGCGACGGCGCCGCCGAAGTGCCGGGTCTCGACCGCGATGAAGGGGGCGTCCTTGTCGTTGCCCACGATGTCGAGGAGTGCGGTGACGTAGTCCTGGTCGATCGCGTCGAGGAACGTGCCATTCTCCCAGACGTCCAGCTGCCCCGGCGGGTCCGAGTGGATGGTGGCGGTCTGCGTGGCGGGCAGCGGACCGATCGTGTCGAGCAGCGGCTCCGGGAGCGCGCGGAACGGGGCGAGGTGGGCCTCGCCGTCGGCCTGGATCGACTCGGGCGTGCCGTCGGTGTCCACGAAGGCGTATCTCAGGTGGATGACGGTGCGGCCGCGGAGCTGCGGCGGCGGTCCGTCCACGTCGGGGAACCGGATGATGTTGACCGACGAGTTCACCGAGTCGGGAAGCGTCGCGGTCCAGTCGACCCAGGTGCGGTAGACGGTCTCGATGTGCTGGCCGTCCCAGTAGAGGCTGCCGCCGTGCAGGAGGGGGAGGTGGACGAGTCGCAGGCGCATCTCGGTGACGATGCCGAGGCCGACCTTGCCGCCGCGGAGCGCCCAGAACAGGTCCGGCTCGTGGTCCGCGTCGACGATCCGGACCGCTCCGGTTCCGTCGACGACGCGGAACGCCTCGACGTGGTCGACCGTGCAGCCGAGGGTCCGGCTCAGCGGTCCGAGGCCGCCGCCGAGCGCGAGCCCGACAGCGCCGACGGACGGGCTGGAGCCGCTGACCGCGGCGAGCCCGTGCGGCTCGAGGTGGGGCTGGATGGCGTGCCACTGGACGCCGGCGCCCACCGTCACCGTGCGCGCGTCCGCGTCGAGCGTGATGTCCTGCATCCGGTGGGTCGTGATGAGCAGGCCGTCGCGGACGGGCGCGTAGTTCCCGTGGCCGGTGGCCTGCACGACGACGGGCAGGTCGCGCTCCGCCGCGAACCGGACCGCGGCTCGCACGTCGTCCTCGCACGTCGCGCCGACGACGAGGTCGGGGGAGTAGGTCCCGGCCGAGTTGTACCCGGCGACCTCGCCCGGGTAGTCGGAGGCCCCGCGGGCCAGGACCACGCCCCGGACGGACCGGGCGAGGGTGTCGACGTCGGCGTCGCTGATGTCCATTGTTGATCGCTCCCGGTGTCGGTCCGGCCTAGTCGAGGCCGAGCTGGCCCGTGGCGATGAGGCGGTAGCTCGGCTCCTTGAGCTGCGGGTTGCGGTGCCCCGCGGCCTGTGCGAGGTCGCGGAACACGTGCTCGAACCGTTCGCCCTTCTTCGAGGCCGACGAGCCGACGGTGCGGTAGAGGTCGCGGTCGACCGTCTCCCAGACCTGGACGATCAGCTCACGGCCGATCCCGCCGAGCAGGTTGTCGAGGTGCGGGGAGAAGGGCCGGGCGCCGGCCACGTTGTCACGCGCGGCGTCCATCCATCGCTCGACGGTCGAGAAGAAGGCGGCCTCGGCGGTCTGCAGCTTGACGAGGGCGCTGCCGTACCAGCGCAGGAAGTCGGGGTCCTCCGTGCGCGGGACGAACGGCGGGATCGTCGTCTTGCGCGAGCGCATGAGGTTCTCGTACTCGTCCAGGGCGTTGTAGCCGGCGCCGATGGTGAGCGCGGCGAGGCCGAGGGCGAAGGACGACATGTGCCGCCCGGAGTACATCGGGTTGCCGTAGGCGCGGGACCCGGGGCTGTCGCCGTCGAACGCGTAGTCGATGAGGTCGGCGTCCTCGATCATGAAGCGGTCGGGCAACACCGAGCCGTCGAACCGGATGCTGTGCGAGCCCGAGCCGTTGAGGCCGAGCATGTTCCCCCAGTCGTCCAGCCGCGTGTACAGGGACTTCGGGGCGATGTACACGCCGAGTCGCGGGCTGCCGTCCTCGCGCTTGCCCGGGAGTCGGCACTGGCCGAGGAAGTAGGTCGAGTAGGGGATGCCCGAGCAGTAGCTCACGGTCCCGTCGAGCTGCCAGCCGCCGTCGACCTTGCTCGCCTTGACCAGGGGCGCGTACATGGAGGCCGCCCGGAAGTCGCCGTTCGCGTAGACCTCCGCGTGGATCTCCTCGGGGAACCAGTTCGCGAACATCAGGGCGTGGTTGGCGGAGAGGGTGAAGCACCAGGCCGTCGACATGTCTGCCCGGGCGATCTCCATGGCGACCCGGTAGAAGGTCTCCAGGCTCACCTCGAGGCCGCCGTGCTCCTTGGGGATGAGCATCCGGTAGAAGCCGAGCTCGTCGAACCGGCGGTGGATCTCCTCGGAGTAGAAGGTGCGCTCCTCGACCGTGGATGCCTCGGCGAGAAGCTCGTCCCGCATGTCCCGGGCTGCCTGGACGAGTCGCTGTTCGATCTCGGACTGGTCCTCGTCGAGGCCGAGTGCGGTCGTACCGGTGGCTGTCATTGATGTCCCCTTGCAACTCTGGAAGGTGTCAGACAATTCGCTTATACGACATAGAAGCATAACTACCGGACGACGGCAAGGTACCGTGGCCCGTACCAGTGCGAGTCGGAACGAAGGGACGGCCGGTGGCCGAGGACATGAATGAGCGTGCGCGGCTCCTGGGCGCGCTCGGCGGCGACATCATCAGCATCTTCCCCAGGCTCCAGAAGGAGGTCACCGAGCCGCACGAGGATCTCGTGCAGATCACTCGCTCGGAGTCGGAGCTCCTGCGGGTCGTGCTGCTGGATCCCGGGTCGACGGTCTCGCAGATCGCCGAGGCGATCGCCCAGCACCGGAGCAATACGAGCACGCGGATTGCCAGCCTGGTCGCCAAGGGACTGCTCGAGAAGCGAGCGGTCGAGGGGGACGGGCGCGAGGTGCGCGTGTTCCCGACCCGCCGGGCGAGCGTGAACCTCGCGGGGTTCCAGCGCATCTGGGCGGACATCCTGTCCGAGGTGACCACCGCGACCACGGAGGAGATCGAGGTGGCGGCCCGGGTGCTCGACGAGATCGCGAGCCGGATCGCACTGTGGCGCGCCGGCGTGGATGCCGACGGCACGGGCGCTTGACTCCTGCCGACCACCTCCATACCTTCTGATTGTCGTATTGACGGACAAGACGCGCATCGTGGCGCGTGAGGGCAGGAGAGTGGCATGACTGATCGGTCCATGCGCGCAGCCGTGCTGCGCGAGACGGGTGTTCCCTTCTCGATCGAGGAGGTCGAGCTGCTGGCGCCCACCGATGGACGGGTCGTCGTGCGCACGCACGCCAGCCCGTTCTGCTCGACCGACGTGCACAACTGGTCGGGAGCGCTCGCCAAGATCCCGCCCACGATCCTGGGGCACGCGTCGATCGGTGAGGTGATCGAGGTCGGCCCCGGCGTCCGCACCGCCGAGGTCGGTCAGCGCGTGCTCGTGCCGGGCACCCCGGAGTGCGGCAGCTGCTACTACTGCTCGGTCGGAGAGCCGTGGCAGTGCTCGGAGCTCTTCGACCTCGGTGGCGTCTACCCCGACATCGCACGGGGAGCGGACGGCGCGCTCATCTCCGGTGCAGGCTGCGTGGGGGGATACGCCGAGCTGATGAACGTCTCCCAGAACCAGGTGTTCCCGGTGGAGTCCGAGCTCGACTCCGACACGCTGTCGCTCCTCGGCTGCGGCATCACCACCGGCTACGGGGCCGTCGTCAACGCCGCGAGGCTTCGACCCGGCGAGAGCGTCGCGGTGTTCGGAGCGGGTCACCTCGGGCTGTGGATGCTGCAGGCCGCCAGGGTGGCGCGTGCGTCGTTCGTCGTGGTCGTGGAGCCGGACGCCCGTCGGCGCGAGGTGGCACGCTCACTCGGCGCGGACGTCGTCATCGATCCCGACGGCGAGGATGCGGTGGCGTCCGTGCAGAGCCTGACCGGGGGGCGCGGCGCGGACGTCACGCTCGAGGCATCGAGCTCGACCGAGGCGCAGCGCGCGGCCGTCCTGGCGGTCCGCCGCGGCGGACGGGCCGTGCTGAGCGGGCTCGAGCGCGGCGACGCGGAAGTGAGCATCCCCCAAGTTCCGCTGTCCCTGCAGTCGCGCAGCGTCATCTCGGTGCAGAACGGCAACGTCCGGATGCGCCGGGACGTCCCCGAGTGCATCCGGCTGCTCGAGCAGGGCCTGTTCGACGCCATGCCGATCATCACCTCCAGGTACTCGGTCGACCAGCTCGACGAGGCCCGCGAGGCCTCGAAGAACCATGACGACCTGTCCGGCCTCGTCGTCTTCGCGCACTGAGATGGAGAGGGGCGCGTCCCCGGCGGTCGCACGCTTCGCCCAGGCGGTCCGTGGGCTGATCGGCGACGAGCACGTGGTCGCCGAGGAGGGGCTCGACAGGTACGTCGATCCGTTCCCCGTCGGTGACCCTGCCGAGTTCTCGGCCGGGCTCGCCGTGAGTCCGGGCAGCACGGACGAGGTCAGCTCGGTCGTGCGCGCTGCGGCCGAGCACGGCGTGGAGCTCTGGCCGATCTCCCAGGGCCGGAACAACGGGTACGGCGGGCGGAGCCCGCGCACGCGAGGCGCCGTCGTCGTCGACCTGTCCCGGATGAACCGTGTGCTGGACATCGACCCGGTGAACGGGACGGTCCTCGTCGAGCCGGGCGTGCGGTTCTCGGACCTGTACGCGGCCGTCACCGCGAGCGGCGCGCCGTTCTGGACGTCGGCGCCCGACCTCTCGTGGGGCAGCGTCGTCGGCAACGCGCTCGAGCGAGGGCTCGGCTACACGGCGTACGGCGAGCACAACCGGATGATCTGCGGCATGGAGGTCGTGCTGCCCGACGGCGAGGTCGTCCGCACCGGGATGGGGGCGATGGCCGGCAACCGGACCTGGCAGCTCTACGGACCGGGCTTCGGTCCGTCGGTCGAGGGCCTGTTCTCCCAGTCGAACCTCGGCATCGTCACCAAGCTCGGCATGTGGCTCATGCCCAGGCCGGAGGCGTGGGCGGCGGTCGAGGTCTCCGTGGACGCGGTCGAGGGCCTCGCCCCGCTCGTGGACGCCGCCCGCCCGCTCAGGCTCGACGGCACGATCCCGAGCACGATCGTCATCGGGGACCCGATCGGCGTCGCCGCGTTCACGGGTCCCCGCAGCGACTGGCAGGAGGGGACGGGCCTGCTCGACGACGACGTCGAGGGCCGGATCATGGAGCACTTCGGCGTGGGCCGGTGGACGATGACGTTCGCCCTGTACGGCCGTCGCGGCGTGCTGCCGGCCCAGATCGAGGTGGTGCGCGCCGCCTTTGCCCACGTGCCGTCGGCACGAGTTTCGGTCACCGAGTACGACGGCGACACCCCGGTGGACCAGATCGCGCCGCCCCACCGCATCAAGGCCGGGATCCCCGGCATGTACGCGGAGAAGCTCTCGTACTGGTTCGGCCCCACCGGCGGTCACATCTCCTTCGCCCCGGTCCTCCCGATCGACGGCGCCACGGCGCTCGACCTCGTGGCACGGCTGGAGCAGCGCTTCCGCGAGAAGGGCATCGACTTCTGCGGGGCGTTCACGATCGGCAGCCGGTCGATGGTGCTGGTCTCCGAGGTCCTCTACGACACCGCCGACGCCGACCAGGTCGAACGCGTACGGGCGCTCGCGTCCGGGCTTATCGACGAGATCGCCGCCGAGGGATACGCCGAGTACCGAGGGCACCTGGCGTTCATGGACCGCATCGCCCGCACCTTCGACTGGAACGACCACGCCCTCGGGCGCCTGCACACCCGGATCAAGGACGCGCTCGACCCCGCCGGCCTGCTCGCGCCGGGCAAGCAGGGGGTCTGGCCGACCGGTCGGCCGCACCCGGGGGTCCGCCGGTGAGGACGAGCGGCGAACCTACGCGAGGACCAGTCCGGTGACGTCGTCGAGGGCGAGCGACCGCCGGGCGGCGAGATCGAGCTCGTCGAGGCGGTAGGTCCGCGTGACGATCCCGGCCGTGTCGATCCTGCCGCGAGCGAGACGCTCGAACCACCGGGGGATGTCGGTCCGCGGCGTGATCTGCCCGTTCTGGCACCCGACGACGCGCTTGCCGTGAACAGTGAGCGCCAGCTGGGGGAGCGTGACCTCGGCGTACCTCGAGTGATCGACCCCGGTGAGGACGACCGTCCCGGCCCGACGTGCCATGTCGACGGCCTGCCTCGCCGCGTGGACGGGGCCGGCGGCCTCGACGACGACGTCCGCGCCCCGACCCTCGGTCAGCTGCCGGACGGTCTCGACCGGATCCACGTGTCCCGCGTCGACGAGGTGCGTGGCGCCCATCGCCGTCGCGAGCTCGAGCCGCTCCGGGTGGAGATCGATGCCGACGACGGTCGCGGCGCCGGCAGCGGCAGCCGCCTGGACGGTGAGCTGGCCGAGGTGCCCGAGCCCGACGACGGCGACCGACTGTCCTGCCTCGACCTCGGCGATGTTCTCGACCACCCCGTACGCCGTGGAGATGCCGCAGCCCATGAGGGCCGCGGCCTCGAGCGGGAGGGACCCCGGCACGCGATGGACCTGGTCCGCCCTGACGAGCGCGTGGGTGGAGTACGCCCCGACGCCGCCGGCCGCGCGTACCTCCCGGCCGTCGGAGAGGTGCCCGATCACCGGGTCGCCGCCCTCGAGGAGCTGCGCGCACTGGTCGGGTCGGCCGATGCGGCAGTAGAAGCACGTCTCGCACTGCGGGGTCCCGGCGACGAGCACCCGGTCGCCGGGGGCGAGCCCGGTGTGCGTGCCCGCGATCTCCACGGTGCCCACGAGCGTGTGCCCGAGGACGACGGGCGGGACCTTTCCGCGCATGGCGCGCCACCCCATCCAGTCGGTCGAGCAGAACGGCGCGGCCTCGGCCCGGACGACGACCTCGTCCGGGGCCGGGTCCCGCAGGGTCACGGGGACGTGCGCGAACGGGGCCGCGAACCGGTCGAGAACCGCGGCGGTGGCGTGCACAGGCATGGGTGGCTCCTCGGTGAGCATCGGGTCCGTCGGACAGTAGGACAACGTCAGGTCATCGCCGCCCGTCGCGTCGCGCTCCAACCTGGGCCGAAGTTGCCGGAGAACGTGCTGGGCCAAGGCTGACAGCGCTGTCGCGCGGGTGACGAACGTGCCGAGCGATCCGAACAGAATGTTCGACAAGAGTGCTTATAGTGTGTATACATACTACAGACCTTGCCAACGACTGCCAGGAGTCACCATGACGCTCACCGATGCACCCGACACCGAGCTCACCGCCGACGAGCTGGTGGAGCGCGCCCGCTCCCTCCGCCCGCGACTGCGCGAGCTGCAGGCGCACCACGCAGAGATCGGCACGTACTCGGAGGAGATCCACGAGGCGTTCACGGAGCTCCGGCTCTACGACGTGCTGCGCCCGAAGCGGTACGGCGGCCTGGAGCTCGGCCTCGAAGCCTTCTTCCGGGTCGCCACGGAGATCGCGCGGGCGGACCCGGGGGTCGGGTGGAGCTACGAGCTCGGGGCGAGCCACGCCTACCAGTTCGCCTCGTACTTCAACGAGCAGGCGCAGGAGGAGGTCTTCGCGACCACGCCGTTCGTCTCGGCCTCCCGCGCCTTTGCGCTGAAGTCGGACGTCCGGCGCGTCGACGGCGGGTGGCTCCTCAGCGGGCGGTGGGACTACAACTCCGGGTGCACGTGGTCGACCCACTTCATGCCGGTCGCGCCGTTCGTCGACGACGAGGGCGCGCGCCACGACCTCATGTTCATCGTGCCGCGTACCGACTTCACGATCCTCGACGACTGGGGTGGCGGGAAGACGATCGGACTCAACGCCTCGAGCTCGAACTCGATCACGATCGAGGACGTCTTCGTCCCCGAGTACCGGGCGGTCCCGTACACGTTCAAGGACGTCGAGTGGGGGAGCGACGGGACGCCCGGCTACCAGCTCCACGGCAACCCGCTCTACCTGGGGCGCACCCTGACCGTGTTCATCTCGGGCCTGGCCGTCACGCAGACGGGTACCGCCTGGGCGTGCCTCGACGAGTACGAGGACCTGCTTGCTTCGAAGAACTCGAGCTTCCCGCCCCGGGTCCCCCGTACGGAGTCGCCCGAGTACCAGATGTGGTACGGCCAGATCATGTCGCTGACCGAGTCGGCGGACGCACTCCTCATCGACTCGGTACGCGAGCTGGAGAAGAAGTACGCCGCGTGGGTCGATGGTGGTCCCGAGGTCTCGACCGCGGACGACGCGCGACTGCGCGGCAGGGTCGTCCAGGCGTCGAAGCTGGCCGCCCAGGCGATCGACATCGCGTTCGCGACTGCGGGCTCGTCGTCGTCGGGGAAGGCGGGGACCCGGCTCGAGAAGTACTACCGGGACGCCGGCATGTACCGCACGCACATCGGTGCGCAGCACGACATGCTCCTCGCGTCGCAGGCCCGGGCCGTTCTCGGGCAGCCGCTCACGATGTGAGCGGCGCGGGCCGCGGCCCCCCCGGTGACGGGGGTGCGCGGCCTGCGCGGTCGGGGCCCCGCCGTCGGCCGGGGCCCCGACCCGAGGGTCAGGCCCCGCGGCGGTGCCGGGCGACGACGAGAACGAGCGGCAGGGAGGCCACCGTGGCGAGGAGCGCGGCGCCGAGGGCCCACAGCGGCCCGTGGATCGACCACGGCAGGACGCGGTCCAACGCGTACCCGCCCGGACCGGTGATCGCGAGGCAGAAGGCGATCGACGCGTACGTCAGCGGCACCTCGAAGCCGCCCATGTGCGCCCAGACGCCCTTCGGCCACAGTGTCGAGATGGCGACGGTCATCGTGCCGATGGCCATCGCCGCGGCGAGCGGGGTGGCGAGTCCGGCGAGGAAGAGGGTCGCGGCCGCGAGCTCGGTGAGTCCCGCGACGACCACCATCGGGGCGCCCGGTCGCAGCCCGTCGGCCTCGAAGAGGGTGGCGGCGCCCGCGACGCCGCGGCCCCGGAACCAGCCGAAGAGCTTCTGGCACGCGTGGGCGCCGAGCAGGACCGCGATCAGCAGCCTCAGCGCCAGTAGTCCGAGATCGATCTCCATTGAGCTCTCCCGTGAATGTCCGACAGGCGTACGTTCGTCCGCAGATTATCCACCACGGTACGTTGTCGTCAACGGTCCGACCCGGGGCCGAGCGCGGCGACGAGCGGAGAACGATGGACAAGAGGACGAGCCCGGACTTCATCGAGGCGCTGGCGCGCGGCCTCGAGGTCATCCGGGCCTTCGACGGTGTGACCTCGCTGAGCCTCACCGAGGTCGCGCAGCGGACCGACCTGGCTCGGCCGACCGCGCGGCGGATCCTCATCACCCTCGATGCGCTCGGCTACGTCCGCTCGCAGGACGGCCGGTTCGAGCTGACCGCGCGGGTGCTGGAGCTCGGTGTCTCGGTCTACTCGGGCTCGGACCCGTGGACGATGGCCGTCCCGCGCCTGCGCGAGCTCGTGCAGCAGACCCACGAGTCCTCGTCGCTCGCGGTCCTCGACGGCTCGGACATCGTCTACGTCGCCCGCGTCGCGGTGCCGAAGCTTGTCGCGCTGTCGGTCTCCATCGGGACGCGCTTCCCCGCCGCCCAGACCTCGCTGGGGAAGGTCCTGCTCGCCGGGATGGCGCCGGAGGACGTGGTGGAGACCCTCGCCGCGGAGTCGCGCTCCGGGATCATGCCGGTGACGGTGCCGGCTCCCGAGGAGCTCGCGGAGGAGCTCGCTCGGGTGCGCGACCAGGGGTGGGCGGTGGCCGACCAGGAGCTGGCGCCGGCGATCCGGTCGGTCGCGGTGCCCGTGCGGTCGCCCGACGGTCGCGTGCTGGCCGCCATGAACGTCAACGCCCATGCCGCGGAGACCTCGCTCGAGAAACTTCGGTCGGAGCACCTGCCGCACCTCATGCGGGCGGCGGCCGACCTCGGCGTCGACTATGCGTTGCGGGCGCGGGTCCCGGACGAGACCGTGAGCGCGTAGGCGCAGACACGCCGAGCCTCCCTCCTGCGGCCCGACGCCGACCCGTGCCGATCGCCGGTGCGGGCGGTGGCGCAGTCGTGCCCACCTCAGGCGCGCACGGTCACGCTCCGGGCGCGGTCCGGCTGCACCCCTGCGCGCTCGCTCGCCCCGCCGCGGGCGCGTGCCCGTGCGCGCCGAATCGCCGGCGCGATGGCTGGTTGACCCGGCGTGGGACACCCCTTAGATTGAACGTGTCCGCTGGGCGGATACTTGTCCGAAGGAGTGAAACCGCGTGACCACAGACGATCGCACGGTGGGTGGGCCCCTGGACGGCCTGCTGATCGCCGATTTTTCGAGGGTCCTTGCCGGACCGTTCGCGACCCAGATACTCGGTGACTTCGGTGCCGACGTCATCAAGGTCGAGGCGCCGGTGGGGGACGAGACGAGGGGCTGGCGCCCGCCGGAGCGCGAGGGCGTGTCCACGTACTACCTCGCCATCAACCGCAACAAGCGCGACCTCGTGCTCGACTTCCGGGACGAGGACGACCGGGCCGCGGCGCAGGAGCTTGCGCGGCGGGCGGACGTCGTCATCGAGAACTTCAAGCCCGGCGGGCTGAAGAAGTTCGGGCTCGACTACGAGACGGTCGCGGAGTCGAACCCGGGCGTCGTCTACGCCTCCATCAGCGGCTTCGGCAGCGCCGGTGGTGCCGGCCTGCCCGGGTACGACCTGATCGTCCAGGCGATGTCCGGGCTCATGAGCCTGACCGGTGAGCCGGGCGGATCCACGTACCGGTCCGGTGTCTCGGTCTTCGACATCATGAGCGGGCTCCAGGCGGTCATCGGCATCCTCACCGCCCTGCGCCACCGCGACGCCACCGGCGAGGGACAGCACGTCGAGGTCAACCTGCTCTCGACCGCCCTTGCGGGCATGGCCAACCACTCCTCCACGTACATCGCGGGGGGCCAGGTGCCGCTCCGCATGGGCAACGCCCACCCGAGCCTGTTCCCCTACGAGCCCCTTCCCGCTGCGGACGGCGAGATCATCATCGTCGCGGCGAACGACCGGCAGTTCGCGACCCTCGCCGAGGTGCTCGGAATCCCGCACGTCCTCGAGGACGAACGCTTCCGCACGACGGACGGCCGGAACATCCACCGCGACGTCCTCCGTCCGATCCTCGTCGAGGCGCTCGCGACGGCGACCATCGGCGAGTGGTTCGACCGCCTGACCGAGGCGGGCATCGCGTGCGGTCCCATCCAGACGATCGACGGGGGAGTGGCCCTCGCCGAGCGGCTCGGCCTGGACCCCGTGGTCACGGTCGGCGAGGGCGACCGGGCGGTGCCGATGATCCGGAACGCCATCAGCTTCTCGAGGACGAAGGCCCAGTACCGCCTGCCACCGCCCACTCTCGGCGAGCACGCCGACGAGCTCCGCGCCTGGCTGGCCGACCCGAAGGAGGGCGCATGAGCGCCGACCGTTCCTACCCCACAGGCATCGGGACGTCGAGCGAGGACTCGATCGAGCTCCTCGGGCTCGACCTGGCCTCGGACGTCCTCGGCCAGGTGAGCTTCGGTGAGCTCGCCTACTGGCTGGCGACCAAGCGCCGGCCGACGCCGGGACAGCTGCGCATCTTCGACGCCGTCCTCGTCTCCCTCGCCGACCACGGCTACACCCCGACCGCGATCGCGGCCCGCATGACCTACTACTCGGCGCCGGACTCGATCCAGGGGGCGATCGCCGCCGGCCTGCTCGGCGGCGGCTCGCGGTTCCTCGGCGTCACGGAGGACACCGGCACGTTCCTCGCCGCCGTCGTGTCCGAGCTCGGTGACGTCGCCGGGTACGACGAGCTGCAGTGGGACGAGGTCGCCCGGACGGTGGTCGCCGACGCGCGCGCCGGGGGGCGGAAGATCCCCGGGCTTGGGCACCCCGTGCACAAGAAGGGCGACCCCCGGACCCCGGTCATGTTCCGGATCGCCCGGGAGGAAGGCGTCTTCGGTCCGCACCTGTCGCTGTTCGAGGCGATCGGCCGCGTCCATCCCGAGGTGCTCGGCCGCACGCTCCCGCTGAACGGCGCGGGAGTCGCCGGTGCCTGCCTGGTCGATGCCGGGCTGCCCGTCGGGCTCCTGCGCGGGTTCGCCCTTCTCGCGAGGACCGCCGGCCTCATCGGGCACCTCGCCGAGGAGCAGTCCGACCCGGTCGGACCGTCGATCTACATGGAGGTCGACCGGAACGCGACCTACGTGCCACCGACCCACTAGCAACGACCAACCACCAGCAACCTGCGCAACCCCACGCTCGAAGGAGAGTTGAATGGCCACGCTGTCCGCGGTGCTCGCAACGACGCACCACCCGTTCTACTACAAGGCCACGCACCTGACGCCGGCCGAGGAACAGATGCCCGAGGCGCCGGAGTGGAAGGCGAAGGTCGAGGCCTACCGGGAGACCCTCACCGCGGCGGAGCCCGACCTGCTGGTCATGGTGGGCTCCGACCACTTCCACCAGTTCTTCTACGACAACTACCCGACGTTCCTCATCGGCAAGCAGCCGCGGTACGACGCGACCTTCTACAACGAGATCCGCGAGTTCAGCATGCCGACCTACGAGCTCGAGGGGCACGAGGAACTGTCCGGCTTCATGCTGCGCGGCCTGCTGGAGCGGGGATTCGACTTCTCCGTGTCGAACGAGCTGAAGATCGACCACTCGATCATCTGCCCGATCATCACGACCCGCCCGGACGGCGACCTGCCGATCGTGCCGATCTACACGAACATCTTCGCGCCGCCGTTGCCGAGCCCGAAGCGGTTCTACGAGCTGGGCCGCGCGATCCGCGAGATCATCGACGAGTTCGAGACGGACAAGCGCATCGCGGCCATCGGCTCCGGGCACCTCTCCCTCGAGCTCGGCGGACCGCGCATGTTCGAGGAGCACGGACCGGACCCCGAGTGGGACGTGCAGGCGATCGAGTGGCTCGCAGGCGGCGACATCGAGGCGATCCTCGAGAACGTCACCTGGGAGTCGATGTCGGCCTCCGGCAACGCGACGCCGGGCTTCCTCGACCTCATCCTCATGCTCGGCATCGCGGGTCCCGAGAAGGCCGCGTACGTCGACGACCTCGACCTGTACCACACGCGCGAGATGTACATGACCTGGTATCCCGACGGCGACCCCCGGAAGGCGGCATCGGCATGAGCAAGTACGCGGTGAACAAGTTCCTGTTCCAGGTCGACCGGGACCCCGAGCTGCTCGCGGCCTACAAGGCCGACCCCGGGGCCATGGTCTCCCGCTGGGAGACCGACTTCGCGCCCTACCTCGGCGCGTGGAACCAGACGGCCGAGCACTCGACCGTCCACAGCCTGACCGACGAGGAGCGGCGCGCCCTCGTCGACCACGACTACGTCGCCCTGTTCGAGATGGGCGCCCACTACTTCCTCACGCTGACCATCTTCATCGGGATCTACGAGGAGGACTACATGGCCCGCAGCGGTCCGCTCGCGTTCCAGAAGGAGTACCGCGAGAAGCTCTCCCACTGGATCGGCAGGACCTACCCGAGCGTCGAGGTCTGAGCTCGGAGCACCACCCCCGGACGGACCCGGACCAGATCGTCAAGGCTCAAGGAGGAGCACACCATGACCACCCCCGCACCCGAAGCAGGACGCCCGATCGTCCTCCGCGGCGGCATCGTCCTCACGATGGACGATGCGCGGACCATCCACGAGGGCGCCGACGTCCTCGTCGTGGACGGAAAGATCGCCGCGATCGGACACGACCTCGCCGTCCCGGACGGCACGTTCGAGATCGATGCCGCCGGAGGCATCGTCATGCCCGGCATGATCGACTCGCACCGCCACATGTGGCAGACGGCGATGCGCGCCTACGGCTCCGACTGGACGCTGACGCAGTACTTCGTGTGGTACTACCTGGAGCACGGCACCACGTTCCGCCCCCAGGACTACGCGGCCGGCAACGCCCTGAGCACGATCGACGCCATCGAGTCGGGCATCACGACGACCGTCGACTGGTCCCACGGCCTCCAGACGGTCGAGCACGCGGAGGCTGCCATCGAGTCGCTCGTCTCCGCGCCCGGCCGCTACGTCATGGGATTCGGCAACATCTTCGCCGGCCCGTGGGAGTGGACGGCCGACCCGGCCTACCGCAGGGTCTTCGAGAGCGCGATCGGCAACTCCGGTCTCGCCGGCGTCCAGCTCGCCTTCGACGTCACGGGCGACCCCGCCTTCCCCGAGCGCACGGCGTTCGAGGTGGCGCGGGAGCTCGACGTCCGCGTCACCACCCACGCCGGAGTGTGGGGCGCGACCAACGACGACGGCGTCCGCCTCATGCACGAGAACGGGTTCATGGAGCCGGGCACCGTGTACGTGCACGCCGCGACCCTCGACAAGGACTCGTACCAGCGCATCGCGGCCACCGGCGGCGTCGTCTCGCTCTCCACCGAGAGCGAGCAGAGCTGCGGCCAGGGCTACCCGCCCTCCCACGCCCTGCGCGAGCACGACATCCCGGTCTCGCTGTCCGTCGACACAAGCGCCTGGTTCAGCGCCGACCTCTTCTCGGCGATGCGGACGACCCTGGGCGCGGACCGGTCCTGGGAGCACCTGTCGGCGCACGAGCACGGCGACACGGTCACGCACTCCCACCTGCGCGCTCAGCACGTCGTCGAGTGGGCCACGCGGGGCGGGGCGAAGGCGATCGGTCGCGAGAACGAGCTCGGCTCGCTCGAGGTCGGCAAGCTGGCGGACGTCGTCCTGCTGAAGAACGACCACTCGCCGACCATGTTCCCGATCCTCAACCCCTACGGCCACGTCGCCATGCAGGCCGGCAGGGGCGACGTCCACACGGTTCTCGTGGGCGGGGACGTCAAGAAGTTCGACGGCCGGCTCGTCGACGTCGACCTGGGCGCCCTGCGCACCCGCCTCGACGACACCGTGGAGCACCTGCGCTCGACGCTCGGGGACGACGTGTGGACGTCGGGCATGAACCCGGACATCCCGGAGACGAAGGTGCTCGACAACCCCTACATGTACACCGAGTACCGCGACAGCTCGACCCGGGACGCCTACCAGACCCAGGCGCCGTCGTCGACGGGCTCCGCGGCGGGCCAGGTCTAAGTCCGCCCGACGACGATCACCGACTTCTCGCCGCGAGGGGCCGCCCGTAGGCGGCCCCTCGCGGCGCACCTGGAGGGAGTCGGGGTCGAAGGCGCGCCGGGCAACGACGGTCGGGCTGAACCAGCGGACGGTGGAGATCTTCCGCAGCCTTGGGATCGAGGACGAGGTCCGGGCCGCCGGGGCGCCCGCGAGGACCGTCTCGCGTACGGCCTGGTACACCTCCTTCGACGGACCGACGGAGCTGCACGGCCGACAGATCGCGGCGCGCGACGCCTGGGGTGGCGGTTCGTACGCCGAGGAGTACGCGGCGATGAGCCCGTCGTCCTACACGATGCTCGCCCAGATCCGGCTCGAGCCGATCCTCCGGCGGGCCGCGGAGGAGAGGCCGGAGGCGGACATCAGGTTCGACTCCCCGGTCACCGCCGTCGCCCAGGACGAGGACGGGGTGTCGATCACGGTCGGTCCCACCGCCGACGGAACGGTCCGGCACATCCGTGCGACGTACGTGATCGGGGCCGACGGCGGTCGCTTCATCGCCGACGAGCTCGGCATCCCCATGTCGGGCGAGAGCGACCTGGTCGACATGGTGAGCGCGCACTTCAGCGCCGACCTTGGTGGCGTGGTGCCGGACAACGGCTGCCTCATCAACTGGTTCGTCAACCCCGACCTCGGCGGCTCGATCGGGTCCGGCTACCTCTACCACCTCGGTCCCTGGGACGAGCAGGGGCGGTCCGCCGAGTGGCTGTTCGCCTGCGGGTTCGGCCCGGACGACCCGGAACGGTTCGACGAGGAGGAGATGAAGCGGCGGATCGTCCGATCCCTCGGCGTCGAGGGCCTCGACGCCACCGTGCACTCGATCTCCCACTGGTACATCAACGCCGTCGTCGCCGACCGGTTCCGCAGCGGTCGCTGCTTCCTTGTCGGCGATGCCGCCCACCGCGTGCCGCCCTGGGGCGCGCTGGGTCTCAACACCGGTATCCAGGACGCGCACAACCTGGCCTGGAAGATCGCGGCCGCGCTGCGGTCGCCCGAGCTTGCCTCGTTGCTCGAGACGTACGAGACCGAGCGCCGCCCGATCGCCACGACCGTCGCGGAGAACTCGCTGCACAACTTCACGAACCACGGCGGCCTGGTGGACAAGGCGATCGGGCTCGACCCGGCTGCCCCGGCCTCGACCGGCTGGGAGATGTTCGCGGACCTGTGGTCGGAGAGCGGGTCGGGTCTCGAACGTCGTCGGGCGCTCGCGGACGCGATCGAGTTCATGGACCACGAGTTCCACGCGCACGGCGTCGAGTGCGGTTTCGCCTACCCGCGCGGCGCGATCGCCGGCGACGGGCCGGAACGCGCCCTGCCCGTCGACCCGCTCGTGTACCGCCCCACGTCCGCGCCGGGGCACCACGTCCCCCACGTGTGGCTCCACGGCGGGGCCGGGCGGGTGTCGACCCTGGACCTCGCGGACGGAGGGCGCCTCGCCCTGGTCGTCGCCCCGGAGGGTGCCGACGGGTGGCGGGAGGCCGTCGCCTCCGCCGTCGCCTCGGACGTCGCTCCGCTGGCCGCCCTCGTCGACGTCGTGGTGGTGGGGGACGATCGCCTGGCCGACCCGGAGGGGGAGTGGGAGCGACTGCGCGAGGTCGGGCCGCGGGGTGCCGTGCTCGTGCGCCCCGACACGTTCGTCGCCTGGCGGAGCATGGACATGCCCGAGGATCCGGGCCGCGAGCTCGAGCTCGCCCTGGAGGTCGTCCTCGCGGCGGATCTGCAGCTGGTGGACGCGACGACCGGGGCGGGAGTCTCCTGACTCGCCCCCGCGCGACTGTCGGCGCCCCGGATGCCTCAGGCATCCGGGGCGCTTCGCGTCCACGCGGATCTCGGACGATATAGTTATGGACTTATACAGGTTTTGTCGTACGATCGATCCAGCGCACGTTCCCGCGCATCCCACAAAGGTGTAGGAGATTCACATGTCGCAACGTTCCGAGGTGGGCGTCAGCAAGCTCAGCAAGAACGAGTTCCGCGATATCATCGGCCGTTTTGCCAGTGGTGTCACGATCCTGACGTCCCGGGCGGGGGACCGCGACTTCGGCACGACCGCGAGCGCGGTCACGTCCTTGTCGGACGAGCCGCCGATGATCATCATCTGCCTGAACAAGACCTCGAGCACCGCGGCGGCCATCATCGAGGCCGGGACCTTCGCGGTGAACGTCCTCGCCGAGGACCACTCCGAGCTCGCCGGCAGGTTCGCGACGAAGCTCGACGACAAGTTCCGCGGGGTTCCCTTCGAGCGTGACGAGTACGAGTCGCCGCTCATCGTCGGAGCCCTGGCTCACCTCACCTGCACGGTCGGCGAGCAGGTCGAGGCCGGCACCCACTACGTCTTCCTTGCGCACGTCGACGACGGCGTCGCGATCCACGGCCACCCGCTCGCCTACTTCCGGGGAGCGTTCGGCCGGATGCAGACCGCGCCGGATGCCAGCGTGCTCCGGATCGTCCGCGACCGGCTGCTCGAGCTCGGCTCGGACGTGAGCGCGGAGCTCGACCACGTCGACCTTGCCGCCGAGCTGCAGGCGGAGCCGGAGATGGTGCGGCGCGCCCTGGGCGCGTTGGTCGAGGAGGGGCTGGTGGCGCGCGAGAACGGCTCCTTCACGCTGCCCCCGGTGCCGGAGGAGGTGTTGTTCGACCACTACGCCGCCAAGTTCGCCCTGGAGGAGGGCGTCGCGCGCCAGACCATCGGGCGCGTGACGCCCGAGCAGCTCGCGACCATGCGGGGGCTCATGGAGGAGACGGCCGACCTCGTGGACGGCGCGACGTTCACGGACCCCGAGGCGTGGATCCGGACCAACAACGCCTTCCACGAGTACATGGTCTCGCTCGCCGGGTCGCGGATCCTGCTCGACACCTACCGCCGTCTCGGCCTTCCCGGGCTCGAGCGCCGCACGATCACGGCCGAGACCTACGCGACCGAGAGCCTCGTCGCCGACCACAGGGCCATGGTGGAGGCGTACGAGACCGAGGATCTCGACCTGCTCCTGCGCACCCTCGACGAGCACGCGGTGAAGCCTCGCTACTACCGGGAGCTCGAGAAGCGACAGGGCGCGTCCGCCTGACCGCTCGGGTCGGCGCCCCGCGTCTTCCCTGATCAGAGACATTGCTCACGACGGTAAGGGTTGGCTAACCTCGGAGTCGCGCGGTACGTTTTCGCTACGTCAGCATCACTTAATTGATCGTCGGAGCGCTGACCTCCCCGACCGACTTCGGAGCCCTTCCTCGATGCGCACAGCACGCCTCACCTTCGCCGCCGCCGTGGCGGCAGCCGCACTCGCCCTTACCGCATGCGGTTCGTCGGACGACCCGACCGACGACGAGGAGACGACCTCCGCGGAGGAGACCGGCTCCGAGACCGGGTCGGACGATGCAGGCTCCGCGTCGGAGTCCGGTTCCGAGGACGCGTCGGAGTCCGGTTCCGAGGACGCGGGGGAGTCCGGATCCGAAGGGGCGGAGGACGCCTCGGGGGAGAGCGTCACCTTCGAGGACGTCGCGGACGACTACCCGGGCATCTCCGGCGCGGAGCTGCCCATCGAGATCGACCACGCGTTTGGCACCACCACCATCACGGAGGTGCCCGAGCGGGTGGCGACCGTGGCCTGGGCGAACCACGAGGTCCCGCTCGCGCTCGGCGTCGTCCCGGTCGGGTTCGCCGCCGCGAACTTCGGCGACGACGACGGCAACGGCACCCTGCCGTGGGTCGAGGAGGCGCTGGAGGAGCTCGGCGCCGAGACCCCGGTCCTCTTCGACGAGACCGACGGCATCGACTTCGAGGCCGTGTCCGACACGCAGCCGGACGTCATCCTCGCCGCGTACTCCGGCCTCACGCAGGAGGACTACGACACCCTGAGCCAGATCGCCCCGGTGGTCCCGTTCCCGGAGGAGGCGTGGGCGACGTCGTGGCGCGACGAGATCATGTACAACGCCGCCGGGATGGGCGTGCCGGACGAGGGCGCTCAGCTCATCGCCGACCTCGAGGCGGAGATCGACGAGACGGTCGCGCAGCACCCCGAGCTGGACGGTGCGACGACCATGTTCCTCACCCACGTCGACACCTCCGACCTGAGCGTCGTCAACTTCTACACGGCGAACGACACGCGTGCAGCGTTCTTCGACGACCTCGGCCTCACCACGCCGGCCGCGGTCGAGGAGGCCTCTGCGAGCGGGGAGTTCTCCGGCCAGGTCAGCGCCGAGCAGGTCGACCAGTTCGACGACGTCGACCTCATCGTCACCTACGGCGACGCCGCGCTCGTCGACACGCTCGAGGCCGACCCCCTGCTCTCCCAGATGCCCGCCGTCCGGAACGGCGCCATCGTCTCTCTCGACGGATCGGGCCCGCTGGGTACAGCGGCCAACCCGACTCCGTTGTCCATCTCCTGGGTGCTCGAGGACTATGTCTCGCTCCTCGCCGAGGCGGTCAGCAGCAACCAGTGACGGAGGAACGAACCTCCGATGCGGTCGGGGCGGTCCCATCCTCCCGCCCCGACACCGTGCCGGGCGCCGTTGCCCTGCGGCGCCCGGCACGGAATCGGTATGTGGGTCTCGTGGTCGCGGTCCTCGTGCTCGCGCTCCTCGTGCTCGCATCCGTCGCCATCGGATCCCGTGAGGTCGGGCTGGGGGAGATCCTCCGCGGCCTGACCGGTCAGCTCGACGGCATCGGCGAGGCCGCCGTGTACAAGCGCGTCCCGCGCACCTTCCTCGCGCTCGTCGTGGGCGCGTCGCTCGGAACCGCGGGCGCCGTCCTCCAGGGCGTGACCCGCAACCCGCTCGCCGACCCCGGCATCCTCGGCATCAACATGGGCGCCTCGCTCGCCGTCGTCATCGGCATCGCGTGGTTCGGTCTGTGGCAGCGCACCTCGATGATCTGGGTCGCGATCCTCGGCGCCGCGCTGGCGGCCGTCTTCGTCTACGCCATCGGCTCGGCCGGGCGCGGGGGAGCGACCCCGCTCAAGCTCGCGCTCGCCGGCGCTGCCACCGCGGTCGCCCTGCGGTCCTTCGTCTCCGCCGTCTCGCTCCTGCGGGGCGACGTCATCGAGTCGGTGCGCTCCTGGGAGATCGGCGGCGTGGGCGGCGCGTCGATGGGGGCCACGGTGCAGGTGCTTCCGTTCGTCGTCGTCGGGGCGGTCCTGTGCGTGGTCTCCGCGCGCAGCCTGAACTCCCTCGCACTCGGGGACGACGTGGCCGCAGGCCTCGGCGTCCGGGTCGTGACCGCGCGCATGGTGGCCGCGCTCGGCGCCGTGCTGCTGTGCGGCGCCTCGGTGGCCGTCGCCGGCCCGATCGGGTTCGTCGGACTCGTCGTCCCGCACGTGTGCCGCCTCATCGTCGGCGTCGACCACCGCTGGCTCATCCCGTTCTCCGCGATCGGCGGGGCCGCGCTCCTCACCGCCGCGGACATCGTGGGCCGCATCATCTGGAAGCCGGAGGAGATCAGCGTCGGCATCATCACCGCCGTCGTCGGCGCCCCGTTCTTCATCGCCATCGTGCGCCGACAGAAGATCCGCGAGCTATGAGCGCGACGACGACCACGACCGACGAACGCGTGACGACCACGGGCGCGCCCGACCGGGCCACGATCGAGGTCCTGCGCGCGGGCCGCGTGGCGCGCCGTCGGCGCTACGTGATGGTCGTGGTTCTCCTCGTCGTCGGCGTGGTCGCCATGTACGCGACGAGCGTGATGGCGGGGCGGACCTTCTACGGGCCGTCGGACGTCTGGGGCGTCCTGCGCGGGGAGCAGGTCCCCGGCGCCACCTTCACCGTGGGCACGCTCAGGCTGCCGCGGGCCACCCTCGCGATCGTCGCCGGCGCGAGCTTCGCGCTCGGCGGCGTCACCTTCCAGACCCTGCTGCGCAACCCGCTCGCGAGCCCGGACATCATCGGCATCAGCTCCGGTGCCTCGGCGGCGGCCGCCTTCGGCATCATCGTGCTCGGGCTCGACGGCTCGAGGGTCTCGGCCCTCGCCATCACCGCGGCGCTTGCCGTCTCCGCGCTCATCTACCTGCTGTCGTGGCGTGGGGGAGTGCTCGGCACCCGGCTCATCCTCATCGGGATCGGGATCGCCGCCGTGCTCGACGCCGTCACGAACCACCTGCTCGACCGCGCCGGCCAGGGCGAGGTCCAGGACGCCATGCGGTGGCTCGTCGGCTCGCTCAACAACACGCAGCGCTCGGACGTCACGACGACCACCGTGGGGCTCGTCGTCCTCGGCGGCACCCTGCTGGTCCTCGCCCGCAACCTCACCACCATGCAGCTGGGCGACGACGCCGCCCAGGGCCTGGGCGTGCGCGTGGAGCGGACCCGGGCGGTCGTCGTCGTGTGCGCGGTCGGGCTCATCGCGATCGCGACGTCGGCCGCCGGCCCGATCGCGTTCGTCGCCTTCCTGTGCGGGCCGATCACGGCCCGACTGGTGGGCCCGGGCCGCTCCCTGTTCGTCCCCGCCGCCCTGGTCGGCGCGCTGCTCGTGCTCGTCGCCGACTTCGCCGGCCAGTACGCGTTCGGGGCGCGCTTCCCGGTCGGCGTCATCACCGGGGCGCTCGGGGCGCCCTTCCTCGTCTATCTCATCGTCCGCGGCAACCGCACCGGAGGAAACCTGTGACCGACCGCGAGCTGACCGCCGACGCCGTCTGGGTCGGGTACAAGGACCGCAGCGTCATCGAGGACCTCACCCTCGCCGTGCCGCCCGGCCGCATCACCGCGATCGTCGGCGCCAACGCGTGCGGCAAGTCCACGCTCCTGCGCGCGATGTCCCGCCTGCTCGCGCCGAGCAAGGGGCAGGTCGTCCTCGACGGCAGGCGCGTGCACCAGATCCCCGCGCGCCAGCTCGCCCGGACTCTCGGCCTGCTCCCGCAGACCCCGCTCGCGCCGGAGGGGATCACGGTCGCGGACCTGGTCGGCCGCGGGCGCCACCCGCACCAGGGCGTCCTCAGCCGGTGGACGGCCGAGGACGAGGCCGCCGTCGCCCGCGCGCTCGAGGCCACGAGCTCGGTCGAGCTCGCCGACCGGCCCGTCGACGAGCTGAGCGGCGGGCAGCGGCAGCGGGTGTGGATCGCCATGGTGCTAGCGCAGCAGACCGATATCCTCCTGCTCGACGAGCCGACCACGTTCCTCGACGTCTGCCACCAGATCGAGGTCCTCGACCTGCTCACGGACCTCAACGCCGACCGGGGCACGACGATCGTCATGGTCCTGCACGACCTCAACCTCGCCGCCCGTTACGCCGACCACCTGGTGGCCGTCGCCGACGGCACGGTCTACGCCGCCGGGTCGCCGGACGACGTCCTCACCTCGGACTGCGTGCGCGCCGTCTTCGGTATCGACAGCACGGTGGTCCCGGACCCGCTGACGGGGCGGCCGCTCATGGTGCCCGCCGGGCGCCATCACGTCCGGTCGGTGCCCGCGTGAGCCGCCCGTCCTCGAGCGCGTTCCGCACGCGCGTCACCGGCCTCAACGCCCTCGGGACGCACGTCCTGCGCGTGACGGTCACCCACCCGGACCTGGAGCACTTCGGGACCGTCGGCCTCGACACCCGCATCAAGCTCCTGCTCCCGCGCGCCGACGGCGTCGTCCCCGGCCTCGGACTGTTCGACGACCCGCCCGCGACGATCGGCGAGTGGTACGGGCGCTGGCGCGCCCTGCCCGACGACGAGCGCAACCCCCTGCGCACCTACACAGTGCGGAACGTGCGGCCGGAGGCGCGGGAGATCGACATCGACTTCGTCCTCCACGGCACGTCCGGTCCGGCGTCCGCGTGGGCGCAGGACGCGCAGATCGGTGACGAGCTGGTCGTGCTCGGCCCGGACGCCCGCTCCGACGAGCCGTACCGCGGCACGGCCTGGCACCCGGAGGGCGCCCGGCGGGTCATGCTCGCCGGGGACGAGACCGCGGCGCCCGCGATCCTTGCCATCCTCGAGTCGCTCCCGGACGACGTGGCCGGCGACGCCTTCATCGAGGTGCCCGACTGCGGCGACATCCTCGAGGCGACCGTCCATCCCGGGCTCGAGGTCCACTGGCTGCCGCGTGCCGAGCGCGAGTGCGGCGCGGCCCTGCTGCCCGCCGTCGAGCGGTGGGCGGAGGCCCACCTGTCCGCCCGGGGCGGGCGGGTCGCGGAGGAGGATCCGACGTCGGACGGGATCCTCTGGGAGGAGCCCGAGGGTGCGCCGCGGGAGACCTACGCGTGGATCGCCGGCGAGTCCGGCGTGGTCCGCGACCTGCGCCGGCTGCTGGTCGCCCACGGCATCGACAAGGCCGACGTCGCGTTCATGGGCTACTGGCGCCGCGGCCACGCCGAGGGCGCCTGACCGCGCCCCGGTCGGCCCGCCCACCCCCTCCCGTGAGGGAGGAACGGGGCCGGCGAGGGAGGAATTCGCAGTTCCTACGTCGCCTGTTCCCTTCCTACCTCGCGGGGATCAAGGGGGGAGGAGCGGCTACGGCCGCCAGGCCGGGTCGCGGCCGATGAACCCGATCAGCCGGTCCTGCGCGGACGCGCCGTCGGGGACGGGCACGGCCGGGCCGAACTGGCCGCTGGACCGCATGGCCTCCTCCATCGCCGGCATCCCGGCGAGCATCGCGGCGCACAGCTCCGGGTCGAGCTCGACGTCCTGTCCCGTGGCCCGCGCGAGGTCCCACGTGTGCATGAAGACGTCGCCGGTGTAGAACTGGCTGATCGCACGGGGGAGGGGCACGCTGCCGAAGTTGGGGCTGGACAGGACGACGTCCTCCGACGACGGGTCGTCCAGCAGGTCCTGCACCGCGGCGGCCTGGTGGCGCCAGGCGCCCACGGGGTCGGTCCCGGCGGACGGACCGTCCGCGAGCTGCGGTCCGCCGGCGGACCGGAGCAGTGCCGGGAGCCACGTCGTCAGGTGGCCCACGACGTCGCGCGCCACCCACCCGTCGACGGGCGTCGGCGCGTCCCAGTCCCCGGCCGGCACGGCGTCGACGACGGCACCGAAACGGCCGGCGACGACGCGGTGGAGCTCGGCGGGCGCCTCGTCCCCCCTCATGCGTCATCTCCTGCGAGCAGCTCGTCGAGCTTCTCGAAGCCCTCGACGACGCCGGTCTCCATCCCGCTGGCGATCATGGCGTCGCGGGCTTCCATCGAGTCGACGACCGAGAGGAGGGTGAGCCGCGTGCGGCCGTCGCCGAGGTCCGTGAACGTGCCGGTCTCGAGCGAGACGCCGTCGGGGAACCCCTCGAACGTGAACGTCTGCACGATGCGCTCGTTCGGGCGTACCTCGTGGAACGAGCCGAAGAAGTGGTACTCGCCGTCCCCGTCGCGCTCGACGTTCGAGTAGCGGTACCTCCCGCCGGTCGTGCAGTCCCACTCGGAGACGGTGGTCGTGAGCGAGCGGGGTCCGATCCACTGCGCGAACAGGTCCTTGTCCGTGTACGCGCGGAAGACGGCGGAGACGGGGAAGTCGAACTCCCGGACCATCTCGATCGTCGGGAGGTCGGGGTGCGCGCTGATGGTCGTCGTGGGGTGGGGTGTGGAGGTCGTCATGATGCCTGCTCCTTGGATGGGGTCGTGTCGTTCGTGGCGGCGGCCTCGGACGCGAGGACGTCCTCGAGTCGCTGGAACCGCTCCTCCGCCCGAAGGCGGTACCGCTCGATCCACCGCGTCATGAGGGAGAACACCTCCGCCTCGAGGTGGACCGGACGGCGCTGCGCGTCGCGGGTCCGGGTGACCATCCCCGCCCGCTCGAGCACCGTGATGTGCTTCGCCACGGCCTGGACGGAGACGGGGTAGTCCGCGGCGAGCTCGGTGAGCGTCGCGTCGTCGTCGGCGAGGCGGGCGACGATGTCCCGTCGGGTCCCGTCCGCCAGGGCCGCGAACACCTGGTCGAGCTGGTCGTCCTGCACGTGCGCTCCTTCGCCGTCGTGTGTTCAACCGTTCGGTTGAGAACAAACGTAGGGAGCGTCGACGGTGTTGTCAACCATATGGTTGAACGAGGGCGAGGTGCCCAGGCGTGCGGTTGCCCAGGTGTGCGGCCTCCGCGTGTGTGGAGGTCGGGGACGCGCTCGGGGCGTCCCGCTCCTCACTCGTGCGCCGAGTTCTGCATTCCCTGGGGGAGGGCGGGCGCGGTGTCCGCGCTCTCGTCGGCGGCCAGGGAGTCCGCGCGATGCTCGTCGAGCAGGGAGTCCATGCGATTCTCGGCGGCGAAGTCCGCGCGATCCTCGGCTCTCTCCCGCGCGCGACGCCTCCGACGGACGTGGACGACGACGGCGGCGACGATCGCCAGGGGCACCACGAGGATCGCGATGAGGCCGCCGGGGGACCCCGCGGCCGCGCTGATCGCGGCGCCCCAGATCGCGAAGCCGATCGTCGAGTAGATGAGCGCCCACGCGGCTGAGCCAGGCAGCTGGGCGAGGGAGAACTTCCACCACCGGATGCGCAGCACGCCGGCGCCGGCGTTGACCATCGACTGGAAGCCGACCGTCAGGTAGCTGAGCGGGATGACGATGAGCCCGCACCGCCTGATGGCCTCGATGCCCCGTTCGGTGCCGTCGCTGGAGAGCAGGTCGTGGGCGCGCCGGCGCCAGCCACCGGTGGGATGCGTGCGACGGAGCGTCTGGGCGATGGCCCAGCGGCCGAGCCAGTAGAGCATCTGCCCGCGACACGTCGCCCCGAAGAGCAGGAAGAGGTAGACGACCGCGAACGGCCATCCCGTGAGGAACTCGGGCACGGGCCCATTGTCCACCAGAATCGGGGGAGACTCTAGGTCGTTCGGCTCACGGTCGCCGCGCCGGCCGTTCCATCGCCCGCGGGCGCGGCGTCGACGCCCTCGCGGTCGGAGGCCGCGCAGTCGGAGCCTGCGACCTCGAGGTCGTCGTCGATGTCCGGGTGCGGGTCGGTGGGTCCGAGCCGCCGACGGCGCCGCCGCTCGATCGCGGGGCCGACCACCGAGGCGATCGCGTACAGCAGGATCGCGAGCACGACGATCGTGGCGCCGGGCGACCACGGCACGAGGTACGTGATGACCAGACCGACGAGCGTGACCGCCGCGCCGATGCCCATCGCGAGTCGCATCGTGCCGGCGAAGGAGCGGGTGAGGAGCTGCGCGGAGGCGACCGGGACGATCATGAGCGCGGAGACCAGGAGCACGCCGACCACGCGCATGGAGACTGAGACGGTGAGCGCGGCCATGATCGACACGAGCGCGGAGAGCAGCCAGGTCGGCAGGCCGAGCGAGCGCGCGAGCTCCTCGTCGTGGCACAGCGCGAACAGCGCGGGCCGCAGCCCGATGCCGACGAGGAGGATGAGGGCGGTGAGGCCGATCGCGAGCCACATGTCGAGCGGGCTCACGGTGGCGATCGAGCCGAACAGGTAGTTCGTCAGCGACGCGCTGGAGCCGCCGGACGCGGAGATGATGAGGACGCCGCCGGCGATGCCGCCGTAGAAGAGGATGGCGAGCGCGAGGTCGCCGGAGGTGCGCCCCCTCGCCCGGACGAGCTCGATGAGCAGCGCGCCCGCGACCGAGGCGGCCACCGCCCCGGGCACCGCGAACCTGTCGGAGGGCACCGCGCCCATGGTGGTCCCGGCGAACCAGCCGACCGCGACGCCGATGAGCGCCACGTGGCCGATACCGTCGCCCAGGAGCGCGAGGCGCCGCTGGACCAGGTACGTGCCGATGACCGGGGCCGCGAGCCCCACGAGGACCGCGATGACGAGCGCCCGCCGCATGAGCGGGCTGGCCAGCATGGTCTGGAGGGTGTCGATCAGCTCCATCAGTACCGCACCTCCTTCTTCCAGGGCTCCAGATCGTCGGCGCTCAGGGCGTCGGGGGGCGGCGAGGCGTCCTCGTCCCCGTGGGGGTGCAGGTGACGGTGGTGCTCGGAACCGTGGCCCGCGGATGCCGCCGGGGTGACGCCGTCGTGCACGACGACCCCGTGCCGGAGGACCACGGTGCGGTCGAGCAGCGGGCCGATCGGCCCGGGCTCGTGCAGCACGACGACGACGGCGCCGCCCGCCTTCGTGAACTCGCCCAGGAGGTCGGCGGTCGCCCGCTGTGAGCCGGAGTCCATCGCGGACAGGGGCTCGTCGAGCACGAGCAGGTCGGGCGAGCGGACGAGGGCGCGGGCGAGGAGGACGCGCTGCTGCTGCCCGCCGGAGAGGATGTGGACGGGGTCACCCGCACGGTCGGCGAGCCCCACGCGCTCGAGGGCCTCGACGATGCGCGCCGACAGCTGCCGCCCGGGGCGCCAGGACCAGCCGGCGAGATCGCCGGCGCCGACGACCTCGCGCACGGTCGCGGGGACACCCGCGGCCGCGGAGGTCCGCTGCGGCACGTAGCCGAGGCGGCGCCACGGGACGGTCCGCCTGGGGGCGGTGATGTCCGTGCCGAACAGCTTCACCGTGCCGGCCGTGGGGCGTCGCACGCCGACGATCGCGCGGGCGAGCGTCGACTTCCCCGAGCCGTTGGGGCCCATGAGCGCGACGGTCTCGCCCGCGCGCACCGTGGTGGAGACCCCGCGGAGGATGGGCTGGCCGTCGATCGCGACGTCGACGGACTCGACCGCGAGGGCGATCTCGTCGCTCACGGGGCCACCGCCGCCCGACGCGAGGCGGCGGCGTCACCGACGGTCGAGGGCGCGAGGGCGCGCAGGAAGGATCCGGGCATGCCGACCATCCTCCCGATCAGTGAGAATCGTTGTCAACGAGGAGGCGTGTTCCCTTGGGCACAGGGCGGCACCGCGGGCGCCGCGCTCGTCCGGGCGCCCCGGAGCCGGCGGCACCGCGGGGACCTCGGCACCCGTGGGCCGCGCCGGAACGGCGTCGCGCATGGGTACCCTCGTGGCTGTCCGGAGCGGAACCGTGCGGCCAGTCGCGCCGTCGTCCGCCGAACCGATCGAACGAGGTGTCATGCCCACACGCCCACTCGGCAGCCGCTACCGGCTCGACGCCGAGATCGGTCGCGGCGCGATGGGATCGGTCTGGTCGGGGTCCCGCAACGACAACGGCGAGCGGGTCGCGGTCAAGCTCCTGAGGTCCGAGTACGCCGAGGACGCGGAGATCGTCAGCCGGTTCATCCAGGAGCGCTCCGTCCTCCTGCGCGTGGTGCACCCCAACGTCGTGCGGGTGCGCGACCTCGTGGTCGAGGGCAGCACGCTGGGCATCGTCATGGAGCACATCGGCGGGGGAGACGTGCGCCGGCTGCTCGACTCCCGCGGCACCCTGCCGCCGGCCGAGGCCGCGTGGCTCGGGCGGGAGATCGCGCTCGGCCTCGCGGCGATCCACGCCGAGGGGATCATCCACCGCGACGTCAAGCCCGCCAACATCCTGCTCGACGACTCCGGCGACGGCACCGTCCCGAAGGTCTCCGACTTCGGGGTCGCCCGCATCACCCAGGGCACGGGGCACACGACCTCGACCGCCATGCTCGGCACCCCGCTGTACATGGCGCCGGAGGTCATCGAGGAGGAGACGCCGACCGGCAGGGCCGACGTCTACGCCCTCGGGATCATGCTCTACGAGATGGTCGCCGGCATCACCCCGTTCGCCGGCGCCGGCGGCGCCTACGGCGTCCTCACCCGGCACTCGGGAACCCTGCCGGGCCGCCCGGACGGCTTCCCGGACGCACTGTGGGACCTCGTCCTCACGATGCTCGCCAAGGATCCCGCCCTCCGCCCCGACGCCGGAGACGTCGCCGAGCGGCTCGGTCACCTCGGGTCGGCGCTCGACGACCTCCCCGCGCTCCGCAAGCTGGTCGAGGCGCCCGTCGGGCAGCGGCTGCCCACGGGGCAGTGGGCCGGCGCGGCGGACGGGACCGTCCAGGACGGCGCCTCCGCCACGACCGCACTCGCCGGGACCGGACCGGCCACGGCCGCGCCCGACGGCACCGTGGTCCGCGACGGCGCGGTGGCACCCGACGGAACCGTGGTTGCCGGCGCCCCTGGCGTCGGCCCGACCACTCACCCCGGGGCCGCCGCCCAGCCGGGTCCCGGCCACCTGCCGGTCGGCTACGCGCCGGAGGGCTCGGGCGCCGGCTGGGCGACCTCCGAGCGCGGCGACGCGCCGCCGACCCGCTCCCGTGGGGGCCGCCTGCGCGGGCCGCGCGCCGTCGTCGCGGCGTTCGTGGCCGGGGCGGTCCTGGCCACCGCCCTCGTGCTCGGGATCCGCCTGCTCACCGGCGGCGGCCCGATGCCGGACCTGGCCGGGCTCACCGTGGACCAGGCGGAAGAGGCCCTCGGCGACGACGTCGGCATCGAGGAGCGCTCCGTCCTGTCCGACGGCGACCCCGTCGGCACGATCGTCGCTCAGCACCCGGCGACCGGCGCGGGAACGCCCGGAACCGTGACGGTCACGGTCGCGGAGGAGAGCACACTGCGCTCGCTCGACGAGCTCGGCTCGGAGTCCGCGGACGGCGAGCTCCGTGAGACGTACGAGCGGGTCTCGATCGACGGCGCCTCGACCGACGGTGCCGTCGTCTCGGGCGGTTTCGACACCGACGGGTCGACCACCTACGCGCTCGAGGAAGGTTTCGACCGGCTGCGCGGCCTGGTCGGCCGGCTCGACGGCGGTGACTCGCCGTCCGAGGACTCCCGCGGTGAGCGCGCCAGCCGGGGCGGCGCGGGCGTCGAGGTGGAGATCTACGGCGACGACGTCCTGATCGCCTCCCAGGTCGTCGACGTCGGAAGCCCGTGGCGCCTGGACCTGGACGTCTCCGGCGTGGACGAGCTGCGCATCGACTACTACGTCCTCGACACGAGCTACGCGTACGTCGCGATCGGCGACGGGCGCGTGATCGGGCAGCCGGCCAACCTTCCCGAGCGGTACGCCTGACGCGGAGGGCCTGAGGCACCTACGCCGGGTCGGAACCCAGGCGCCGCGGGCGTCGGGACCAGGCCCCGAACCCTGCGTCGGGGGAGCAGGCACCCGGCCCGGGACCCTGCGTCGGGGTGCAGAAGTGGCTAACGCCTCCGCCCCGACGGCTGCCCCGCGGCGACTCCTGCCACCGGGGCGCACTACCGTGGGAGGGTCCGCACCACCCGGGTGCGGCTCGACCGCCGAGCACCGCCCGGCAGAACGTGGAGACCTCTATGGCCACCGCCCTCGACAACGTCATCGCGCTCGCGAAGCGCCGCGGATTCGTCTTCCAGTCCGGCGAGATCTACGGAGGCACCCGCTCCGCCTGGGACTACGGCCCCCTCGGCGTGGAGCTCAAGGAGAACATCAAGCGCCAGTGGTGGCGTGCGATGGTCACGAAGCGCGACGACGTCGTGGGTCTCGACTCCGCCATCATCCTGCCGAGCCAGGTCTGGAAGGCGTCCGGCCACGTCGGGGCGTTCACCGACCCGCTGACCGAGTGCCTCGAGTGCCACAAGCGGTTCCGCGTGGACCAGATGCAGGAGGAGTACGCGGAGCGCAAGGGCATCGAGGACCCGGACTCGGTCGCCATCACGGAGCTGCCCTGCCCGAACTGCGGCACCCGCGGCAGGTGGACCGAGCCCCGCGACTTCAACATGATGCTCGAGACGACGCTCGGCGCCGTGGGCGACGAGTCCGGCCGCCACTACCTGCGGCCCGAGACTGCCCAGGGCATCTTCGTCAACTTCACGAACGTGCTCACCACGGCCCGCAAGAAGCCGCCGTTCGGCATCGGCCAGATCGGCAAGTCGTTCCGCAACGAGATCACGCCCGGCAACTTCATCTTCCGCACGCGCGAGTTCGAGCAGATGGAGATGGAGTTCTTCGTCGAGCCCGGCACGGACGAGGACTGGCACGAGTACTGGATCCAGGCCCGCACGGACTGGTACACGGGCCTCGGCATCTCCCGCGACAACCTGCGGCACTACGAGCACCCGGCCGAGAAGCTCTCGCACTACTCGAAGCGCACGGTCGACATCGAGTACCGGTTCGGCTTCACCGGCGGCGAGTGGGGCGAGCTCGAGGGCATCGCCAACCGCACGGACTTCGACCTCTCGACGCACTCCGAGCACTCCGGCAAGGACCTGTCCTTCTTCGACCAGGCCAAGGACTCCCGCTGGGTGCCCTACGTCATCGAGCCGGCCGCCGGCCTCACCCGCTCGCTCATGGCGTTCCTCGTCGAGGCCTACACCGAGGACGAGGCTCCGAACGCGAAGGGCGGCGTCGACAAGCGCACCGTCCTGCGGCTCGACCACCGACTCGCGCCCGTCAAGGCCGCCGTCCTCCCGCTGTCCCGCAACGCCGACCTCTCGCCGGTGGCGCGCAACCTCGCCGAGGAGCTCCGCGACAGCTGGAACGTCGACTTCGACGACGCCGGCGCGGTCGGCCGCCGCTACCGCCGCCAGGACGAGGTCGGCACGCCGTACTGCATCACGGTCGATTTCGACACGCTCGAGGACCAGGCCGTCACCGTGCGCGACCGCGACACGATGGCGCAGGAGCGCGTCGCACTCGACCAGGTCTCCGGCTACCTCGCCCAGCGCCTGATCGGCGCGTGAGGACGACGCCGTGACGCCCCCCGTGGACGCTCCGGAGGCCGGCGCACCCGCCGGCCTCCGGATCGGCGACCTCACGGTGGGCGTGCCGGTCGTCCTCGCCCCCATGGCGGGGGTGACCCTCCCGCCGTTCCGGCAGCTGTGCCGCGAGGCGGGCGAGGCGGCCCTGGAGCCGTCCGCCAGGGCGAGCTCTGCCGTCGGGACGCATGCCCCGGCGGGCCTGTACGTGTGCGAGATGATCACCTCGCGCGCGCTCGTCGAGCGCACCCCCGAGACGATGCGCATGATCACGCCGGACCCGACCGACCCGGTCCGGTCGGTGCAGCTCTACGGGGTCGACCCCGTGACCGTGGGCAGGGCCGTGCGCATCCTGGTCGAGGAGAACTGGGCCGACCACGTCGACCTCAACTTCGGCTGCCCCGTGCCCAAGGTGACCCGCAAGGGCGGGGGAGCGGCGCTCCCGTGGAAGGCCGACCTCTTCGAGGAGATCGTCCGCACGGCCGTCGACTCCGCCCGGGACGCGAGCCGGTCGCGCGACCACGAGGTGCCCGTCACGATCAAGATGCGCATCGGCATCGACGACGACCACCTGACCTACCTCGACGCCGGGCGTGCGGCCGAGGACGCCGGCGTCGCCGCCGTCGCCCTGCACGCCCGCACGCTCGAGCAGCACTACTCCGGGAACGCCCGCTGGGAGGCGATCACCCGGCTCAAGGAGGCCGTGACGACCGTCCCGGTGCTCGGCAACGGCGACCTGTGGTCCGCCGAGGACGCGGCCGAGATGATGCGGCAGACGGGGGCGGACGGCGTCGTCGTCGGACGCGGGTGCCAGGGCCGGCCGTGGCTGTTCACCGATCTCGTCGCGGGGGCGCTCGGCTCCGACCTGCGGGTCCGCCCCGGCCTGCGCGAGGTGGCCGCGACCCTGCGCCGCCACGCCGAGCTCATGGTCGACCACTTCGGGGACGAGTCGCGCGCCATGCGCGAGATGCGCAAGCACGTCGCCTGGTACTTCAAGGGCTACCCCGTGGGCGGCGACGCCCGGCGCGCCTTCGCCCTCGTCTCCACGCTCGCGGAGCTCGACGACCTCATCGGCCTGCTCGACCTGGACGCGCCCTACCCGGGCGAGGGCGCGGAGGGGCAGCGCGGTCGGGCCGGCGGCCCGAAGCGCGCCCACCTGCCCGACGCCTGGCTCGACTCCCGCGCCATCGACGAGGCGTGGGCCGAGGTGCTCCACCAGGCCGAGCTCTCCGTCTCCGGGGGCTGAGCCCCCGCTGCACGGCGGCTTGCGCCGCCCCGGTGGCCTGACCGACGCGGGTGCGGAACTCTGCAGCAGGCGCTGACCAGGGCGTGCGGGGTCCCGACCCGCCCCCGCCGGGCAGTCTCGACGCCGGGTACCCGACGACGGCCGCGACGGGCCACGACATGCCACGAGGGGCACGCGGCGGATGCCGCGTGCCCCTCGTGGTGGAGCGGTCCGGCCCTCAGGCCGGGGTGAGGCTGCCGATCAGGCGGACTCGACGTCATCGTCGACCCAGTCGAGGGTCTTCGTGACGGCCTTGTTCCACTGGCGGAACAGGCGGTCGCGCTCGGCGTCGTCCATGGACGGGGTCCAGCGCTTGTCCTCGGCCCAGTTGTCGATGACGTCCTGCTCGCCCTCCCAGAAGCCGACCGCGATGCCTGCGGCGTAGGCCGCGCCGAGCGCGGTCGTCTCGGCGACGACCGGCTTGACGACGTCGACGTTGAGGATGTCGGCCTGGAACTGCATGAGCGTCTCGTTGGCGACCATGCCGCCGTCGACCTTGAGCTCGGTGAGGTTGACGCCGGAGTCGGCGTTCATGGCGTCGTTGACCTCGCGGGTCTGGAACGCCGTGGCCTCGAGCGCCGCGCGGGCGATGTGGCCCTTGTTGACGAAGCGGGTGAGGCCGACGACCGCGCCGCGGGCGTCGGAGCGCCAGTGCGGGGCGAACAGGCCGGAGAACGCCGGCACGAAGTACGCGCCACCGTTGTCGTCGACCGACTTCGCGAGGTCCTCGACCTCCGGGGCGGAGCCGATGATGCCCAGGTTGTCGCGCAGCCACTGGATGAGCGAACCGGTGACGGCGATCGAACCCTCGAGCGCGTAGACCGCCTTCTGGTCGCCGATCTTGTAGCAGACCGTCGTGAGCAGGCCGTTCTCCGACTGGACCGGCTCCGTGCCCGTGTTGAGGAGCATGAAGTTACCGGTGCCGTAGGTGTTCTTGGCCATGCCGACCTCGAAGCAGGCCTGGCCGAACGTGGCGGCCTGCTGGTCGCCGAGGATGCCTGAGATCGGCACGTCGGTGAGCAGGCCCTGCTGGCGTCCGTTGCCGTAGACCTCGGACGAGGAACGGATCTCGGGGAGCATGGAGGTCGGGATGCCCATGTCCGCCGCGATGTCCTCGGCCCAGGAGAGCGTCTCGAGGTCCATCAGCATGGTGCGCGAGGCGTTGGTGACGTCCGTCGCGTGCACGCCGCCGTCGACGCCGCCGGTCATGTTCCACAGGAGCCACGCGTCGGTGTTGCCGAAGAGGAGGTCGCCGGCCTCGGCCTTGGCGCGTGCACCCTCGACGTTGTCGAGGATCCACTTGATCTTCGGGCCGGAGAAGTAGGTCGCCAGCGGGAGGCCCACGCGCGACTTGTACTTGTCGTCGCCCTCGGAGCCCCCGAGCTCCTTGACGATCTTGTCCGTGCGGGTGTCCTGCCAGACGATGGCGTTGTACACCGGCTCGCCGGTGTTCTTGTCCCACACGACCGTGGTCTCACGCTGGTTGGTGATACCGACGGCGGCGAGGCTGCTGGAGTTCAGCGAGGCCTTGGACAGGGCCTGGGCCACCGCCTCACGGGTGTTGTCCCAGATCTCCTTCGGGTCGTGCTCGACCCAGCCGGCCTTCGGGAAGATCTGCTCGTGCTCGAGCTGTCCGACCGAGACGATCTCGCCGGAGTGGTTGAACACGATCGCACGCGACGACGTGGTGCCCTGGTCGACCGCGAGCACGTACTTCTGGGCGTCACTCATTGTGTGAGTGCTCCTTTCGACAACGATGTCGGTTGGGGGTCCGGTCGCCCGCGGTTGCGGGTGGCCGGTCTTGCGGGGGCAGGTGCGGGGCGCCCGGTGGGCCCTCGCACCTTGGGTGGGGCGGGAGGCGGTGCGGGGGCCGACCGGCCCCCGCACCGGGGTGGATCAGTTGGCCGACAGGCGCTCGACGGGCACGAGCTCGGGCGCCTGGACGCGCAGCTCGGAGGCCTCCGCGTCGGTGCGGGTCTCCTGGGCGGCGAGGATGGCGTCCGCCTGCTCGTTCCAGTTCTGGACCTCCGCGGCGACCGTGGCCTCGTCCCAGCCGAGGATCCCGCCCATGATCTCGGCGATCTCGGGTGCGGCCGACTTGCCGCGGTCCGGGGTCTCGAGGTCGAGGCGGATGCGGTGCAGCAGCACGTCCTCCAGGTGGAGGGCGCCCTCGTGGGTCACGGCCCAGGCCGCCTCGGCCCGCAGGTAGGCGGGGGCCTCGGCGATCGGCTGACCGAGCGAGGCGTCCTCGTCGATGGTGCCGAGCACGACCGGGAGCTCCGAGCCGTAGCGGGAGATGAGGTGCTCCGCGCGGGCGTCGGTCAGCCCGTACTGCCTGGCGATGTTCGGCAGCTGCTTGCGAGTGGCCTGCAGGCCTGCGGCACCCACGAGCGGGGTCGTCTCCGTGATGGACGGGTTCGCCTTCGCGGCCTTCTTGCCGAGCGCGTGGTCCACGGCGTCCTCCGCCATGACGCGGTAGGTCGTCAGCTTGCCGCCGGCGATGACCGTGAGACCCGGCTGCGGGCTCGTCACGGTGTGCTCGCGCGAGACCTTGGTCGACTCGCCGGTTCCCTTGTCGACCGGCTGCAGCAGCGGGCGCAGGCCGGCGTAGGTGCCGATGATGTCGTCGCGGGTCAGCGGGTCGGCGAGCACGACGTTCGCCTGCTCGAGCACGTAGTCGATGTCCTCGGCGGTGGCCACGGGTGAGTCGACCTGCTCGGCCCACTTCGTGTCGGTGGTGCCGATGATCCAGTAGCGCTGCCACGGGATGACGAAGAGCACGGACTTCTCGGTGCGGACGAACACGCCGGTGTCGCCCTGGATGCGCTCCTTCGGCACCACGATGTGGATGCCCTTCGAGGCGAGGACCTTCAGGCCGCCCTCGGCGCCGCCGAGCTTCTCGGTCTCCTCCGTCCACACGCCGGTGGCCCCGATGACGTTCTTCGCGCGGACGTCGAACTCGTTCCCGGTCTCGAGGTCCTTGAGCCTCGCGCCGATGACGCGTCCCGAGCCGTCGGTCAGCATCTCGGTGGCCTGCGTGCGGGTGGCGGCCAGCGCGCCGAGGCCCTGGGCGGTGCGGACGAGGGTGAACACGAGGCGGGCGTCGTCGACGCGGGCGTCGTAGAAGCGGATGCCGCCGATGAGGGAGTCGTCCTTCAGGCTCGGCATGAGCTTGAGCGCGCCGGCGTGGCTGTAGTGCTTCTGGATCGGCACGGAGGTGCCGCGGCTGCCCCAGATCGACAGGGCGTCGTACGCGCCCACGCCGACCGCGGAGTACGCGCGCTCGATGACCCGCTGCTTGAGGGGCCAGAGGAACGGCTGGGCCGACACGAGGTGGGGGGCGGTCGTCTTGAGGAGGATCCCGCGCTCCTTGAGCGCCTCGGCGACCAGGGCGAAGTTGGCCTGGTAGAGGTAGCGGAGGCCACCGTGCACGAGCTTCGAGGACCACTGGGACGTGCCCGACGCCCAGTCGCGCATCTCGACGACGCCGGTCCTCAGCCCGCGCGTCGCGGCATCGAGCGCGATCCCGGCGCCGTTGATGCCGCCACCCACAACGAGGACGTCGAGTTCTTCTTCGGCCATACGCGTCAGGGCTTCCTGTCGCGACTCGTGGCTCAGTGCTGTCGTGTTCACAACCGTTCCTCCGTTGGATCCTGCCTGACGCTCCCGACCCTATGAAGGTTTCACGGCGCCGTGTGGACTCTAGGATGACGCCATACGCACATTCGCGCAATCTGGATGGTCGAACGTGCAATGGGTTGGAGGAGCAGTGGACGAGCGTGACCGTGAGGTCGAAGTTTTCGAGGCCGCGTCGATGTATTACCTGCAGGACGAGACGATGGAGACGATCGCCCGACGCATGGGCGTCTCGCGCTCGACCGTGTCCAGGATGATCAAGCAGGCGCGCTCGTCGGGGATGGTGCGCATCGAGCTCCACCCGCCCGCGGAGATGGGTGCGCGGGAGTCTACGGTGCTCCGCGACCTGTTCGGCGTGCAGACCCACGTGGTGACCGTCCGCCCCGCTGCGAGCGAGGTCCAGCGGCTCGAGCAGGTCGCGCGGGTGGCCGGCCGACTCGTCTCCGGCTGGATGGAGCCCGAGACCGTGCTCGGCATCGCGTGGGGGAACACGGTCGCCGCCGTCGTCGGACAGTTCGTCCCCCGGCCGGCACCTGGCTCGGCGGTCGTCCAGCTGAACGGCGCGGCCAACCCGACGACGACCGGCATCCCGTACGCCGGGGCGATCATGGAGGCGGCCGCGGGCGCGTTCGAGTCGACCGTGCACCACTTCCCGGTGCCCGCCTTCTTCGACTTCCCCGAGACGAAGCTCGCCATGTGGCGGGAGAGGTCGCTCGCCGCGGTCCGCGACCTCCAGGCCCGCACGCACATCGCCCTGTTCGGCGTGGGTGCGTTCACCGGCTCGCTCAGCTCTCAGGTCTACGCCGCCGGGTACCTCGACCAGGGTGAGATCTCCGCGCTCCAGGCGGACGGCGTCGTCGGCGACATCTGCACCGTGCTTCTCCGCGAGGACGGGACCTACGCCGACATCACCACGAACGCGCGGGCGTCGGGGCCGACGCCCGCGGCGCTGCGCCGCATCGGGCGCCGGGTCTGCGTCGTCTCCGGGCCGGCCAAGGTCCGGCCGGCGCTCGGAGCGCTCCGGTCGGGGGCGGTGACGGACCTCGTCATCGACGAGCCGACGCTCCACGTGCTGGTCGAGCGCCTGGCCCGGTCGTCGAGCTCGTCACCGGTGCCACGACCCCACCTGTAGGTGCCGGGACGGACGTGTCCGGGTGGGTCGACGGAGTCACATCGATCGCGGCGTCATCCCACCACGTGGACGACGGGAGGTTGCCGCCCCCTCGGCGAGCGCGCGCCGGTCGGTTCGAAATCGGCGGGATTCTGCCGCCGGTGGGACGGCGGCGTGCCGGAGTGGGCACGCGGTCGTCGTGGGACCGGGTGCGGCAACATTCGCACCGAAAAGACACAACTGAGAAACTTTGTTCAGGGGTACTGGTCATTCGTCCCAGAGTTGGTACCGTTCCCCGCAGTTGGCGCCGCTGTGGCGCCACTGGTGACGGGGCCCGGCCCCGCTTCGATCGACGTGCGCCTCGGCGCAGGATGGGGAGGCTGACGTGGGCCTGCGAATCGTTGTCGGATCCGACAACGCGGGATTCGAGTACAAGGAAGCCCTGAAGGCAGATCTCGAAGCCGATGACCGCGTTGACGAGGTCATCGACGTCGGTGTCGGTGCGAACACCGACGGAAACCCCTACCCGAACATCGGTGTGGCTGCCGGCGAGAAGATTTCGGACGGCGAGGCCGATCGTGCCCTTCTCGTGTGCGGCACGGGCATCGGTGTCGCCATGGCGGCCGGCAAGGTCCCGGGCGTTCGGGCATCGGTGGCGCACGACAGCTTCAGCGTCGAGCGCCTCATCAAGTCGAACAACGCCCAGGTCCTCACCTTCGGGCAGCGCGTGATCGGGCTCGAGCTCGCTCGCAAGCTGGCCGGCGAGTGGCTCGGGTACGAGTTCGACGAGTCCTCGGCCTCGGCCGACAAGGTTGCCGTGCTCAGCGCATACGAGTCCGGCAACGCCAAGGACGGGGACAGCTAAGACCCCTCCACCCGCGGCCGGTCGCCCCGGTCGGCCGCGGTTCCAGGGATGTGGTGGCCCGCCCACCGCCTCCCATGGGCGACTCAGCGCCGAGCCCCTCGAACAGAGTCGTTCGCACCAATCCATCCCCACCCCACGAGGACGTGGGGCGACAGAGAGGTACCACTAGCGTGGATTTCGACATTCTTTGGTTGATCGTCGCCTTCGGTGGCGGCGCGTTCGGAGCCGCCATCGGCGGCCAGACCGCGTTCATCTTCACCGGTTTCGCCTTCCTCTTCGGCTTCTCGGCCCTCCTCGGCGGAGTGCCGATCGCGCAGGACTTCATCGGTATGTTCGCGTTCGGCCCGGTCTTCGGCCCGCACATCGCGTTCGCCGGTGGTGCCGCAGCTGCCGCCTACGCCGCCAAGCGCGGATACTTCGCGGAAGGCGTGAACGGACGTGACATCGTCACCCCGCTCGCGGGCATCCCGAAGGCCGACATCTTCATCGTCGGTGGTGTCTTCGGCATGCTCGGTTACGTCATCGAGCGTGCGGTCGGCTACCTCTTCAGCCTTTGGGCTCCCGAGGTCCCGGGTGAGGGTCTCCTCTTCGCGACCGACACCGTTGCCCTCACGGTTGTGCTCTCGGCGGTCGTCGCCCGCCTCGCCTTCGGTGTGAAGTCGAAGGCGATCGCCGGCCCGTTCAACGGGGCCAAGCCGCTGTCGCTGAACGACGGCACGCACTGGGTCGAGCACCAGGAGAAGTGGAGCATCTCGGCACTGCACGGACTCACGTCCGGTGTGCTGTTCGCCTACGTGGCCGTCTGGGTCATCGAGAACGTCCCGCAGGACAACCCTGCGTACGCGAACATCATCAGCCAGGTCTTCCTGGTCGGCTGGGCGATCTCCGCGATCTCGCTGATCTTCCTGTCGCTCGGCATGAAGACCCCGGTCACGCACCACATGACGATCCTCGCGGGTCTCGGTGCGGTGCAGGCATACACCGCTTGGGACGCCGGGCTCATCGGCTCCACGCTCATCGGTGCGGCCTGGGGCCTCATCGGTGGTGTCGGTGGCGAGGCGTTCTCGCGCATCTTCAACGCCCGCGGCGACACGCACATCGACCCGCCGGCCGGCATCATCTTCATCGGTACCACGGCGATCTACCTGGTCACGACCATCTGATCCAGATCTGATGGGTCCCGCCCACGCGGGACGACCGACACAGGCCCTCACCTCCGCGATACGGACGGTGGGGGCCTGCGTCGTTCCCCGCGCGGTGCGCGTCCGGCCCTCCGGGTGCGAGACGCGCCGTCGCTGCTCGGGGTGAACGCGGGGGCCATCGGCCGCGCACGAACGTGCGCAGCGCCGTCGGGGGACGGGGCATTCGCCCGAAGTGGCACCATTCGGCCGATTTGTCGCGAACGGGAGGGCCTCGGGGCTCGCATCGCGACTACCCTCACAGGAGGATCAATGGACCACGCCCGCGAGCGAAGGAGCACGACGTGATCGACCTGCAGGGCCCCACCGAGTTCTACGACGCGTACGTCTTCGACATGGACGGGACGATCTACCTGGGGGAGGGGCTGCTCCCCGGCGCGAAGCGGATGATCGAGGAGCTGCACCGCAGGAACATCCCGGTGCGCTACCTGTCGAACAACCCCACGAAGGACCCGCAGGAGTACTCCGAGAAGCTCGCCCGCCTCGGCCTGCCGACCCCGGTCGACGAGATCGCGAACACCGTCGTGACGACGGTCCGCTGGCTCAAGGCGCACCACCCGGACGCCACCGTCTTCCCGATCGCCGAGGCGCCCCTCATCCGCGCCCTCGACGCGGCCGGGATCCGCCGGTCGGAGAACCCGGAGGAGATCGACATCGTCATCGCCTCCTACGACCGGACGTTCGAGTACCGCAAGCTGCAGATCGCGTTCGACGCGATCTGGTTCCACAAGCGCGCCATCCTCATCACCACGAACCCGGACCGCTACTGCCCGTTCCCCGGCGGGCGCGGCGAGCCCGACGCCGCCGGCATCGTGGCGGCGATCGAGGCCACCACGGGCGCGACGCTGCACGCCAACATGGGCAAGCCCGAGGGCGCCATGCTGGAGGCGGCCCTCGCCGGCCTCGACGTCGACCCGGCGCACTGCATGATGGTCGGCGACCGCCTCGGCACCGACATCGGCATGGCCGTCAACACCGGCATGGTCTCCGCGCTCGTCCTCACGGGCGACTCCACGCTCGCCGAGGCCGAGGCGCTCGACGAGGCGCACCAGCCCACGTTCGCCCTCGACCGCATCGACCACCTCATCCCGTCAGCCGCGCGAGCGGAGCTCGGCTGGTCCGACGACGACTGACCGCTCCCGTCGGTCCCTCGCCCCGGGCGAGGGGCCCGCGGAGGTCCCGTCCGACGTCGGGCGATCGATCGGGCGGACCGCTCGACCGGGACGACGATTTCCCGACCCCAACCCCGCGCGCTGCGCGCGCCAGGCGCCTACGCTCGAAGCCAGGATCCTGGTTTGACCATCGTTCGACCTTGCAGGAGGAAGACATGTCCGAAGATCTCATCACCCAGGCTCTGTCCACGGCGACCGACACGAAGGCGATCGTCCAGGGCCGGGGCATCGTCGACCGGACCGGGGCCGTCTTCGCCGAGCAGTTCCCCGGCAAGCGCGGCATCGTCGTCGCGGACGGCAACACGTGGGACCTCGCCGGCGAGGCCGTCACCGCGTCGCTGAAGGCCGCGGGAGTCGAGCTGGAGGAGCCGTACGTCTTCCCCGGCACGCCCACGCTCTACGCGGGCTACAGCAACGTCGAGCTCATCCGTGACCACATGAAAGACCTCGACGTCGTGGCCTGCTCGATCGGGTCGGGAACGCTCAACGACATCGTCAAGCTGGCCTCCGGCGAGCTCGGGCGCCCCTACATGAACGTCTGCACGGCCGCCTCGATGGACGGCTACGCCGCGTTCGGCGCCTCGATCTCCGTGGACGGCTTCAAGATCACGCGCAACTGCCCCGCGCCGGCCGCGCTCGTCGCGGACCTCGACGTCATGGCCACCGCGCCCCGCCGCCTGACGGCGACCGGGTTCGGCGACCTCATCGAGAAGGTGCCCGCGGGCGCCGACTGGATCATCTCCGACATCCTCGGCACCGAGGCCATCGACGAGTACGTCTGGGGCCTCGTGCAGGGTCCGCTGCGCCAGTCCCTCTCGCGGCCCGGCGACCTCGCCCAGAGCGATCCGGACGCGATCGGCGAGCTGGCCGAGGGCCTCATCATGTCCGGCCTCGCCATGCAGGCGCACCAGAGCTCGCGGCCCGCCTCCGGCGCCGGCCACCAGTTCTCCCACACGTGGGAGATGGAGGGCCACGGGCTGGACTGGGAGCCCGCGCTCTCGCACGGCTTCAAGGTCGGGCTCGGCACGGTCGCCGTCTGCGCGCTCTACGAGGTCGTCCTGTCCAAGGACCTCGGCGCGATCGACATCGACGCGGCCGTGGCCGCGTGGCCGTCGCGGGACGAGATGGAGGCGCGGGTGCGCGCCCTGCACACCGAGGAGCGGGCGAAGCCGCTCGTCGAGCCGGCGGTCGAGCAGACCCTGGCGAAGTACATCGACGCCGACCAGCTGCGCGAGCGGCTCGAGCTCGTCGTCTCCTCGTGGCCGGCGATCGCCGAGAAGTGCCGCGCGCAGCTGATCTCCGCGGCCGAGGCCCGCGAGCTGCTCAAGGAGGTCGGGGCGGTCTACCACCCGGAGCAGATCGACATCGACATGGACCGCTTCCACCAGACGTACTACCGGGCGCAGACGATCCGGTCGCGGTACACGATCCTCGACCTCCTGCTGGAGGCCGGCCTCCTTAAGGAGTGCGTCGAGGAGCTGTTCGCACCGGGCGGCTACTGGACGCAGGAGTCCTCCCGCTGATGTGCGCGGGGCCCGGGCAGGCGGGAACCGGGCCGACACACCGCCGCGATCGATCCCGCCACCGAGCACGTGGCGTCAAGGCGGACGCCGGGAGGACGGAAGAAACGTGACAAAGGACCAGAAGTTCGTCATCGGAATCGACTACGGGACCCTCTCCGGGAGGGCGAGCGTCATTCGCGTGAGCGACGGCCTCGAGAAGGGCGAGTCGGTCATCGTCGAGTACCCGCACGCGGTCATGGACGTGACCCTCGATGCGGCCGACGGGCAGAAGCTGCCCCCGGAGTTCGCGCTGCAGGACCCCGACGACTACATCGAGGTCCTGCGGCGGGCGGTCCCGGCCGCGCTGCGCGACGCGGACGTGACCCCGGACCAGATCGTCGGCATCGGCATCGACTTCACCTCCGCCACCGTGGTGGCGGCGAAGGCCGACGGGACCCCGCTGTGCACGCTCCCGGAGTTCCGTAACCGCCCGCATGCCTGGGTGAAGCTGTGGAAGCACCACGGCGCCCAGGAGCAGGCGACGCGCATCGTCGAGGTGGCGAAGGAGCGCGGCGAGAGCTGGCTCGGCCGGTACGGCAACACGATCTCCTCCGAGCTGCTGCTGCCGAAGGTGCTGGAGACCCTCGAGGAGGACCGCGAGGTCTACGACGCGACCGACGTGTTCGCGAACGCGCTCGACTGGATCGTCTGGAAGATGACCGGCACGCTCGTGCAGTCCGCCGGCGACTCCGGGTACAAGCGCATGCTGCAGGACGGGAAGTACCCCTCGCGCGAGTACCTCGAGGCGCTCAACCCCGACTTCGGCGGCGTGTTCGACGAGAAGATGTCGGCGCCGGTCGGCCCGCTCGGCGGCAAGGCCGGCGAGCTCACCGAGGAGTTCGCCGACCTCATGGGGCTCAACCCGGGAACGGCGGTCGCGGTCGGCAACATCGACGCGCACGTCACTGCGGCCGCGGTCAAGGGCGTCGAGGCGGGCCAGCTCACCGGCATCCTCGGCACGTCGGCCGTGTACGTCGTCTCCGGCCCGGAGCTGCGCGAGGTGCCGGGCATGTTCGGCGTCGTCGACGGCGGCATCGTCGACGGGCTGTGGGGCTTCGAGGGCGGCCAGACCGCCGTCGGGGACATCTTCGCGTGGTTCGTCGACCACTCCGTCCCGCCCGCCTACCACCAGGCGGCGGCGAAGGCCCGGCTCGGCATCCACGAGTACCTCACCGAGCTGGCCTCGAACCAGCAGATCGGCGAGCACGGCCTCGTGGCGCTCGACTGGCACAACGGCAACCGGTCCGTCCTCGTGGACTCCGACCTGTCGGGCCTCATGATCGGCACGACCCTGACTACGCGGCCCGAGGACCAGTACCGCGCCCTGCTCGAGTCCACCGCGTTCGGTGCCCGGGTCATCGTCGACACGTTCGCGGAGTACGGGGTCGAGGTCAACGAGTTCGTCGCCGCCGGCGGCCTGCTGAAGAACAAGTTCTACATGCAGATGCTCTCCGACGTCACGCGCCTCCCGGTCTCGATCGCGACCTCGAAGCACGCCGGCGCCCTCGGCTCCGCGGTGCACGCCGCGGTCGCGGCGGGGGAGTACGGCAGCGTCGCGGAGGCGGCGGATGCCATGGGCGGGAAGGTGCCGAACGCTTACACCCCGAGCGAGAAGCGCGCCGCCCGCTACGACGAGCTGTACGCGGAGTACCTCCAGCTCCACGACTACTTCGGTCGCGGCGGCAACGAGGTCATGCACCGGCTCAAGGCCATCCGGGCGCGCGCCGCCGAGCGCGCGGCGAAGAAGGCCGAGAAGAAGGCCGCGAAGAAGGCCGGCTCCGGCAGCTGAACCACGGGCGGGGCCCCGCCGGAAGGCGGGGTCCCGCACCCCTTTCACGTCCACCCGGCACGATCACCCCGCACGACACAGCGAAGGACCATGACGAACCTCGAAGTCCCCGACACACCTCCCGCCGACGTCCCCTCACTCGGCGACCTGAACTCCGACCTGCGCGCCGCCGTCGAGAAGACGCGCGAGGAGGTCGCGGACCTGCACGCCGAGCTCCCGCGCTGGGGCCTGGTCATCTGGACCGCCGGCAACGTCTCGGCGCGCGTCCCCGTCGACGGCGGCGCCGGTGACCTCATGGTCATCAAGCCGTCCGGCGTGAGCTACGACGAGCTGAGCGCCGCCACGATGGTCGTCACCGACCTGTGGGGCCGCAAGCTGCACGACCCGGACGAGACCGGCGACCTGCAGCCGTCCTCGGACACCGCGGCGCACGCCTACACCTACCGGCACATGCCCGAGGTCGGCGGCGTGGTCCACACACACTCGACCTACGCGACGGCGTGGGCCGCGCGCGGCGAGGCCGTGCCCTGCTCCCTGACGATGATGGCCGACGAGTTCGGCGGGGAGATCCCCGTCGGCCCGTTCGCGATCATCGGGGACGACTCGATCGGCCGCGGCATCGTCTCCACGCTGCGCGGGCACCGCTCGCGCGCCGTGCTCATGCAGAACCACGGTCCCTTCACGATCGGCCCGACCCCGAAGGCCGCGGTCAAGGCCGCGGTCATGTGCGAGGAGGTGGCGCGCACGGTCCACGTGGCGCGCCAGCTCGGCGAGCCGATCCCCATTCCCGACGCCGACGTGACGCGACTGTACGAGCGCTACCAGGGCGTCTACGGCCAGGGCTGACCGCCACCACCAACCCAAGGAGAGAGACATGTCTACCGTCGTCGTACTCGGTGCCGGAATCATGGCCACCGCATTGACCTTCCCGCTTCGCGACAACGGGCACGAGGTCCGGATCGTCGGCACGCACCTGGATCGGGACATCGTCGAGTCGATCCAGACGACCGGCCGCCACCCCGACCTCGACCTCATCGTCGACCCGGAGATCACCGCCTACCAGCTCGAGGACGCCGAGAAGGCGTTCGAGGGCGCCGACATCGTGATGTCCGGCGTGAACTCCTTCGGTGTGGAGTGGGTGGGCGAGCAGCTGGCTCGTCTGCTCAAGCCGGGGCAGATCGTCCTGTCGGTCACGAAGGGGATGACCGCGGACGAGGAGGGCAACCTCGAGATCCTGCCGCACACCATCCAGCGGGCCGTCGGCGAAGAGCTGCGCAACTCGGTCGAGTGGGCGGCCATCGTCGGCCCGTCGATCGCGGGCGAGCTCGCCGTGCGGCACGACACGGCCGTCGTCTTCTGCGGCGAGAAGCAGGAGGTCGTCGACAAGCTCGCCGACATGTTCCGCACGGACTACTACCACATCTGGACGACGACGGACTTCGTCGGCGCCGAGGTGGGTGCGGCCACGAAGAACATCTACGCGTTCGCCGCCGGCTTCGGCGAGGGCATGCAACTGAAGGAGGGCGACGAGGCGAACCAGCGCTACCGCCGCCTCAACCTCACCGCCGCCGTCTTCGCCCAGGGCGCGGTCGAGATGAACCGCTTCTACGAGCTGCTCGGCGGCGACCCCAGCATGGTCCGCTCCCTGCCGGGCGTCGGCGACATGCACGTGACCGCCGCCGGTGGACGCAACGTCCGCGCCGGCACGCACGTCGGCTCCGGCGTGCCGTTCTCCGAGGTCCGCGACTCCCTGATGAAGGGCGTCACCCTCGAGGGCGTCAACGCGATCGTGGTCGTCGGCGAGGCCATCAAGAAGCAGATCGACCGCGGCGTGCTCGAGCCGCACGAGTTCCCGCTGCTGCGCCACCTCCACGAGATCGTCGTGGACGACGCGCCGATCAACCTGCCCTGGGACGAGTTCTACCGGGGCTACTGAGCGGATCGCCGACGCCGCTCCGCCCGCGCGAGGTGGCGGTGCGGGTAGGCGCGGCGGACGCACGACGACGGCGGCCGGTCCCCTCGGGGGCCGGCCGCCGTCGCGCGCGTGGCGACCGCCCGCCGTCGGGCGGGGGACCGGCCGGCTGCGCGCGTGGTGACCGTCCGTCGTCGGGCGGGGAAGCGGTCCGTACTGCCGCGGACATGGGGGACAATGGCCGGGAGTACAGACCCCCGCGGACGCGCGGGCCAGACGTCGATCGGAGCGTTCACGTGAGGCAGTACCCCACCCAGGCAAGGATCGAACTCTGATGCGCGCGGTCGTCCTGCGCGGCAAGGGTGACGTGGTCCTGACCGACGTGCCGACGCCGAGCGCCGGCCCCGGCCAGATCGTCCTCAGGGTCGCGGCCAACACGGTGTGCGGCACCGACGTTCGGCTCGTGCGCGGCGAGAAGGACGCGCGCGAGGGCGTCGTGCTCGGCCACGAGGCGTCCGGCTGGGTCCACGAGATCGGCGAGGGCGTGACGGGCTTCGAGGTGGGTGACCTCGTGGCCGTCCTGCCGACGATCTCCTGCGGCTCCTGCTACTTCTGCCAGCGCGACCTCGAGCACCACTGCGAGACCGCCCACCTGTTCGGCTACGTCGATGACGGCGGGCTCGCCGAGTACCAGCTCATCCCAGCCGAGGCCGTCGCCCGCGGCAACCTCATCAAGGCCCCGTCCGACGTCGACCCGGCCCACCTCGCGCTCGCGGAGCCGGTCGCGTGCGTGCTCAACGGCGTGCGCGAGTACGGCGTGGAGCTCGGAGACACGGTCGTCATCCTGGGTGCCGGCCCGATCGGACTCCTCCACCTCAAGCTCGCCCTCCTGCGCGGCGCGAAGAACGTCATCGTGACGAACCGGGGCGCCGAGCGCCGCGAGGTGGCGCTGCGGATGGGCGCGACCCACGCCGTCGATCCCACGACCGAGGACCTCGGCGCGCTCGTGCGGTCCCTGACCGAGGGGCGGGGGGCGGACGTCGCCGTCGTGACGATCGGCGTGCCGGAGCTGTTCGACGAGGCGTCGAAGCTCGTGCGTACGGGCGGGCGCGTGAGCGCGTTCGCGGGCTTCCCCAAGGGCGGCACCGCCGTCATCGACCCGAACGACATCCACTACGGCCAGCTCACCGTGACCGGCGGGTCGAACTGCCGCCGCTCGGACTACGCCGAGGCCGTGTCGCTGCTGGCGAGCGGCGCGATCGACGGGTCCGAGTTCGTCACGCACCGCTTCCCGCTGGAGCAGGCGCTGGACGCGATCGACCTGACCGCGGACCGCGGCGGCATCAAGGTGGCGGTCACGCCGGACGGCGCCTGACGGCGGTGCGGGTGGTGCGGGTGGTGCGGGCCGGTAGTCGGCCCGCCGCCCGCCCGCCCGCCCAACCCCGACTGGTGGGACGCAACTGGCCGGTTCCGCGCAGGAATCGTTCCAGTTGCGTCCCACCAGTCGGGTGTGGCGGGTAGTTCCTCCGCTTGTGGGACGTGATCGACGCATCTACCGGAGGACGTGCCCCGGTTGCGTCCCACCAGTCGGGTTCTGCGCACGCCCCACCGCCGGACGGCGGGGGAGGTGCGTCAGGACACGAAGCTGATGACCTTCTCCTCGGTGTACCCGAGCATCTCCTCCAGGCACTCCTCCTTGCCGCCGACGCCGGACCGCTTGACCCCGCCGTAGGGGAGGTTGGGGTAGTGCGCGCCGGAGCCGTTGACCCAGACGTAGCCGGCCTCGAAGGCGCGTGAGACCCGGATGGCCCGGTTGAGGTCGTTCGTCCACACGCTGGCGGTGAGTCCGTACTCGACGTCGTTGGCGATCCGGACGGCCTCCTCCTCGGTCTCGAAGGCGATGACGGACAGCACCGGGCCGAAGACCTCCTCCTGGCCGATGCGGTCGGTGGGGCGCACGCCGGTAAGCACGGTCGCCTCGACGAACAGCCCGTCGCGGAAGCGCTCGCCGCTCGGTCGGCCGCCGCCCGCGACCACGGTGGCCCCCTCGGCCGTCGCGACGTCGATGTAGCCGAGCGACTTCTCGTACTGGGCCTCGTCGATCATCGTGCCCTGCTCGCTGGCCTCGGCCAGGGGGTCGTCCTGCCGCCTGCCGCGCACGATCTCCGCCACGCGCTGCACGACCTCGTCGTGGACCGAGCGGTGGACGAGCAGGCGGGAGTTGGACCCGCACGACTGGCCGGACCAGGTGAAGTTCATGCCCGCGACCGCCCCGTCGGCGGCCGCCTCGAGGTCGGCGTCGGGGAAGACCACCATGGCGTTCTTCCCACCGAGCTCGAGGGTCACGTGCTTGACCCCGCTCTCCGCCGCGGCCCGCTGGATCGCCCGGCCCGTCGGCTCGGAGCCGATGAACCCGATCCTTCGCACCGCCCGGTGGCGCACGAGCCGGTCCGGCACGGCCGGACCGTCCCCGACGACGACGTTCACGACCCCGGGCGGGAAGACCTCGGCGGCGAGCTCGGCGAGCGCGAGCGAGGACAGCGGGGCGGCCTCCGGCGGTTTGGCGACGACGGGGTTGCCGGCGACGAGCGGTGCCGCGATCCGGCAGAAGAACATGAGCGGGTGGTTGTACGGCCAGATCTTGGCCACCACGCCGACCGGCTCGCGCACGGTGATGTGGAGGTCGTTCGTGGCGGGGACGGTCTGTCCCTTCAGCTCGAGGGCGAACCCGGCGAACATCCGCATCTGGTCGAGCGCGATCTGCACGTCAACGCGCGAGTTGGCGATCGGCGAGCCGGCGTCGATCGAGTCCAGCAGCTCGAGGTCCTCGCGGTTCTCCTCGACGAGGTCGGCGAATCGCCGGACGAGAGCCGCCCGCTCGAGCGCGCTCGTGGCGCGCCAGGAGGCCCTGGCGGCCTCGGCCGCCTCGGCGGCGGCGTCGACGTCCGCGGACGACGCGTCCGGGACACGGGCGATGACCGCGCGGGAGAACGGGTCGGAGCTCGGGAACGTGGCGCCGCCCTCGGCGCCCCGGAGCTCGCCGCCGACGAGCAGGCGCCACGGCCGCCGAAGGAGCTCGCCGAGCCGGTCGGCGTGCTCGCGCCCCGCGAGCGCGGCTGCGAGGTCGATGCCTGCGGGCGGTGTGGGGCTCATGCGGAGTCCTTCCTCGGACGACGACTCGGGCTGCACCCGTCGGGACCTGCGCTGGTCCGCGCCACCATCGTGCGCCGGATCGCGCGCGGGCGCGAGCACGCCGTTCCGCTGAGCGGGGGCGGTCGCACGGCGAGAGGTCACGCGGATCGCGCATGAGAGCGTTTTCGGCATCCTCGTGCTCAGCGAGTGCCGGTCGGACCTAACGTTGCGCCGGTCGCGTGTCGCGCCGGTACCGGCCGGCTGTCGGCCCGCGGCGACGGAAAGACGAACGCACGTGCAGGACCGCCAGGAGGAGAGCTGTGATCGGACTGTCGCTCGAGGGCAAGGTCGCCATCGTCACCGGGGCGTCCGGCGGCCTCGGCCGCGCGATCTGCCTGAAGCTGGCCGAGGCCGGCTGCGCCGGCGTCGTCGTCGGCTACCGGAGCAACGAGGGGCGGGCCGAGGCGGTCGCGGCCGAGGTCCGCGAACGCGGCGCCGATGCCCTCACGGTGAGTGCCGACGTCGGGGACGAGGAAGCGGTGCAGGGCCTCGTGGCGGCCGCGCGTGAGCGGTTCGGCCGGATCGACATCCTCGTGAACAACGCGGGCAGCTGTCCGATCGGGACCTTCGACGACACCCCGGTCGAGGACCTCGACCTCGCCTACCGGTCCATCCTGCGGTCGACGTTCCTCTGCACGAAGCACGTCGTCCCCGTCATGCGGGAGGGCGGCGACGGCCGGATCGTCAACGTCTCGTCGACCTCCGGCGTCACCGGCGGAACGATGGGACCGGCCTACGGCCCCGTCAAGGCCGCCGTCGTCGCGATGACCAAGTACTCGGCCAAGACGCTGACGAAGGACGGGATCCGCGTCAACTGCGTCGCGCCCGGGTACATCGACACGGAGATGTACTACGAGGCCAACCCCGACCTCGACGTGCGGGCCCGGCGGATCGCGGACATCCCGCTCGGCCGGATCGCCCAGCCCGAGGAGGTCGCGGACGTCGTCCTCTACCTCGTCTCCGACCTGTCCGGCTACGTCGTCGGCGAGACGGTGCTCGTGGCCGGGGGGCGAACCACCTGACAACCGCGGCCCGGGACCGGGCCGTGCGCACACGCAAGAACACGTACAAGGAGGTACGAGATGGCGAAGTATGTCTGCGGGATCGACGCGGGCACCACCGGGTGCACGGTCATGATCACCACTCTCGACGGCGGGGTCGTCGGCACCGGGTACCGCGAGTACCCGTGCTCCTACCCGCAGGCGGGCTGGGTCGAGCAGGACATGGAGGAGGTCTGGCGCGGCATCTGCGCCGCGAGCCAGGAGGTCCTCTCGCGCACGGGGATCGACCCGAAGGAGATCGGCTCGATCGGGTTCTCCTCCCAGCGCGGCACGTTCGTCTGCATCGACGAGAGCTGGAACTGCCTGCACCCCTCGATCGTCTGGAACTGCAACCGCGGGTCCGGCGCGGAGATCGAGTACCTCCGCGAGCGCATCACCCCCGAGGAGTTCCACGACGTCACCGGCACCGCCCTGTACGCCAACTGGTCGCTGCCGAAGATCATGTGGGTGAAGAACAACCGGCCCGACGTCTGGGAACGGACCTGGAAGATCGTCAACGGCCAGGAGTGGTTCCTCCACCGCCTCGGCTCCGAGGAGCTCTTCTCCGACCCGTCGTCGCTGACCCTGAGCGGCATGCTGCAGATCGACGCGCTGGACTGGTCCGACCGCGTCCTCGAGCTCGCGGGCATCCCGCGGGACATGCTGCCGCCGGTCCGTCCGCCGATGCGGCAGGTCGGCGAGGTCTCCCGCGCCGCGGCCGAGGCGTCCGGCCTCGCCGCCGGCACGCCGCTCTGCGTGGGCGGCGGGGACCAGCAGTGCGCCGCCGTCGGGTCCGGCGTCATCCGGGAGGGCCTCGGCGAGATCACGGTCGGGACGGCGGCGGTCATGGTCGCCTGCTCGAGCGTCCGGCGCGAGGACCCGCGGGCCCAGGTCCTGCACGGCGGCCACGCGGTGCCGGGCATGTGGGACATCGAGGGCGAGGCCGACGCCGCCGGCGCCGCCCTGCGCTGGTACCGGGACACCTTCGGGCAGGTCGAGAGCGAGACCGCGGACAAGCTGGGGATCAGCGCCTACGACCTCATCACCGCCCAGGCCGAGCAGGCTCCCCCGGGGTGCAAGGGGGCCATCTTCTTCCCGTTCTTCGTCGGTCAGGTGACGCCGAACTACGTGCACAACGCCCGCGGCGGTGCGCTCGGGCTGTCGTTCCAGCACGACCGCAGCATGATCGCCAGGTCCGTCCTCGAGGGCTCCGCCTACGAGAGCCGGATGATCGTCGAGGCGATGGAGGACGTCATCGGCACGCCGTTCGAGTCGATCCGGCTCTCCGGGGGCGGCGCGAAGAGCAGGCTGTGGAGCCAGATCCAGGCCGACGTCTACGGCCGCCCGGTCGAGCTGCTCAAGGTCCCCGAGTGCACCACCCTGGGCGCCACCATGCTGGGCGCGACCGCCACCGGGATGTTCGCGAACATCGAGGAGGCCGTCGACGCCATGGTCCACCCGGTCGGCTACCTCGAGCCGGACGAGGCGAACCACGCGATGTACGACGACCTCTACGACGTGTTCACGACCGCGTTCGACGCCCTGACGACGTCCGGCGCCTACGACAAGATCGTCGCCGCCCAGTCGAAGTACTGGGGCGCGTAGGCCGGGCCGACCGGGTCGGCCGGGCCGGGGGATCCGGCCCGGCCGGCGTTCGACAGCCGGACGAAGGGCTACTCGCGTCCGAGCATCTCGCCGATGCTGACCTCCGTCTCGAGCATGCCGAACTCAAGTGCGAGGTCGGCCTGGTGCTGCAGGCCCTCGACGTCGAAGTCGCCGGCGTACCGCGGAAGGGTGATCCGGGCGAGGACGTCCTCCGGGATCTCCGTGTATGTGCCGATGATCTCGCGCACCTCGTCCGGGTGCTCGTCCGCGTAGGTACGGGCCTCATCGAGGGCCGCGGCGAAACGCTCGATGGCATCCGGGTTCGCCTCCGCGAAGCTCGCCGTCGTGTAGTACCCGGCGATGAGGAAGTCGGGATCGGTGAGGGCCTGGTGCCACACGACCGGGACGCCGCCCTCGTCCTGGGCGATGGTGAGGAAGGGTTCGACGAGGGCTCCCGCATCGATCCGCCCGTCTACGAGGGCCGCCGGCATGTCCGGCCACGGCATCTCGACCCAGTCGATGAGGCTCGGGTCGCCGCCGTCCTCGGCCACGACGTTGCTCACGGCCATCACGATGTTGTTCGCGAGGGTGTTGGTCGCAACTGTCAGGCCTTCGAGGTCCGACGGGCGCTCGACGCCCGCCGACGGCAGCGCCACCACACCCTCCGTGTCACCCGAGAGGTCGCCGGTCGAGAAGTCACCGGGGCTGACAGGCATGATCGGCAGGCCCTGGCTGTAGGCCGTGATCTGTGAGACGAAGTTCGCGAACCCGAGGTCGTACTCGCCGGAGATGACCGCGGGAATCAGGGCCGCGCCGCCCTGGGCAGTCCCGAACTCGAGCTCGAGGCCTTGTTCCTCGAACAGGCCGAGCTCGACGCCGAGGTGGATGGGGGCGACGTCCGCGATCGGCAGGACGCCGACCCGGAGGGTCGTGGTTCCTTCGTCGCCGTCCGCCCCGGTGTCGTCTTCGTCCCCGCCGCCGCAGGCTGTGAGAGCGAGGGCCGCGATCATCGTGGCGGGGACCAATCGTCGAAGTGCATAGTTCATGGTGGTTCGACCTCCTTGTCGAAGGGGATGAGTGACGGGGCGCCGGTCGGCGCCGCGTCGGTGGCTTGTGCGGTGGCGCGTCGCGGAGGCGCGGTCGCTGAGAGCGGGGGGCAAGCGCTGTCGTGCGCGAAAGGTGCGTCGTCGTGCGGGGCGATGATCAGGCCGGGATGTTGATGACCTTCTCCTCGGTGTAGCTGAGGAGTTCCTCGAGGCACTCCTCCTTGCCGCCGACCCCTGAGCGCTTGACGCCGCCGTAGGGGACGTTCGGGTAGTGCGCGCCGGAGCCGTTGATCCAGACGAAGCCGGCTTCGAACCCGCGAGCCATCCGCAGGGCACGGTCGAGGTCCCGGGTCCATACGCTCGCGGTCAGCCCGTACTCGACGCCGTTCGCCACAGCGAGGGCCTCGTCCTCATCCGTGAACGGGAGCACCGACAGCACGGGGCCGAATACCTCCTGCTGGCCGATGCGGGAGGAGGGGGAGACATCGGCGAGCACGGTGGGCTCGACGAACAGGCCTTCGCGGAAGCGTTCGCCCTCGGGACGTCCACCCCCGACAACGACCCTCGCGCCCTCGCCGCGAGCGGTCTCGATGAAGCCCAGGCTCTTGTCGTACTGGGCCTCGTTGATCATCGTGCCCTGCTCCGAGGCCTCGGCCAGGGGGTCGTCCTGGTGGCGCGCCCGCACACGGTCCGCGACCTTTGCGAGCAGGGCGTCATGGATGTCGCGGTGGACGAGCAGGCGCGAGTTGGAGCCACAGGACTGGCCTGACCAGGTGAAATTCATGCCGTCGACCGCACCGGCGGCCGCGGCGTCGAGGTCCGCGTCTGGGAAGACCACCATGGCGTTCTTCCCGCCGAGCTCGAGGGTGACGTGCTTGACGCCGCTCTCGGCCGCCGCCCGCTGGATCGCGCGACCGGTCGGCTCGGAGCCGATGAACCCGATCCTCCGCACCGCTGGGTGACGGACGAGGCGATCCGGCGTGGCGGCACCGTCGCCGACGACGACGTTCACGACCCCCGGCGGGAATACCTGCGCCGCCAGCTCACCGAGCGCCAGAGGTGAGAGCGGAGCGGCCTCCGGTGGCTTTGCGATGACGGGGTTGCCAGCGACCAGGGGCGCGGCGATCCTGCAGAAGAACATGAGCGGATGGTTGTAGGGCCAGATCTTGGCCACCACGCCGACCGGTTCGCGCACGGTGAGGTGCAGGCCCCCGGTGGCGGGAATCGTCTGCCCCTTCATCTCGAGGGCGAACCCGGCGTACATCCGCATCTGTGCCAGCGCGATCTGTACGTCGAGACGCGCGTTGGAGATGGGGGAGCCCGCGTCGATCGTGTCGAGAAGTGCGAGGTCCTCGGCGTGCTCCTCTACGAGGTCTGCGAAGCGCAGGACGAGGCGCGCTCGCTCGATGGCGGTGGCTTTCCGCCAGTCAGCCCGGGCGGATGCCGCGGCCTCGGCGGCGGCGTCGACGTCGTCGGGCGACGCGTCCGGGACCGCCGCGACCGGCACGCGCGAGAAGGGGTCGTAGCTGAGGAACGTCGCACCGCCGCTTGCAGCCCGCAGCTCTCCGTCGATAAGCATGCGCCAGTCGCGGTCAAGTACACGGGCGAGGCGGTCGGCGTGCTCTCGGCCAGCGAGGGCGGCGGGCAGGTTGGCGACCGTCGAGGGGTGAGACATGGGAGGTCCTTTCGTGGTCAGCGTGTGGCTGGCCGGTAGTCGGCCCCGGCTGCGAGCAGGAGATCGCGCAGCTCGTCATCGGTGGACTCGCGGCGGTTGTTCGCGCGGAAAGCGTGCCCGCTGCTGGCGGCGATCATCGCGTCCGCGTCGGCGATCCCCTCCGGGAACCGGGTCGGGAAGCGCATCGCGTCGTAGAGGCCGGGAAGCCGGTCGATCAGGTCGCGCGCGTCGGGGCCGACGACATCGCGGTTGAAGGCGGCGACGTGCGGCAGGAGGACCCCGTTCTGGTAACCGTGAGGGGAGGGGACGGCCGGGGAGCAGGAGAGTGCGTGCACGAGCGCGAGGCCGCTGTTCCCGCACGCGAGGTTTGCAAGGGCCGAGGCCTCGAGGAGTCGCTGAAGCGCCGGGTCGTTGCCTCCGGCGGCATTGCGTCCGTCGGCGACGCCGGACACCGCCCTGGGTAGCGTCTCGATGAGCTCGGACGCGGCCCGCAACGCACACGCGTCGGTGAAGATGTTTGCGCCGCGAGCCCACGTGGCCTCAAGCGCGTGGGAGATCGCGTCGAGCGCCGCGAAGAGGAGGGGCTCGGTCGGCAGACCGCGAAGAACGGCCGCGTCGAGGACGGCCGTATGTGGCTCATACCCGTCACCACGGATGGTGATCTCCCGGACCCGTCCGGGATCATGAAGGACGAGGGCATTCGAGACCTCGCTTCCGCTCCCGGCGGTTGTGGGAATAGCGATCGTCGGCGCTGGTGGGGCGGTCGCCTTGTCCACGCCTTCGAGAGAACGCACCGGTACGTGGTTCGTGAGCAGTAGCGCGACGGCCTTTGCAGCGGAGATTCCGCTGCCGCCCCCGATGGCGAGCACGGCCTGGGCGTTGGCGGCCCGCGCGGTGCTCGCGGCCGCCTCAATCGGGTCCGGGTCCGGGTCGACGTCGGTGAGAACGGTCTCGACGACGAGATCGCCCAGGCGTGCCTCGGACAGGATGTGCTGGAGCAGCCCCACCCGGTCGAGGCTGCGGTCGGCGACGACTACCAGGCGGGGTGAGCCGAGTCGCTCGACCTCCGCGCGTGTCCTGGCGAGCGCGCCCGGGCCGGCGACGATCCGGGTGGTCGCACGGAACGTCGCCGCCTCGGTGCCGATCGCGGCGGGAACGTAGGCGCGGCCCGGGTTCGCTGGTGCGTGGGTCATGAAGGCTCTCCGTCGAGTCAGTGAGGACCCCCGGGTGATGCCGGCGACGAAGGGGTCCACGTCCGTCGCGACTCACCATTGCCTAGCGGAATCCAGTCGACAAGAGTCTTCTGACATGAAGAAGTTGACGCTCCAACAGCGACCCCCGTACCCGATCCAGTCCGTCGACAACGCGCTGCGGCTGCTTCAGTTGCTGCGGGACGGCGGCAGCATCAGGCTGGTCGACGCGGCGAGCGAGCTGGACGTCGCCGAGTCCACGGCGCACCGACTGCTGGCCATGCTCGTCTACCGCGGGTTCGCGCTGCAGGACGACAGTCGTCGATACGTCGCCGGACCGTCGCTCGGGGTGCGGGCGATTGGTGCGCCGTGGATCCACGAGCTACGCGCCGCGGCCCAGGGGCCGATGGAGATCCTCGCCGCGCGGCTCGACGAGACGATCAACCTGGTGGTGCGCGTGGGTATCAACGTCCGGTTCATCGCGACTGCAGAGGCCCGCGCCGTCCTGCGGATCGGGGACCGCACGGGGTCCGTGATCCCGGCTCTCGGCGCCTCGAGTGGGAAGGCCCTTCTCGCGCAGGAGCCTGAGGAGCGCATCCGCAGCCTCTACCGGTCCAAGGCGGCGCAGGTGGCCGGCCATGCGCTCGACGACGCGACCTATGCGTGGCTGCTTCGGGAACTGGAGGCGGTGCGGCGCACCGGGTATGCGCTCAGCCGCGCGGAGACAGAGCCGGACGTCGGGGCGATCGGGGTCGTGGTACGTGGGCCCGAGGGCAGGCCAATCGCGGCGCTCTCCGCCGCGAGCCCGATGAGCAGGCTGGCAGGTCTCACGACGCGCGAGTCACGGGAGGTCCTGTTTGAGTGCCGGGACGAGATATCCGCCGTGGCCGCGCAACTGCGTGTGGAGGCCGACTGACAGTCGCGTTCGACGCCCTGACCACGTCCGGCGCCTACGACAAGATCGTCGCCGCCCAGTCAAAGTACTGGGGCGCGTAGGCGGGGCCGTCCGGGCACCCGGCCGGCCCACGCCGACGGCGACCGTCGAGACACCTCGATTCCGGAAGACCGCCCGCTCGATACGGGCGTTATCGAGGTGTCTCGACGGGAGTGCGGAGGACACGCCGGGGTCGGGGCCGTCAGTCCCCGTCGACCGCCCAGACGGTGCAGTCGGCGGGGACGCGCCCGTCCGAGCCCGCGCCGGGCGTCGAGGCGAGCAGGACGCCCCAGCCGGCCGGCAGTTCGAAGCCGGTACCCCCGGTCACGGTGACGACGTGGACCTTCCGGCCGTCCGCCGTCGTGGCGGTCAGGGCGAGGACGTTCTCGTCCGCGACCGGCAGCTCGGCGAGGCCGGCGCGGCCGAGTCCGAGCTCGCGACGAAGACGCAGCGCCGTCCGGTACATCTCGAGAGTGGCCCCCTCGACGCCGCGCTGGCTGTCGGGCGCGAGCTCGCCGTACGCCGCGGGCTGCGGCAGCCAGCTCCTGCCCGTAGGGGAGAAGCCGTAGGCGGGGGCGTCGGACTCCCACGGGATCGGCACGCGGCAGCCGTCGCGGCCAGCCTCCTTGCCCTTCGTGCGCGCGAACGCGGGGTCCTCGCGGACCGCGTCCGGCAGCGCGGTGTGCTCGGGGAGCCCGAGCTCCTCGCCCTGGTAGAGGTAGGCGGACCCGGGCAGGGCGAGCATGAGCAGCGTGACCGCGCGGGCGCGGGCGAGACCGAGGTCGGCGTCCGGCTGCGCGTCGGTGGCGAAGATGCCGTTCGGACCCTTCCCGGTCTCCGCCAGGCCGAGGCGGCTCGCGTGCCGGACGACGTCGTGGTTGGACTGCACCCACGTGGTCGGCGCGCCCACGAACTCGGTGGCGGCGAGGCTGCGGGCGATCGCGGTGCGCAGCTCGCCGGCGGACCAGGGCGTGACGAGGAAGTGGAAGTTGAACGCCTGGTGCATCTCGTCCGGTCGCACGTAGTTCGCGAGGCGCTCGTCGGTGTCCACCCAGGCCTCGGCCACGAGCACGCGGACGGGGGAGTAGGTGTCGAGGATGGCGCGCCACGAGCGGTAGATCTCGTGGACGCCGTCCTGATCCCACATCGGCGCCGGGGGCACGGTCTCCGGGTCGACGGCGGAGCCCGAGACCATCTCCGAGTGCCACTGCCAGTCGGGCAGCCCGTCCGCCTTGACGAGACCGTGGGCGACGTCGACGCGGAAGCCGTCGACCCCGCGGTCGAGCCAGAACCTGAGGATCGACTCGAACTCGGTGCGCACCTCGGGGTTCGACCAGTCGAGGTCCGGCTGGCTCGTGTCGAACAGGTGGAGGTACCACTCGCCGTCGCGGGCCCAGGCAGAGCCGGGGGCGTCGGCACGCTCGGACACGCGGGTCCAGGCGACGCCGCCGAACACGCTGCCCCAGTCGTTCGGGGGCAGCTCGCCGTTCGTGCCGCGGCCGGGGCGGAAGATGTACCGGTCGCGCTCCGGGGAGCCGGGGCCCGCCGCGAGCGCGGCCCGGAACCAGTCGTGCTGGTCGGAGGTGTGGTTGGGGACGAGGTCGACGATGACCTTGAGGCCGAGCGCGTGGGCGCGGTCGATCATCGCCTCGGCATCCGCGATCGTGCCGAACCTCGGGTCGACGTCGCGGTAGTCGGCCACGTCGTAGCCGGCGTCCTTCTGCGGCGAGCGGTAGAACGGCGAGAGCCAGAGGGCGTCGACGCCGAGGTCCGCCAGGTGGTCGAGCCGGGACGTGATCCCTGGCAGGTCACCGATGCCGTCGCCGTCGCCGTCCGCGAACGAGCGCGGGTAGACCTGGTAGACGACGGCGTCGCGCCACCAGTCGGTGGTCCCGTGCGGCCGGCTCAGTTCGAGGCCCTCGGGGGACGTGGTCGGCGTGGTCATGGTTCTCCTCGAAGTGGTCGGGCCCGACGACGGAGCGCCGGGAACCGCGGCCGCGCGCGATGAGCGCGGCCGCGGGAGGGGTGTGTGGGGAATCTGTTGTGGGTCGGGCAGTTGTCAGGACGCCGGTCGTCAGGACGCCGGTCGGGAGGCGGCGGCCTTTGGCGGTTCGGCCGGCGCGGCGCCGGTGGAGCGGCGCACGACGAGCTCGGGCACGAAGGTGAGCTCGGTGGACGTGGGTGCGGAGCCGTTGATCATCGCGCCGAGCGACGAGACGGCGGCCTGGCAGATGCCGGTGACGGGTTGGCGAACGGTCGTCAGCGGCGGGTCGGTGAACGCCATGAGCGGCGAGTCGTCGTACCCCACGATCGAGATGTCGTTCGGGATGCGCAGCCCGGCCGACTGGGCCGCGCGCACGACGCCGAGGGCGATCATGTCCGACGCGCAGACGATCGCGGTGCACCCGTCGTCGATGAGCTCCATGCCCGCGGCGCGGCCGCCCTCGACCGTGAAGATCGTGCGGACGATCGGCGGTTTCGCGTCGTCCACGAACTCCTCGGTGGCGTCCTTGAAGGCGTCGATCTTGCGGATGACGGGCACGAACCGGTCGGGTCCGACCGCAAGGCCGATCCTGCGGTGCCCCTGGGACGCGAGGTGGCGGACCGCGAGGTCCATGGCGTCGGCGTCGTCGGTGGCGAAGGACGGCGCGGCGATCGCGGGGTTCGTCCCGTTGATGAGGACGAAGGGCACGCGCTGGTCGAGCAGTCGCTGGTACCGGCTGGGCGCCGCGGTCGTGTCGGCGTGCCGTCCCGAGACGAAGATGATGCCGTCCACGCCGCGGTCGAGGAGCATCTCCACGTAGTCGTCCTCGGTGGTCCCGCCGGGGGACTGGGTGCACAGCAGCGGGGTGAACCCCGCGGAGCTGAGCAGCGTCTCGATCTGTTGCGCGAACGCCGGGAAGACCGGGTTGGACAGCTCGGGCACCACGAGTCCGACGAGGCCGGCCGCACGCTGGCGCAGGCTCGAGGGGCGCTCGTAGCCGAGCACGTCGAGCGCTGCAAGCACGTCACGACGCGTCGACTCGGCGACGCCGGGGCGGCCGTTGAGCACGCGGGAGACGGTGGCGGTGGAGACGCCGGCCTGGTCGGCGACGTCGGTCAGTCGGGTTCGGGAACTCACGACGACGATCTTGCGTCACCCGCGGGATATCTGCGGGACCTGGTCATGATCATGCGCGCTCCTCGTCGAGCGAGTCGGTGTGGACAAGCGGTTGCTGGCAACCAGTGTGCATGATTCTCACCCGAGTCTGAAACTTTCTGCAAGCACTTGCAAGATGGTCGCGCCGGGCGTACTGTCCCGAGCAGCGGACCAGAGCGGCGCAGCGATGCGTGGCCAATCGCGTTCCACCCCCCGTTGAATTCCACCATTGGAGTAACGATGCGACGGAGCATCTCCCTTGCGGCAGCAGTTGCCGCGTCCCTCGTCCTCGCTGCCTGCGGCGGCGGTTCGGACGACGACACCTCGTCGGACTCGGACGACGGAACGGACGAGACCACTGAAGAGACGTCGTCGGACGAGAGCTCGTCCGAGACGGAGAGCGAAGGCGGCGAGACCGACGGCGAGGCCGCGCCCAACGAGGAGGGCACCCTCGTGGTGTGGGTCGACGAGACCCGCCAGGCCGCCGTCGAGGAGGCCGCCCAGGCCTTCGAGGACGAGACCGGCATCCGGGTCGAGACCGTCCTGAAGAACTTCGACGACATCCGCGCCGACTTCGTCTCCCAGGTCCCGCTCGGCGAGGGGCCGGACATCACCGTCGGCGCGCACGACTGGCTGGGCGAGCTCACCTCCAACGGCGTGGTCGCCCCGCTCGAGCTAACCAGCCCCGACGACTTCGAGCAGGTCGCCATTGACGCCGTCACCTACGACGGCCAGATCTACGGCCTGCCCTTCGCGATCGAGAACCTCGCGCTCTTCCGCAACACGGAGCTCGCCCCCGAGGCGCCCGCCACGTGGGACGACGCGGTGGCCGCCGGCGAGGCAGCCGGCTCGGAGTTCCCGATCCTCATCCAGACGGGTGACGAGGGCGACCCCTACACCTACTACCCGCTGCAGACCTCCTTCGGCGCCCCGGTGTTCGTGACCGACGACTCCGGCGCCTACACCGGGGAGCTCAGCCTCGGCGGCGAGGCCGGCGCGGCGTACGCCGAGTGGCTCGCCTCGCAGGGTGCGAACGGCACCGGCGTGCTCGACACCTCGATCACCTACGACGTCGCGGTGGAGGCCTTCGCCAACGGCGAGTCGCCCTTCATCATCGGCGGCCCCTGGATGCTCGACTCCTTCTCGGACATCGACCTGTCGATCGACCCGATCCCCGCGCCCGGACCGGAGGCGGCCGTCCCGTTCGCCGGCGTGCAGGCGTTCTTCGTCAACGCCGAATCGCCCGACGCCCTCATCGCGAACGACTTCCTCGTCAACTTCATGGCCACCGAGGAGGCGCAGACGCAGCTCTTCGAGACCGGGAACCGTCTGCCCGCGCTGACGGCGGCCGCCGACACCGCGTCGGAGGACGAGCTGCAGGCCGGCTTCCGCGAGGTCGGAGCCGACTCGTTGCCCATGCCCGCCCTGCCCGCGATGGGTCAGGTCTGGCAGTTCTGGGGCGTGACCGAGGCCGGGATCATCACCGGCGCCGAGGCCGACCCGGCCGCGGCGTGGGCCTCCATGGTCGACTCCATCCAGTCCGCCATCGACGGCTGAGACGTCACCCGTGACGCGCCGGGGCGCCCCGACAAGGGTCGCCCCGGCTCGGTACCCGCGCCCGGCCGCACCCCGGCCCGGCTCTCCCCCTGACCCCCTCGGTCCGCGGAAGGACAACGATGACCTCCAGTGACGTGGAGCCCGCGACGACGCGGACCCGCGCGCGGGCCTCCGCCCGCACCATCTCCGCGAAGGCGGGCGACTTCAGCGCCTGGTTCTTCGTCAAGCTGCTGCTGATCGCGCTCGTCGACGCGCTCGGCGTCTTCATCATCTGGCAGGCCTGGACCGTCGACTCCTGGTGGGTCCTCGGCGGCACCCTCGTCGCGCTGCTCGTCGTCAACTGGGTCTACTTCTCGCACCGGACCGTCCCGGCGAAGTACCTCGTGCCCGGCCTGCTGTTCCTCATGATCTACCAGGTCTTCACGATCGTGTACACGGGCTACGTCTCGATCACCAACTACGGCGACGGGCACAACAGCACGAAGGAGTCCGCGATCGCGCAGCTGCTCGCGCAGAACGAGCGCACGCTGCCGGACGCGACGCGCTACCCGGTGGCCGTCGTCGAGGACGAGGACGGCGACCTCGGCCTCGCCATCCTCGACGTCGAGACCGACTCCGTGAGCGTCGGCTGGGACGAGGAGCCGCTCGAAGCGGCGCCGGACGCGGTCGTCGAGGACGGCCGCATCGTGTCCGTCCCCGACGTCACGGTCCTTCAGCAGCGCGACGTCTACGCCAGGGCCAGCGACGTCGCCGCCCTGCGCGTCCCCTTCTCCGACGACGCCGCGGACGGCTCCCTGCGCACGACCGACGGGCGCACGGCCGCCCAGGCGACTTCCCGGCTCGTCTACGACGAGGACGCCGACACGATGACGAACGTCGAGACCGGGGTCGTGTACTCGCCGAACGGCGAGGGCAGCTTCGTCTCCGACGACGGGGAGGCCCTGAACGTCGGCTGGCGCGTCGTCGTCGGGGCGGACAACTACGTGGACGCCTTCTCCGACGCCAGGTACGCCGGCCCCCTGCTCAAGGTCCTGCTGTGGACGATCGTCTTCGCGTTCCTGTCGGTCGCCACCACGTTCCTGCTCGGCCTCTTCCTCGCGGTCGTGTTCAACGACCCGCGGGTCAAGGGGCAGAAGATCTACCGCACGCTGCTGATCCTTCCGTACGCCTTCCCGGGCTTCCTCGCGGCGCTGCTGTGGGCCGGCCTGCTGAACGAGCGGTTCGGCTTCATCAACAACGTGCTCCTCTTCGGGGCCGACATCCCGTGGCTCACCGATCCGTGGCTGGCGAAGCTCTCCGTGCTCGGCGTCAACCTGTGGCTCGGCTTCCCGTACATGTTCCTCATCTGCACGTCCGCGCTCCAGGCGATCCCGGGCGACCTGAAGGAGGCCGCGCGGATCGACGGCGCGAGCACGTGGCAGCAGTTCCGGTCGCTCACCTTCCCGCTGGTCATGGTGGCCACGGCGCCGCTGCTCATCTCGAGCTTCGCGTTCAACTTCAACAACTTCAACCTCATCTACATGCTCACCGGCGGCGGCCCGCGGATGAGCGATGCCACGGTCCCGGTCGGGCACACGGACATCCTCATCTCGATGGTCTACAAGATCGCGGGCATCGACGGCGGCGCGCAGAAGGACTACGGCCTCGCCTCGGCGCTCTCGATCATGATCTTCGTGATCATCGCGGTGATCTCGATCATCGGCTTCCGTCAGGCCCGCAAGCTCGAGGAGTACAACTGATGACCGCGACGACCTCGTCCGCCACGGACCGCCTCGGACGCGCGCTGCCGGCCCAGCCGAAGATGCGTCCCGGGCGCTGGATGCTCGAGATCGGCGTCAAGCACGCCGTCGGCATCGTCTTCATCATCTACGCGGCCTTCCCGATCGTGTACGTCGTCTCCGCCTCGCTGGCCGGCCAGGGCGCCACGCTCACGGGCTCGAACCGGCTGTTCCGGAGCTTCGACGCCTCCAGCTACAGCCAGCTGAACGAGACGACGTCGTACTGGACGTGGTTCGGCAACACGATGTTCATCGGCCTGGCGACCGCGTTCGGCACCGTCCTCATGGCGGCGGCGGCCGCGTACGCGTTCTCCCGCTTCCGGTTCCGGGGCCACGGTTTCAGCCTCAACGCTCTGCTCGTGCTGCAGATGTTCCCGCAGCTCCTCGCGTTCGTTGCCGTGTTCCTGCTGCTGCTCTCCCTCGGCGACGTCGTGCCGGCCCTCGGCCTGGACTCGAAGATCGGCCTGGTCTGCGTCTATCTCGGCGGCGCGCTCGGCGCGAACACGTTCCTCATGTACGGGTTTTTCAACACGGTTCCGAAGGAGCTCGACGAGGCGGCCAAGATCGACGGCGCGAGCCACGCGCGGATCTTCTTCACGATCATCCTGCGCATGGTCGCCCCCGTGCTCGCGGTCGTCGGGCTGCTGTCCTTCGTGGCTACGTTCTCCGACTTCGTGCTGGCCCGCGTCCTGCTGCAGTCCGAGTCGAACTGGACGCTCGCGATCGGGCTGTACCAGATGGTCTCCGACCTGCAGAACCGCAACTGGGGCCTGTTCGCCGCAGGGACCGTGATCGCCGCCCTGCCGGTGCTCGTGCTGTTCCTCGTGCTGCAGCGCTACATCGTCGGCGGGCTGACCGCCGGCTCGGTCAAGGGGTAGGGGACAGGCGCCGACCTCCGCCGTCGCGGCCGGGCGGAGCCGTCGCGGCCGGTCGGAGCCGTTGCGGCCGGTCGGGGTCGTCCCGACCGGCGTCGGGGTCGTCGCGGCCACTCGCCGACGCCGGCGCCTCCATCGCGCATCGACTCACCATCCCCACCACGGGCGGGGCGGGACCTTCGGGTCCCGCCCCGCCCGTCGTCGTCGGGCCGGCACGCCGTGCGGCGGGGGACGGCCACCCGTGCGGCGGGGACGGCCGCCCGTGCGCCGGGGACGGACACCCGTGCGCCCGCGGTGCTCACATGTGCAAGGTACGCCCATCCGTCGCGCAGATGCGCGTGGTGTGCGAGAGTCGACGTGCGAGCGTGCGTCGGCTTCCGGTGTCGGCGCGCCGCCATCCGCTGCGAGGCCACGTGCGCGCGAAGGGCGGCACTCGTGCGCGCGTCAGCGCACATCGACGACATGCACGGAAGTGCGAACAAGGAGGTATTCGCATGGCTGAGGGCCCATACCTGCTCGGCATCGACATGGGGACCGGGGGTGCCAGAGCCGGCATCTTCGACCCCCAGGGTGGCATCAAGGGCATCCACACGACCGAGTGGGAGACGAAGTTCCCGCGACCCGGCCGCGCCGAGCAGGACCCCGAGGAGTGGTGGCGCTGCATCGTCGTCGCCGTCCGGGGTGCGCTCGAGAACGCGCAGGTCTCGCCGGACGCCATCGCCGGTATCTCGGTGGACTCGACGTCCGCGACCGTCGTTGCGGCGACCAAGGACGGCAAGCACCTGCGGCCGGCCCTGCTCTGGATGGACGTCCGCGCGGCCGACGAGGCCGAGGAGATCGCGGCAACGGGAGACGACGCCCTGAAGTACGCGGGCTACGGCGCCGTCTCCGCCGAGTGGGGCGTGCCGAAGGGCCTGTGGCTCCGCCGACACGAGCCCGAGGTCTACAACCGCGCCGACTACATCGTCGACTGCACGGACTGGCTGGTCCACCGCCTCACCGGCGAGTGGACGATGTCCCTCAACCACGCCGCCGGCAAGTACTTCTACGACCGCGGCTGGCCCGTCTCCCTGTACGAGAAGCTCGGCGCGACCGACCTGCTCGAGAAGTTCCCGGAGCGCATCCTTCCCATCGGCGAGAACGTCGGCGGCCTGCGCTCCGACATCGCCGCCGAGCTCGGCCTCACCGCCGGCACGCCGGTCGCCGAGGGCGCGATCGACGCCTACGCCGGCGCGATCGGTCTCGGCGTCGTCGAGCCCGGCAAGATGGCCCTCATCACCGGCTCGAGCCACGTGATGATCGGCCAGTCGGCCACGCCGCTGCACGCCGAGGGCCTGTGGGGTTCCTACACCGACGCGGTCATCCCGGGGGAGTGGACGGTCGAGGCCGGCCAGGTTTCCACCGGCTCGATCGTCGCCTGGTTCCGCGACAACCTCGCGCACATCACGATGGACCGCTCCGAGAAGGAGGGCATCTCCCGCTACCAGGTCCTCGACGAGCTGGCCCGCAAGGTGCCCCGCGGCTCCGACGGCCTGGTCATGCTCGACCACTTCCAGGGCAACCGCTCCCCGTACTCCGACCCGCGCTCGCGCGGCGTGTTCTGGGGCCTGACCCTCGGCCACGGCGAGGGACACATGTTCCGCGCGATCCTCGAGGGCATCTGCTTCGGCACGGAGAAGATCTTCGAGACGATGCGTACCAACGGCTACCCGCCCGAGGAGGTCGTCATCTCCGGCGGCCCCACGGCGTCGCGCCTGTGGATGCAGATGCACGCCGACGTCTCCAACGTGCCGATCACGCTCACCGACGTCACCGAGGGCCCGCTCCTCGGGTCCGCGATGCTCGCGGCCGTCGGCGCAGGCGTCCACGCGGACCTCCCGACGGCGGCCCGCCACATGGTCCGCACGGTCGAGACGATCGAGCCGGACGCCGAGGCGCACGAGGAGTACCAGTTCAACTACCGCGCCTACGTCGACACCTACGAGGCCATGAAGGAGCTCAACAACCGCATGGCCAAGCACGTCGACGGGGCCTGAGGACCTCGCCGGGCGTCCCCTGCGTCATGAACGGCGGAGGGGACGCCCGGCGCCGGGGCGCGAGCCCCGAACGAGAAACACCCCAGTCGAAACACCACAGTCGCGGCCCGATCCGGCGGACCGCGTCGACCACCCTCCGGGTGACGAAAGGAAGAGTCATTCCCATGGCCGAAACCATGAAGGCAGTCGTCATGCACGCGGTCGGCGACTCCCGACTCGAGGATGTCCCGCGACCCGTCGCGGGACCGGGAGAGGTCGTCCTCAAGGTCGCTGCGTGCGGCGTGTGCGGCTCCGACCTGGACCGCATGTTCAAGAAGGGACCGCACTCGCTCCCGCTCATCTGCGGCCACGAGTTCTCCGGCTGGGTCGAGGAGCTCGGCGAGGGAGTGGACAACCTCGAGGTCGGTGACCTCGTCACCGCCCCGCCGATGCTGCCCTGCTTCGAGTGCGCCCCCTGCGTGGCGGGCCAGTACTCGCTGTGCGAGGACTACGACTACTACGGCTCGCGGCGCGACGGCGCCTACGCCGAGTACGTCGCCGGCCCCGCGAAGCTCCTGCTCAAGGTGCCCGCGGACCTCGACCCGCGCGCGGCCGCCATGGTCGACCCGTCGGCCATCGCCCTGCACGCCCTCCTGCGCTGCACGCTCGCGCCGGGCAAGCGCGTCGCGGTCGTCGGGGCAGGCGGCCCGATCGGCCTGTTCGCCATCCAGTGGGCCAAGCTCAGCGGTGCGCAGGACGTCCTCGCGGTCGACCTCTCGCCCGAGAAGGAGAAGCTCGCCATCGAGGCCGGCGCGACGGCCACGGCCACGACCCCCGAGCGTGCGGCCGAGCTGGCCGGGCTCGGCTACGACATCATCGTCGAGTGCTCCGGCAACCCGAAGGCCGAGGACATGGCCGTGGGTCTCGCGGCCCGACACGGCGAGGTCGTCCTCATCGGCATCCCGAACCAGGACGTGACGATCTCGGACAAGAACTGGGCCCGCCTCATGCGGCTCGAGATCGACATCAAGGGCTCGTGGAACTCCTTCTCCGCGCCGTTCCCCGGCACCGAGTGGACCACCACGGTCGAGGCCATGCACTCCGGTGCCCTGAAGTGGGAGTTCATGATCACCCACGAGCTGGGCCTCGAGGCGGTCTCCGAGACCATCGAGTCGATGTTCAAGCGGACCATCCACAGCTCGAAGGTCCTGTTCCTCCCGCACGGCAGGTGACCGTGCCCGCCGGGCCGAGGGCGCTCGATGCGTCCCGCTGACGACGAACGCGACCACCTCCTGCTGCGCGCGGCCACCCTGTACTACGAGCAGGACCTGACGCAGCAGGAGGTGGCCGCCCGCCTGCACCTGACCCGGTGGCAGGTCGGACGGCTGCTCGCGGAGGCCCGGCGGTCCGGCGTCGTGCGCATCGAGATCCACCACCCGCGGGCGCGTGCGCGCTCGCTCGAGGCGGAGCTCGTGCGGCGTACGGGTCTGGGCGACGCCGTCGTCGTGCCGTCCGCGGGCGACGAGGTGCACACGCGCTCCGTCGTCGCGGCGGCCGCCGGCGAGCTCCTGGCCGACCTGCGCCCGACGCCCGCCACGCTGGCCGTGTCCTGGGGGCGGACGATGACGGAGGTCGCGCGGCAGGTGCCGCCGTCGTGGGCGAGCAGCACCGTGGTCGTCCAGGCCAACGGCGGGCTCAGCCAGCACGGCCCGGACGGTCCCGGGGGAGTGGTCGCCGAGCTGGCCCGGCAGGCCCGCGGCACCGCCGTGTTCCTCCAGGCGCCCGCGATCGTCGGCTCGAAGACGCTCGCGAGGACGCTCATGGCCGACTCCGCCGTCCGGCGCGTGCTCGACCGCGCGAAGGCCGCGGACGTCCTCATGTTCTCCCTCGGCCCGGCGGCCGGGACGTCAGTCCTCGTCGAGAACGGCTACATCGCGTCCGACGACGTCGCCCGCCTCGTCGAGGCCGGTGCGGTCGGCGACCTGGTCGGGCACTACATCACGGTCGACGGCGAGCTGGCCGACCCGGAGCTCGACGCCCGCAACGTCGGCCTCACCCTCGACGACGTGCGCGCGTCCCCGATGGCCATCGCCGTGGCTGCGGGCATGTCAAAGCTGCCGGCGGCGCTCGCGGCCGTCACCCACGGGCTGTGCGACGTGCTCGTCACCGACGAGGACGTGGCGACCGGCCTCATCGAGCACATCCCCCGGGACGGCGCCTACTCGCCCGCCCCGGCCACCGAGTAATCTTCCGCGTCACCCCTGAACACCAAGGAGTCCCTCCATGAACGCATCCCTGACCCGCGACGAGCTAGCCCAGTACGTCGACCACACCCTCCTCAAGCCGGAGTCCACGCCGGAGGACGTCCAGCGGCTCATCGCCGAGGGCGCCGAGCTCGGCGCGTTCTCGGTCTGCATCTCCCCGAACCTCGTGCCGGTCGAGGTCCCCGAGGGGCTCAAGCTCGCGGTCGTCTGCGGCTTCCCGTCCGGCGCGCACGCCGCCGAGGTGAAGGCCGCCGAGGCCGCCCACTCCGCGGCCGCCGGCGTCGACGAGATCGACATGGTCATCAACCTGGCCCTCGCGCGCACGGGCCGCTTCGACGAGGTCGAGGCCGAGATCCGCGCCGTGCGCGAGGCCGCCCCGAACGTGCTCCTCAAGGTCATCATCGAGTCCGCGGCGCTGACCGACGAGCAGATCGTCGCGGCCTGCGAGGCGTCCGAGCGCGCCGGTGCGGACTACGTGAAGACCTCGACGGGCTTCCACTCCACGGGCGGCGCGACCGAGCACGCGGTGGCCCTCATGGCGAAGACCGTCGGCGGGCGCCTGGGCGTGAAGGCCTCGGGCGGCATCCGCGACACCGAGACCGCGCTGAAGATGATCGCCGCCGGCGCGACCCGCCTGGGCCTCTCCGGCACGAAGGCCGTCCTCGACGGCCTGGACGCCTGAGTCCCACCCGTTCATCGGTGCCGGCTGCGGGGCGACCCGCCGCCGGCACCCGGAAGGAAGAGCCGATGCTCGCGTACGAATACCAGGCCGACGGGTCGATGCGACTGGTCGAGAAGCCGACGCCGACCGCGGGCGACGGGGAGGTGACCGTCGACGTCGAGATGGTGGGCGTCTGCGGCACCGACCTGAAGATCGCCCGCGGCGAGCACCGGCTCTACCCGGCCGGCACGGTGCGGGTGCCGGGCCACGAGGTGGTCGGGCGGATCCGGGAGAACCGGTCCGGTCGTGACTATCGGGAGGGGCAGCTTGTGGCCCTCGCCCCGAACGTCGGATGCGGGGAGTGCGGGCCGTGCCGGGGCGGGCGCAGCAACCTCTGCGCGAACTACTCGTCGATCGGGCTGACCTTCGACGGCGGGTTCGCGGAGGTCGTGACGGTGCCGGCACGCGGCGTCGAGGCCGGGAACATCCTGCCCGTCGACGACGGGCTGGACCCGATCGACGTCGTCATGACCGAACCGGTGGCCGCCGTCGTGCGCGGGCTCAGGCCGTTGAACCCGGGCCCGGGGGACACGGTCCTCGTGTGCGGTGCCGGACCGATCGGACTCACCGCGCTCCTGCTCGCCAAGCGACGCGGGGTCGCGCAGGTCATCGTCAGCCAGACGTCCGCGCCGCGGCGCGAGCTGGCGGCGACGCTCGGCGCCGACCACACGATCAACCCGCGCGAGGAGCACCTCGTCGAGCGGACCATGGAGCTGACCGACGGGCAGGGGGCCGACTGCGTGGTCGTGGCGACGCCGGTGGCGTCCGTGTTCCAGGACGCGCTGCGGGCCGCTGCGGTCGGCGGGCGGGTGAACTTCTTCGCCGGGCTGCCGTCGGGCAAGGGCGAGGTGCTGCTGGATGCGAACCTCGTGCACTACCGCGAGCTCGTCGTCACCGGTTCGACCGCCAACACGCCGGAGGACAACGCCGAGGCCCTCGCCGAGGTGTCCGCGTCCCCGGAGGTGTACCGACAGCTGGTGTCCGACCGGGTGCCGCTGGCGCAGGCGGAGGAGGGCTTCGCGCGGGCGAGGTCCGGCGAGGCGCTCAAGCTGGTCCTCGAGCCCTGACTCCCAGGGCCCCACGCACGACGGCGGCCGGTCACCCCGCGGGGTGACCGGCCGCCGTCGGCTGCGTTTCAGGCCGCGGTGGTGCGTGCCGGACGCGGTGGTGCGTACCGGGCGCGCCGCCTCACCGGCCCTCACTCGACTGGTGGGACCCAACTGGTCGAGATTCGGGCCAGAACGTGCCAGTTGGGTCCCACAAGTCCACATCCAACTCGGCGGCGGCCCTCAGCCCATGCCGGGCATCGTCCGCCCCGTCTCGGTGTAGGTCTTGAGCGCGGAGAGCACGAGCGACGTCCCGCCGTCGACCTGCTGCTCTGTCGGGGTACCGACCGGCACGTCGGAGTGGGTGACGGTCACACGCGTCATCGCCGGTCCCATGGCCTCCAGCTCCCATCGGTAGGTGGAGACGGGGTCGGCGGCGGTCTCGGGCGACCAGGTCGCGCTGAACGTGTGGACGAGCCGGACGCCCGGCTCGATCTCGGTGATCTCGCCGGCGATGAGGGAGGTTCCCTCGGAGTCGACCCACTCGATCGGGTCGCCCACCGTCCAGCCCGAGCGGACGAGGCCCCCGAAGAACCACCGGCGCGTCTGCTCGGGATCCGTCATCGCCTCCCAGACGCGATCGGGCGTGGCCTCGATGACCACCGTCGCCGTGAGTGTGCGGGTTGTCGCCATGATCTCTCCAACGCTCTCGACGTGGTCGCGGAGCCGGGTGAGCGCGAGCCCGGCGAACGCGGAGTAGTCGTCGATCCATCGGCGCGCCAGGTCGACGATCGCCGCGGGATTGAGATGGACGAACCGGCTGCGACCGATCTTGCGGGTCGCGACGAGTCCGGCCCCCTCGAGCACGCGCAGGTGCTTGAGGACTGCGTGCCTCCCGAGGTGCGGGAGTACTCCCTCGAGGTCGCGCACGGGCTGCCCGTCGGAGTTCCGCAGGGAGTCCAGGAGCGCGCGTCGATGCGGGTCCGCGAGTGCGCGGATCGTGCGGTCGACGTCGTGGGCGGGCACGGGCACGAGGTTAGGTGACTCAATAGTCACCTGGCAATGCGTGCGAGGTCGACAGCCCGACCGGGATCGGGGCTCAACGCCGTCAGCCTTCTTCGCCGTCCTGCCCTCGTCGGCGGTCGCCTGTCCTCGCCGACCAGCCCCACTCGACTGGTGGGACCCAACTGGTCGATCTCCGGCGCGCAACGTGCCAGTTGGGTCCCACCAGTCGGCATCCACCTCGGCCGCCCGTCCGCCAGGCGGGGGGCGGAGCGGCCGGACGGCCTGTGCACATCTCCACCACCGGACCAGCTGTGGATGACGCGCACCGCTCAGGAGGCCCGGCCGCCAGCCTGGCCGGATGGATGAACGCGATCGACGGCGCCTCCCGCACGTGCAGACAGGCGTGCGACGACGACTCCGGACGCGGGTCGAGCGTGCACGAGTTCCGCAGGGGCACGAGCTGGTCGAGGTTGGCTGGGGCGCGCTGGCCCAGCTTCCCGACTCAGACGATCCACACGGTCGGCGGACGGATCTTCTTCTTGCTCGCGTCGCGGCGGCGAGCGAGAGGTCCGCGGCCCCGCACGCGATCTCGCTCGAGGCGGCGGCGCTCGCTCACGGGCTGAAACTGTGGCGCCCGCTTCGCGTGCCCGCACTGACGGCACCGAGGAAGGTGAGCTCGGGGGCGAGCAACGGTTACCGGCGTGTCATGGCGGACCTTCCTGAGCGCGACGTCGTCGAGATCGACGGGCTGCCGTGCACCAGCCTGGTGCGGACCGTTGTCGACTGCGCCCGCTTCCTACCGGGACTTGACGGGCTCGTCATCGCGGACCAGGCGATTCGACGGATGGCCGGGGTGCGGGACAAGCGGCGCTGGGAGACGTACCTGGACGCGGTCGAGCACGCGCGTGGGCGGCTGATCGAAGCGAGCTCGTCGCTCCATCCCCAGTCGCCGGGACGTCGTCGGGCGCTGGCGGTTCTTCGATGGGCAAGTCCCTGGGCCGAGTCGCCGCCGGAGACCTTCCTGCGCTGGACGGTCCTGGCGTGGGGGAGGCGCGACGTGGAGGTTCAGAAGGAGATCCGCGTCGGTTCCAGCCTCTACTTCAGCGACGTCGCGCTCCCCGACGGACTGCGCCCCGACGGCTCGCAGCGCTGGGTGCACGGGGAGTGGGACGGTCACTCGAAGTACCGGGCGGGGGAGGGCGACGCGTCTGCCGGTGTGCTCATCGACGAGCTGGCGCGGCACCGGGAGATCGAGTCTCTCGGCGACTCGGTGGTGAGATTCGACCGGCGCTGCCTGCGGCGGCCGGAGCAGGTCGTCGCAGACCTGACGGCACATCTTCGGCAGCGCTCTAGTTGGCTGCGGCCCGTGCGCGAGCTCGAGTAGGACGGGGAACCCGGACTGGTGGGACCCAACTGGTCGAGTTTCGGCCGAGAACGCGCCAGTTGGGTCCCACCAGTCGGGTTCGGCGCCCGGAATCCATCCACCACCCCCGACGGCGGAGGACCGCCCACGACGGCAGACGCCCACTCCCGACGGCGGATGTCCACCCACGCACGACGGCCGGGACCGGCCCACGCACGACGGCGGACGTCCACCCACGCACGACGCCGGACGTCCACCCACGCACGACGGCGGCCGGTCACCCACCAGGTGGGTGACCGGCCGCCATCGGCTGCGTCGTGTCAGGCCGCGTCGATGGAGTCCGCGATCGCCGCGAGGACGATGGCGACGGAGATCGAGCCCGGGTCCGGGTGGCCGAGGCTGCGCTCGCCGAGCGTGACGGACTTCCCGAAGCCGGAGATCATGTCCTTCGTCGCCTCGGATCCGGTCGACGCCGCCTCGGCCGCCGCGCGTGCGGCTGCCGGCAGTCCCTCACCGACGGCCGCGCGGGCCGCCTCGGCGGCGGGCACGAGGGCGTCGAGCATGGTCTTCTGACCGGTCGTCGCCTTGCCCCGCTTCATGACCATCTCGGCGCCGGACTCGAGCGCGACCGCGTAGGCCTCCGCGTCGAGCGTGTCACCCGCGACGGTCTTGCCGGGAGCGCGCAGCCAGGTACCGAAGATGGCGCCGGATGCGCCGCCGGAGGTGGCCAGGATCGCCGAGCCGACCTCCTTGAAGGCGTCGCCCACCGTGTCGGGAGTCGCCGCAGCCAGCGCCTCCTTGCCCGCGGTGAAGCCGCGGGACATGCCCAGCCCGTGGTCACCGTCGCCGATGGCCTGGTCCGCCTTGGTCAGGCGGTCCTTGGCCGCGACGATGGCGTCGCACGCGGCGGTGAGCGCGTCGACGACCTGCGGGATGGTGAGAGTGTCTGCCATGGAGAGCCTCAGCCTCGGGTGTAGGGAACGGATGCCGCGGGCGCCTCGAGGAGCGCCTCGAGCTCATCGTCCAGCTTGAAGAAGGTCAGCGAGAAGCCGGCCGTCTCCTGAGACGTGAAGTGCGCGGAGATGTCGGTGCGGACGACCTCGATGCCGCGGTCGGCGAGCAGTTCGCGCACCTTGCGGTTGACGATGAGCTGCTCGGTGTAGGTCGAGGCGCCGAGGTTGTTGACCATGAGCGCGATGCGGTCCCCGGACTGGTACGGGAGGTCCTCGACGATCATGTCGAACATCTTCGTGACGAGCTCGTCGGCGGGCAGGAGCTTCATGCGCTCGACGCCGACCTCGCCGTGCATGCCGAGGCCGATCTCGATCTCGTCGTCGCCGAGCTCGAAGGTGGGCTCGCCGGTCTCCGGCAGCGAGCCGGCGGAGACCGCGACGCCGAGCGTGCGGATGTTGGCCTGCGCCTTCTTGACGATGGCCTCGGCCTCCTCGAGCGTCTCGGCCTTGGCGCAGGCGGCTCCGGCGATCTTCACCATGTAGAACGCGCCGCCGATACCGCGGCGGGTGGCCGGGTCGGACGTGGCGACGTCGTCGTTGCCGAGGACCGTGCGGGTCTCGATGTCGTCGTCGTCCTCGGCGAGCTCGGCGCCCATGTCGAAGTTGAGGACGTCGCCGGCGTAGTTGCCGTAGACGAGCAGCGTGCCCTTGCCCTGGTCGGCGGCCTTGATGGCCTCGTGCACGTGCTGCGGCGCGGGCGCGGCGAAGATGTTGCCGGCGACCGACGCGTCGGCCAGACCCTTGCCCACGAACGCCGTGTACATCGGCTCGTGGCCGGAGCCGCCGCCGATGACCAGGGCGACCTTCCCCGGCTCGATGTTCGTGCGACGCAGGACCCGCGAGCCCGGGTCGCGGGTCAGCTCGCCGTGGGAGGCGAGGACGAGTCCGTCGAGGACCTCGTCGACGATGTTCTCGGGATCGTTGATGATCTTCTTGACCTTGCCCATGGGACACCTCGTTGTTGTCGTGGACGGCTTCGTCCGGGGAGCGCTGTTGCGTGCCGTGGCCCGGTCACCGTCGTTCGACGATCGGGCCGCGATCCGGTCCGTCGAGAATACGACCGTCATGCCGGGCGCCGGGTAGCGGATCCGCTGACTGACACCCAGAACGCGCATATGTGTGGCCTGCGCGCGGTCGGGGGAACGAACGCTCTCCCGCGTGCGGGTCCCGCGCGCCCGACGTCGGTGCTCGCCCGGGCGCACGCCGCGCCCGACGCCGGCGCTCGCCTCGGGCGCACGCCGCGGCCGACGTTGTCGCGCACCCGGGGCACATCTCGCCCGACGCCGTCGCGCGCCCCGGGCACACGCCGCGCCCGGCTGCACGTCCCACCCGGGCGCAGCGCGCCCTGCCGCTCTCCGCCCAGGAACCCGTCCCGCCACGAGGAATCGGTTGCAATGGACAAGCACCGTTCACCTTCGCGTGCGCCCACCGAGTCCTTGCGTTCAACTGACCCTGATTGCCTGCACGACGGGCTGCCGACCGGCGGCACCTGCATCGCCCACACGAAGGGACGTGTCGTGCGCCCACCCGCCCGACGAACACTCACCGTGGCCACCCTGGCCGCATGCTCGACGCTCGCCGTCGGTGCCCTCGCGACCCCCGCGGTCTCTGACCCGGCCGACCCGGCGCCCGCCGCCCCCGCGGCAGACCCCGCTCCGGCACCCAACCCCGCAGCCGACCCCACGGCCGACGAGGCGACCTCCCGCTTCACGCTCGCCACGCTGCCGGACACGCAGTTCTACTCGCGCTACGCGGCCGACCAGTTCGAGCCCCGCTACGGCTCCAACCCGTTCCAGGTCCAGACCGAGTGGCTCGCGGATGTGCGCGACGACCTCAACATCCCGTTCGTCACGCACCTCGGCGACCTCGTGGACCGCGCGGGCGTCGAGACGGAGTGGACGGCAGCCGACTCGGCCATGTCCGTCCTCGACGACGCCGGCCTGCCGTACTCGGTCACCCCGGGCAACCACGACCTCACCGACGCCGGCTCGTTCGACACGGACCTCACCGCCGACGAGCCCTACCTCCACTGGTTCTCTCCGGAGCGGGCCACCGGGCAGACCGCGGACTCGGGCCGCGACCCGCTCGGCTTCTCGGAGTTCCACGTGTTCGAGGCGGAGGGCGAGGAGTACCTCGTGCTCTCGCTGTCCTACCGCTCGAGCGACGCCACCCTCGAGTGGGCCGACCAGGTCATGGCCGACCACCCGACGCTGCCGACCATCCTCATCGCGCACAACATCCTCGGCGTCGACTCCGACGGCGTGACCGCGATCGTCGGTGACAACGGCCAGCGCCTGTGGGACGAGCTGATCGCGGACAACGACCAGATCTTCCTCACCGTCTCCGGCCACAACCACGGCTCGACCCACCGGGTCGCCCAGAACAACGCCGGCAACGACGTCATCCAGATCCTCCAGGACTGGCAGATGCAGTACGAGGGCGGCAACGGGTACCTCGGCCTGCTCGAGTTCGACCTCGAGCACGACCAGCTGAGCGTCTCCGCGCCGTCGCCGTGGGTGGTCAGCAAGCCCGCCGACGCCCTGACGACCTACGACGAGCCGCTGCTCGACCGCCCGAACGAGGAGTACACGGTCGAGATCGACTTCGCCGACCGCTTCTCGGAGTTCGACCCCGACTGGACGCCGGGGGACAGCGAGCTCACCTCGCTCACCGCCCGCGCCCGGGAGATGATCCTCGACGGCTTCTCCGGCGTCCCGCCCGTCACCCGGGAGCTGCCCGGCAACGAGGAGGACTACGTCCACGTCGACGGGACGCTCGCGCACTGGCGCCCGAACCTCGTGGACGCGGAGCTCGGCGACGTCCTCCCGGAGGGCTCGGTCCTCCCCGACGTCGTCGACCCCGCCCAGGCCATGACCCGCGGCCCGGTCGGGACCTCACCGACCGCCGAGGAGGCCGACGTCGCCCTGTGCTCGGGCCACGCCTTCTCCTCCGCCTCCGCGGGCATCTGCTTCGACAACTCGGCGAACTCGACGGACCGCTTCAGCTACTTCGCCACCGAGTCCGACGTCCCGGTGACGAACGCCGACCTCACGGGCGGATACACGATCGAGGCCTTCGTGAGCATCGCCGACGACTGGTCCGCGGACGAGAACGCCTGGACCCGCGCGCTCGCCCGCACCGGCAACCGCTCCCGCCTGCCCGGCATGGCGGACATCTGGGACTACACGCTCTCGCCCGCGTCGATCGGCTTCTCGAACCTGCGCGAGTTCCAGTGGACCGTGGTGCCGGACGACCCGACGACCGGCGACCGCACCGCCTGGTCCGGCGAGATCACCGGCGACGACTGGTACCACCTCGCCCTCGTCAACGACCCGGAGGCGGGCGGCGTCACGATGTTCGTCGACGGCATGCCGATCCTCCGCAACATCAGCGAGGGCGACGGGATGTCCTTCGAGGAGGGCTACCCCTGGATGATCGGCGCCGCGACGAACGACGACGAGATCGGTGCCGGCTGGCACGGCGGCGTCGGCGAGGTCCGCGTCATCGACCACGCCACCGGCCCGGGCGAGTGGCTCATCGACCGCCCGGACGTCGAGGACTTCGCGGTGGAGACCACCGCGATCGAGGCCCCCGACGACGACGCACGCCCCGTTCTCACGGGGACCGGCCGGCCCGGGGCCGCCGTCGTGGCGACGGGTGCGCTCACCGGCGAGGCCGTCGTGGCCGAGGACGGGACCTGGACGCTCGAGGCGAGCATCGCCGTCGGGGGGACGGGCAGCCACGACTTCGCCATCACGCACGGATTCGGCGAGCGCGTCTCCGCGCCCGTCGCGGGCACCGTGACGATCGCCGCGGACGAGACCCCCGCACCGCCGAGCGTGGGCAACGGGTACTACCTGAACGACGGGTGGGACGCCGTCGCCGAGCGGGAGTTCTCCTTCGGGCGCGCGTCGGACGAGGTCCTCGTCGGGGACTGGGACGGTGACGGCGTGGACTCGCTCGCGGTGCGCCGCGGCAACGCCTACTTCCTGTCGAACACGTTCCTCGGCGGGGCCGCGGAGGTCGAGCTGACCTTCGGCCGCGCGGGGGACGAGGTGCTGGTCGGGGACTGGGACGGTGACGGCGTGGACTCCCTCGCGGTGCGCCGGGGCAACGCCTACTTCCTGTCGAACACGTTCGACGGCGGGCGGGCGGACGTCGAGCTGCGCTACGGACGCGCCGGCGACCAGGTCCTGGTCGGCGACTTCGACGGCGACGGCCTGGACACCTTCGCTGTGCGCCGCGGGGCGCGCTACCTCGTGGCGAACAGCCTGGAGTCCGGCCCGGCCGACGTCGAGTTCGGCTACGGCCGCGCGGCGGACGAGGTCCTCGTGGGCGACTGGGACGGCGACGGGGTCGACACGTTCGCCTCCCGCCGCGGCAACCTCTACCTGGTGGCGAACTCGCTGGCCGGTGGTTGGGCCGACATCGAGCAGCGCTACGGCCGCGCCGGCGACCAGGTGCTGGTCGGCGACTGGGACGGCGACGGGTCCGACACGCTCGGGGTGCGCCGCTGACGCGCGCCTGACGCGCACCTGACGCGGGCACTGCCCCGCGTCAGCCCCACGCCCGGACCGGTGTCGGGACCGGCCGCCCCCGTGACGACGCACGCTCGTCGTCGCGGGGGTGGCCGCCCTGTGGGGGCGGCCGACGCGCGGGCGCGCCGACGCCTAGACTTCCCCTTGTGACGGAACGGGATTCGATGCGGCGAGACCGGCAGGTACCCGCGCCGTACGCCCCCTCCGACGCCGAGAGGTGGCTGCCCGAGGAGGGCAAGAGCCCGCGGCGCACGCCCTTCCAGCGGGACCGCGCCCGCGTCCTGCACTCGGCGGGACTGCGCCGGCTCGGCGCGAAGACTCAGGTGCTCGGCCCCAGCTCGGACGACTTCATCCGCACCCGGCTCACGCACTCGCTCGAGGTCGCGCAGGTCGGCCGCGAGCTGGGCCAGGCCCTCGGCTGCGACCCGGACGTCGTCGACACCGCGTGCCTCTCCCACGACCTCGGCCACCCGCCCTTCGGCCACAACGGCGAGCGGGCGCTCCACGAGGTCTCCTCGGACTTCGGCGGCTTCGAGGGCAACGCCCAGACCCTGCGCCTGCTCACCGTGCTCGAGCCGAAGGTCCTGGACGAGGCGGGCGCCGGCGTCGGGCTCAACCTCACGCGGGCGAGCCTTGACGCCACTGTGAAGTACCCCTGGGGTGCGGGCGACGGCCCGGTGCGGGCCGACGGCACGACGACCGCGAAGTTCGGCGTCTACGACGCCGACCGGCCCGTGTTCGACTGGCTGCGGGTCGGCGCACCGGAGCGCGGCCGGTGCCTCGAGGCCCAGGTCATGGACCTGGCCGACGACGTCGCGTACTCCGTGCACGACGTCGAGGACGCGGTGGCCGGGGCGCGCGTCGACCTGGGGCGGCTGCGTGCGGACCACGCGCAGGCGGGCGTGGTCGACCAGGTGCGCTCCTGGTACAACCCCGAGCTCACGGATGACCAGATCGGGTCCGCCCTGGAGCGGGTCCTCGCCATGCCGTTCGTACCCGCCACGTTCGGCCACACGATGGCCGACCTCGCGGCGCTGAAGGACATGACGAGCCAGCTCATCGGCCGGTTCCTCTCCGCGGCGGAGGACGCCACGCGGAAGAGGTTCGGCGAGGAGCCGCTCGCCCGGTACGCCGCCGACCTCGTCATCCCCGAGGCGACGGAGGCCGAGATCCTCGCGCTGAAGGGCCTCGTGGCGCACTACGTCATGGCGCCGCGGGAGACCGAGCCGCTCTACCTCGCCCAGCGCACCATCCTCTTCGACCTCGCGGACGTCCTCATGGGCTCCGGCCCCGAGCACCTCGAGGCGCACCTGGCCGAGCTGTGGCACGCCGCCGAGACCGACGCCGACCGTCAGCGCGTGGTCATCGAGCAGATCGCGTCGCTCACCGACACCTCCGCCCAGCAGTGGCACGCCCGCCTGTGCGGGATGCTGTCCGAGGTGTACTGATGGCGGGGATCATCCGGCGCGAGGACATCGACGCCGTCAAGGAGAAGGTCCGCATCGACGAGGTCGTCGGCGCGCACGTCACACTGCGGCCCGCCGGCGTCGGCTCGATGAAGGGCCTGTGCCCGTTCCACGACGAGCGCACCCCCTCCTTCCACGTCCGGCCCCAGGTCGGCATGTGGCACTGCTTCGGCTGCGGCGAGGGCGGCGACGTCGTCAGCTTCGTCCAGCGCATCGAGAACCTGTCGTTTGCCGAGGCCATCGAGCTGCTCGCGGACCGCGTGGGTGTGGAGCTGCGCCTCGAGGACGGGGAGTCCGCGCGGTCGCGCCCGCAGGGGGAGCCGGGCCGCCGTCAGCGGCTCGTGGAGGCGAACCGCCTGGCCGCCGACTACTTCGCGGAGCAGCTCGCCACCCCCGGCGCCGCGCCCGCGCGGGCGTTCCTCGCCGAGCGCGGCTTCGACCAGCAGGCGGCCCGCCACTTCGGGCTCGGCTTCGCCCCCGACGGCTGGGACCACCTCCTCAAGCACCTGCGGGGCCGGGGCATCACCGATCCGGAGCTGCTGTCCGCAGGCCTCGTGTCCCAGGGGCAGCGCGGCGTCTACGACCGCTTCCGTGGCCGGCTGATCTGGCCGATCCGCTCCACCACGGGCGAGCCGCTCGGCTTCGGCGCGCGCAAGCTCCTGGACTCAGACCAGGGGCCGAAGTACCTCAACACTCCGGAGACCCAGCTCTACAAGAAGTCCCAGGTCCTGTACGGCATCGACCTCTCCCGCAAGGAGATCGCCAAGCAGCGGCAGGTGGTCGTCGTCGAGGGGTACACCGACGTCATGGCCGCGCACCTCGCGGGGATCACGACCGCGGTGGCCACGTGCGGCACGGCGTTCGGCGAGGACCACGTCCGCATCGTGCGCCGGCTGCTCGGCGACGTCTCCGACGCCGCGACCGGCGTCATGGCCGGCGGCACGACCCGCGGCGGCGAGGTCGTCTTCACGTTCGACGGCGACGCCGCCGGCCAGAAGGCCGCCCTGCGCGCCTTCGAGGAGGACCAGCGCTTTGCGGCGCAGACCTTCGTGGCCGTCTCCCCGGGCGGGATGGACCCGTGCGACCTGCGCCTGGAGCGCGGAGACGACGCGGTCCGCGACCTCATCAAGCACCGCGAGCCGCTGTTCGAGTTCGTCATCCGCTCTTCGCTCGGGCAACTCGACCTGCGGACCGCCGAGGGGCGCGTGAACGGGCTGCGGTCCGCCGCGCCGGTGGTGGCCGCGATCCGCGACCGCGCCCTGCGCAGCGAGTACGCCCGCGAGCTCGCGGGCTGGCTCGGCATGGACGACCAGTCCGTCCGGCAGGCCGTCCGCTCGGCGGAGACGGCCGCACGGCGGGCCGCCTCGTCCCCCGACGGCGGAGGGTCGGGACCGTACGGTTCCTCGCCCGGGCAGGCGCGCGGGGGAGCGGCATCCACGCCGGCGGCGCCCGCGGCGCCACGGGGTCCGGAGGACCCGGTCGCCAGGCTCGAGCGGCAGGTCCTCGAGGTGGCCCTCCAGCTGCCCGGCGACGCGGCCGCCGCCGGGTTCGACTCGCTCGCCGCGGACACGTTCACCGTGCCCTCGTACCGCGCCGTGCACGACGCGATCCGGGCCGCCGGGGGAGTGAGCGCGTTCGGCACGCTCCTGCAGGAGCGCACGGCGGCCGGTGTCGCAGTGGACGAGGCCTCTCGTGAGGCCGCCGCGCGATGGACCACCGAGGTGCGGGAGAACGCGATCGGGCCGGTGGCGGATCTGGTGACGGGCATGGTCGTCGCCCCGCTGCCCGAGGACCGGCCCGCGGCGCTCAAGGACTACGCGCGGGGCGTGGTGGTCGCGTTGGTGCGCATGGGGCTGACCCGCCTGATCGGTGACCTCAAGGGCGACCTCCAGCGCACCGAGCCGGACGACCCGGCGTACTCCGAGCGCTTCGCGGCGCTCATGGAGCTCGAGTCGCGTCGCCGCTCCCTCGGAACGGCCTGAGCGAACGGCTCGTCGCCGCTGTCCGCGGATCCGCGGTCGTTTGCAGAGGGAACGTGGCGGGACGTTCACCCGGTGAGTCCGGTTTCCGCCCATCCATTCGCGGTGCGGGCCGGGCTCGCGAGGTCACTCCCGCTCGCTCCTGCCGCGGCCTGGAGATCGTCCACCAGCTGAACGCCTCGTTCGGCCCAGGAGATCTCGGCATCTGCCCGCGCAACGAGGCCCTCGTACACGTGGACCTTGTAGGCGCGAATGGCGGCGCGAGCCTCGTCAGACTCCGCTCTGCCGAGTCGGGTTTGCATGAGGCTGGTTGAGGCTGAGCGGAGCGCGTCGGCATGCGTCTGCCAGACGATCCTTTGGGCCGCGAAGTACTCCGCGTGGTTGCGGAAGTGCCTTCGTGCCATGTCGTACGAGCCGTACTCGAGGTAGGTCACCTTCAAATGCGCGGCAGAGCGCTCCAGTTGCGGGATCTCGAGTTCGTTGACCCACCGGTTGAGCTCGTCGACGCCTTCCGATGTCAGTGAATAGGACCATTTGACGGCGGACTTCCCGCGTTGGACCTCGGTGGTACGAACAAGCCCCTCGGACTCGAGTTTGCGCAGTTCAGGATAGATCTGCGAGTGCTTTGCCCGCCATACAAAGCCGACCGATGCGCCGAACTGCTTTGACAGTTCGTAACCAGTCATCGACCGAGCTTCAAGAATCGCCAGAAGTGCGTGACGAAGTGACATTCTGTTCCTCCGAAGACTAGAGCGAGCGAGTCGAGCCGTGATCCCTCACTCCCCGATGCACAGGCACGACCGTAACCGGATCCGCTCGGGGCGGGCCGCTCCGGTCAGGTGGACGGGCACGGGCCCCGGCGGATCGGTTCGGTGCTGCCTGGCGACTATGTAACCACATACGTATGCCTTGACATACATGGACCTTGGGTTCTACGGTCGACATCAGCACCAGCTCAACGCGGAGGGGTGGCAGCGAAGCCGCCGGTCGATCGCACGCAACGATTGGATGCAGGTCCTGATATGAACGAAACTCGTCAGTCCATCGGTTCCGCGCCCTCATCGCCAGATGATCTTGACGTCGCAGTGATCGGCGCGGGCATCTCCGGCATGTACGCGGTGCATCGATTCCGGCGGGCCGGTCTGACCGTGCGCGCGTTCGACGAGGCGGGCGACGTCGGTGGGACCTGGTGGTGGAACTGCTATCCGGGTGCACGGGTCGACTCGCCCGGCGCGCCGTTCTACTGCTACACCTTCGACCGCGAGCTCGTGAACGAGTGGGAGTGGGCGGAGACGCAGCCAGACCAGCCCACGATCCTCGCCTACCTGAGGAACTTCGCCGAAAAGTACGACATCCGACGCGACGTGCAGTTCGAGACGCGCGTGGAGAACGCCGAGTTCGACGAGAGCACGAACGAGTGGGTGATCGAGTTGTCCACGGGCGAACGGGTGCGGGCCAGGTTTCTCGTCTCGGCTGCGGGCACGCTCTCGGCGGCGAACCTGCCGAACATCCCCGGCATCGAGGACTTCGCGGGCCCGCTCCACCACACCGGGCGGTGGCCGCAGGACGGGTGCGTTGACTTCACGGACAAGCGGGTCGCCGTCGTCGGGACGGGGTCTTCGGGCGTACAGGTCATTCCGAACATCGCGAAGGATGCCTCGCAGCTATACGTCTTGCAGCGCACGCCCCAGTTCGTGCTGCCCGCGCGCAATCGTCCGCTCGACCCGGCGCTCGCCGAGCGCGCCCGCGATGAGTGGCCCGATATGCGTGATCGCTTGGTGAAGACCGGCCGTGCTCTTCCGATGGCAACCAAGTCCGCGCTCGACGTGTCGGACGAGGAACGACGGGCAACGTATGACGCGGCGTGGGTGCAGGGCGGGATGGCGGTGCGCGAGTGCTACCGCGACCACATGACGAACCTCGAGGCGAACGAGATTCTGGCTGGCTACGTGCGAGACAAGATCGTCGAGACTATTGACGCGCCGACGATCGCCGAGAAGCTCCTTCCGACCTACATCTTCGGAACAAAGCGGCTGATCCTTGGCACGGATTACTACGAGACTTACAACCGGGACAACGTACGTCTCCTCGACATCCGTTCGTATCCCATCGATCGATTCACTCCAACTTCGGTGCAGACCGGTGAGGGTGAGTTCGAGATCGACTTACTGATCCTCGCGACGGGATATGACGCGATCAGCGGTGCGCTCACTCGGTTGGACCCGGTCGGTCGGGCTGGCCGACACCTAACTGACAACTGGGCAGGCGGGCCGCGCACGTATCTCGGGATGGCGATGACTGACTTCCCGAACCTGTTCGTTGTTCAGGGACCGCAGTCGCCTTCGGTAAAATACCACTACGCGCTTGGATCGGAACTGCAGGTGGACTGGATTGCCGAGTGCATCCTACGCATGCGAGCGGCCGGGTACGAGACGATCGAGCCTGAGCCCGAAACCGAGTCTGCCTGGGGAGCCAAGGTCGCCGACATCGCGAACGTGACCCTCTACCCGCGGACCGACTCCTGGTACTCGGGGGCGAACATTCCCGGCAAGCCGCGCCAGTTCGCGGTTCACCTCGATGGACCCGGCTATCACGAGGAACTCAAGAACATCGCGAAGGGCGACTACACCGGCTTCCGTTTCGACCGCGCGAAGTCGACCCGGCAGGAGATCGCCTGATGTCCTCGAATCTTCCACTCACCTTGGCATGTGCGCGGTACGACAGGACTGAGGCGCTGCGTCGTGGCGACGTCGCGGCGCGAGGCATCGATCTGACGTATCTCGAGCTTCCAGTGGAGGAGACCTTCTATCGGATGGTGCGCTTCCGGGAGTTCGACGTGGCCGAACTGTCGCTGTCCACGTACGTGATGACTCTCGATGCCGAGGAGCCCCCGTTTGTAGCGATTCCCGTGTTTCCTTCTCGGGCTTTCCGACACAGCGGTATATATGTGCGACGCGATTCGGCGATAACCTCACCGTCGGATTTGCGCGGAAATGTGGTGGGTGTCCCGGAGTACCAGGTCACGGCCGCGGTATGGATTCGTGGGATTCTTGAGGAGCTTCATGACCTGCCAGTTAGCTCGGTAAGCTACCGTACCGGCGGACTGCACGAGCCGGGGCGTATCGAGAAGGTTGAGTTCGACCTGCCGACAGATGTGTCGGTCACGCAGATAGCGCCGAACGAAACCCTTTCCGGCATGCTGATCAATGGCGAAATTGACGCCATCTACAGCCCACGAACTCCGGCCGAGGCGATGTATGGCGACGGCAAGATCGTGCGCCTTTTCTCTGATTATCGGGCTACTGAACAAGACTACTTCCGCCGCACGCGCATTTTTCCGATCATGCACGTCGTTGCGATCCGTCGGGATGTGTACGAGCGGAATCCGTGGATCGCACGCGAGTTGTCCGTTGCCTTCTATGCTGCAAAGGCTTGGGCGGAGGAAGGGCTCTCCGAGACAGCCTCGCTGCGTTACACGTTGCCCTGGCTGCACGCGGAGGTCGAGGCGACACGCGAACTCATGGGGGAGGACTATTGGCGCTACGGTCTCGCACCCGAGGATCCAACCTTGGCCACCTTCCTCACCTATTCCCACGCGCAGGGCCTCTCGAAGCACCTGCGAGATGAGCGCGACCTGTTCGCCCCTGAAGTCTTGGACACCTTCAGAATTTGAGCCTTCCGTCACATCCGCCAAACGACGACAGTGAACTGAGGCTTCAGTTGCGTGACCCGTTCTGCTTGTCAGAGACCGGGCGATTTTTCCCCCGATTGCAAAGGAGCAACCGATATGCGAGATCGACTGACCGCCGTGCTCGCGGCAGGAGTGATGCTGACACTTGCTGCCTGTGGTGGCGGCGATGACAACCCGAACGGTGAGGACGATGCCGACGGACTGATCGACGTCGTAGTCGGTGTCAGTTCCGTCGTTGACGTCTCACCCGTATACCTGGGAATTCAAGAAGGGTTCTTCGAGGACCACGGCCTCAACGTGACTCCCCAGAACACGTCCGGCGGTGGAGCCGCTCTGTTGCCGAGCGTGATCAGCGGCGAGGTCGATTTCGCATACGGAAATCTCGTGTCCCTCATGATCGCCCACGAGCAGGGACTGGATGTCCGTGTCGTCGCCCACGGCAGTTCCTCACCGGGACGTGGTTCGGAGCAGGGCGCCCTGCTCGTACTCCCTGACAGCGACATCCAGTCGGCCGCCGATCTCGAAGGGCGCACCGTTGCGGTGAACTCGCTCGAGAGCCTGACCGAGGTCATGGTCCGCGATGCGATCGCCACCGAGGGTGGGGACCCAGACGCGGTCGAGCTCGTCGAGCTGTCGTTGGGCGATATGCAGGCTGCACTGGAAAACGGTGACGTTGACGCGATCACCACGTTCGAGCCGTTCACCACGATCGGTGAGCAGGATGGTGCCCGATCTGTCTACCAGATTTTCGACCTCACCGAGAGCGGGCGGACATTCATCGCGGGCTACTTCACGAGCGGAGCATTCGCCGAGGAGAACCCCGACCTGGTCGAGGCTTTCACCGCCGCGATCGGCGAGTCACTCGACTTCGCCGAGGAGAACCCGGATGAGGTACGCGCGATCGTCCCGACCTACCTCGATCTCGACCAGAGCATCATCGACGAGATGGCGATGCCGCTGTTCGGCTCTGAGATGGACATCGACGGGGCACAAGAACTTGCCGACATCGTCACCGACTACGGAGTGCTCGAGCAGCCGATGGACGTGCGCGAGTTCTTCGTCCTCCCTGAGGGGGCTGAGTAGTCGAACATGACGAATACCGGTGGGGTGTCGGACGTGCTCGTGCGCGAGAGCCTCGTATCGACCGACCAGTACTCGACCCGATACATCGAAGCCGGTCCGTCCGATGCCCCGGTAGTCGTTCTCTTGCATGACGGCACCTGGGGCGGGTCGGCAGAGACGACATGGCGTTCGTTCATTCCGTATCTCGTCCCGGAGTTTCGGATCATCGCACCCGATCTGCTCGGGTTCGGTGGATCCGACAAGTCGGTCTTTTTCGACCGTGTGTCGTACGACTTCCGGATCCCCCAGCTGGACGCACTTGTACGGCATCTGAGCCTCGATGAGTCAACTGTCCAGGTCGTCGGAAACTCGTACGGCGGCTCCATGGCTCTGCGCCTCGCGAGCCGTGCCCCGACGTGGCTTGGTTCAGTGACGAGCGTCGGGGGAACGGGCGGCCCGTGGCGAACCGAACTGTCTCGAAGAGAGCTTGGAGCGTGGGATGGGACGCGCGTGGATCTCGAGCGCATCGCCGGGTTGCTCATCGAGCGCGGCCCGCGGTTCGATGAGCATATGGAATTGCGGCTGCGGCACGCTCAGCAGCCGGGTCACTACCGGGCACTCGCTTCCGTATCTCTGCCACTTCCGGAGGCACTGCGAGTGGTGCCGGACGATCCGTGGCCGGCGCAACTCGCTGCCTGCCAGGTGCCCGTGCAGATCATCCACGGTACGCGGGACATCCTGGTGGACAAGGAGTGGATCGACCGGATCGGCTCTGCACTGCCCGAGCCCCCTCGACGGGTGTTGCTCGATGCCATGCACTCGCCGAACATCGATCAACCCGGGCTGCTCGCTGAGCCGGTCCTCGCATTCCTTCGTGAGAATCTACGGGTGAAGCGGTATCGATAGAAGCAAGACGGCGCCCGGCCCCGAAGGGGCCGGGCGCCGATCTGTTGCCTCTGTGCGTGCCGCTCAGCCGACGCGGTCCCGCAGGCCGTGGGGCGTCGTCGTCGGGCGGCCGGCGGGCGCGTGCTCGCAGGACATGGTGCTGATCTCGCCCGACGGTGTCGAGAAGATCACCTCGTCCGCGAGCCCCGTGAACAGGCCGTTCTCCACGACACCCGGGATCCAGTTGAGCTCACGGTCGATGACGAGCGGGTCGTCGATCGACTCCAGGTGGGCGTCGACGATGAAGTTGCCGCTGTCGGTGATCACCGGCGAGCCGTCGGCCGTGGCCCGGCGCACGAGCGGCACCTCGGCGCTGTACCCGTGCAGCTGCAGGAGGCGCCCGATCGACCGGGTCGTCGACTCCCAGCCGTGCTGGATGACCTCGATCGGCAGCGGGAACGCCCCCAGGCGGTCCTTCAGCTTGCTCGAGTCGGCGACCACGATGTAGCGGTCCGCCGCGTCGGCCACGATGCGCTCCCACAGCAGGCACGCGCCGCCGCCCTTGATCATGTGGCCGTCGTGGTCCACCTCGTCGGGCCCGTCGACCACGATCTCGAGCCGGTCGATCTCGTCGAAGCCGACGAGCGGCACGCCGAGCTCGAGCGCGAGGTCCCGCGTGGCGTTCGACGTCGGCACGCCGCGGACCTCCAGGCCGTCCTTCACCTTGTCCGCCAGCGCCCGGACGAACCAGTGGCTCGTGGTGCCGGATCCCAGGCCGAGCAGCATGCCGGGCCGGACGTAGCGCTCGACGGCAGCGATCCCCACGGCCTTCTTGGCCTCGTCCTGCGGGGTCAACGGTGCCATGTCAGTTCTCCTTGGATCGTGTGTCGGTAGGTGATGCGGCGGGGTCGGCGTCCGGCACGAGGTCGCCGAAGCGCGCCAGGCGCGGAACTGCCGGATCGACCGGCTCGCCCCACGCGACGTGCCGGTAGGTGACGCCGGCGCCCTGCCCGACGGCGACGTCGACGGGGTTGTCGCCCACGTAGACCGTGTCCTCCGGCGCCAGGTCCAGGCGGTCGAGCACCTCGAGCAGGTGCCGGGGGTCCGGTTTCGGGTGAGGGACGGAGTCGCGGCCGAGCACGACCTCGACCGCGTCGTCGAGCCCCACCGAGGTCAGCACGGCGTTCGCGAGGTCGGTCGACTTGTTCGTGCAGACGCCGACCCGCACCCCGGCGCGGCGCAGCGCCGGCAGGGCGCTCGCGCCGTCAGCGAACACCGTGCTGAGCTCCGCCGGTCGGGCCGCGTACCGGGCCCGGTAGTCGTCGTGGATCGCGGCGATCGCCTCGTCGTCCTCGGCCCGGCCCGGATCGAGGCCGCGGAGCACCGAGCGCACGAGGTCGACCGAGCCGTGCCCCATCGCGGGCGCCACATCGGCGGCCCCGACCGCGGGGAGCCCGACGGCCTCAAGCGCGCCGGTCAGCGCCGCGGCGACGTCGTCGATCGTGTCGACGAGGGTTCCGTCGAGATCGAGGACGACGCCGCGGACCCGTGGGAGCGCAATCGGCTCCGTCACGCGGCTCCCTCGGCGGTCCGAGCGAGCTCGTAGACGTCCGCCATCGCCGCGTGGAGCTTGCGGTGGGCGCCGAAGACGGTCTGGTACTTGGCGTGGGCGGCGGCGTCGGGCTGGTAGGTCTTCTCGACCTTCACCTGGGTGAGTGCGGAGGTCAGGTCGGGCCAGACGCCCGACCCGACGCCGGCCGCCAGGACGGCGCCGTAGGCGCCGCCCTCGGAGGCGCCCACCTGGGTCACGACCTCGCGGCCGAGGATATCGGCGAGCATCTGGAGCCACAGGGACTCGTTCGTCACGCCGCCGGAGGCGATGACCTGGTCGCTCTGCAGGCCGGCGGAGATGCAGATGTCGAGGATCTCGCGCATGTTCATGAGCACGCCCTCGAGCAGGGCGCGGGACATGTGGCTGATGTCGTGCATCTGCGTGAGGCCGACGAAGGCGGCGCTGGCGTCGGGCGCGAGGTTGGGGGCGCGCTCGCCGAGGAGGTAGGGCAAGAAGAGGACGCCGTTGGCGCCGGGCTCGACCTTCCTCGCGAGCCCGATGAGCGTCTCGAACGAGAGCTTCTCCGTCTCGTCGAGCGGGGTGAGCGAGTCGCGCAGCCACTGGAAGGCGCCGCCCGCGCTGTTGGCGTTGCCCATGATGTGCCAGTGGCCGGGAGCGTTGCCGCAGCTGACCTGGACCTTGCCGCCGGGGTTCTCCGGGTACCGGGACAGGCCGCCGGCGACGATACCGGCCGTGCCGACGGTGAAGCCGGCCGAGCCCTCCTCGACCAGGCCCATGGCGGTCGTCTGGATGACGGCGTCGCCGCCACCGCCGAAGACGGGGGTGTCCGCGGGGAAGCCCCACGCGGCGGCGACCTCGTTGTCGAGGGTGCCGGTCTGCTCGATCGACTCCACGACGTCGGGCAGGAGCGCGGGGTCGACGCCGATGGCGTCCAGGGCCTCGAGCGACCACGTGCGGTTGCGGACGTCGAACAGGCCGGTGCCGGACGCGTCGGAGACGTCGGTGACGTACAGGCCCGTCATCCGGAAGCGGATGTAGTCCTTGGGGTTGAGCAGGCGGACCATCTTCGCGTAGTTCTCCGGCTCGTGGTCGCGCAGCCAGATGATCTTCCCGCCCGTGTAGCCGGGGAACATGCGGTTGCCGACGAGCTCGACGAGGCGGTCGATGCCGCCCACCTGCTCGGTGATCCAGTCGCACTCGGCGGCGCACCGCTGGTCGTTCCACAGGATCGCCGGGCGGATGACCTCGCCGTCGGCGTCGATGGCCGTCAGCCCGTGCATCTGCCCGCACAGCCCGATCGCGGTGATCTCCTTCCCCTTCTCCGGCAGCTTGGCGGCGAGCTCGGTCATGGCCTCGCCGGTGGCGCGCCACCACTCGGCCGGGTCCTGCTCGGACCAGCCCGAGCGGAGGTTGATCAGCGGGTAGGTCGCGGTGGACTTGGCGACCACCACCCCGTCGTCGTCGACGGCGATGGCCTTGAAGCTGGACGTTCCGAGGTCGATTCCGATCAGCATGAGTTGCTCCCTTGCAACGGTGGGTCAGTGGGTGTGGCGGATACGGAGGTGCTTGTACTGCAGGTAGCCCTCGAGGCCCTCGCGGCCGTGCTCGGAGCCGAAGCCGGACTCGCGGCGGCCGCCGTAGGGGGCGTTGATGATTCCCGCGTCGACGTTGTTGACGGCGACGTTCCCGAAGTCGAGCTCCCGGCCGGCGCGCATGGTTTCGCCGAGGTCCTCGGTGTACAGGTAGGCGGCGAGGCCGCCGGCGACGCCGTTGGCGTGTGCGACGGCCTCGTCGAGCGAGTCCACGGCCGCGACGCCGACGGCGGGTCCGAACGTCTCCGCCGTCATGATCTGCGAGTCGACCGGCGCGTCGACGACGAGGGCGGGGGAGCGGAAGAGTCCCCCGGAGGGGTGGTCGTCGGCGCCCGCCAGCTGGCGGCCGCCGCGGGAGACCGCGTCGACCACGTGCTGGGCCGTCCGCGACCGGATCTCCTCCATCGTCACCGGCCCGACGTCGGAGTCCGGGTCCGCGAACCCGTCACCGACGGTCAGTGCCCGGGTCAGCTCGGCCATGCGGTCGGAGAAGTCCGCCATGACGGACCGCTCCACGTAGATCCGGTTGATCGCGATGCAGATCTGGCCGGCGTTGCGGAACGAGCGCCGGACGGCGCCGGCCGCGGCGAGCTCGAGATCGGCGTTCCGCGTGACGATCATCGGGCAGCTGCCGCCGAGCTCCATCGTCAGCTGGGTGACCCCGCTGACCGTGCGGAAGAGCTTCTGCCCGGTCGCGTTCGACCCGGTGAACGCGACCTTCGCGATGTCCGGGTGACCGGCGAGCATCGCACCGACGTCGCCCGCGCCGTGGATGATGTTGACGACCCCGGGCGGGAAGCCCGCGGCGTCGAGGCACTCGGCCATGACCTGGCCGGCACCAGGGGTGTACTCCGAGTCCTTGATGACCATGGTGCAGCCCGCGCCGAGCGCCCCGCCGAGCTTCCAGCCGAGCAGCTCGACGGGATAGTTCCACGGCGTGATGGCCGCGACCGGTCCAACCGGCTCGCGCTGGACCACCGAGAGGAAGTCCGTCGACTCGTTCGGCACGGTCTCGCCGAGGATGCGTTCGGCCTCCTCGCCGTAGAACCGCATGGCCTGGGCGAACTTCTTCACCTCGCCGCGGGCCTCGTTCAGCGGCTTGCCCTGCTCGAGGGTCATGGTCGCCGCGAGGTCGTCGAGCCGTTCGAGGGCGACCTCGCCGAGGCGGCGCAGCAGCGCGCCGCGCTCGAAGCCGCTCGTGCGGCTCCAGGCGGGGAAGGCGGCCACGGCGGCCGCGACGGCGGAGTCGACGACCGACTGGTCGGCGCGATCGAACGTGGCGGCCACCTCGCCGGTCGCGGGGTTCAGACGCGTGAGGCGCTCGCCGCCGGGGCGGAACTCGCCGTCGACGTATGCGGTGCAGTGCAGGGGGCTGGTCATCGTGTCGTTCCTCGGTCGGGGAGCGGGACGGGTGCGCGCAGGTCCTCGCCGCGCAGGGCGCGGCGGCCCTCGTCGACGGCGAGGGACTGCAGGCGGGCCATGGACTCGGTGGAGTAGAACGCGGTGTGCGGCGTGAGGATGACGTCCGCGCGCGAGCGCAGCGGGTGGTCCGCCGGCAGCGGCTCGGGCTCGGTGACGTCCAGGGCAGCGCCGCCGAGATGGCCGGACCCGAGCGCGCGTTCGACCGCCTCGTGGTCGACCAGGCCGCCGCGGGCGGTGTTGACGAGGTAGGCACCCTCGCGCATGGCCGCGAGCGCGTCGTCGTCGATGAGGTGATAGGTCGACTCGGTCAGCGGCAGGTGGAGGGAGACGACGTGCGACTCGGCCAGGAGCCGGTCCCACGTCACCAGCTCGATGTCCTTCTCGCGAAGGGCATCGGCGTCCGCGTACGGGTCGAACGCGAGGACCGTGCAGCCGAGGGCCTGCAGGCGGCTCGCCGTCAGCTGGGCGATGCGCCCGGCGCCGACCAGTCCGACGACGCGGCTCTCCAGGCTGTCGATCGTGCCGATCCCGGCGGCCTTCGGGGTCTCGCCGCGGTGCATGGCGGAGTCGAAGGCGACGACCCGGCGCACGAGCATGAGGGTGAGCATGGTCGCGTGGTCGGCGACCACGTTCGCCCCGTAGTCCGGCACGTTGCAGACCCGGAGCCCGGCGTCGGCCGCGGCGGCGAGGTCGATGTTGTCGACGCCGATGCCATAGCGGATGAGGACCGCGTCCTTCGGGAGGCGGGAGAGCTCGTCCGGGCCGAGCGGGACGAAGTTGGTGAGGACCACGTCGGCGCCGTCGAGCAGGTCCGCCAGGTCGGAGGAGCCGTCCCAGTGGTGGTACTCCGCGCCCTCGCGCTCGGCGAGCTCCCGCTCGAGCGAGTCGTCCCCGACCGCGGTGTCCGTGACGACGACCTTCTGCGCGCTCACTTCGCGCTCCTGGCTGCCTCGAGGTCCCGCACGAGGTCGAGCAGCCCGTAGCTCCAGCGCGGCGCCTTCTCGCTGGCCGTCACGCGGTTGACGAGCGTTCCGAGCTCGGGCGAGCTGATGGAGACGAGGTCGCCGTCGGCGTGCGTGAATCCCTGGCCCGGCGCGCCGCGGTCCTCGGTGGGCGCGAACGGCGTGCCGCAGTAGAGGACGAGGCCGTCCGGGTACTGGTGGCGGCGGTTGATCGTGTGCTCGACGAGCTCCGTGACGGGGCGGGAGATCTCGCTCTGCGGCGCGGTCGCCTCGAGGACGAACCCGTCCTGGCCCTCGACCCGCATCGTGATCGTGGTGGCCGCCGCGTCCTCGAGCGAGAAGTCGGCGTCGAGGAGGCGGATGAACGGCCCGAGCGCGGCGGACGCGTTGTTGTCCTTGGCCAGGGGGAGGAGCAGGGCGCTCGCGCCCTCCATGTCGCGCAGGTTGGCGTCGTTGCCGAGGGTGGCGCCCTTCACGGTGCCCGCGCCGTCGATGACGAGCACGAGCTCGGGCTCGGGGTTGTTCCACGTGGAGATCTCGGCGATCCCGACGTCGGACCCGTGCCCCACGCTCGCGAGGACCGGGGCCTTCGTGAAGACCTCGGGGTGGGTGCCGAGACCGACCTGCAGGTACTGCGACCACAGGCCGTTGCTCCGCAGGACCTCCAGCGCGGACAGGGCCTCAGCGGAACCCGGCCGCACGTCCCGGATCGAGTCGCCCAGGGTCTGCTTCAGCTGGTCGCGGACGGCGGCCGCCTTGGACGGGTCGCCGCCGACGCGCTCCTCGATGACGCGCTCGATCATCGAGCGGACGAACGTGACCCCCGCGGCCTTGAGGACCTGGAGGTCGACGGGGGAGAGGAGCACTGTCTCGGCGTACTCCGGGTCGTCGTCGCTGCCGCGCAGCCTGTCGGCCTCGCGCACGGTCGCGGCGAGGACGTCGTCCAGCTGCCAGGTCCGCGCGCCGGTGGCGGAGCCGAGGCGCTCGCGCACGGCGCCGGCGGGGTCGTCGTGGCTCATGAGCTCGGCCATGGTCGGGCCGAGGGCGGTGACGTCGGTCAGGACCTCTCCGGTGATCGCGACGAGTCGAGGTCCGCCCCCGGGCGCCCACACGCGCCCCACGAGGGTGGGGTTCCCGGGTGCCGAGGGGAGGACGGTGGCTGCGCGAACTCTCGGGTCGGTCATGGTGATGCTCCTAGCTCCGGCGACATTGCGTGGATCGGCCGCCACATCGTGGTGGCTGGCGGTGCCAAACATATGATGATCGTAATCTCACGTCAATCGGCCTATGATGCTCGGCATGAACAGCCAGTCAGCTCCCGCCCCGGACCTCTCCGGGATCGCCCGCGGGACCGCCACCGCCTCCGGCCGGCCGGCCCGCCTCCCCGTGTGGGTGGCCGACCAGCTCGAGGAGGCCCTCCTGGGCGGCACCTTCGCCGTCGGCACCCAGATGCCGACCGAGCCCGCGCTCGCCGAGCGCTTCGGCGTGAGCCGACAGGTGGTGCGCGAGGCCGCGCGACTTCTCGAGGACCGGGGGCTCGTCGAGATCCGCGCCGGCCGCGGGATGACCGTCCTCGCCCCGACCGTCGAGAGCAGTGTCGACCGCATGCGCACGCTGCTGCGGCGCGGCGACGCGAGCTTCGACCAGCTGATGGAGCTGCGGCAGATGACCGAGGTCGACATGTCGGCCCTCGCCGCGCGCAACCGCACCGACGAGGACGTCGCGAGCATGCAGGCGGCGATCGCGGACGCGGCCGCCCACCTCGACGACTACGCGATCTGCATGGACGCGGACCTCGCCTTCCACATGGCCGTCGCCCGGGCCACCCACAACCCGTTCGTGCTCGCCATCGTGCAGCCCGTCAACGTGGTGCTGCGCGACGTGTACCGCAAGCCCATCGAGTACCTGGCGACCCAGACCGACACGGTCGCCGAGCACACGTCCATCGCCGATGCCATCGCCGCGGGAGACGCCCGCGCCGCGCGGAAGGCAACCGCCCTGCACCTCGGCCGCGTCGTCGACGACGCCGGGCGGCTCGTCGACGAGGACCTCGTCACCGAGGCCAAGACCGACCACCAGGCCTGACCCGTTCCCGACCCGCAAGGAGTGCGACCACAGTGACCACGCAGACCTCGACAGCGACCGTCGACGAGGCCGTCCGCGCGGCGACCCGCGCGCAGGACGACGTCGCCGGTGCCCCGTACGAGACCCGGGCGACCTGGCTGGAGGCACTGGCCGACGCCCTGGACGCGAACGCCGACGAACTCGTGGCGCTCGCCGACACCGAGACCCACCTGGGCCCGCAGCGGCTGACCGGGGAGCTCGCGCGGACGAGCGCCCAGCTCCGGCTGTTCGCGGGCGTCGTGCGCGAAGGCGCCTTCCTCGAGGTGACGATCGACCACGACACCCCGACCGCCACGCCGCCCATCCCCGACCTGCGCCGCATGCTCGTGCCGCTGGGCCCCGTGGCCGTGTTCGCCGCGAGCAACTTCCCGTTCGCGTTCTCGGTGCTCGGCGGCGACACGGCCAGCGCCCTTGCCGCCGGCTGCCCCGTGATCGTCAAGGCCCACGGCGGGCACCGCGGACTCTCGCGCCGGGTCGCCGAGATCGCCGTGTCGGCGCTCGCGGACGCCGGGGCACCGAGCGGGATCCTCGCGCTCGTCGAGGGCCGCGAGCAGGGCGTCGAGCTCGTCTCGCACCCGGACGTGCGCGCGGTCGGGTTCACCGGCTCCGTCGGCGGCGGCCGGTTCCTCTTCGACCTCGCCGTCCAGCGCCCCGAGCCGATCCCGTTCTACGGGGAGCTCGGCAGCGTGAACCCGGTCGTCGTCACCCCGGGCGCGGCCGCCCAGTCCCTCGACGACGTCGCCCAGGGCCTCGCGGGATCCTTCACCATGGGCGTGGGCCAGTTCTGCACCAAGCCCGGCGTCGTGCTCGCGCCGGCCGGCACGGGGCTCGCGGAGGCGCTCGGCGCACTCGTCCCGGCGGAGGCGAAGCCCCTGCTCAACGACCGCATCGGGGACGGGTTCCGCGGCCGGCTCGGCGAACTGGCCACGCACGACGGCGTCGAGGTGGTCGCCGGCGACGCCACGAGCGACGATCGCGCGGAGGCGTCGCCGGTGGTCCTGCGGACCACCGTGGCGGACGTCCTCGCCGCGCCGGAGGTGCTGCTCGAGGAGGTCTTCGGGCCCGCCACCCTGATCGTGGAGTACGCCGACCTCGAGGAGGTGAGCGCCGCGCTCGCGGCCGTCCCCGGCAGCCTGACGGCGACCCTCCACGCGGCGCCGGGGGAGGAGGCCGCGGCCGGCCTGCTCGCGGACCTGCGCCGCGTCTCGGGCCGCGTCCTTTACGGGGGCTGGCCCACCGGCGTGGCGGTCTCGCACGCGCAGCACCACGGCGGCCCCTACCCGGCCACGACGAGTGTGCACACCTCCGTCGGCACGACGGCGATCCGCCGCTGGCTGCGACCGGTCGCCTACCAGACGACGCCGGACGACCTCCTGCCGCCGGAGCTCCGCGAGGCGAACCCGCTCGGCCTCCCTCGCCGTGTCGACGGCGTGCTCGAGTCCTCGGGCAGCTGACACGACGGACGAGAACGGCGCGGCCGGCCCCCTCAGGGGCGGGCCGCGCCGTCGTCGTGCGGTGATCGTCAGGGCTCGATGGTCCACCGCAGGGTGTCCGAGCCGCCGCCGGTCAGGCCGCTGAGCAGCGGCGTGTACTCGAGGTCGTACGCCCCGGACGTGGGGGCCGGGACGATGACGAGCCCGGTCTCCTCGGATCCCGGCATGACGACCGGCGGCAGCGACTCGTCCGAGCCGAGGCAGCCGATCCCGGCGAACATGTCGATCGGTCCCTCGGACGTGCTGAGCGTGAGTCCGCCGATCGGGGCGTCCGTGGGCGAGGCGTCGGCGGGTACCTCCATCGTGAAGGTGGCGGCCGCGATGTCCTGACCGAACGCCGTCGGGCACGTGTAGTCGGTGTCAACCTCCTCGAGCGTGATCGTCACGCCGTTCGACAACTCGTACGACTCGCCGATCTCCAGCTGGATCCCGTCCCCGGGGGAGGAGCCGTCGCTCGGGCTCTCGGTGTCGTCGTCGGTGGGGGACTCGGGATCCGTCTCGTCCGACCCGCTCTCCGACTCCGACTCGCTCCCAGAATCGCTCTCGGTCTCCGGCTCGGTCGGGGCGGAGTCGTCGGGGTCGGAGGACGACTCGCCGCTCGGCGTCTCGTCGCTCGTGCTCTCGTCCGGCGGGGGGTCCGAGCTCTCCTCGCCCGAGTCCCTCAGGGCGAAGAACCAGATCGCGAACGCCGCGGCCGCCACCACGACGAGGCCGAGGATGACGGCGAGCCACGGGAACATGCCGCCGCCGGAGCCGCGGCCACCGCCACCGCCGTACGACGGCGGATACCCGCCCCCGTACCCGTCGTCGCCACCCGCGCCGCCGTAGGACGGCGCATAGCTGGGCGCCGCGCCCGGCGAGCCGGACTGGGGCGAGTAGGAGCTGGGCGGGGTCGTGGCACCGTGCGGCACCGGGCCGGAGCCCTGGGCGGGTACCTGCTGCGTCGCGTCGACCCCGTAGGCCGGCTGCCCGTCCCCGCCCGAGCCGTACGCATGGTGACCGGCCGGGTCGGACCCGTGGTCCTCGGGACCGGCGGCCCCGCCGTAGGGGACGTGGCGCCTCGGCGCCGTCGGGCCGCCGCTCTCGTCGGGCGCGTGACCGGCGTCGTACGGGCCGGAGCCGCCCACAGGGGAGCCGGCGACGTCGTCGTACGGCTCGGGATCCTCAGGCGGCCTGAAGCGTGAGTCCTCGCTCATGAGTGCCCTCTCGTACTCGGGGCGCGGCCGGGTGCCCGTTCGGGCACCCGGCCGGCGGGTAGGGGAATCAGTCGATGGTCCACACCGGGACCGGCGGTGGCGTACCGACCGCGATGCCGAGGGGCTCGTACTCGAGCGTGAATGTGCCGTCGCTCGGCGGGACGAACACGATGAGGCCCTGCGCCTCCTCGCCCGGGTTCACTGTCGAGGGGAACTCCTCGTCGGGGCCCGCGCACCCGATGGCGTCGAAGCTGTTGATGGAACCCTCGGGCGAGTTGAGGTTCAGGCCCGGCATGGGCTCCATCGTCGAGCCGTCGCCGCCCACGAAGGTGACGTCGAGCGCGATGTAGGTCGCGTTCGGGTCCAGCGGCGTCCCGGAGCACTGGAAGTCGCGCTGGACCTCGTTGATCGTCATCTGGGCGCCGTCGTCGAAGGTGAACGTCTCGCCGATGGCGACGTCCTGCGGCTCGCCCTCGCCGCCGAGCTCCGGGGCCTCCGGCATCGACGGCATCTCGGGAACGCTCGGCCCCTCGCCGCCGCCGTCGCCCTCGTCGCCCGGAAGTGGGATGTCCGGGATGTCCGACGCGTCCGGCCCCTGCATGCCGCCGCCCTGGTCCTCCGACGTGCCGCCGCCCTGGTCGCCGTTCTGGCTGTTGTTCTGGTTGGCGTCGTTGTCGTCCCCCGCGAAGAAGAGGAAGTACGCGCCGACGCCGAGTCCGGCGAGGACGACGATGCCGATGATCACCCAGAGGATGGCCTTGGAGCCGCCGGGCTTCTGTGGTCCGCCCGGGGGGCCGTAGCCGCCCTGCGGGCCGTAGCCGCCCTGCGGCGGGTAGCCGCCCGGACCGCCGGCTCCGCCCTGCGGACCGTAGCCACCCTGCTGCGGGTATCCGCCCGGTCCGCCGGGTCCGCCCTGCGGGCCGTAGCCGCCTTGTTGGTCGTAGCCACCCTGCTGCGGGACGTTCTGCTGCGGGAATCCACCCTGCTGCCCGCCCTGAGGGGGCTGTCCACCCTGCTGCGGGTATCCGCCCTGCGGCGCACCCCACTGCCCGTCGTTCGACACGATTCGACCTCCACGTCATCCGTCACGCCGCGCTCCCCGCAGGTTGCGAGGCACGCCACACCGTGACGCGTTCTCACGGTAGGTGATCGCACGAGAACCCCGTCCGGGGACGCATGGGTACTTCTCGACTCCCGTGGAGACGGGACACGCCCGGTCGGGTCCCCTCAGCCCGCGAGCCCGACGGCGCCGCGCGCCTCGGCCTCGGTCGCGAGGATCGCCGCGGCCTCCTCGCGAGTCCCGGTGAGCGGGCCGTCGGTCGTCGTCTGGGAGATGAGCTCGCCGCCCTCGCCGCGGCGGATGTGCACCTGGACCGTCGACCCGTTGGGCAGCTCGCGGCGCAGCGTGTGCACGAGGGAGGAGGTCACGCGCTCCCTGATGGTGTCGGCGAGATGCTGGACGTCGTCGTCCTTGGTGGCCAGGACGACGTGGTCGCGCGCCGGGTCGACGAACGTGATGTCGAGGCTGCGGGTCTCGCCGTCCCACTTCCCGTGGAGGACCTCCTGCCACGGGATCCGCGCGGTGCGGGCGGACGCGTCGGCCAGGACGAGGGCACGCGGCGACGCGACGGCCCACGAGTCGTCGACGAGCTCGGCCGCGGCAAGGACGGGGTCCGACGCCAGGTGGGTGCGGACCTCGGACGGGGGGACAGGGCGACGACGCAGGCGCATGCCGCAACCGTACGTGGCGACGTCCGGCGGTGGGCCGTCACGCCGTGGCGCGGCCCTCCGCGGCGGCGGCGATGTCCCGCAGGTCCCTCGTCATCATCTTCCGCACCATCATCAGGCCGATGCGGGTGGGCACGGCCATCAGCAGTCGCTTGACGAGGCCGGCGTCCGGGTCGGTCCCGCCGAACTCCATCGTGAGGCGGGATCCGTCGCCCGTGGGCGCGAGCACGAAGACGGTGCGGTAGACGGCGCCGCGCGCCACGGACCGGATGGCGGTGCGCCGCGGAGCCTCCACCTCGACGACCTCCATCTCCTCGGTCTCCGAGCCGCCCATGATCGAGCGGGTCTCCCGCCACCGGGTGCCCACCCCGTACGGGCCGTCCGTCAGCATCTCGATCGAGCTGACGCCGCTCAATGAGTCGGCACTGCCCCGGACATCGGTGAGGACCTGCCAGACGGTGTCGGGCATGGCCGCGACATCGCGGGTGAGGGTGAGCGTGGTCGTGGCCATGAGGTCCTCCGGGGCGGTCCGTCGGCGCGAGGGGTGGCGCCGGGACGCCCAGCGTAGGGCGCGGCACGGGTGTACCCGGGCCGCCACGGTCACGGAGCTGCGGCGGACACGACGCGAAGGTCCGTGAGCAGGTGCGCGGTCGTCCCAGCCCCGCGCCCTAGAGTGGACAGTCGTGGCCGTGGCCCCCGCTCGCGCGGGTGTCGGTGTGGCCGCTCGCCCCTGTAGCTCAGCCGGTCAGAGCAGCGAACTCATAATTCGTCGGTCGCGGGTTCAAGCCCCGCCGGGGGCACGCATGCCGCGAGGCCCGGTGGCCGACCCGAGGAGTCTCGGGCCGGACACAGGGCCTCGCGGGTTCGGCGGCGCGTCAGGCGTCGACGGTCGTCGCCGCGGGAGTCGCCCCCGGCTCCCCTCGGGTGAGGTTCCTGCGGTCGTACGCGCTGACGCCGGTGAGTCCGACGACCAGGCCGATGAGCACCATGATCCCGGCGGCGACCATCGAGCGTCCGAGGCCGGAGCCCCAGGTGCCGTCGAGGTAGAGCAGGGAGCGGGCACCGAGGTAGACCTGGTGCATCGGCTCGAACGAGGACAGCCACCGGAAGAACGACGGGAGAGCCTCGACGGGGATCGTGCCGCCGGCGGACGGGAGCCCCAGGGCGATGAAGATGATGAGGTTGATGACCATGCCGGCGTTCCCGGCGAGCGCGTTGATCGCCTGCACGACGACCGAGATCGCGAAGACCATCACGGCGCCGAAGAGCCAGAGCATGAACGGGTCGTCGATCGGCATGCCGAGGGCGGCGGCGATCGCCAGGTAGAGGGCGGAGACGACGACCGCGATCACGGCGCCCACGCCCCACTTGGTGATGAGCGTGGCGCGCCTCGAGACGCCGGAGTTCTTCTCGAGCCGGTACAGGGGTCCGAACTCGGTCGGCAGGAAGCCCAGCCGGGAGTCGATGAGGGTGTTCGCCGCGATCGAGCCGGTGAAGCCGGCGAGGACGAGGAGCAGCGCGTAGTAGAACGCGGACAGGCCGATCCCGGTCCCGGCCGGCAGCGGGTTGTACGGCTCGACGACGATATGCAAGGGAGCGGACAGCCCGGCCGCCGCGGTGGCGGGGAGCTGTGTGGTGTCTCCCGCCTGCTCCTGTGACTGGGCGACCATGTTGGTCAGCTGGGTGCCGAGCTGCTGGTTCGCCGCGGTCAGCGCCGTGGTGCCGGCGTTGCTGGCCATCGACACGGCGGACGTCCCGGCCCGCGGGTTGGTCAGCATCGTCACCTCGGGCTGGGCGATCTCGTCGCCCGGGGCGAGGGAACCGTTGGCCCAGGCGACGAGATCCGCGCTGAGCGACTCCGGGAGGACGATCGCCCCGTAGAGGCTGCCGTCGTCCATCTGTTCCTCGGCCTCGGCCATCGTGAGCTCGCGGACGTCGAACTGGTCGGGGTCGATCCCGTCGAGGAGGCCGCTGGTCACCTCGTCCCCGGCGTCCACCGCGGCGCCGTCGGGGAGGGTGGTTCCGGAGTCCTCGTTGACGATCGCGATCGGGAAGTCGGAGATGTTGTCCGTGGCGTTGAGGACGCCGCCGAGGTACGCGCCGGCGAGGGCGCTCATGACGAGGGCGACGACGGCGGTCGGGATCAACCACAGGCCGAGGCGGGTGAGGGGGTTGCGTTCCTTGGGCTTCTCGTGGCGTGCGGGTGTGTCGGTCGTGTTCATCGGGTGTCCATCAGGAAAGAGGGGTGGGTCGGGTCGGCGATCGCCCCGGAGGGGGAGGGGCGGATCCGGGTCGCTCCCGTCGCAGGGATGTGCAGGTCGTGGGTCATGAGGACGTTCAGCTCAGGTCGTGAGCCGGAGCGCCGGCGCCCGCCGGGTTCGCTGGCCCGCCGAGGCTGCTGAGTCCGCCGAACACGGATGCCTCGACGTAGTCGCGCAGCTGGACGGCGACGTCGGCCAGCGGGCGGCGGGGCTCCTCGTCGATCCAGCGCGTCATCGTCCACACGGCGCCCGCGGCGATGGCCTCCGACGACATCTGCACAGGGAGCCCGCTCGAGGCGAGAGCCCGGGAGACCGGGGACGAGCCCCGGATCCGTCCGGCCACGTACTCGACGATCCGCTCGTGCACCGCGGGACCGCCGGGGCCCCGCAGCACCCGGGCGAAGAAGTCGGCGTGCTCGGCCAGGCGGGTCAGCACCGCCACGAACGCGGTCCGCATCGCCTCGGGTCGACCCGACGCGTCAACGTCGGGGTCCACGTCCACGCCGGCGAACGCCGACTCCAGGCGGGCGAGGGCCGAGGCCGCGAACGCGGCGGGTAGGTCCTCGAACACCGCGTAGAACGTCGGGCGGGTCAGTCCCGCCGACGTCACCACGTCCGTGATCGTCACGCGCTCGGCATCCGCCACGGAGTCGAGGAGCTCCGTCGCCGCGGTCAGCAGCAGGGCGCGTGACCTGTTCGACCCACCTTCTTTACGCATGTAAAAAACTTACACCTGTAAGACTTGAAGGCGCCATCCTCCGGGGCGGAGAATCCGTGTTCTCTCCGTCACGCGAGTGCGATCGACTGCTGCTCCCGTTGGGCCCGCACGCGTCTGTCCGGGGCGGGCCTCGCCCGGGGACGGCCCGCCCTGCTGAGTCCTGCCCGTCGCCGACTGGCAGGATGGCCGCCGTGACGATCAGCGAGGAGACCGCGTACGCCCGGTACCGGGACCTCCTGCGACGCCCCCGGACGGCGGCGGCGCTCGCCGCGGTCGTTGCCGTGGTCTCCGTGGCGATGCAGGTCGTCGTCCTCGACGACGTCTCGGGGCCGCTGCTCGTGGTGACCGTCGGCTCGGTGCTCGTCTGCGTGCTTGCGACGTGGAACGTCGTCAACTTCGGACGGACGGCGGCGCGCCGTCTCGAGGACGCGTCGCCGTCGGTCGGAGGGACGTTCTCGTGGTGGCGGAACGGGACCGGCGGGTACGAGGCGATGCCCTTCGCCTACGGCGCCGATCACCAGCGCTTCGCCTACCTCTCCTACGCGGTCGGCGCAGTGCCGGTCGAGATCGGCCACCTGGCCTCGCAGGCCGGCCGGGGGAGTTCCTCCCCGACCGGCCGCCGCCACGCCTACGTCGCCATCCGGCTCCCCGAGCGGCTCCCGCACACGATCCTCGGATTCGGGCACCGGTCGACGGTGCTCGGCATCCGGGTCGTCCCGGAGCAGTGGCATCGTTCCCAGCTGGTCGACCTCGGCTTCGACCGTCGGGTCAAGGCGTACGTCGGCGACGGCGGCGAGCAGACCGCCCGCGAGTTCTTCACCCCCGCCGTCGTCGCGGTGCTCGCGCGCGTGGGCCGTACCTACGACGTCGAGATCAAGGACCGGATCCTCTACCTGATCGGCACCCGGTCGGTCGCGGCCGGATCCGTCCGCCGGTGGTCCCGGCAGCGGGACCTCGTCGAGAGCCTCGCGCGGGCGCTCGCCGACGACGGCCTGTGGGCGCCGATCCGGCACCAAGTCCGCGGGAACGGCCCGCGCTTCGGGGCGATGCGCGCGGACGTCGGGCGCGCGGTCACCATGTTCGCCGTCGTGGTGGGCGCCGTCGTCGTCGTGATCTCGGCACTCGTGATCTACGCCTCGGGCGTCCTCGAGTAGGCCCATGGGCGAACGCACACCTCGGTCGCGGCGACCGTCTCATCTTCATCCGCATGGTGGTCAGCGAAAGTCGGATGGATTAACGTAAGGAGAGCCTCACCTAATCGAGGCGCCCCCCGTTCGTCGAAAGGACCACCCGTGTCGACTCGTTCCATGCGCGCCCTGCCGCGCACCCGCGCCGCCCTGGCCATCGCCGCCACCGCGGCCCTCGCCCTGACCGCCTGCTCCGGAGGCGATGACGAGGAGTCCGACTCCTCGAGCGAGGACGACGGCGCGTCGGAGGACTCTGGCGACGAGTCCGACTCGGAGGCCCCGTCCGACGAGGCGACCTCCGACGACTCCTCCTCGGACGACTCGGCGGACGCCGGCGAGTGGCCCCGCACCATCACCCACGATGCAGGCGAGACCGAGATCCCGGCCCAGCCGGAGCGGATCGTCTCCACGTCCATCACCCTCACGGGCACCCTCCTGGCCATCGACGCGCCCGTCGTCGCGAGCGCCGCCACCACGGCGGGCCCGCTCACGGACGACAACGGCTTCTTCTCGCAGTGGTCCGACGTTGCGGCCGAGGACGGCGTCGAGGTCGCCTACCCGAACCTCGAGCTCGACCTGGACGCCGTGGACTCGTACGCGCCCGACCTCATCATCGTCTCCTCGGTCGGCGCGGACGCTGCCGTCGACGCCTACGACCAGCTGAGCGAGATCGCGCCGACGATCGTCCTCGACTACGGGAGCAGCAGCTGGGAGGACATCGCCGCCGAGCTCGGCGAGGCGACCGGCCTGGAGGATGCGGCCACCGGAGTGGTGGAGGAGTTCGACCAGTACGTCGAGGACGCGGCCGAGCAGATCACGCTTCCCGACGGACCGGTCACCTCCCTCACGTACACCGGCGCCGACGGCGGCAACGTGTTCACCGAGAACAGCGCCCAGGCCTCGATCCTCACCGGCCTCGGCTTCGAGTACCAGGCCGGCCCGGAGGACATCGCCTCGGGAGTCCGTTCCGACGTCACCCAGTACACCGCCGAGAACCTGCCCGCCGCCATCGACGGCGCGCAGGTGGCGTTCGTGATCGCCGGCGGGGACGACAACGCCGCGGAGATGGCGGCCGACCCGCTGCTGGCCAACACGGCGGCCGTCCAGAACGACCAGGTCCTCGCCGTCGGGCCGACGTCGTTCCGGATCGACTACTACTCCGGCATCCAGTTCGTCGACGCGGTCGTGGCCGACTTCTCCGAGTGACGCACCGTCACCCGCACGACCCGCTGACCACCACGTCGTGAACGAGACAGCGACGACGGCCGGCCCCGGAGCAGACGTCTCCCGGGCCGGCCGGCCCGTCCCCGCCCCGACGTCGCCCGGAACCCCGACGACGACGCGCGTCCGGCGCGCGTCATCCGACCGTGCGAGGCGCACGAAGAGCCACGCGGCCGCGCGCCTCACCCTCCTCATGACCGGCTCGCTCGCGGTGCTGGTCGTGGCGGGCGTGGGCGGGCTGGCCGTCGGGTCGAGCCCCATCCCCGTGGGCGTCGTCGTCGACGCGCTGACCGACTACGACCCGACGAACACCCAGCACGTCATCATCGTGGCGTCCCGCATGGTCAGGCCGATCCTCGGGCTGGTCGTCGGGGTCGCGCTCGGCGTGGCCGGTGCGCTCATGCAGGCCGTGACCCGCAACCCGCTCGCCGAGCCCGGTATCCTCGGCGTCAACGCAGGCGCGGCGATCGCGGTCGTCATCGGCATCTCCTCCTACGGCGTCACCACGGTCGCGGGCTACCTGCCGCTGGCCCTCACCGGGGCCGCCATCGCCTCGATCGCCGTCTACCTGCTCGGCACCACGCGGCGATCAGCCGCCACCCCCGTGCGCCTCGCGCTCGCCGGCGCGGCCATCGCGACCGTCCTCGCCGCGATCACCCGATCGATCCTGCTGAGCCACGAGGCGGCCTTCAACGCCTTCCGCTACTGGGCGGTCGGCTCCCTGCAGGGCCGCGACCTCGACGTCGTCTACACGGTCCTCCCGCTCGTCGTTGTGGGCGTCGTCCTCGCACTGGTCCTCGCCCCGGCCCTGAACGCCATGGCGCTCGGGGAGCAGACGGCGCGCTCGCTCGGCGCGCGCCCCGGCCTCATCCGAGGGGGAGCGGCCCTCAGCTTCGTCCTGCTCGCCGGGGCCGCGACGGCCGCCGCCGGACCGATCGCGTTCGTCGGGCTGGCCGCGCCGCACATCGTGCGGGCCGTCGTCGGGCCGGACCAGCGCCTCATCCTGCCGGGCGCCATGGTGGTCGGGCCGGCTTTCCTCGTGGCAGCGGACACCCTCGGCCGGTGGCTCGTTGCCCCCGCCGAGCTGCAGACCGGCATCGCGGCGGCCATCCTCGGCGGCCCGATCTTCGTCGCCCTCGTCCGCTCGCGCCGGATGGCCGCCGTATGACCGCCTCCGCACGCACCGGCCGAAGCACCCCGGGCGCGTCCCGTCCCGTCCACGTCGGCCGCGCCGGCGTCGTCGGGGGATGGGTGGTGCGCCTCGGGCCGTTCTCGACCCGGATCGACCCGCGAGCGGTCCTGGTTGCGGCGATCCTGCTCGCGATCGTCGTCGTGCTCGGTCTGCACACCCTCACGCGGGGAACGCCGACGCTGTCCGTGCACGACATGGTCGCGGCCATCTTCGGCGACGGCGAGGACCGCGTCATCCGGTCCGTCCGGGGCAGGCGACTGCCCCGTCTGATCACGGCACTGCTCGTGGGCGGCAGCCTCGGCGTCTCGGGATCCGTCTTCCAGTCCCTGTCCCGCAACGCGCTCGGCTCGCCGGACATCATCGGGTTCACCACCGGTGCGGCGGCGGGCGCGGTCATCCAGATCGTCCTGTTCGACGGTGGCGTGTGGGCCGTGGCCGGCTCGGCGATCGCCGGCGGCGTCGTGACCGCGCTCGTGGTCTACGGCCTGGCCCGGAAGGACGGCGTCAGCGGCGGCATGCGGCTCGTGCTGGTCGGTATCGGCGTCTCGGCGATCCTCACAGCCCTCATCTCGTTCTTCACGGTCTTCTCGGCGCTCGAGGAGGCGGAGGAGATCCAGCGGTGGGAGGCCGGGTCGCTCATCGGGCGCGGCTGGCCGCACGCCCTCAGCGTGCTCGCCGCCGTGGTCATCCTCGTCCCGGCGCTCATGGCGTGCCGGCGCGCGATCACGTACCTCGAGATGGGGGACGACTCCGCGAGCGCCGTCGGCATCCCCGCCGAGGCGATCCGCTTCGGCACCCTCGTGATCGCGGTCGCCCTGCTGGGCGTGGCGGTCGCGGCGACGGGCCCGATCGCGTTCATCGCGCTGGCCGCGCCCCAGGTCGCCTCGAGACTGACGGGACGGGGCGGCGTGCAGATCGTCCCGAGCTTCCTGCTCGGCGCCACGTTCCTCGGCGCGGCCGACTTCATCCACCAGAACGTGGACTTCGGTCTGCGCGCGCCCGTCGGCCTCATCACGGCGGTCATCGGCGGCTGCTACCTCATCTATCTGCTCGCCAGGAGGGTATGAATGCACACCTCGGCCGAACCCGGCGACGGCGTCGCCTCGCCGCTGCTCGCCCACGGGGTCTCGATCGGCTACCCGGGCCGCACGGTCGTCTCCGAGCTGGACATCGAGATCCTCGGCGGCGAGTTCACGGTCATCGTCGGTCCCAACGCCTGCGGGAAGTCAACACTGCTGCGCGCCCTCGGTCGCCTCCTGCAGCCGACCGAGGGGCGCGTGCTGCTCGACGGGCAGGCGATCGCGAGCTACTCCACGAAGGAGGTGGCCCGCCGCGTGGGGCTGCTCCCGCAGTCCCCGATCACCCCTGACGCCATCACGGTGGGTGACCTGGTCGCGCGCGGCCGCTACCCCCACCAGTCGATCCTCCGGCAGTGGTCGGTGGAGGACGCGATCGCGGTGGAGGACGCGCTTGCGCAGGTCGGGATGAGCGAGCACGCCGAGCGCATGGTCGACGAGCTGTCCGGGGGGCAGCGGCAGCGGGTGTGGATCGCGATGAGCCTCGCCCAGCAGACGCCGACCCTGCTCCTCGACGAGCCGACCACCTACCTCGACGTCGCGCACCAGATCGACGTCCTCGACCTGTGCTCCCAGCTGCACGAGGAGGGGCGGACGCTCGTGGCCGTGCTGCACGACCTCAACATGGCCGCGCGCTACGCCACCCGCATGGTCCTCATGAGCGAGGGCTCGATCCTCGCCGAGGGGGCGGCGGAGGACGTGCTGACGACCGAGCTGCTCGAGCGCGCGTTCGGGCTGAAGGCCCGCGTGATCGAGGACCCGGAGAACGGCCGTCCGATGGTGGTGCCGCTCGACCGGCGCCGACGGAAGGTATCGACGGAGGGAGCGGCGTGAGCGCGACGGGTGCGGGGACGGGCACGGGCGCCGTGGCTGCGGCGGAGCCTCGGGACGCTGGGTCGACCGGAGGTCGGCCGCCCGCCACGGACCTCACCCCGATCGACCCGCCCGCCTGGCTGCAGGCCGTGATCGATGATCCCGATCCGGCCGCCGCCGCGACGCGGATGTGGGCCGGGGTCGTGCACGCCCCGGTGATCGGCCCGATGCGGTCGACGGGTGGTCGGGGGGTGCACGAGGTGACGTTCCTCTGGCGCGACCCGCGTCCGACCCTCGACGTGCTCGTGCACATCAACGGCGTCACCGACGCCCGGCGCGACGACCTCGCGCACGCCCTCCTCGAACGAATCCCCGGGACCGACATCTGGCACCGCACGTACCTCCTGCCCGCGGACGGCACCTGGGGGTACCGCTTCGTCGCGGAGGAGGTGCTGCCGGGCGGCGGGAGCTCGCGCGAGGGCTGGATGGCGGTGCACCGCGCGGGCCGGGTCGACCCGCTGAACAAGCGGCGACAGCCGCACGCGCACGGCAGCCACTCCAGCGTCCTCGTCATGCCGGGCGCCTACCAGCACCCGGCGTGGGAGGGAGCGGGAACCGTCGACAGCGTGGGATCGGAGGCTTCCGGCCCCGCGCCCGACGGCCGACCGTCGGCCGAGACCTGGATCCTCGCCGAGGCGGATGGTCGCGAGCGCCGCGTCCGCCGCGCGGTCGTCGGCTCGGGTCGCCGCACCCTGGTCCTGCTCGACGGCGAGATGTGGCAGTCCCTGGGCGTGCTGGACGCGCTCGCCGCCGCGGGCGTCGACGTCGAGGTCCTGATCGTCGAGTCCGGTTCCATGGAGCGCCGAGGCGAGGACATGCCACGGCCCGAGCGCGCGGCGGGCGTGGTCGACGCCGTCCTGCGGCGCCGAGCAAGCGAGGTGGGCGAACCCCGGGAGGCGGCGGACGTCGTCGTCGCGGGGCAGAGCTATACGGGACTTGCCGCGGCGGCCACCGTCCTCCTGCGGCCGGATCTCGCCCGTGAGGCGATCGTGCAGTCGGGGTCGTTCTGGTACGCGGAGGGCGGGGAGATGCGCCGCGACAATCCCGAGCCCGGGGACCTCGTGCAACGGGTGCGGTCGGGCGAGCTGCGGGCGGACGGCCTGCGGTTTCGGCTGCAGGCCGGCACGGACGAGGGGGCGATGGCCGAGCTGGCCGCGCACTTCCACGACGCCGCGCGCGCGGCCGGCGCGGACGTCTCGTTGGAGATCGTCGCGGGAGGCCACGACTACGCCTGGTGGAAGCACCACCTGCTGCGGGTGGTCGTCGGGTCCTGAAGGTACGCGTGCCCGATACGCTGTCGTCATTCCGCGAAAGTGGACGACGTCGGCGCGGCGAGGCGAGTGAGCGAGGAACACGGTTGACGAACACCTGGGGAGTTCACAACGACACCTTCACGACCGAGTTGATCGACGGAGGGTTCATCTCCGTCGGCTGGGACCGACTCGGGGATCTGCGGGAGATCGGACTGACCCGCGACTCACTGAAGCACGCGCTGTCCGACGCATACCCGGAGGACAAGCCGCAGGCGATCGCCGGACGCGCAGGCGTACTGCTCCGTTTTGCCGCTGAAATGACGGTCGGTGACCTCATCGTCGCCCCGTATCGGCCGAACGGCACCATCAATCTCGGCGTCGTCACGGGTCCGTACTACTTCGACGGGAACGCGCCGACCCACAGGCACCGTCGCCGAGTGCGCTGGGAGAAGCTCGGTATCAGCCGGACGGTCTTTACGCAGAGTGCACTCCACGAGATCGGCTCCTTGCTGGCGGTGTTCGGAATCCGTCGCAACGACGGCGAGTTTCAGGCTGCCGTGTCAGTCAAGGACGAGACCCAGGTCGAGCGGGCCGTGAGTGAGGTTGCCCGACCCGCCGTGTCCGACGTCGGCGCAGCCTCGTCAGGTGCCGATGCGGTCGAGGACGCCGATGCGGAGGGCCGCGCTTCCCAGGTTGAGCGACAGACTCGGGACTTCGTCCTGAAAACCTTGAAGAACGAGCTCACGCACCGCGAGTTCGAGGAGTTCACTGCCTCGCTACTTCAGGCGATGGGATACGAGGCCCGCGCGACGGACTACTCTCACGACGGCGGCGTGGACGTCGTCGCACACCGCGATCCTCTCGGCGTCGAGCCGCCCGTGTTGAAGATCCAGTGCAAGCACATGACAGGCACGATAGGGGCGCCCGAGGTGCAACAGCTCATCGGAACCCAGGGGACCGGTGAGCTGTGCGTGTTCGTCACGCTCGGTGGTTACTCCCGAGATGCGCTGAGCATCGAGCGACAGAGACAGGGGCTGCGGCTGCTCCACGGCGAAGACCTGATCGATCTCGTCCTTCGACACTATGACCGGCTCGACCAGCGGTGGCGCAGCAGGATCCCGTTGCGACCTGTCCTCGTCGTTGACGACGAACCTGACATCTGAGCTGGGTGTACCCGCAGCGCCCGGTGATCACCCGACGGGGTCGAGCTCCTGGTGCTCGACGATCCAGCGTGTGAGTCGGGGGTAGACCCAGAAGCTGTAGATCCCCTGCGTGACGATGCACAGGAAGAACCACTTGATCCAGTGTCCGAAGAGCCCCGGTGCGCTGCCGGTGAAGCGCAGCCGACGGCCATTGATGAACGTGTGCTTGGTCTTCCATCGGTAGACCATGACGACCGCCCACGGGTAGCAGATGCCGAGGGTGAGAACGGTGACGAGGACGCCACCGATCTGGACGCCGAACCTCGTCGCAGCGCCGCCGTTGAATCCCCATCGCAGGAGCATGGGAGGTGTCAGCGGTGCGCCGGCTGCGGGAAGCGGGGTGGTGGACATAGATGCTCTGCAGTCTCTTGGTGGTGCCGACAGTCAGCGCCGGCCGGTGGCTGCCGGGGTACGCCCCGCCGAGCTGCTGGGCTCGGTCACCGTGCGCAGGGCGACCAGCACGATGCCGAGCGTCAGCAGGATGGCGGGGCGCTGATCGCCGCCGGAGCCGTCGTCGAGCTGTCGTGAGATGAGACCGAGCAGGTCGTTCGCGGTCCATCCGTTGACGACCGCTTGCTGGGGTGCTCCTGAGGTCAGATCCTCGTTCGCGGCATGCGCCGAAGCGAACTCTGAGCGCTCGGCGCTGTGCTGCGAGGTGAAGTCGTTCGGCCCCGCGAGGAAGAACGACACCACGGCCAGCACCGCGATCACGAGGGTCCCGATCGTGCGAGCGAGGGCCTTCACCTTCGCGGCGCGGGGGAGTACGTCGGTGGTGCTCGCCGTGTCGGGAGAGGTGGCGGCGGAAGACGGGTGCTCGACCTGTGCCTGGTAGGCCGGGGCGTACGGATTGGCACCGGTGGCGGTCGAGGACGGATCGACCGGGGCGTACGGCGATGTGTGGTCGGTGGTCATGTGGGGGCTCGTCTCTGCGTTCGTCGGGTGGTAGTCGTGCGGGTCGGTCGGGATCGACGGTGCGTCGTGGGTATTCATCAGGCGGCCTCGAACCAGAGTGCGTCGTTGTTCCAGCCGTAGGAGATTCCCCAGAGTCCGCCGGGGACCTGGTCGGTCGGAACCTCAAACATGAGATTTCCGGTCGCGGTTCCGCCGTCGTACAGCTCATTGACATCGCGAAGCGCATCCGGAATGACCGCGTAACCGGATTCGAACGAACGGCCGTTGTCGGCGAGGTAGACGACCTCGATGTCGTAGTACGGCTCGACCGATCCCTGTCCGGTGTACGACACGGTGACGGGCACGAGCACCTGCGTCATGCCGTCGGCCGGCGGGTCGTTGAACTGGTTCTCGGCGGCGATGAGTCCGCTCGCGTCCCAGATCGCGGGGCCCGCCCAGACGTCGATCTCTCCCTCCGCGGTCGTGAAGACCGCGGACTCCTGGGATCCCGCCGGGTTCTGCCGCGTTCCGGGTGCGAACTCCGGCTCAGGCTGCGTCGTCGGCTCGGGAGTCGTGGTGGGCTCCGGGTCGTCGGCAACGGGCGACGGGTCCGGATCGTCGGGGGACTGGTCGGACTCGGCGGCGAACTCCCAGTCCTGGGTGGGTGCACCGAACCTGGCGTCGTCGTCACTCGACGGATTGCTGCACGCCGTCAGCGCCGCAGTCGCAACTGCGGCACCGACGAACAATCGAACAATTGTGCGCACGGGGCTGCGCTCCTTCATGTGGGCGATGCCCGCCGGAAAGGTACTTTCCGACGGACGGCACCGGGGGAATGCCGTGATTGCGAAGATAGAAGACACCACTGACATTGCGAATGTTCGAACAGGTGTGTCAAGCATTTCCGGGCGGATTCGAGTATCGCCGGTGGGGTTCGGTCGACGTGGGTGCGGCTCGGGGCCGCACGGTTCGCCGTTGACCGCGCGTTCCGGCCGTGTTCGCCGTCGCGTCGCCCGGTGCCGCTAGCGTGCGCGGATGCCACACTCCGTCTCCACCGCGGCGCTCGCCGCGCTCCTGCTTCTGCCTGCCGCGATTGCCCCCGAGTCGCCGAGCGACGATGGTTCGACGACGGAGGAGCCCACCGCCCAGCCCGGGTCCGTCGTCACCGGCGACGTCCTGTACTTCCAGGACGTCAAGGAGTTCGAGCCCCGCCTGTGGGACGACGGCTCCGAGCACGGCGGGATCGCTCGGCTCGCCACGGTGCTGGACCAGCAACGGACCGAGCTGGGCGACCCGCTCGTGGCGTTCGGCGGCGAGCTGGCGGGTGGATCCGTGTTCGGCTCCTTCTACCGTGGAATGCCGTTCGTGGAGGCCTTCAACGAGCTCGGGGTCGACGTGGGCAACCTCGGCAACCACGACTTCGACTACGGCGAGGCCCACGCGCGCGAGCTCATGGACGCGGCTGACTTCCCGTGGATCTCCGCGAGCTTCGTCGACGTCGACGGAGCGCTCGTCAGTCCCGACGGCGCCACCCACGTCGACCGCTCGGGCGAGCTCGCGGTCGGGTTCCTCGCACTCGGCGGCGAGATCGACCGAACCGTGGCCGCGGGCTCCGTGCTCGAACGCCCGCAGGTCGAGGCCGCGCGGGAGGCGGTGGCCGATCTTCAGGCGGAGGAGGTCGACGTCGTCGTCCTGCTCAGTCAGATCTCACGCGACGACACGGAGGTCGTGATGGAGCAGGTCCCCGAGATCGACCTCGCCCTACGCGAGGAGAACGACGCGCAGAGCCCCGCCGAGATTCACACGACCGACGACGGTCGCTACATGGTCGCGCCGGAGGCCGACTACGGGACGGTGATCCACGCCCGGCTCAGCGTCGACCGTGCCACCGGCGAGGTCGCGGTGGATCCCGAGGTCATCACGGTCGACGAGGGCGTGGACGAGGATCCGCGCTGGGGCGCGGAGTCCGACCGGTACTACGCCGAGCTCGACGAGCGGCTGGCGGACCGTCTCGGTGAGGCGACGAGGCGCCTCGACGTCGCCGAGCTCGGCGTCATCGTCGCCGACTCCTACCGCGAGTACTTCGGGGCGGACATCGGCTGGCAGAACGGTGGTGGCATCCGGGCCGAGCTGCCGGCCGGGACGATCACCCGGCGGGCTGCGAACAGTGTGCTGCCGTTCGGGAACGGGGTCGTGCACATCGAGACCACCGGCGCAGCGCTCCGTACCGCCCTCGAGCAGGGCATCGAGTCCAACCCGGAGGGCGGGAACGGGTTCCCGCGCACCGCCGGCCTCACCTTCGAGTTCGACCCGGATGCGCCGTTCGGCCGGCGGGTGACGTCGATGACGGACGACTCCGGGGAGCCCATCGAGGCGGACGCGACCTACACCGTCGCGATCAGTCAGTTCCTCGCCAACGGCGGCGACGGCGTGGACGCGTTCCTCGACGCGACCATGCTGTCGGACGGCGCGCTCGTCGACATCGACGCCTTCGGCGCGTATCTCGAGAACCACGGCGCGATCCCCGTCGAGGACGGCTCCGGGGCGCCCGGGCCGGACCCCGATCCTCTGCTCGGGTACTTCCTCACGAACGGGTGGGACGGCGGCCGCGCCGATCATGCGTTCATGTTCGGGCGTCACAGCGACCAAGTGCTCGTCGGAGACTGGGACGGCGACGGGATCGACACGATCAGCGTGCGCCGGGGAGCGGAGACCTATCTGAACAACGCACCCCGGGGCGGAGCCGCCGAGGCGGTGGTCCGCTACGGACGCGCGGGTGACGAGGTCCTCGTCGGAGACTGGGACGGCGACGGCGTCGACACGCTCGGCGTGCGACGCGGCGCCACGTACCACCTGCGCAACACGCTGAGCGACGGGCCCGCCGACGCCGCGCTGAACTACGGCCGACCGGGCGACGTCGTCCTGGTCGGCGACTGGGACGGCGACGGCGTCGACACCATTGCCGTTCGGCGCGGCGCGGAGTACCTGCTGAGTAATCGCATGACCGACGGATGGGCCGACACTGTCGTCATCTACGGACGGTCCGCGGACGAGGTCCTCGCCGGGGACTGGGACGGCGACGGCACCGACAGTCTCACCGTTCGCCGCAGGAACGCGTTCTTCGTCAACAACCTCCTCGGCGGGGGCCCGGCCCAGCTCGTCATGTCGTACGGCCGGGCTGGTGACGCGGTGATCGTCGGCGACTGGGACGGCGACGGGACCGACACCGTCGGGGTACGCCGCATGCCGGCGCCGGCGGCGGGCTGACGAGCCCGACGGCGGAACGTGGGCGGTCGCCGGCTCGTTGAGCAGGGCCGCCCAGGGCACGACCGCGGCCCACGACCTGACGGTGCGAGGGCCGCGGCGCACATCAGCCGGGAACGGGCGCCAGCCGGTCGTCGGCACCGGCCTGCCCGGACGTGCCCGTCTGGCCGGGATCCGCCGTCGGGGAATCCGTGGGGCGGTCCGGGCCGGTGCCCGAGGACGGGGCGTCCGCCGTCGGGGCGGCCCCGACCCGTACGGAGCTCCGCGGGATGCACAGGGTGACGAGTGCGGCGAGAAGGGCGGCGCCGGCGCCCACGACGAAGCACAGCCGGAAGGCGTCGTGGGTCGGGATCTCCACGCCCCCGCCGACGGGCATGACCTGGCTGGTGAGGATGATGGCCATGAGCGCCCCCGCGATCGTGGTTCCGACCGACCGCATGAGCGAGTTGACGCCCACGGAGGACGAGGCCTCGGACGTCGGGACGTTGTCGAGGATGAGGGTCGGCATGGCCGCGTACCCGATGCCCACGCCGGCCCCGACGATGCACGAGGCGATCATGAGCTGCCAGGGCTCGTTGGTCATGAACACGGCGAGCACGTAGCCGGCCGCGAGGACGACGGCGCCGGTGGCGAGCGTGAGGCGACCGCCGAGGCGCGTGAGCATGGCGGAGGCGATCGGCGAGAACACGAGCATCATGAGTCCTGCGGGCGCCATCCACAGGCCCGTCATGAGGATCGACTGGCCGAGGCCGTACCCGGTCGCCGTCGGCATCTCCAGGAGCTGGGGGATGGCGACGGACTGCGCCATCATGCCGAGGCCCATCGCCAGGGCGGCGAGGTTCGTGAGCAGGACGGGGAGACGGGCGGTGGTCCGCAGGTCGACGAGCGGGTCGTGGTGCCGGAGCTCGTAGGCGCCCCATGCCACGAGGACGACCAGACCGCCGACGATCGTGATCCACGTACTGGCGGACGTCCATCCCCAGTCGTTCGCCTTGGTGAAACCGACGAGCGTCGCAACGAGACCGATCGCCAGGCCGACGGCGCCGACGAGGTCGAACGACGGCGGGTCGACCCGCCGGGTGTGGGGGAGGAGCACGATGGACAGGGCTCCCATGACGAGGGCAAGGACGGCCGAGAGCCAGAACAGCACGTGCCAGTCGAACGACTGGACGACGAGTGCCGAGAGCGGCAGCCCGAGCGCGCCGCCGACGCCGAGGGTCGCGGACACCGCGGCGAGGGCCGTGTTGGTCATCCTCGGCGGCGTGACCTCGCGGACCATGCTGATCGCCACCGGGATGTACCCCATGGCCATTCCCTGGAGCACGCGCCCGACGAGGACGACGACGAAGTCGCCGGAGACCGCGCACAGCAACGACCCGGCAAGCAGGACGCCGGCGGAGATCACGAGGATCGGCTTCTTGCCGAAGATGTCGGCGAGCCGGCCGGAGACGGGCATCGCGACCGCACCGCCGAGGAGGGTGGCCGTGACGACCCAGGAGGTGTTCGAGGCGCTCGTGCTCAGCAGCCGGGGGAGCTCCGACTGGATCGGGATGACCAGGGACTGCATGAGCGCGGCGCAGAGGCTGGAGAAGCCGAGCACGATGACGATGAGCAGCGGGTGGCTCGTCGCGGTCGGACGGTCGTGCCGAGCGGGGGGTGAACTGGCGGTCGCCGGTTCGTGAGTCATCAGGATGTCCCTCTTCCCGAGGTGGATGTGTAAGTTACATACGTGGTCGATGTGTAGATTACATATCCGAGGGTTCGGGAACAATGAGGTCCCGACGAACGTGACTCGATTCGCATCGAGAGAGGAGGGGGGCGCATGACCGCTCGCGCGGACACGAGCGCCGCGGCCGACGGCCGCGCGCCGGGCGAGGAGCGGCGCACTCCCGTCCGGGAGGTCGCCGGGCTCCTCTCGGTGTTCGAGTCGGCGCGGCGTGCCGCTGCGCGGCGCGCGACCCTCGGCGTGGCTGACATGCGCCTGCTCTGGTTGGCGACGGAGCGTGGGTCCGTCACGCTTCGGGACTTCGCGGTTCGGTTGCGCCTGGATCAGTCGACCGTCAACCGGCAGGTCAACGCCGCACTTGCGGCGGGCCTGCTCGACCGGGAGACCGACGACGCGACGGGCTCCTACCGCTTCAGCGCCTCGAGCACGGGCGAGGCCGAGTTCGAGAACAACCTTCAGGTCGCGTTCGGCCCGTTGGAGGCGGCGCTGGACGCGCTCGGCGACGGCCGTGAGACGTTCATCGACCTCGGGAGGACCTTCGTCGACGCGTACCGCAGCGCGGTCACCGACGACGACGCGCCGGGAGCTTAAGCCTCCTGCTCGCCCCCGAGCCGCGGCTCGACCGGGACGAAGGACTCCAGCGGACGCCGTGCCGGTCGCGGGTCGTGCCCGCCGTAGGCGACGACGCGGTCCCAGACCCAGTCCGCCGGGGAGTCCGCGATCGGGATGTCCTCGTCCACGCCCGGCATCCTCAGCACGAACCGGTCGAACTCGACGGCGAGGACGTACCCGCCGGCGTCGTCGGTGAGGTATTGGTCCCAGCGCTCGTTCTGCGGCCAGCGGGGCCAGTTCTCCTGGTTGGCCTCGATCTCCTCGTCCATCGCCTCGATCTCCTCCGAGGACATGAACCGGACGTCGGCACCGAGGCCCCACACGGAGCCCGTGCCCGGGAGCTGGCCGTCGTGCCAGGTCGTCACGGTGTCGTCGCTGCCTGGCCTCTCCTCGGCTTGCTCGGGCGTCAGCGGCGGCCGGAACGTCGCGCGCACCTCGGGCGGCATGACTTCCTCGAGCGCCGCGAGCGCGGTGGCGAGATCGATGCCGAGGTGCTGGTCGCGCAGTCCCTTCCACGCCATCTCGATGGTCCCGGCGCGACGGATGTCGTCGAGCCCGAACTCGCTGTCGTCGATGATGGACCGGAGCTGCTTGGCGAGCCCGACGATCGTGACCGCGAAGTTGTTGGTCGGGTCCTCCCGCAGGGTGCGCAGGGCGACGTCCTCGGCCTCCTCGAAGCGGTACTCGAGGATGAGCGCCCAGCCGAGCATCTCGATCGCCCAGGAGTTCGCGGGGTTCGCGCGCATGGCGGCGTCGGCCGACGGGATCTGCCGCCAGGGCGGCGCGTACGTGTCCGCCAGCAGGATCGTCTGCGCCGCGAGGGCGTCCGCATACTGATCCGGATCGCTCTGCGCGCACATCTGCACCGACCGCGCGATCATGTCCCAGCCCTCGTCGAACTCGCCGACGGTGGCGAGCCCGTAACCGACCTGCATGTGGTTGTGCCAGGACTCCGGATCGGCCTCGACCGCGGTCCTCGCGTGCCTGAGGCCCTCCGCGTAGTTCCGCTCGGAGAACTCCAGGTCCCGCAGCTCCGCGATCGCCATGGGGAAGAACTTGTCGTTCCGGCCGCAGGCGTCCTGGTAGATGCGGCGCGCATCGTCCCTCCTGCCGCAGGCGTCGTAGTGGTTGCCGAGCAGCAGCATGATCCCGGTCCGCCACGGCTCCTCGGCGAGGACGCGGTGCGCGAGCTCGGCGATCCTCGGGTTGTCGGGCTGGGCGTCGAGGAGCTCCCACGCGAGGTCCCGGTCGGGCGCCGTCGGGCTGTTCTCGGGGTCGTACGAGCCACCGCCCGACGAGCCCCCACTGCCACGCTCGCCGTCGGTGGCGTGCGTGGAGTCGGTCCCGTACGGGTCGTCGGGGTCGACGAGGTCCTCGAACCCGCCCTGGTCGACGGGCTGGTCCGCCCCCGACGACCGCCGGCCACGCCCGGGCTCCCACACGTTCGTCATCGCATCCCTCGCTCCACGCGGTAGGCCCGCAGCTGGTCGAACGTCCCGTCGTCGACCCCGTACTCGAGAACGGGGGCGACCTGGTCGAACCACACCCTGGTCGACGGCGTGATCCCCTGGGCCACGCGCAGCAGCATCTCCTGGGTGACGGGGACGAGCGTCCCTGACGCCATTGAGGCGCTCATCGCCTGCTGGAGCGCGCTTGCCGCCAGGTGGCTGATGTCCGCGCCGGAGAAACCGTCCGTGACGGCGGCGACCGCCTCCGGGGCGACGTCCTCGGTGGGCTTGTCCTTCAGGGTGCCGGCGATGATCGCGGCGCGGGCCTCGGCGTCGGGCGGGAGGACCAGCACGGTCCTGTCGATGCGCCCCGGGCGCCGCAGCGCGGGGTCGACGTCCCACGGCCGGTTCGTCGCCGCGAGGAAGTAGACGCCCTCGTTGTCCGAGGCGACGCCGTCGAGCTCCTCGAGCAGCTGGGTGACCATCATGCGGAGCGAGTGCGTGCCCCCGCCGCCGGACGACCGCCGCCCGCCCAGGGCGTCGAACTCGTCGATGAAGATGACGCAGGGCGCGGCGGCACGGGCGTGGCGGAACAGGCTGGCGATCGCCCGCTCCGTGTCGCCGATCCACTTGCTGAGCAGGTCGGCGAGCGTGACCGAGAGGAAGTTCGCGCCGAGGTCGCCCGCGATCGCCCGCGCGATGAACGTCTTGCCGCAACCGGGAGGCCCGTACATGAGGAGGGACCCGCGCGCGGTCTGCCCGAACGCGGCGGCCAGCTCCGGGTTGCGCAGCGGAGCGAGGAACGTGGAGTCCAGGTGCGCCTTCACGTCCTGCAGGCCCTTGACGTCCGAGAGCGTGATCGTCGGGCGCGCCCAGTCCCACAGCCCCTCGCCCGCGTCGGAGTCGGGGTCGTCGTCCTCGTCGAGGTCGGCATCGGTGGCCGCCGGGACCGGCCTCGCGGCCGGGTGCCCGCCCGACGACGACGTCTCGGCCCCCGCGTCCGCCTCGCCGTCGTCGGGGGTGTCCGGCGCCGGCGACCCGTCGGTCGCGTCCGACTGCCCGGCGTCGACCGGGGACGCCCGGTCGGGTGCGGGTGCGGGTGGTGCGGCGGGTGCGGGCGGGACCGCCGGTGCGGTCGCCTGCGGGGGCGCCCCGGCGCCCGGGACGCCGGGCGACCTCAGCCGCGCGGCCAGCAGCCGCGCGCGCAGGAGCCGGACCTTGGCGGGGTTGCCGCCGGCCGCCTCGAAGGACTCGATCTCGCGGGCGGCCCGGTCCGGGTCGGTGTCGAGCAGGAGCACGATGAAGTCCTCGCGCAGCGCGAGGTTCGTAGGATCCGCCGACAGGGCGTCGGCGATGACGTCGATGAAGGAGCTGTCGCTCATGCGCGGGCGCCGAACGGTCGTGCCGGGGCGCCGGGGGTGCGTCGGTTCATGGTGGCTCGAGACTACCGAGCAGCGCCCCTGCGCGCCGGGCGGACGCGGGGAGAGGTCACCGCCGGAGCGGCCCCGTGCGCGCCGCGAGCCCGGCAACGACAGGGCCCGGAATCCGTGAGGATTCCGGGCCTGGTGGCTCCCGCGGCTGGACTCGAACCAGCAACCGTTCGATTAACAGTCGAATGCTCTGCCATTGAGCTACGCGGGATCGCGCGAGATGAAACTCTAGCAAAGGGCCGGGCGGTCTCCCGCCCGAATCCTCCCTGTTCGGGGCACCTGTGGGCAGACTCACCCGGGGGCGGCGAGGCCCACCTCACGGCGGCGAGCCGGGCGCCCGGGGCGGTGAAACAATGGCCTCATGGCGATGCGTGACATTCGAACAGTCGGCGACCCGGTCCTGCGCACCGTGTGCGACCCGATCACTGAGATCGACCCCACGGTCAAGCAGCTCGTGGAGGACCTCTGCGAGACGGTGGACCACGACGGCCGCGCCGGCCTCGCCGCCAACCAGATCGGCGTCTCCCTGCGCGCCTTCTCCTGGAACATCGAGGACGAGATCGGGTACGTCCTCAACCCGACGATCGTCGCGCTGGACGAGGAGTACATCCAGGACGGCGACGAGGGCTGCCTCTCCGTCCCCGGCCTGTGGTTCCCGACCGTCCGCGCCTGGTACGCCCGGGTCGAGGGGACGGACCTGGACGGCAAGAAGGTCGTCGTCGAGGGGGAGGAGCTCATGGCGCGCTGCCTCCAGCACGAGTGCGACCACCTGGACGGCTTCCTCTACATCGATCGCCTCGAGAAGAGCGTGAAGAAGAAGGCCATGCGCGCGGTGCGCGAGCTCATGGACTGATCGCCGCCCCACGCTCTCCACGCCCCCGCCTTCCGTACGGAAGGCGGGGGCGTCGTCGTCGGCGGGTGGTCCGCGTTGACAAACGGTCGGGATTCGCCGACCATTCGGGAATGACCGACCATGACGGGCCGCCGGACTACGACCTTCCGGACACTCTGGAGCTCGACTCGCCCGCGCAGTACAAGGCCCTGTTCGACGACACGCGGCGCGAGATCGTCACGCTTCTGAGCGAGCGAGCCTGCACGACGACGGAGCTCGCCGCCGCGCTCGGCAGGCCCAAGGGGACGGTCGGGTACCACCTGGACGTCCTCGAGCGGGCGGGCCTCGTGCGCGTCGTGCGCACGCAGCAGGTGCGCGCGCTGGTAGCGAAGTACTACGGACGCACGGCCCGCACCTTCCTCTACCACTCGGTCGGGGAGGCGGTCGGGGAGACCCGGCGCATCGTCGCCCGGGCGGCCGCGGAGGTCGAGCACTCGCCCGGCCTCGTCGTCTCGGCGCTGCGGTACGCGCGCATCCCTCAGGAGCGTGCGGAGGAGTGGGCGGCCCGGCTCGGGGATCTCGTGACCGAGTTCGGCGCGCAGCCCGGCGACGGCGACACCGCCTACGGCGTCGTGTTCGCCGTCTACGAGTCGAACCGGCCGCCGCTGGCGGCCGACGGGGACGGGTCGTGAGCGACCGGGTCGAGCGGCCCCTTCCCACAGCCCGCCCGGTCCGGGCACCGCTCGGACCGAACTTCCGTAGGCTCTTCGGCGCGACGGCGGCCGCGAACCTCGGGGACGGGCTCATGGCGATCGCCATGGTCTGGTTCGCCTCGGCGCTCACCCGCGACCCGCTGCTCATCGCGCTGATCGGGGTGTCGGCGCGGGCCCCGTGGCTGCTGTTCTCGCTGCCCGCCGGCGTCATCACCGACCGTTTCGACAGGCGTCGGCTTGTGGGGCTCATGGATCTCGCCCGGTGCGCGGTGATGGTGGCGTTCGTCGGGCTGATCGCGGTGCTCGGGCGGGACGTCCCGTCCCCGGAGGCGCTCGCCGCAGGCGCTCCCGCACCCGAGCACGCGGGCGTCCTCGTCGCTGGGCTGTGCGTGCTCTCCCTCCTCATCGGCACTGCGGAGGTCGTGCGCGACAACTCGGCCCAGACCCTCCTGCCGGCGGTCGTCGGCAAGGACAACCTGCCGCGGGCCAACAGCCGGCTGTGGGGCGTCGAGGTCACGATGAACCAGTTCGTCGGTCCTCCGCTCGCGGGCGTCCTGCTCGCCGTCGCGGTGATCGTCCCGTTCGGCGCGAACGCCCTGCTCCTCCTCGTCTCCGGCCTCCTCGTGCTCTCCCTCCGCGGCGGTTTCGCCCCTGCCGGTGACGCGCGCACGGCGGGCCGCATCGCTTGGCGCCGAGAGATCGGCGAGGGGATCACGTGGCTGTGGCGGCGCCCCGTCCTCCGATCACTCGCGCTCGCGCTCTCGGTCATGAACATGGCGAGCTCCGTCGGTGCGGTGGTGTTCGTCCTGTACGCGCAGGAGATCCTCGGGCTCTTCGACGGCTGGGCCTTCGGGGTCCTGCTCGCCGGGGCCGCGGCCGGCGCGGTCCTCGGCTCGCTCGTCGGCGAGCGGATCACCGAGTGGTTGGGCGACGCCCGCGCACTCATCGCCGCCGTGACGGCCATGGGGCTCGCCTACGTCGTCGTCGCGTTCACCGACTCCCCGGTGCTCGTCTGGGTCGTCCAGTTCGTCAGCGGCGTGGCCGTGGTCCTCTGGAACGTCATCTCGGTGAGCCTGCGGCAGCGCATCATCCCCGATCACCTGCTCGGGCGCGTCAACTCGGTGTACCGGTTCTTCGGCTGGGGAACGATCTCGGTCGGCACGCTTCTCGGCGGGGTGGTCGTGGCCGTCCTCGAGGGGTGGGTCGGCCGCGAGTGGGGGCTCCGGTCGGCCTTCATCGTGGCTGCTGCCGGGTACCTGCTGATGGTGGTGTTCGTGGCGCGCAACGTGACGACCGCCCGGATCGCGGAGGCCAAGGAGGCGGTCGAGAACTGAGTCGCCGCCCGTTCCGTCCGCGGTGTCGGCTCCGATCGCGCGGGAAGTCCGCCACTTCCGACTCACGAGCCACACGGGCACCGTGCGCCCATGTGGGCACTGGCGCAAAGACGTCAGGTACGGCATTCTGATTCACGTTCCGCCGCGAATCTCGGCCGGGGCTGCTGATCGATCGACGCGAGGCCGTTGGGGAAGACGTCCCTCGTAACCCGAATCAGGAGGCCCGACATGAGTGGTACTCACACCCGTGGCGTTGTTTTCGTGCACTCTGCGACCCGCGCGCTGGGTCCGCACGTGGAGTGGGCCGCCTCGCAGGTGCTCGACGCCCGCGTGACGCTCGAGTGGACCGACCAGCCGGCCGCGCCCGGCCTCCGGCGCGCCGAGTGCTCGTGGGTGGGACCGGTGGGAACCGGTGCCCGCCTCGCCTCCGCGCTGCGCGGCTGGCAGCACCTGCGCTACGAGATCACCGAGGAGCCCGCCCCCGGGTCCGACGGGGGACGCTGGTCGCACACGCCCGACCTCGGCATCTTCCACGCCCAGACCGACGCCCACGGCAACGTCGTGATCCCGGAGAACCGGATCCGTGCCGCGCTCGAGCACGGCACGGACCCGCAGCGGCTCGCGCGCGAGCTCGACCTGGCCCTCGGCCAGGCATGGGACGACGAGCTCGAGCCCTTCCGGTACGCCGGCGCGGGCGTGGCGGTCCGCTGGCTGCACCGCGTCGGCTGACGCTTCCGGCGCGCTCCGAGCGACACCGAAGACCCGGTGGGTTCCCCGCCGCCCACCGCATCTCCTCCCACCACAACGCCCAACCTTCGACGACGAACGAGCCCGCACCCTCTCGGGTGCGGGCTCGTCTCGGTGTGGGCGCAGGGCGCCCGGTGTGATCAGGCGGTCGCGACCAGGATCGCGACGTTGTGGCCGCCGAAGCCGAACGCGTTGTTCACGGCGGCGAGCTGGCCGGAGCCGCCGATCTCGCGCGGGGTGTTCGCCGCGACGTCGACGGTGACCTTCGGGTCGAGGTTCTCGAGGTTGATCGTCGGCGGGATCGTGCGGTCCTTGATGGACAGCACGGTGAAGATCGTCTCCATCGCTCCCGCGCCGCCGAGCAGGTGTCCGGTCATGGACTTCGTGCCCGTGACCACGACCTGCTCGCCGAACGTACGGCCGATCGCGTCCGCCTCGATCGTGTCGCCGACCGGGGTCGACGTCGCGTGGGCGTTGACGTGGACGATCTCGTCGGCGCCGAGGCCCGAGTCCTCCAGCGCGATGCGCATGGCGCGCTCCTGGCCCTGGCCCGACGGGTCGGGGGGAGCCACGTCGTAGGCGTCGGCGGTCATGCCGATGCCGAGGACCTCGGCGTGCACGTTCGCACCGCGGGCGGCCGCGAACTCGGCCGACTCGAGGACCACGATCCCCGCGCCCTCGCCCATGACGAAGCCGTCGCGGTCGACGTCGTAGGGGCGCGAGGCCGCCTGCGGGTCGTCGTTGCGGGTGGACAGCGCCTGCATCTTGCCGAACGAGGCCATCGTGACCGGGTGGATCGCGGACTCGGTGCCGCCGGCGATGACGACGTCGGCGCGTCCGGTGCGGATCATCTCGACGCCTTGGGCGATCGCCTCTGCGCCGGACGCGCAGGCGGACACCGGGACGTGGGCGCCCGCGCGGGCGCCGAACTCCACGGAGATGTTCGCGGCGGGGGAGTTGGCCATGAGCATCGGCACGGTCAGGGGCAGGACGCGACGCGCCCCCTTCTCCCGCACGGTGTCCCAGGCGTTCAGCAGCGTGTGGATGCCGCCGATGCCGGTGGAGACGACGACGCCGAGACGCTCGCCCTCCACCTCCGGCGTGCCGGCGTTCGCCCAGGCCTCACGGGCGGCCACGACGGCGAGCTTGCCCGACGGGTCGAGGCGCCGGGCCTCCTGGCGCGACAGGACGGTCTCCGGGTCGACGGCGACCTGGCCGGCGAACGTGACGGTCGTGCCGTACTGCTCGGCCCAGTCGTTCTCCAGCGTCGAGATGCCGGACGTTCCGCTCAGGAGGGCCGACCAGGTGGACTCGACGTCGCCGCCGAGGGGGTTGGTCGTGCCCATCCCGGTGATGACGACACGTCGGCGCGAGGTGGACTGCTCGGACACCGGTTCCTCCTTGTGTGCGCGTTCAGCGCTCGTCGTGGTGGAGGCGCGGGTGGCGCCTACTCGTGCGATGTGCGACAGGGCGCAAGTCTATCGGCTCGGTGGGTGGCGCCCCGCAGGACAGACGCCGGGGGCGTCCACGGCCTGGCCGTGGACGCCCCCGGTAGAAGTCCGTGGATCAGGTCAGCTCTGCGCGCCGACGATGTACTTCACGGCGTCCTGGACGGTCTTCAGGTTCGCCACCTCGTCGTCCGGGATGGTGACCTCGAAGCGCTCCTCCGCGAGGGTCGCGATCGTCATCATCGACAGGGAGTCGACGTCGAGGTCGTCGGTGAACGACGCCTCCGCCTTGACGTCCTCGACCGGCAGGCCGGTCTCCTCGTTCACGATCTCGGCGAGGCCCTTGAGGACCTCCTCCTCCGTGTAAGCCATGGATTCTCCTCGGTTGGATGGGCGAAACGGTTCGGGGACAAGTGTGACAGCACGCGGGCCGATCGACGGTTCATTCTCGCCGTTTCGACCATGATTCGCCGCACGCACGCACGCACGCATGCGGGCGAGCGGTGCCGGGGTGTCGGCGCGGACCGTGCTCCTGTCCGCCCCGACGTCGGGGGCTTACGGAACGATGACGACCTGGGCCGCGTAGGCGAGGCCGGCGCCGAACCCGATCTGCAGGGCGATGTCTCCCGACTTCGCCTGTCCCTCGCGGATGAGGCGCTCGAGCGCGAGCGGGATCGACGCGGCCGACGTGTTGCCGGTGTCGACGATGTCCTTGCCGACCACGACGTCGTCGCGCAGGGCGAGGTACTTCACCATGTGGTCGATGATGCGGACGTTGGCCTGGTGCGGGACGAAGACATCGATCTGCTCGGGCGTGAGGCCCGCGGCCTCGATCGCCTTCTTCGCGACCTTCGTCATCTCGAAGGTCGCCCACTTGAAGACGGTGGGACCCTCCTGCCGCAGCGTCGGCCAGGAGTGGTCGGCGTCCGGGCCCGACCGGCGGAAGTCGGACCAGGAGTGCGTCTGGGAGATGACCTGCGCCTTCGACCCGTCGGCGCCCCAGACGGCGGGGCCGAAGCCGGGTGTGTCGGACGGGCCGATGACCGCGGCTCCCGCGCCGTCGCCGAGGATGAAGCTGATCGAGCGGTCCGTGGGGTCGATGAACTCGCTCATCTTCTCCACGCCGATGACGAGCGCGTGGTCGACGACGCCGGCCCGCACGAGGCCCTCGGCCTGCGCGACGCCGTAGGCGTAGCCCGCGCAGGCGGCCGAGATGTCGTAGGCGGCGGCCGCGGTGGCCCCGATCCGGTCGGCGACGATCGCGGCGAGCGACGGCGTCTGCACCCACCAGGTCACCGTGCCGAGGACGACCGCCCCCACCTGGTCGGCCGTGATGCCGGCGTTCTTCAGCGCGTCCTTCGCCGCGGCCACCGACATGTCGGCGACCGTGGTGTCCTCGTTGGCGTAGCGGCGGGTCTGGATGCCGGTGCGCTGTTGGATCCACTCGTCCGAGGAGTCGATGGGGCCGACGATGTCGTCGTTGGGCACGATCCGCTCGCCGCGGGAGCCGCCGACGCCGAGCAGGCGCGAGTAGCGCGCCGGCGCCGGAGCGGTGAGGGTGGGCTTGCTCATGAGGCTCCTTCGGTCGAGGTGATGAGCTCCGCCGCGGCGTCGAGGTCCTCGGGGGAGGAGACCGCGACCGCGGTGACGCCGCGCAGGGTGCGCTTGGCAAGCTTCGAGAGGACCCCGGCGGGAGCGAGCTCGACGGCTCCGGTCACCCCGGAGGCGAGGATCGTCTCGCAGCACAGGTCCCAGCGCACCGGGTTCGCGACCTGGGCGACCACGCGGTCGACGGCGTCCGTGCCGGAGGTGACCCGCTCGCCGTCGCGGTTGGACAGCAGGCCGATCTGCGGGTCGTTCGCGGTCACGGCGTCGGCGGCGGTGCGCACCGCGGGTACCGCGGGCGCCATGTGCTCGGTGTGGAAGGCTCCGGCGACCGCCAGGGGGATCACGCGGGCGCGGGCCGGGGGAGCGGCGGCGAACGCGGCGAGCTGCTCGAGCGTCCCCGCCGCGACGATCTGTCCGCCGCCGTTGACGTTCGCGGGCGTCAGCCCGGCGGCCGTGATGGCCTCCGAGACCTCGTCCTCCTGGCCACCGACGACGGCGGACATGCCGGTCGGGGTGGTGGCCGATGCCGTGGCCATCGCCCGGCCGCGCGCCGCGACGAGGCGGACGGCGTCGGCGTCGGACAGGACGCCGGACACGGCGAGTGCGGCGAACTCGCCGACCGAGTGGCCGGCCGTGAGGGCGGGCGTCAGACCGGGCACTCGCGCCTGGAGCGCACGGTAGGTGAGGATCGACGCCGCCACGATGAGGGGCTGCGCGAGAGCGGTGTCCTTGATCGTCTCCGCGTCGGCGGTGGTGCCGAGGTCCGCGAGGTCGAGCTCGGCGGCGGCGGAGAGTTCGGCAAGGAGGGTGGCGGTGGCCGGGTCGTCGAGCCACGGGGCGAGCATGCCCGGCGTCTGCGCACCCTGGCCCGGTGCGAGCACTGCGATCATGCGACAAACCTACACAGGTGTAGCCGCACGACTCGTGACCGGCGTGGCAGGTGGCGCGTGACGTGCGCCGACCTGTCGGGGCGCGGGGAACTCCTCCCGGAGGTCGACCCGTGGCCCGCGGCGGACTGAATCGTGGTCGGAGTCACGCGGACGGGGCGAGCCAGGTATCGTGACCAGCATGTCGAGTACGCGCCTCCTGCCGGTCGCCGCGCTCGCATGCCTTCTCGGCGTCGTCGACCCCGGTGGCGACTCGCGGCACGACGGCCACTCCTCCCACCGCCCGCACCTGGCGACCGACGACCCGGCCGAGGCCGAGCTGCGCGCCCGCCTGGACGAGGACCCCAACGACATCGGTGCCTTCAACTCGCTCGCCGAGCTCGTGCGCGCCTCCGGTGAGCAGGCCCGCGCCGCGGACCCGCTGACCGCCGAGTCCCCGCACGCCGAGCCGCAGTCCGCGGATCTCGCGGTGTGGGCGCTCGCGGAGGAGCTGGCCGGGCGCCCGAACGCCTGGTACCCGCTCATCGAGCTCGGACGGCTCTCCGTCCACGACGACCTCGACGGCGCCCTGCGCCGTCTCGGTGGCGCCTGTGCCCGCGAGGACAGCGGGCTCGCGCTCGCCGAGGCCATCTGGGTCCTGCGCGAGGCCGGGCAGCCCGCCGCTGCGGACTCCCTCGCCACCGCGCACTGGGACTCCACGTCCCACGTGCCCGCTGCCGGCCGGCAGGTCGTCCTCGCCGCCCTGGAGTCCGAGCGTCTCGAGGACGCGGCCCGTCTTCTTGACCTGGTCGCCGCGCGCGACGACGACGACTCGGTAGCCGTCGTCGCCGAGCTGCGCTCCGTAGTACCGGGCGCCTCGCGCTAGGCCGGAGGCCGACCACACCCGCTCGCGCACGGTGAGCGCCCGATCCCGTCGGGCCTGACCCGCGATCGCTTGAGGCCCTTCCGGCACGACGACGAAGTCGACGCCGCGTTCGCGACCTCACCGTCGACGTCGGGGGACGACCCCGCATCCCGGGGCCGGCGCCCCCTCCGCCCGAGGCGTCCGACATCTCCCAGACGCAGGCGATCTTTCCCGTCCTCGCGCGAGCGCGCGCCGGGCAGCCCACCCGCGGTCCGCGGGCACCGGGCCGGGCAGGACCCGGTCGTTCCCCCAGAACTCCGCGCGGAGCGTCGACACCGCAGTCGAGCCCGTGCGCCTCAGAAGGAGACCCACCATGACGTTCCACACCGGACCCCTCGCCCTGCCGATCGCACTGCCGCAGCAGGAGATGGACCCTCGGCTCGCCCGGTTCCTCAAGGCGGCCGCGGCCGCCGGCCGCCGCCCGGCGAGCGAGCTCGGACCAGCGGCCGCCCGCGCACAGATCGAGGCCGCCTCCGCCCGCGCACCGAGGGGACCCGAGATGGCCCGTGTCCTCGCGGCGCACGCGGCCGGACCGGGCGGGCGGGTCCCGCTGCGGATCTACGAGCCTGAAGCGGTCCGCGGCACGATCGTCTACACGCACGGGGGAGGGTGGACGACCGGCAGCATCGAGGCGTTCGACGGCGTCACCCGTCACCTGGCGGCGGTCACCCGGTGCCGGGTCGTCAGCGTCGAGTACCGGCTCGCCCCGGAGCACCCGTTCCCGGCGGCGTTCGAGGACGCCCACGCGGCACTCGCGTGGTCGGCCTGGCAGTACGGTCACGGGCCGCTGCTCGTCGCCGGGGACAGCGCGGGCGGAAACCTCGCCGCCGTCGTCGCCGCGCAGCACCGGGACCGGAGCCTTCCTCTGGCCGGCCAGATCCTCGTCTACCCGGTCATCGACTTCGACCAGACCCGGCCGTCCTACCGGGAGATCTCCGAGGGTGACCACCTGCTGACGGGTCCGGAGATGAGCTGGTACTGGGACCAGTACGTCCCGAACCCGGCCGACCGGCTCGACCCGCGGGTTGCCCCGCTGCGGGGGGAGGACCTCACGGGCAGCGCGCCGGCGATCGTCGTCCTCGCCGGTCACGACCCGCTACGGGACGAGGTCCGCGAGTACGCCCGCAGGCTTCTCGACGCCGGGACGCCGGTCAGCTTCCACGAGTACCCCACGATGGGGCACGGATTCATCAACTACATCGGGGTCGTCGAGTCGGCGAACCGCCTCTTCACGGACATTGCGCGGGACCTCGACGAGGTTCTCGGCGACGGGCCCACCGAGGCCCCGTCGCGGATGGTCACGGGTGCCGCCATGGCCTGAAACCGGGCTCTTCGCGGTTCGTGGTGAATGACCCTGCTGTGGCGGGTATTCACGCTACGG
>FUHX01000017.1 GCA_900163555.1 Actinomycetales bacterium JB111 | reverse complement strand
GGTCTCGTCCGCCCGGCCCGCCCGCTCCCCCGGCGTAGCCCGCCCGGGCGGACGAGACCGGCGCCACACCAGCGGCGGTAGTTCCGCCACACCGGGGCCGCATTTTCCTGTTCCCGACGTCAGAACTCCCCATGCGGTGCGCGTCACGCCACCCCCACATTCCGCCGTGGCGCCCGTATCGTGACACCGATGTCTCCCGACCACAGGGACGGCGGGGATGAGCCGGACACCCCCCGCGCGACGGACCCCTATCGCCCCCGGCACGACGTGCGTGGTCCCGCGCCGCGTCCGCGTCGTCGTTGGCCGATCATCGTCGGCTCGCTCGTGGGCGTCTTCGCCGTCGGCGCCGGCGCGCTCGTCGCGCTGTACAACGACCTGCAGGGCAACATCACGACCGCCGACGTCGACCACCTCCTCGGTGACGACCGGCCCGACGACGGCCCCGCAGATCCGGACGACCCGAACGCGGGTGAGGACCTCAACATCGTCGTCATGGGCTCGGACTCCCGCGATGGCGACAACGGCGCCCAGGGCGGTCAGGGCGAGATCGAGGGCATGCGCTCCGACACGACGATGATCGTCCACATCGCCGCCGACCGTTCCCGCGTGGACGTCGTCTCGATCCCCCGCGACACGCTTGTGACCCGCCCCGAGTGCGAGCTCGAGGACGGCACCGTCATCCCGGCCAACCCGAACCAGCAGTCGTTCAACGCCTCGTTCTTCGTCGGCGGCCAGCACGGCGACGTCTCGGCCGCCGCGGCCTGCACGATCGCCACGATCGAGCAGATGACCGACGTTCGGATGGACGACTTCATGGTCGTCGACTTCGCCGGGTTCATCGGCGTGGTGGACGCCCTCGGCGGCGTGCCGATGTACATCGACCGGGACATCGACGACTCCTACGCCGGCCTCCAGATCGACCAGGGCTGCCACGTCCTCGACGGCCAGCAGGCCCTCGGGGTCGCCCGCTCGCGCCACTCGCTGCCGACCGGCTCGGACGTCGAGCGCATCGACCAGCAGCAGGCGCTCGTCTCGGCGATCGCCCGGGACGCCCTGTCCAGCCGCGTTCTGTTCGACGTCACCCGCCTGTACGACGTGCTCGACGCCGGGACCGAGAGCCTGACGACGTCCCGCGAGATGGCCAGCATCTCGAACATCGCCGGGCTCGCGGTCTCCCTGCGCGGGCTGTCCAGCGACGACATCACGTTCCTCACCATGCCGTGGGAGCCCGCGGGCAACCGTGTGACGGTCGCACCCGAGGCCGAGGCCGTCTGGGAGGCCCTGCGCAACGACGACCCGCTGCCGAACGGCGAGAGCGCGACCGACGAGCAGCTCGGCGACGAGAGCCCGACGGGCGACGAGAGCGCCACCGGAGGGGAGAGCGGCACGGAGACCGAGACGCTTCCCACGACCGGGTCGGGCTTCGGCTCGAGCCTGATCGACGAGGCCCGGCAGGCCGCCGCCGCGGCCAACGGCGCGAACGACGCTGCGGACACCGAGCCCACGACCGAGGGCGAGACGGAGACGACGCCCGAGACGCCGTCGTCGGACGCGGGCGACGAGTCCGCCACCGACACGGAGTCCGACATCCCGGTGTGCACGCGGTAGCGTCCACCATTCACGGGGCCGGTCGACGTAACCTGCTCCCCGCACCGGGCGGTCAGGGAGGGAACCGATGAGCGAGCACGACGACCTGCCCCCCTCCTTCGCACCCCGCCGGGCCCGGCGGGGGGGGCAGGAGGGGGG
>FUHX01000007.1 GCA_900163555.1 Actinomycetales bacterium JB111 | reverse complement strand
CCCCCATCGCCCGACCCCGCAGCCACCCGACACCGAGAGACCGAAGAGGACCACATGAGTGCAGCGCCCGCCCCGGAGGAGCTGAGCGACGACCAGGCCGCCTGGTTCGCGACGACCTTCGACCGCATCGTCGCGAACGTCTCGCGCGCCGTCGTCGGGAAGACCGGCGTGGTGCGGCTCGTGACGACGGCCCTGCTCGCGGGCGGGCACGTTCTCCTCGAGGACTACCCGGGCACCGGCAAGACCCAGCTGGCCCGCTCGCTCGCCAAGACGCTGCGCGCGAACAGCTCCCGCATCCAGTTCACGCCGGACCTGCTGCCGTCGGACGTCACCGGCGTCTCGATCTACCACCAGGACAAGCGCGAGTTCGAGTTCCACCCGGGCCCGATCTTCGCGAACGTCGTGCTCGCGGACGAGATCAACCGCGCCTCGCCGAAGACACAGTCCGCCCTGCTCGAGGTCATGGAGGAGGGCCGGGTGACGGCGGAGGGTCGGACCCACGACGTCGGCAACCCGTTCATCGTCCTCGCCACCCAGAACCCGATCGAGCAGGCGGGCACCTACCCGCTGCCCGAGGCCCAGCTCGACCGCTTCCTCATCAAGACGTCCGTCGGCTACCCGGACCACGACGCGACGGTCGACATCCTCGCCGGCTCCGCGGTCCGCGACCGCGCGGGCGAGCTGGCCGCGGTGGTGACCGGCGACGTCGTCGCGGAGATGGTCCGGATGTCCTCCCGGGTGCACCTCGACCAGGCGATCGCCGACTACATCTCCCGGCTCGTCACCGCGACCCGCACCGCCGAGGGCGTCGCGGTCGGCGTGTCCGTGCGCGGCGCGATCGCGCTCGTGCGCAGCTCGCGCGCGTGGGCGGCCTCCCAGGGCCGCGGGTACGTCATCCCCGACGACGTCCGCGACCTCGCGGAGCCCGTGCTCGCCCACCGCATCGTCATGGACGCGGAGGCGCAGTTCGACGGCGCGACCGCGGCCGGCGCGCTCGGCACCGTCCTCGAGCAGGTCGCGCCGCCCGCGCACCGTCAGGTCGGCGGGGTGCCCAGCCGCTCGTGAGCCACTCGTCGTCCGGCGGGCCGGAGCCGGGGGAGGACCACGCGGTCGTCCACGGCCCGGCACCCGCCACCCCCACGTCCTCCAGCCCGGGCTCGGCCGACTCGGTCTCCGTGCCCGGGTCGGCGCCGTCCCCGTACTCGCTGGGATCCCTCGCGTCCGTCACGGGCTCCGGCTCGACGACGGGGCGCTGGCGCACGTCCGCGCGCGCCCGCATGGGGGCGATCCCCGGCTGGTCGACGGCGCTCGAGCGGACGGTCGGACCGAGGCGCGAGGCGAGGCGCATCCTCGGCAGCGTGTCGTGGCTCGGCTGGGTCGCGCTCGGCGCGGGTGTCGCGTGCGTCGTGCTGGCGCTCGTGCTCGGCTGGGGCGAGGCGATGGCCGGCGGGGTGGCCCTCGCAGCGATGTTCGTCGTCGCGCTCGCATTCACGATCGGGCGGCAGACGTACGAGGTGGACCTCAGGCTCTCCGACCGGCGCGTGACGGTCGGCGAGCGGGCGCTCGCCGGCGTCATCGTGACGAACACCGGCGGTCGCCCCACCGCGCCCGCCCGACTCGAGGTGCCGCTCGGCGCCGGCGAGATCTCGATCCCGCTGCCGCTGCTCGCCGCGGGGGCCGACGTCGAGGAGCTCATCGCGGTGCCGACCTCGCGGCGCTCGGTGGTCTCGGTCGGCCCCGCGCGCACGGTGCGTGGCGACCCCCTGGGCCTCGTGCGCTCCGCGCGGACCTGGACCGACACGCTCGAGGTGTACGTCCACCCGCGGACGATCCGACTCTCCTCCGCCTCGGCGGGACTCCTGCACGACCTCGAGGGTCGCGCGACCACCGACCTCACCGACTCCGACCTGTCGTTCCACGCGCTGCGCGAGTACACGCCCGGCGACGACCGCCGCTACATCCACTGGCGGTCCTCGGCGCGCACGGGCACCCTCATGGTCCGCCAGTTCGAGGAGACCCGGCGCAGCCACGTCGTCGTCGCCCTGTCCGGGACCGCCGCCGACTACGACGAGCCGGAGGAGTTCGAGACCGCGATCTCCGCGACCGGCTCCCTCGGGCTGCAGGCGATCACCGAGGAGAAGGACCTGACGGTCCTCACGACCGCCGGTGCGCTGCCCACGGTCTCCGGGCGGTCGCTGCTCGACGCCCTCACCCGCCTCACGATGCGCTCGCCGCGCAGCGAGGTGGTCGCGATGGCCCGCCAGATCGCGTCCTCGCACGCGCGGGCGACGCTCGCCGTCCTCGTCTTCGGCTCCCCGGTCCCGCTGCGCGACGTCCGCGCCGCCGGCTCCGTCCTCCCCGTCGGGATGCGGGCGCTCGCGATCCGGACCGACCCGTACGTCGAGGCGTCGGTGGCCGCCGTCGGGTCCGTGACGGTCGTGACCGTGCCGACCCTCGACTCGCTCGCCCGCGGGCTGCACGTGGCGGCGCTGTGAACCGGGCACGCGCGCTCGCGGAGGGTCGTCGCACCCGCGAGCAGGACGAGGCGATCAGGTACCGGGGCAAGGTGCCGACGAGGCGCGCGCGCCGTCGTCGGGCGCAGATGCGCATCTGGGACCTGACGGTCCTGCCGATCCTCATGCTGCTGGCCCTGGTCCCGCTGTGGCCCGCCTACGGGACCCCGAGGCTCGCGGTCGTCGCCGTGCTCGCGGTGGGGATCGGCACCGCCCTCGCCCGGGTCGCCGCGTGGCGCCGGTGGGGCGTCGTGGTGACGATCCTGTGCGTCGTCCTCGCCCTCGTCCTCTGCTCGGGCCTCGTCGCACCCGTGGAGGCATTCCTCGGCTGGCTGCCCTCCCCGCAGTCGGTCGGCGCCGCGGGCACGGGTGTGGTGACGGCGTGGAAGGACCTCGTCACGATCCTCGCGCCGGTCGGGGACACCGGCGCCGTGCTCACGGTCCCGCTCGTCCTCGGCCTGGTCGGCTCGGTGGTCGGCGTGACGATCGCCGAGCGGTCGTCTCGCCCCACCCTCGCCGCCGTGGTCCCGGTCATCGTGCTGGTCGGGAGCATCCTGCTCGGCACCCGGTCGACCCTCACCGCCGTCCCGGTCGGCCTGGCGGTCGCCCTGCTGGCGATGCTGTGGGCGTCGAAGCGGTCGGGCAGGCTGCACGCCGAACGCCCGGTCTCGACGGCGATCCTCCTCGTGGCCGCCGGGGTGGCGGGAACGCTCGCCGCCGTGCCGTGGCAGGACGCCGACCAGCGCACCGTCATCCGCGACCACGTGACCCCGCCCCCGGACGTGCACGACTACCCGAGCCCGCTCGCCGGGTTCCGGTCCTACCTCAAGGACCTCCCCGACTCGACCGTGCTCACGGTCGAGGGCATGGGTGAGGGCGACCTCGTCCGCGTCGCCGCCATGGACTCGTACGACGGCACCGCCTTCACGGTGGCCTCTGGCACGGAGGCCGGGACGGGGGAGTTCCAGCGGATCGGCGCCGCCGTGGACCAGAGCCTTCAGGGCACGGAGGACTTCCGGTTCACGATCGGCGAGTACTCCGACGTGTGGGTGCCGGTCACCGGCGAGCTCGCCGACATCACGTTCACGTCCGACCGCTCGACCGCCCTGTCGCGCTCCCTCTACGTGAACCCGACTGCGGGCGTCGGCATCGTGGAGGTCGGCCTGAGGCCCGGAGACTCCTATCGGCTGACCGCCGCTCCGGTCGAGCGCCCCGACCTCACGTCGCTCGCGGCCGCGCCCGTCGCGGACGTCTCCCTGCCGCCGATCACGATCCCGGACTCCCTCGCGATCCGGGCAGGCGAGCTGACGGTCGACGCGTCGACCACGCTGGCGCGCATCCAGGCCGTCGAGTCCGGGCTGCGGCAGGGCTACTTCTCCCACGGCCTCGATGGCGACACCCCCTCCCTCGCGGGGCACGGGTCCGCACGGCTGGACGCCATGCTCACCGGCGAGGCCATGATCGGCGACGAGGAGCAGTACTCGGCGCTCATGGCGCTCATGCTGCGGTCGATGCAGATCCCGGCGCGCGTGGTCCTCGGCTTCGAGGTGCCCGCCGACGGCGAGGCCGTCCAGGTCACCGGTGACAACGTGACGGCCTGGGTGGAGGTGCCGTTCGAGCAGTACGGCTGGGTGCCGTTCTTCCCGAGCCCGGACGAGGACCGCGTCTGGCAGCAGCAGAACAACGAGCCGCAGGACAGCCCGCAGCCGCAGGTCCTCCAGCCGCCGCCGCCCGTGCTCGAGCCGCCCGAGGCGCCGCCCGCCGACCGCCAGGACGTCGAGGTGGCCGAGGACCCCGAGGAGGACGTCGACGAGACCAGCATCGTCTGGGTGGTCCTCGCGCTGTCCGGCGGCGGGCTGCTCCTGCTCCTGCTCGTCCCGGTCATCATCATCCTCGCGATGAAGGCCACCCGACGGCGGAGGCGGCGCACCGAGGGCACGACGACCGAGCGCGCGGCCGGGAGCTGGTCCGAGCTCGTCGACGTGAGCCGGGACCTCGGGGCGGACGTGCCCGCGGGCGCCACCCGTTCCGTCGCCACGGCCGCGATCGCCGGCTCGCTCGGCCACCTGCCGGAGGAGCTGACGGAGGTCGCCGACCGGGTCGCCAGGGAGAAGGCCGCCGGCGACGCGGCGGGCGCGGATGATCCGGGCCGGTCCGAGGCGGACGACGACCCGTTCTCGGCCACGACCGCGAAGGAGCGGCGGACGCTGCGGCGCGCAGAGCGGGCGCTCATCGACGTGTCCTCCGCCGACCTCGCGGCGCTCGCCGCCCGAGCGGACCTCGAGGCCTTCGCCCTGCGCGAGCCGAGCGACCGGGACGTCGAGAAGCTCTGGTCGTCGACCACGGACTCGATCGCCGAGATCAGAGCGGCGGCCGGGCGCCGGAGATGGATCCGTGCGCGCCTGTCCACCCGGTCGCTGCGCAAGCGGGCGAGGAAGAGGCGTAGGCGCAACCGCTGACGGGGTGGGGCCGGACGCCCCCGGTCCGCGGCGACCGCGGGACCGAAAACGGTGCACACTTGAGCCATGTTCGGTACTTCTCCGGCGGCCGAGCGCGCCGCCGCCCCGGCCGCGGTCGCGCGCGACTGGGCGACCTTCAGTTCCGTTCTCATGCACCGTCAGACCGCCCTGCGCGACCTGTACCCCGCGGCCACGTCCGTCCCGCGGGCGGCCGTCTCCGTGCTCGCGCTCGCGGTCGCGATCCTCGGCGCCCACTACCTCGCCCCCGGGATCGCGGGGGAGCCCGTCGGCCCCCTCCAGCCTCCCGTGCTCATCATCATCAGCGTCGTCCTCGTCGTGGCCGGCGCCGTCGTCGCCGTGCTGCTGCAGCGCGCCGGCACGCCCCCGATCCTCGGCACCCTCGCCTGGGCGGTCCTCCCGACCGTCATCACGGAGGACGGCAGGCGCCAGTCCCGCCCGGGCCCGCTCACCGCCCGGCAGCAGGTGGCCGTCGAGGAGTGCAGGCGACTGCTCGTTCCCGGGCCGCTGCGACTCCGCCAGGTCTGCGCGGGCATCGCCGTGCTCCTGGCGCTCGGGGCCGTCGTCCTCGCCATCCGTCCGCTGATCGACCAGTCCCGTGCCTACGCGAACGACGCGACCCTTGGCGCCCTCGCCGAGGCGCTCGTCCGCGTCGTGGCCACCGTCTGGCTGGCGATCGCGTCCGGCGTCGGGGCCTGGCGCCTCACGCTCGCGCGCAACGGCGGCACGGGTCCCGGCGGGGACCGGGCCCGGACGTGGGTGCTGCGCCGGGCCGGCATCGACGTCGGCGACCGCCCGACCCCCGCCGCCGCCGGGCGCGACGCCGACTGGGGCGACGACACACCCGTCGCGCTGCCCGAGGCCGCCGGCACCGGCGGGACCGGCGTCCGGCTCTCCGACGGCGGCATCTTCACCTCCCACCCGACGGACGACGGCCGGGCCGGCTACCACCCCGGACCGCACCAGGGCGCCGACGGCGCCGGCTCGGGCGCGCAGTACTCGTACGGAGGAGCTCCCGGCTACTCCTCCGGATCGCCCGACGCCGCCGGGCAGGTCCCGTCCGGACCTCCGCCCGGGTACGGGCCCGGGCCGGCGCCGTCGGGACAGGTCCAGGGACCGTGGCAGGGCGGTCCGCCTCCCCAGGGGGCGGGCCCTCAGGGTCAGCCCTACGGGGGCCAGGGTCCGCAGCACGGCTTCCCGTCAGGACCTGACCAGGCGGCAGGGGCCGGCCCCGCGCCGGCGTCGCCCGGTCCAGGCGTCGCGACGCCTGCCGGCTACGGCCGGGCCGGCGGCTACGCCCCGCCCGCGCGCCTGGGGGCCGGGAGCCCGGAGGCCAACCGCTCCCCGGACACCGGGCCCCCGATCCGCGAGTGGTCCGACCCGCGGGCGGGCGCCCACGGCGGACCGCACCCGTCGCAGGCGGGTCCTGACCGGCCGCCCGCCGGGGGCGGTGCACCCGCGGGGGCCTCGGCGTCGGGCGGGACGTACGTGCCGCACGCCGCGCCCGCGTGGCGCGTGACCGGTCAGTGGGAGGACGTCCCGCCGGTGCGCGTGGGCGGCTACCTGCTCGACGGCGGGATCTCGCTCGTCGGCCGGGACCCCGACCCGCTCGAGGGCGAGATCGTCGACAACCTCATGGTCGTGCCCGACGGGGCGGTGTCCAAGACGCACCTGTCGGTGCGCCTGTCCGCGACGGCCCTGCACGCGATCGACCGCGGTTCGAGGAACGGCACCACTCTCGTCCACGCCGACGGCACGACCGAGAAGCTGCAGCCGTGGGTGGAGATCGAGCTGCCCGAGGGGGCGGCGCTCAGGATCGGCAGCTCGCTGCTCGAGCGGGACGCGCCGTGGGAGGACGACGAGGACGAGGTCGGCCGCACGATGCTGCGGTAGGTCGGTCGGTCAGGCCGCCACACGCCCGGCCACGGTTGCCGGCCGGAGGAACGGCGGTAGCCGCGCGGCCGCAGTTTCCCCGAGGGGTCGCTCAGGCCTCCTGGTTCACGCGGCTGGGTTCGGGCGGCTGCTCAGGCCGCCGCGCTCCGGGCGACGGCCGCCGTCGCGTCGACCGCGCGGGTGATCGCGCCCGCCCACACGCGGTACCCGCGCTCGTTCGGGTGGAACAGGTCCTCCGCGACGTGCCGGAGGATGCGCAGCGGCCACAGCTCGCTCGTGGCCTCGTGCACCCGGGCGAGGACCAGGCGGTGGCGGGCGGCGGCGTCGTGGATGAGGGGGTTGAGCCGCTCGACACGCGCCTCCCAGGGGCGGCGGCCGTAGCAGGGGATGTCCCCGAGGACGCTCCCGGCGGGGAGCGCGGCGCAGATCGTCTCGATCCGCTCCGCGAACGCGGTCGGCTCGTAGGCGTGCTTGACGACGTCGTTCGCGCCGATGACGCAGACGACCAGGTCCGGCGAGCGGTCGAGCGAGTCGAGCAGCGGCAGCTGGTCCTCGATGAGATCCGCGGTGGTCGCGCCCGAGACCGAGAGGTTGGTGGCGGCCACCGGCCGGCCGAGGGACCGGGAGAGGTGCTCGGTCACGATGCCCACGTAGCCGAGGCGGGGGTCGGAGACCCCGACGCCCTGGGCGGCGGAGTCGCCGAGGAAGACGACGTGGAACGAGGCGGCCGCGGTGGGTCGGTCGAGCCAGTACTCGCGGTGCGCGGCCGCCTGCGAGCGGATCTTCCGGGAACCGAGCGCATAGCTGACCGCCGCGGCACCCACGAGGGGGAGGCCGATGAGTGCGGGCAGGGCGCGGGTCGTTCGAGGCATCGCGCCACTGTAGGACGCTCTACGGCCCCGCGGGTGGGCGGCGACCGGGCCCGGACGGACGGATGTCCCGAGCACGGACGTCACGGGTCTACCATGAAGACGTGCGATTCGAGCTCCTGCTCCTTCTCAGCCGCGACGAGGCCCTCTAGGCCGGCTCCTCGTCGCGGGTGACGTCGTGCTGGCCGCACGAGACCGAGACCAGGAGAACCACATGAAGACTCGCGGCAGCATCGCGTCCCAGCGCCCCTCCGGAATGCCCGTGGCCAAGTACCGGCCGTTCCAGGAGACCAACGGGGTCCACCTCCCGGACCGCACGTGGCCGGACAAGCAGGTCACGGTCGCACCCCGCTGGCTCTCGACCGACCTGAGGGACGGCAACCAGGCACTCATCGAGCCGATGAGCCCGACCCAGAAGCGCGCCATGTTCGACCTGCTGGTGTCGATGGGCTACAAGGAGATCGAGATCGGCTTCCCGGCCGCCTCGCAGGCGGACCACGACTTCGTCCGCTCGCTGGTCGAGGAGGAGGCCGTGCCGGAGGACGTCACCGTCTCCGTCCTCACCCAGGCCCGCCCGGAGCTCATCCAGCGCACCATCGAGTCGCTCGTCGGCTTCCCGCAGGCGACCGTCCACCTGTACAACGCGACCGCCCCGGTGTTCCGCAACGTCGTGTTCCGCAACGACCGCGACGCGACCCGTGAGCTGGCCGTCGCCGGCACCCGCGAGGTCGTCGCCCACGCCGAGAAGGTGCTCGGCGACGAGACGATCTTCGGATACCAGTACAGCCCCGAGATCTTCGTCGACACCGAGCTGGACTTCGCGCTCGAGGTCTGCGAGGCCGTCATGGGCGTCTGGCAGCCCGACGGCGACCGCGAGATCATCCTCAACCTGCCCGCCACGATCGAGCGCGCCACCCCGAACGTGTACGCGGACCAGATCGAGTGGATGTCCCGCAACCTGTCCAACCGCGAGAACGTCGTGCTGTCCGTCCACCCGCACAACGACCGCGGCTCGGGCGTGGCCGCCGCGGAGCTGGCGATGCTCGCCGGCGCTGACCGCGTGGAGGGCTGCCTGTTCGGCCAGGGCGAGCGCACCGGCAACGTCGACCTCGTCACCCTCGGCATGAACCTGTACTCCCAGGGCGTCGACCCGATGATCGACTTCTCGGACATCGACGGCGTCCGCCGCACGGTCGAGCAGTGCACGCAGATGGACGTCCACCCGCGCCACCCCTACGGCGGCGACCTCGTCTACACCTCCTTCTCCGGTTCCCACCAGGACGCCATCAAGAAGGGCTTCGCCGTCCGCGACGACGAGGTGGCGGCCGCCGGCGGGGACGACGCCGCCGTGGTCTGGAACCTCCCGTACCTGCCGGTCGACCCGAAGGACGTCGGCCGCACGTACGAGGCCGTGGTCCGCGTGAACTCGCAGTCCGGCAAGGGCGGGGTGGCCTACCTCCTGCAGTCCACGCGCAACCTGGACCTGCCGCGCCGCCTGCAGATCGAGGTGGCGGGCCTCGTGCAGAAGCACACGGACGCCTACGGCGGCGAGATCGACGCCGAGCGGCTGTGGCGGATCTTCGCGGACGAGTACCTGCCGCACACCGAGGCCGACGGGCTCACCCCCTGGGGCCGCTTCGAGCTGCGCAGCACGTCCTTCACCTCCAGCGGCGAGGGACAGGACTCCGACCTGACGGTCGTGCTGGTCGACGGCGGCGAGGAGAAGCTGCTCTCCGGCCGCGGCAACGGGCCGATCGACGCGTTCGTCAAGGCGCTCGCGACGATCGACATCGGCGTCGAGGTGCTGGACTACGCCGAGCACGCGCTGGCCTCCGGCGAGGACGCGGCCGCGGCCGCCTACCTGGAGGTCGAGACCGGGGACCAGGTCGTGTGGGGCGTCGGCATCGACCCGTCGACCATGACCGCGTCCTTCGAGGCGATCATCTCCGCCGTCAACCGGGCGGCCCGCGACTGATCGCCGCTCGTTGCAGTTCCTCCCGTCCGCCCGGGGCGGCCGCACGCGGCCGCCCCGGGCGCGGTGCCTGCGGGGGAGTGGCGGGCGTCGTCGTCGGGGGTGCTGTGCGGAGAGGCGCGCGCACGGTGGTGCGTACCTCGCGTGGCATAACGGGCATCCGGGTCCCAGACGCGGGATGATGGGTCGGTGAGGCTCTACCGGGACGAGGCGGTGGTCCTGCGCTCCATGGACTTCATGGAGGCGGACCGCATCGTCACGCTGCTCACCCGCGAGCACGGGCTCGTGCGCGCCGTCGCCAAGGGCGTGCGCCGGTCGAGCTCCCGGTTCGGCGGCCGGCTCGAGCGCTTCGGCGTCATCGACGTGCAGCTGCACCGCGGGCGCAACCTCGACACGGTGACCCAGGTCGAGACGATCGCGCCCTACGGCCGCCAGCTCGCCGCCGACTACTCGCTGTTCACGTCCGCGACGGCGATGGTCGAGACCGCGGAGCGGCTCACCGCGGTCGAGGAGGGGCCCGCGCCGCAGCAGTACCTGCTGCTCATCGGCGCCCTGCACGCGATGGCCAACCGCACGCACGCGGCCACGCTCGTCCTCGACTCCTTCCTGCTGCGGGCGCTCGCGGTCGCCGGCTGGTCGCCCAGCTGCTTCGACTGCGCGCGCTGCGGGGCCGAGGGCCCACACCGCGCGTGGTCCTCGCCGATGGGCGGCGCGGTGTGCGCCGACTGCCGCCCGCCCGGCTCCGCGTCGCCGGCGGCGGAGACGATGGAGCTCCTCGGCGCGCTGCTCTCGGGCGACTGGCTCGTCGCCGACGTCTCGGCCGGCCGCTCGCGGTCCGAGGCCTCCGGCCTGGTCGCCTCGCACCTCCAGTGGCACCTCGAGCGTCGGCTCCTCTCGCTGCCCCTCGTGGAACGGGCATGAGGGCCGCGACCCCGGTCCCGCCACCGCCTCACCCGTCGGGGGCGCGCCCCCCGGCGATCCCGCGGGAGCTCGTGCCGCGGCACATCGCGGTGATCATGGACGGGAACGGCCGCTGGGCCAACGCGCGCGGCCTGCCGCGCACCGCCGGGCACGAGGCCGGCGAGGCCTCCCTGCTCGACGTCGTCGCCGGGGCGGTCGAGATCGGCGTCGGCCACATCTCCGCCTACGCGTTCTCCACCGAGAACTGGAAGCGGTCGCCCGCCGAGGTCCGCTTCCTCATGGGGTTCAACCGGGACGTGATTCGCCGTCGACGGGACGAGATGCACGCCTGGGGCGTGCGCGTGCGCTGGGCCGGGCGCCGCCCGAGGCTGTGGGGGTCGGTCGTCCGCGAGCTCGAGATCGCCGAGGAGATGACGCGGCACAACACGACCGCGACCCTGACGATGTGTGTGAACTACGGGGGGCGGGCGGAGATCGCGGACGCCGCCGCCGCGCTGGCCAAGGACGTGGCCGCGGGCCGGGTGAATCCCGACCGCGTGACTGAGCGGACGTTCGCGAGGTACCTCGACGAGCCGGACATGCCGGACGTCGACGTCCTGTGGCGCACCGGCGGCGAGCAGCGCACGAGCAACTTCCTGCTGTGGCAGGCCGCGTACGCCGAGCACGTCTTCACCGACGAGGCGTGGCCGGACGTGGATCGCCGCTCGCTGTGGCGCGTGGTCGAGGAGTACGCCCGCCGGGACCGCCGGTGGGGCGGCGCGGTCGACGGCGTGGGGGAGACCCCCGCGGGCTGACCGTCCCACCCCCGTCGTTCCGCGAGGGAGGAACGAGGGGCGTGACGGAGGAATGACACGTTCCTCCCTCGGGCGCCCCGTTCCTCCCTCACGGGATGGGGACGGAGTGTGTCGGGGCGCGCCGTCGACGGATCGATCGTAGTACCGTACTCTTGTCAGACAATCGCGGTGCGGCGATCGAAGAATCCCGCGACGCGCCGGATGGAGCTCAGTCGCGGTTGTGGCGATTGTCGTGCAAAGGAGCATGGATGAGGCGGCTGACCAGGCGGGACGACGTCGCGCGTGACGGTCGCAGGCAGGCCGCCAGACGCGGATTCGGCACCTTCCTCCTGCTCGCGCTGTGCGCGGGGGCCGGGGTGTCGCTGCAGAGCTTCACGAACGGCCACCTGACGGACGAGCTGGGCTCCCCGCTGCTCGCCGCGGCCACGAACAACCTCTCGGCGATCGCCCTCATCGCTGTCCTGGCGATCCTCACCGGTGCGCTGCCCCGCGCCGCGAGAGCCGTCGCCGAGCGCCGCACGGTGGTGAGACCGTGGTGGTTCGCCGGCGGACTGCTCGGCGCCGTCGCGGTCGCATCGGTCAGCTACGCCGCCCCGCTCGTCGGCATGGCACTCCTGACGGTCGCGCTCGTCCTCGGCCAGCTGATCGGCGCGTTGGTGGCCGACATCCTCGGTCTCGGACCGGCCGGCCGCAAGCGCGTGACCGTCCTGCGGGTCCTGGGCGTCGTCGTGGCGCTCGGCGCCGTCGGCGTGGGCGCGATCGGCCGGTCGGGGAACCTGGAGCTCGGTGTCCTCGCGATCGCCATGCTGGGGGGCGCCGCAGCCTCGGTGCAGCAGGCGGGCAACGGGCAGCTCACCCGACTGACCGGCGAGCCGCTCGCGATGGCTCTGCTCAACTTCGTCGTCGGGTTCCTCGTGCTGACCGTCGCCATCGTGTCGCTCGGTGGAACCTCCCTCCCCGCGGTCTGGCGGGCCATGCCGTGGTGGGCGTGGGTCGGCGGGGCCGTCGGCACCGGTGTCGCGGTCGTCCTCTCGGTCGCGGTGCGACGGCTCGGCGTGCTGCAGATGATGCTGTGCGTCGTCGCCGGACAGAGCCTGTCCGCGCTCGCCCTGGACCTTGTGGTCCCGCGCGACGGCCACGAGGTGACCGCCGGGGCGGTGGCGGGCGTGGCCCTCGCCTGCGTCGCGATGGCGGTCGCCGCGGAATGGCGCGTCCCCGTCCACGACGTCGATCCGCACCACCCGGAACCCGACACCATGCAGAGCACGGCAGGAGAGAAGCGATGAGGTACACGAGGATCGGCGCATCCGGGCTCGAGGTCTCCAGGATCGGCCTGGGATGCATGAGCTTCGGCGTCCCCGAGCGGGGTGACCACTCCTGGACGCTCACGGAGGAGGCGAGCCGCCCCCTCATCCGCCGGGCGGTCGAGCTCGGCGTCACCCTCTTCGACACCGCCAACACGTACTCGGACGGGACGTCGGAGGAGATCGTCGGCCGCGCGCTGTGGGACTACGCCCGGCGCGACGAGATCGTCGTCGCGACCAAGGTGGCCCTGCGCATGCGTCCCGGACCGCACGGAGCCGGCCTCTCCCGCAAGTCGATCGTGCAGGAGGTGGAGCACAGCCTGCGCAGGCTCGGCACGGACCGCATCGACCTCTACCAGATCCACCGGCTGGACCCGCACACGCCGATCGACGAGATCCTCCAGGCGCTCGACGACCTCGTCCGGTCCGGGAAGGTGCTCTACCTCGGCGCCTCCTCGATGCATGCCTGGGAGTTCTCCAAGGCCCTCCACCTCCAGCGCCACGGCGGCCTCGCCCGGTTCGTGTCGATGCAGAGCCAGTACAGCCTCATCGCCCGCGAGGACGAGCGCGAGATGTTCCCGCTCTGCCTCGACGAGGGCGTCGGCGCCCTGCCGTGGAGCCCGATCGGCCGGGGAAAGCTCGCCCGGCCGTGGCAGGAGGCGACCGGTCGCTCCCGGACCGACCGCATCTCCAACACCTTCTACACCCAGGCCGTCGAGTCCGACCGGCGCACGGTCGACGCCGTCGGCGCCGTCGCCGAGGCCCGCGACGTCCCACGCGCCCAGGTGGCGCTCGCCTGGGTCCTCGCCCAGGAGGTCGTCGCCGCACCCCTGGTCGGGGTGACCCGGTCCGGCCATCTCGACGACGCCGTCGCGGCTCTCGACATCAAGCTCACGCAGGAGGAGATCGAGACGCTCCAGCAGCACTACACACCCAGGTGTCCCGAGATGTACTGATCCACGCGCGGTCGGCGCCGGAGCACCGCCCGCCCCCGGGCGCCCCGCCGCGACCGAGACGCCGACCGACACCCGCCCGCAGCCGACCTAGGAACCGAGGAAGACGATGACGACCACGACCGACCTGCGCACGATCCTCACGGACACGCCGACCCGACTCCTCATCGGAGGGGCGTGGCGCGACGCCGCCGGGGGAGCGACCTTCGACGTGCACGACCCCGCCACCGGCGAGGTGCTGGCCGCGGTCGCGGACGCCGATCAGAGCGACGGCCGCGACGCGCTGGACGCGGCGTGCGCGGCGCAGGACGAGTGGGCGGCCACGCCGTCGCGGACCCGCGCCGAGATCCTGCGCGCCGCCTTCGAGCTCACGACCGAGCGGTCCGAGCAGCTCGCCACGCTCATGACGCTGGAGATGGGCAAGCCGCTCGCCGAGGCGAGGGGCGAGGTCGTCTACGGCGGCGAGTTCCTCCGCTGGTTCTCGGAGGAGGCCGCGCACGTCAACGGCCGCGTCCAGAAGTCGCCGGAGGGCAACCTCCACATCCTGGCGACGAAGCGACCGGTGGGGCCGGCGCTGTTCATCACCCCGTGGAACTTTCCGCTCGCGATGGCCACCCGCAAGATCGCCCCGGCGCTCGCCGCCGGGTGCACGACGCTGCTCAAGCCCGCCGCCCTCACGCCGCTGACGGCGCTCGCCTTCGGCCAGATCCTCATCGACGCCGGCGTCCCCGCGGGGGTCGTCAGCATCCTCCCGACCTCCCGGGCCCAGGCCGTGACCGGACCGCTCATCCAGGACCGACGCCTGCGCAAGCTCTCGTTCACGGGCTCCACCGAGGTGGGGGTCGCGCTGCTGAAGGAGGCGGCCGACAACGTGCTGCGGACCTCCATGGAGCTCGGGGGCTGTGCCCCCTTCATCGTGTTCGAGGACGCCGACGTCGACAAGGCCGTCGCGGGCGCCCGCCAGGCCAAGCTCCGCAACATGGGGGAGGCGTGCACGGCCGCCAACCGCTTCTACGTCCACGCATCCGTCGTCGAGAGGTTCGAGGCGGCCCTCACGGCCGAGTTCGAGGGCCTGACGGTCGGGCCCGGCGGAGAGGCCGGTGTCGACGTCGGACCGCTCATCTCCGACACCCAGCGGGACAAGGTCCACGCGCTCGTCACCGACGCCAAGGACTCCGGCGCGCGCGTCCTGCTCGGCGGCGAGAAGCCGGATGGCCCGGGCTACTTCTACCCGCCGACCGTCCTCGGCGGCGTGCCGAGCACCGCACGCGTGCTCACCGAGGAGATCTTCGGCCCGGTGGCCCCGATCGCGGTCTTCCACGACGAGGACGAGGTCGTCGCGCTGGCGAACGCGAGCGAGGTCGGCCTCGCGACGTACGTCTACACCTCCGACCTGTCCCGGATCATGCGGCTCTCGGAGCGGCTGGAGTCCGGGATCATCGGGGTCAACACCGGCCTCGTCTCCAACGCCGCGGCCCCGTTCGGCGGGGTCAAGCACTCCGGGCTCGGCCGCGAGGGCGGGACCGAGGGCATCGACGAGTTCCTCGAGACCGTCTACCTCGGGATCCCGGCGGGCCGGTGAGCGCACGGGACGCCGACGGCGTGGAGGCAGCGGGAACCGAAGGCGGCGGACTGCCGCTCGCGAGCGCGGCGATCGCCCGGCGCGCGGCGCCCCTGCGGGGCCAGGTGGTGGAGGAGCTCAGGAGGGCCATCTTCGAGGGGCGCATGGGCCCGGGGCAGCGGCTGGTCGAGCGCGATCTCATCGAGGCGCTGGAGGTCTCGCGGACGACCGTGCGCGAGGCGCTGCGCACGCTCACCGCCGAGGGGCTGGTCGTCGAGGTCCCGCAGAAAGGATCGTTCGTCGCCTCCCCCTCGCGCGAGCAGATCGCCGACCTGTACGCCGTCCGCGCCTCCCTCGAGCACCTCGTGGTCGAGCGGTTCGTCGACCGGGCGTCCGACGACGACGTCGCCGGCCTTCGAAGGGCCCTCGACGACTACGCGGACGCGGCTGGGCGGGCCGACATCACCGACCTCGTCCAGGCCAAGGACCGCTTCTACGGCGCGCTGACCGCGGGGGCGCGCAGCGACGTCCTCAGCGACCTCCTCGAGAGCATCCAGGGGCGCGTCCGCGCACTGCGTGCGACGTCCCTGAGCAGCCCGGGCAGGCGCGAGGCCTCCGTGGCCGAGCTCCGCGCCGTCGTCGGGGCCGTCGTCGAGCGTGACGGGCCGCGAGCGGCGGCCCTGTGCGCCGACCACGTCGAGCAGGCGGCCGCCCACGTCCTCGGTGCCCTGGAGGACTGACCCCGACCCGCGACGTCAGTCGGGCTCTCCCCCGTGCACGAGTCGGGCCACACGGCTGCGGAGGTGGACGAAGTCCGCGTGCTCCCGGGTCGAGATCTGGTCGCGGGGGGACGGCAGGTCGATCGCGAGGTCCTCGACGACGTGGGCGGGGGAGCGCGACAGGACCAGCACCCGGTCGGCGAGGTACACGCTCTCGTCGATGTCGTGCGTGACGAAGAGGATCGTCATGTCGTACTGGTCCCGGATCCGCAGCACGAGGTCCTCGAGCCCCTCGCGCGTCTGGGCGTCCACCGAGGCGAACGGCTCGTCCATGAGCATGAGCGTGGGGCGGTACGCGAGCGCTCGCGCGATGGCGACCCGCTGCTGCATGCCGCCGGAGAGCTGCCAGGGGTACCGGTCACCGAAGCCGCCCAGCCCGACCGCCTCGAGCGACTCGTCCACGATCTCGTCCCGCTCCGCCTTCGACCGCGCCGACCCCGCGAGCGGGAACGCGACGTTCTTGGCGACCGAGAGCCAGGGCAGGAGCGAGCGGCTGTAGTCCTGGAAGACCATGGCCATGTCGTCCGGCACACCCGTGATGCGCGTGCCGTGGACCCAGACGCCGCCGCTCGACGGTTGCAGCAGGCCGGCGAGGGTACGCAGCAGGGTGGTCTTGCCCGCCCCCGAGGGGCCGACGATCGAGACGAACTCGCCCGGGTGGACGGCGAATTCCAGGTCGCGGATGGCCAGGTGCGCGCGCTCGCCGCTCCCGTAGGTGTGAGACACGTGGTCGACGACGAGCAGCGCCCCGTCCGGACCGGGGACCGTGGAGGTGGAGGCGGGTGCTGTGGTGGTCATGCGGGAATCCATCCTTCAGATCTTGGCGCGGGAGAGCCTGTGCCAGGACAGCAGCAGCATCTCGAGGAGGTCGAACAGGAGGTTGATGACGAGGCCCATGACCGCCAGCACGAGCATCCAGGACCACATGGTCAGCATCTGGAACCGGCCCTGGGCCTGCACGAGCTGGAAGCCGATGCCGTTCGTGGCGAGCATGAACTCCGAGACGATGGCCAGCAGCAGGGCCGCCGTGCTGGCGATCCGGACGCCCGCGAAGATCTTCGGAAGCGCGGCCGGAAGGATGATCGTGAACAGGCGCCTGGCCGGGGAGACCTTGAAGACCTGGCCGAGGTCGAGCAGCGTCTTGTGGATCGTCCCGACCCCGGACGCGGTGTTGATGAGGACGAACCACGACACGCCGTAGGCGATGAAGATGACGCGCATGTCGTCACCGCCGCCGAGCAGGATGATGAACAGCGGGAGGGTGGCCGTGGCGGGGATCGAGCGCAGCAGCTCGACGATCGGCGTGACCGTCTCGCGGGTGGCACGGCTCAGCCCCATGGCCGTGCCGATGACGATTCCCCACACCGTGCCGAGCACGAATCCGAGGACGAGCCGTCCGAGCGTCGGGAGGAAGTCCTCCCGGAAGACGTCGGTCACCAGCGTGGGGCCCGAGAAGAGCAGCTCCCACGTGTGCCCGATGATGGCGGACGGAGGGGGGAAGAACGGGGAGTCCCCGAGCCGGGTCGCCGCTTCCCAGACGGCCGTGAGCACGACAAGGGGCACGACGACGTAGGCGAGCGCGACGAGGACGGTCCTGGTCCGCGACGGCGGGCGGGGCACCTTCGCCTGCGCGGCCGCCCGGGTGGTCGGTGGGGGTGCGATGGTGGTCATCAGTCGTTCCCTCGCGTGGTCGAGTCCCAGCCGAAGTAGCGCTTCTCGATGCGGCCGATGGCCAGGTTGATGAGAAGGCCGAGGATGCCTGCGGTCAGGGTGGCGGCGTACACGGCGAGGTAGGAGTCGGCGTCGCCGTAGGCCCGCTGCCGGGAGATGAACGCGCCGATGCCCTGCGCCCCGCCGGCGATCAGCTCGACCGTGACGACGACGATGAGGGCGATCGACGACGCGATGCGCACGCCCGTCATGATGAGGGGAGCCGCCGAGGGGATGACGATGCGGCGCACGACGCTGAACCTGCTCGTCCCGAAGCTGCGTGCCATCTCCTTCGCCAGCGGGTCGACGTCGTGCACGCCGTAGAGCGTGTTGAACATGATCGGCCAGACGGCGGCGAACACGACGATGACGAGCTTCATCTCCATCCCACCGCCGAGCACGAGGAGCACGAGCGGGATCAGGGCCACGGGTGGGATGGGCCGCCAGAGCTCGATCACCGCGCGGGCGGCCCGGTAGACGTGGCGGGAGAGCCCGAACACGATGCCGAGGGGCACGGCGATCGCCGCGGCGATCAGCATGCCGAGCGCGTAGGCGAGGACGGTGGCGAGGATGTCCTGGCGGAACGTCTGCTCGCTCCACAGCGTGACCGACTTGAGCAGGACGCTCGAGAACGGCGGCAAGAAGGTCGAGCTGACGAGTCCGGACCGCGACGCGACCTCGAGGACGATCGCCAGGCCGACGATCCCCATGAGGCCCCGGCGTACGGCCGACGGGACCCGGCCCGCTCCCGCGCGCCCCGAGCGCGCGCGGCTCGGCGGTGTAGTCGTTGACGTCACTCGTGGCTCCTTCGGTGACAAGGCTCGGCCGGCTGCCGGAATCCTCGTGGCGACGGCAGGGTCAGCAGTTGTCCGGCGTGGGAAGCACGTACGGCGCGAAGTCGAACTCCTCGGTCAGCCGTCCGCTCGCGAAGTAGATGTCCGCGTTGCGCTGGATCTCCTCGAGGCGGTTCTCCGTCTGGAAGTTCAGCGGGATGTCCGCCTCGGCCGCCTCGAGAGGCACGTCGAGGAACTCGACGAACTGCTCGTTGTAGAAGTCGCGGTCGTCGGAGATCGCACCCTGGGCGTCGAACAGCGCGCACTGGATCGCGGCGATCGTGTTCGGGTTGTCCTCCACGAACTGGCGGGAGGCGACCCAGCCGGACTCGGCCATTCCCTCGTACTCATCGGCGCCGTAGTCGAACACGGCCGAGCTGCCCATACCGCGCACGGCCGCGAGGCTCGGGCCGGTGGCGCTCGAGGCGTCCACGGTCCCCTGCTCGAGGGCCGCGGCCACCTCGCCGTACGGGAGCTCGACCCAGTCCACGGCGTCAGGGTCGAGGTCCTGCTCGAGCATGGCGTGACGCAGCTTGATGGCGTGGCTGCTGTTGAGGGAGATGACGTTGACGGTCCTGCCCTCGAGGTCCGCCAGGCTCTCGATCCCCGAGTCCGGCAGCGCCTCGAGGGACCCGGTCTCCGGTGTGCTCGCCCATCCCTCGGCGATGACGACGAGGTCGAGGCCCTGGTTGATGGCGTCGATGACGCCGAAGTAGCTCGTGTTGACCGCGGCGGCGTCACCGGAGACGACGGACGTGACGGCGACGCCGCTGTTGTCGACGTAGTACGGGCTGATGGTCAGTGCCGTGTCGGTCGAGTGCGCCGCGACCTCCAGCGGGATGAGGCCGGGTGCACGGATGCCGGCGAGGGAGACGTCGGTGACCTCGGGGGAGGAGGGGTCGCCCCCGCCGAGGTCCTCCGCGCCGCCCTCGTCGGAGTCGGAGCCGCACGCGGCGAGGACCCCGACGAGACCGAGCGAGAGGGCGGCGGCGACGAGCGGACGCCTGCGGCTGCGAGAGGTGGAGTGGGTACCCATCAAAAGATCCTGTCTACGGTGACGAATCGGTGGTTTGTCCGACAGTATTACTGTCGGGTGGTTACGTCAACCCGACGATTGGGCGGAATATCTGGGAAAAATGCAGGTAGCAGAGCGTTGCCAGGGGCGCGATTCAGCGCCTCGCCCCAATTTCGTCAGACATGCCACGTGTGCGCAGGGCGCGCCGCACCGCCCCCGGAGCGTCGGGCGCGACTACCGCGTGGTGGCCGTGCCCGACCGGTCCGCCGGGAGGAGCAGGAGCGCGGGCGTCAGCCGACCGGGCGCTCGTCGAGCGGCCGGCCGGCCGCCTCGGCCTCCTCGACGAGGAGGGGAACCGCGCTCGTGGCGGCATGGATACCCAGCACGCTCGCGATCTCCATGACCTCGAGGATCTCTCCCACGGTGGCGCCGTAGTCGATGGCGTTCTCGAGGTGGAGCTTGAGGCCCGGCTTGTAGAGGTGGGTGGCGGCGACGTCGAAGGCGATGTAGATGAACTCGCGCACCTTGGGGCCGAGAGTGCCGTTCCGCCACGGGACGGACGAGAACTCCGTGTAGGCCTCGAACATCTCGGGGTCGAGCTCGAGGATCTCGTCCCAGAAGGAGTGCCAGTAGCCGCGCGTGCGCGTGAAGTCCTCCTTCAGCTTCTCCTGGTGCTCGTCCAGCTCCGCCGGCCCGGTTCGCAGGCCCTTCTCCGTCAGCACCTCGGTGAGGATGGGGACGCCGATGTTCATGGCGTGGATGCCGAGCGTGGAGGCGCACTCGATGACCTCCATGATCTCCTGCACGGTCGCACCCGCTCGGAAGGCAGCCTGGATGTGGCTACGGACGCCGGGGAGATACATGTGGGTCGCGTTCGCGTCGATCGCGATGTAGATGAGCTCCTTGGTCTTCGCGTCGAGATGCGTCTTCCGCCAGGGAACCATCGACAGGTCGCGGTAGGCGTCGAGGAAGTCGGGGTCGATCCGGGCGATGCTCTCCCAGAGCGGGCTCCACACGCCGCGCTGGTCGACGAACGCGTCTTTGGACTCCTGCTGGCGTGGCGTGAGCGATGGCATGGGTGCTCCTTCTCGGACAGCGATGTCCGACGGTGGTCGAGCCGGCGACGCCGGCGAGGTTCAAGATGTTCCGGGCAGCACGCCGAGGGCGAGCCGTGCGGCGGTGCCGATGTGTTCGGTCATGAGGCGGGCGGCGCGGTCGGGGCTCCGGGAGGTGATGGCCTCCGCGATCTCGCGCATCTCCTTGACGACCTGGGGAAGCCGGTCGGAGGTCGACAGGGAGGTGACGCGCAGCAGTCGCACGCGTGCCTGGATGCTCTCGAGCAGCTGGCTGAGCGGTGCCGAGCGCGCGCCGGCGAGCAGCACCTCGTAGAACTCGTCCTTCACCTTGAGGAAGTCGACGATGGTCGGCGGCTCGGCGAGGCGGTCCGCCATGTGCTCCACGGTGGCCGCGAGGTGCTCGACCTCCGCGTCGGAGGCACGGTCGACGAAGCGGCGGACGACCATGGACTCCAGCGACGCCCGGATCTCGTACAGGTCGGCCGCGTCCTCGGGGGTCGGCGCGGTGACGCGGGCACCCTTCTGCGGGACGATGGTGACGAGCCCCTCGCTCGCGAGCACGCTGATCGCCTCGCGGACGGTGGCGCGGGAGACGCCCATCTGCTCGATGATCTCGCGCTCGATGAGCCGCTCGCCGGGCTTGAGGCGGAAGTCGAGGATCGCGTCCCGGATCGCGTTGAGCACCTGCTCCTTGACGGGGGCGGCCACCCGGCCGATCGGCGAGACGGCCAGGGGGCCCCGTTCGTCAATCTTCGCGTCCATCGGTCTCTCCATCGGTCGGCCGTGTCGCGATCCATTCGGCGACGCGGGTGTGGTCGGCGTCGGTGGGGAGCGCGTGCGCGGCCTCGTCCCACAGGCTGACCGCCTGCTCGCCGAGCCGGGAGGGGAGGCCGACCTGCGCAGCGAGAGTCGTCGCGATGCGCATGTCCTTGAGCATCAACCGTAGTCCGAACCCCGAGTCGTACGTGCCGGTCAGCACGAAGTTCGGCCACTTGTTGTCCGTCGATCCGGACCGGCCGCTCGAGCCGTTGATGACGTCCACCATGACGGCGGGATCCAGCCCGAACCGTGCGCCGGCCTCGATCGCCTCCCCGGTCGCCCACAGGTGGGTGGCGGAGAGGAGGTTGTTCAGGGCCTTCATCGCGTGGCCCGCGCCGACCGGGCCGCAGTCGACGACGCGTCCGAGCGGCGACAGGACGTCGTGGGCCCGCTCCCGGTCCGTCTCGTCGGTCCCGAGCATTACGGTCAGTCGCCCCGACTCGGCCCCGCCGACACCGCCCGACACAGGGGCGTCCGCGAACGAGGCTCCCGTCGCGGTCACGCGCGCCGCCAGGTCCCGGGTGCGCAGGGGCTCTGACGAGCTCATGTCGATGACCAAGCAACCGCCCCCGAGCACGTCGTCGGCGAGCAGCTCCTCGGCGACGGAGTCGACGACGTCGGAGCTCGGCAGCATGAGGATGACGACGTCGGCGCCGCGGGCCGCCTCGCCCGCGCTGTCGGCGGCCGTGCCGCCGAGCGCGGCGAGCCGGTCGCGTGCGTCGGTCGAGACGTCGAACCCGCGCACGGTCGCGCCCGCGTCGATGAGTCGTCGGGCCATGGGGGTCCCCATGTTGCCGAGCCCGACGAAGCCGATCGTCGTGCTCATGCCGGCCGACCGTCCGCAGCGACGCCGTCCGCGGCGACCCCGTCGACGGCCTCGTCCCCGAGCTCGGCGCGCAGCACCTTCTCCGCGACCCGGAAGGACTCCAGCGCGGCCGGTGCGCCCACGTACATCGCGGACTGCAGCAGCACCTCCTGCACCTGCTTGACGGTCACGCCGTTGCGGATGGCGCCCCGCACGTGCACGCCGAGCTCGTGACTGCGGTTGAGCGCAGTGAGGATCCCGATGTTCACCAGCGAGCGCTCGGCGTGCTCGAGCCCGTCCCGGGACCAGATCCCGCCCCAGCAGAACTCCGTGACGTACTCCTGGATCGGGCGGGCGAACTCGCTCGACCTCGCGAGCGACCGCTCGACGTGCTCCGCGCCGAGGACCTCCTTGCGGATGGAGAGCCCCAGCTCGTACGTCTCGGCGTGCGTGCCCTCAGCGAACATGGTCGTCTCCCTGCTCGTCGGTCGCGCCGCGTGCGTACTCGGAGTCGTCGACCTCCTCGGCCCACTGCGTGGTGCCGAGCGAGATCGCGGTGTGGATCATGACGGAGTCCGGGGCGGCGCCGTGCCAGTGCCGTTCGCCCGGCGGGCACCAGACCGTGTCCCCGGCGCGGATGACGCGCACCTCGCCCTCGGCCGCGACCAGTCCGCGGCCGGCGAGGACCTGGAGGATCTGGCCGTTCTCGTGGTGGTGCCAGAACGTCCGGGCGCCGGGCGTGAAGGTCACGGTGTTGATGGTGACGCCGTCCGTCGCCGCCATCGTCACGTAGGGGTGGACGTCCCCGGTGAACTGCGAGCCGGGCTTCCCGCTCGTGCCGGCAAAGGTGTCCGGCCGACTGATCTTCATGCGTCCTCCCGCTGGTCGTGGAGGCGGATGCCCCCGGAGACGTCGCCGATGGCATCGACGACCGTGTTGCTGATCTGGTCTGCGTAGCCGAGCGCGCGGGCGAGCCCGAACGACGCCGTCGGGCCCGACGCGTGGAGGCTGGTGACCCCGAGGTCCGCGAGGAGCTCGAGGTACAGCGTGACGTCCTTGAGCATGAGCGTGTTCGTCAGGCCGCCCTTGAGGTAGTCGCCCGTGATGATCTTCGGGAACCGGTTGAGCGTGGCGAAGTTGACGCCGGACGACGCGTTGAGCACGTCGAGGACGGTCGCGAGGTCGAGATCCGCCTTCTTCGCGGCGACCATGACCTCGGACGTGGCCGAGAGGGCGATCGCGTTGAGGAAGTTGTTGAGCAGCTTGACCGTGTGCCCGGCTCCGGAGGCCCCGCAGCGATGGATGGACGCCGAGAACAGGTCGAGGACGGGGCGCACCCGCTCCAACGCCTCGGCATCGCCGCCGACCATGAGGGTCAGGGCGCCCTTCTCGGCCGCCGCGGCCCCGCCGGAGATCCCGGCGTCCAGGTATGTCGCGCCACGCTCCGCGAGGTCCGCGGCGATGCGCCGCGTCGACTCCGGGGAGGCGGTCGACAGGTCGACGACGACCTGACCGGGGCGCACGGCCGCGAGGAAGGCCTCGTCGTCGTGGACGACCGACTCGACGACCCGGCTGTCCGGCAGGGAGAGGAGAACGACGTCGCTGCCGGCGACGACCGCCGCGGCGCCGGCCGCGGGGGAGGCCCCCGCCTCGGAGACGGCCCCCGGCCGCGGGTCGAAGCCGAGGACGTCGCGGCCCGCGTCGACGATGCAGCGCGCCATCCGGGCCCCCATGTTGCCGAGGCCGATGAAGCCGATGCGTGCGTTGGTCTCAGGCATCGTCGCCCCTCTCCCAGTCGGCGTAGAGGGGGGCGTCGACCCGATCGGTGTCCCACGTGCCGGCTCCGCCCGAGGGACGGACCGTGTTGACGATCGACGCGCCGCCGTCCGCGGAGACGACCTCGCCCGTCATGTACGAGCTGTCGTCGGACAGGAGGAAGGCGACGACGCCGGCGATCTCGTCTGCGGACCCCGCGCGTCGCAGCGGGGTCGTCGACGCGCGCTGCACCATGTCGTTGCCACCGCCGGTCGTGCTCGCGGCGTCGGCGAAGAGCTGGGTCGGGACGATGCCCGGAGCGACCGCGTTGACGCGGATGCCGAGCGGGCCACCGTAGACGGCCGCGCCGTGGACGAGTCCCACGACCGCGTGCTTGGAGGTCTGGTACGGCAGGAGGTCGGCCGATCCGCGGTGCCCCGCGATGGAGGCGGTGACCGCGACGGCCCCGCGGGTGCGGGTCCGCCGGAAGTGCCGGAACGCCGCCCGCAGCCCGAGGAACTGGCCGGTGACGTTGACGCGCATGACGTGCTCGAAGTCGTCCGCGGCGAGATCGGGCAGGGGCGCGAAGCTGCCGAAGATCCCCGCGTTGAGGTGGAAGCGGTCGATGCGCCCGAAGCGGTCGAGACCGGCCGCCATGTAGGCGTCGACGTCGGCCTCGTCCGAGATGTCGGCGACGACGCCGATCGCCTCGCCCGGGAGGTCCCGGGCGGCGTCGACGATGCGCTCGTCCCGGTCGACGGCGACGATGCGCGCCCCCTCCTCGGCCAGCCGGCGTGCCGAGGCGGCGCCGAGGCCGCTGGCGGCGCCGGTGACGACGGCGACCATGCCGTCGAACCTGTTGCTGGATGTCATGTCGTCCTCTCGTGGGGGTCAGCCGATGCGGGCGACGAGCCCCGGGAGGGGGCCGTCGTCGACCGGTCCGAACCGGTCCAGGGTGCTGGGGTCGTGGCCGGAGACGACGTGCTGGACGTCGCCGTCGGCCTCCATCCGGTGGAGGAGGTCGAAACCGGCGTACATGGCCGGCAGGTCGGCGACGAAGGCGAACGGGACGTCGTCCTCGTACTCCTCGTAGTAGTGGACGGCGTCGGAGGCCAGGGCGACGGTTCCCGCCGCCGTGTCCACGAGCACGATCGACTGCCCCGGCGTGTGCCCGCCGACGCGCAGCATCTGCACGCCCGGAGCGATCTCGATCGAGTCGTCGAAGGTCCTCAGCCGTCCCTCGGCATGCACCCGTCGGAGCTGGTCGAGCTCCGCGTCCTCCACCGAGTGGTGGAACTGTGCGCGCCGTTCCATCCCGCTCGTCCAGAACTCCCACTCGGCGGACGCGATCGTCATGCGCGAGCGGGGGAACGCGTCGAGGTTGCCGATGTGGTCGTAGTGCGCGTGGGTGATGAGCACCTCGGGCGCTTCCTCGGTGGTGATGCCGAGGGCGCGGAACGCCTCGGTGGGGTGCACGAGGAACGTCCGCGACCGGTTGGCGCCGCCCTCGCTCGAGAACCCGGTGTCGACGACGATCGTGCGGTTGCCCGTCTCGACAACCCAGAAGAAGTAGTCCATCCCGATCGGCTCGTCGGGTCGCCCGTAGATCCCCCAGTTGAGGTAGACCTCGGACTTGTGATCCTGGCGGGTCCCGTAGCGCACGATGGAGACGACGTTGGCGTGCGACGTTGTCATGCCTCATTCTCCTTGCGGGCTCGGGCGAAGCGGATCGGCGGTGATCTCGACGTAGGCCCCGTCCGAGCGGGGCTCCACGACACGCCTACAGAATGACGGACGGTCGGACAATCTGTCAAACATGACCGAAATTGCCGTCCATGGCTTCTCATCGTAGGACGATGTAGTTATACTCCCATACAGGTCGGCCTATCCGGTCGAGCCCTGCCGAACGACGACGTTCAGGGAGTGCACATGTCGATGACGCTACGGCGCACGAGTCACCACACCATTACCTCCGCCACGGTGGCGGTCGACCGCGGCGATGCGTGTCCGGAGCCGGGGAGGTCACGGTGACCGGCGCCGGCGTGGCGGCCGACCTGGGGACGGCCCGCCCGGACGGCGGGCCCGCGGAGCCGCTCATCTCGGTCGAGGGACTGACGAAGCGCTTCGGCGCCAACCGTGCGCTCGACGACGTCTCGATCGACGTCCGCCCGGGCGAGATCCTCTCGCTGGTCGGCCACAACGGGTCGGGCAAGTCGACCCTCGTGAAGATCCTCGCCGGCGTGTACGAGGCCGATTCCGGCGAGGTGCGCGACCTTTCGGGCGACACGTCGCTGCACTTCATCCACCAGGACCTCGGCCTCATCCACGAGCTGAGCACCGTCGAGAACTTCTGGCTGCGGCCCGATCGTGGTGGCCCAGCGTTCGCCCCCACACGTGGGGCGACGGAGCGGGCACGCGCCCGCGAGCTGCTCGCCCGCTTCGGGACGGACCTGGACGTCGACGCTCCCCTGTCGCTCGCCACTCCCGCCCAGCGGGCCATCGTGGCGATCGCACGGGCACTGGACGGCTGGCAGCACGACCGCAACGTCCTCGTCCTCGACGAGCCGACCGAGTCGCTCCACTCGAGCGAGGTCGGCATCCTGTTCGACTCGGTACGCACGATCGCCGCATCGGGTGCGGGCGTCATCTACATCTCGCACCGGCTCGACGAGGTGCTCGAGCTCTCCGACCGGGTCATCGTCCTGCGGGAGGGGCGTCTCGTCGCCGACTCGCCGACCGACGAGCTCGACCACAGCGAGCTGCTGCGACTGGTCACCGGAACGACGCAGCAGCACGGTCAGCAGGACAGGTCGGTCCGGCACGACGCGCCACCCGCGCTGGAGGTCTCGGGCCTGTCCGGGGGAGCGGTCGAGGACGTCAGCCTCAGCGTCCAGCCGGGCGAGGTCCTCGGCATCGCCGGCGTGCTCGGGTCGGGCAGGGAGGATGTCGCCCCCTTGCTGTTCGGTGCGCGCCCGGCGACGTCCGAGACCTACCGCGTGAGCGGGACGGAGTACCGCGACCCGAGCCCGTCGCGGAGCCTCCGCCGCAAGGTGGCGTACATCCCCGCGGACCGTGCGACGCACGGGGCGGTCGGGCTGTTCTCGGGGCGCGAGAACATGACCCTTCCGCACCTGAGACCGCTGCGGTCGAGGCTCGGTACGGTGCGCGAGGGGCGGGAGCGCGAGGAGACGGCAGCGCTCGTCCGCGACTACGACGTGCGTCCGGGCACCGCCGAGCAGCGGTTCAACGAGTACAGCGGGGGCAACCAGCAGAAGATCGTCTTCGCCAAGTGGTTGCGCAACCGGCCGGACGTCCTGCTCATGGAGGAACCCACGCAGGGCGTGGACATGGGCGCGAAGCAGTCCATCTACGCCACCGTCCGGCGCGCCGCGGCCGCAGGGTCCGCCGCCGTCGTGTGCTCGTCGGACGCGAAGGAGCTTGCGGCGCTGTGCGACCGCGTCGTCGTCCTGCGCCACGGCCGCATCGCCACGGAGCTCGCCCACGACGAGCTCGACGAGACCAGCATCATCGCGGCCGGATACGGCTTCGACACCCCAACCAGCCCCCCGGAACGCGCGGGCGATCGAACGGAGACACAGTCATGACCGCCCTCGACGACAAGCAGGAGACGGGGACGCGGACCCAGGCCGGAACCACGGCCGAGGGACGCGGCAACCGGGAGGAGACCGCGGCGCGGCTCAAGCGCCTGCTCTCCTTCAAGAACATCAGCGCGATCTACATCCTCGTGGCACTCGTGGTCATCTTCGGCCTGCTCATCCCGGACACCTTCCTCACCATGGGCGTGTGGCGGACCCTGTTCGACGCGCAGGCGATCACGATCCTCACCGCGCTCGCCTTCCTGGTCCCGCTGATCACCGGCGCCTTCAACCTGGCGATCGGTGCGGAGGTCGGACTGGCGGGGATCGTCGTGGCCATGCTGATCGCCAAGTCGGGGCTCCCGGTCCCGGTGGCGCTCGTGCTCACGCTCGCCGCGGGCGCTTTCGTCGGACTGATCTCGGGCCTCATCATCACGAAGGTCAAGATCGACTCCTTCATCGCGACGCTCGCCATGTCCTCGGTCCTCACGGCCGCCATCGCCTGGCTGTCGAGCGGCCGGCAGATCCTCGGCATGCCCGACCAGTTCCGCGTCCTCGCGGTCTCGAGCATCGGCGGCATCACGATGCCCGTCATCATCATGCTCGTCGTCGCCTTCGTCATCTGGTACGTCTCCGAGCGCACGCCGGTCGGCCGGCGGATGTACGCGAGCGGCTTCAACCACCACGCCGCCAGGCTGGCCGGGATCGGGGTCGCGAGGCTCCAGGTCGGCGCGCTCATGGCGGGCGGCGTGATTGCCGCACTGGCCGGCGTGCTGCTGGCGGCGCGGATCAACGCGGGAGACCCGACCATGGGTCCCGACATGCTCCTGCCCGCGCTGTCGGCCGTGTTCCTCGGGTCCACCCAGTTCCGCGGCGGTCGCTTCAACGTCTGGGGGACCGTCGTCGCGGTCTACGTGCTCGCGGTCGGAGTCAAGGGACTGCAGCTCATGGGCGCGCCGGGCTGGATCAACGACCTCTTCAACGGTGTCGCCCTGCTGCTCGCGGTCGGCCTGTCCCGCTGGGAGCGCAGCGCGCGCCGGGCGGGAGCGATCGGCCGAGTCACGCGGCGTGGACGCCGGGCGCCGGCCGCCTCCGACTGATCCATCGTGGGGCACTGCCGTGGAGCCCGACGACGATCGTCGCGCGACACGCACCGCCTTCCCTCACCAGGCGTACTCGACCGAAGGAGTTCGACATGCAGCACTTCCCACGCCCGCAGGACCGCAGTCTCGCGGTCGAGCGCGAGCCGATCGACGGGACCTGCCCCGAGTGCGGCGGGCACGACCTCGCCGGCTACCCGGTCCTCAGCGAGGGGGGCTGGTGGGACGTCGTGAAGTGCCAGGGCTGTCTGGCCTCGGTCCGACGGAACCCGGCGCCGCCGCTCGGGTCCTTCACCCCGCTCAGCGAGCTCGTATGAGGCCGACACGAACCACCTGCACGGAAGGACGATGATGTTCGGAATCGATGTCGGAGGCACGTTCACGGACGTGGTGGCCGTCAGGGACGGCGAGCTGACGGTCACCAAGGTGCCGAGCAGCCGGACGAACCCGGTGGAGCCGGTGGTCGAGGGGGCCCGACGCCTCGGCGTCGCGGGCAGCGACGTCTTCAACCACGCGAGCACGATGGGGCTCAACGCCGTCCTCGAGCGTCGCCTGCCCAAGGTGGGGCTGCTCACGACGGAGGGCTTCCGAGATGTGCTCGACCGAGGGAATGTCCACCGGCCTCTGGCGGGCCAGACCGACCCGTCGTGGCGCCGCTCCTTCGGTGACGCCGCCCGTCCGCTCGTTCCCCGCTACCTCCGCCGTGGTGTGCGGGAACGGAAGCTCGCGAGCGGTCAGACCCTCGTCCCGCTCGACGAGGACCAGGCCCGCCACGAGCTCGCGATCCTCGGGCGGTGCGGGGTGGAGGGCGTCGCCATCTGCCTGCTGCACGCCTACCGCGACGCCGAGCACGAGGAACGCCTGCGCGAGATCGTCCGCGAGGAGCTCGGCCCGGACGTTCCCGTCTCCATCTCGTCGGTGACCTCCCCGCTCGCGAAGGAGTACGAGCGGGCGTCGACCACCGTCGTCGACGTCATCATGAAGCTCCTGTTCACCACGTACGCGGGCGAGCTGAGCGACTCGCTCGGTGAGCTCGGCTTCACCGGCGAGCTCAGCTTCGCGGACTGCACCGCGGCGCTGCTGCCGTGGCAGGAGGCGCTGCAGCGCCCCTTCAACATCCTCTTCGCCGGGCCGGCGGCGGGCACCGTGTCCAGCGCTCACCTCGGGGAGAGCCTGGGCCGGCGCAACCTGCTGTGCGCGGACGTCGGGGGAACGTCCACCGACGTCTCGATGATCGTCGACGGCGCCCCGTTCGTGCAGAACACGTTCGAGATCGAGCCCGACCTGACGATCAACGCGCTGTCCACCGAGGTCTCGAGCGTCGGCGCGGGCGGCGGCAGCCTGGTGACCATCTCCCGGTCCGGGGCGATCCAGGTCGGCCCGGGGTCGGCCGGCGCCGATCCAGGCCCGGCCTGCTACGGGAGGGGTGGGACGGAACCCACGGTCACCGACGCCGCACTGCTCATGGGGATCCTCGAGCCCGACGGTTTCGCGGGCGGCCAGCTCACCCTCGACGTCGATGCGGCACGCCGGGCGTTCGCCGGCCTCGACACCCCCGTGCCCCTGGCCGAGCGGGTGCGGACCACCTACCGGCTCGCCGTCGCGAGCATGGCCGAGGAGATCTTCAACGTCGCCGTCCGGCACGGGGTGGACATCCGCGACTTCAGCCTCATGGCGTACGGGTCTGCCGGCGGCATGCTGCTGCCGGCCGCGCTCGACCTGCTCCCGCTCAAGGAGGTCATCGTCCCGCCGCACCCGGGCCTGTTCTCGGCGATGGGACTGCTGTCCTCCGACCGGGTCTTCCACGACTCCCGCAGCGCCTACGTCGTCCTCGGCGAGGACTCCGCGGGCGAGGTCGGGGCCGTCTTCGCGGACATGGAGCGCCACCTGCGTGAGCGGGTCGGCGCCGTGGCCGACGGGGTTCCCGTCCGTCGCAGCTTCGACGGTCGCCTGCTCGGGCAGGGCTGGGAGACGCCGTTCGTCCAGGTCCCGGAGGGTCCCGTCACCCGCGAGACGATCGGCGGGCTGGTCGCGGCCTTCCACGACGCGTACGAGCAGCGCAACGGCAACCGGTTCGAGCAGATCCCCGTGGAGGGCGTCACCTACCGGGTCGAGCTCGTCGTCCCGACCGAGAAGGTCAGGTACGACGCGCCCGACACCCACGAGCCGCACGACGCCACGCCCCGGGACACCGTCGACCTGCAGCACGTGGAGGGCGACGCCGCGCGCGCCGCGCGATACGTCCGGGAGGAGCTCCGCGCCGGCGCTCGCATGAGTGGACCGGCCGTCATCACCGAGGAGCTCTCGACCACCTACGTCCCCGCCGGACAGGTCGCCACCATCGGTGCCCACGGCGAGATCGTCATCCGGAAGGAGCAGGGAGAATGACCCATACGTTGAGCGAGCCCTCGGCGGCGCCGCGCATCCGTGACCTCGACGACGAGGCCTTCGCCGCGGCCTACGGCTGCGACCGGTACACGGCGACCGTGCTGGGGACGCGGTTCGACTACCTCGTCGAGCACATGAGCGCCCGGCTGCTCACGGCGGCGTTCTCGCCGGTGCTGCGCGACTTCTACGACCTCGCCTGCACGGTGACGGGACCGCCCGAGCTGGGCTACCCGGTGCCGGCCGCGAGCAACGGCATCGTGCTCATGGCCGCCACCACCATCGATGCGGTCCCGAACATGGTCCGCGAGTTCGGTGCGGAGAACCTGGGCCCGGGGGACGTGCTCATCGCCAACGACCCCGTGCGGACGGGCAACCACAACAACGACCTCGTCTTCACGCGGCCCGTGTTCGTCGACGGCGTCATCGTCGCGTTCGTGACGCTCAACGCCCACCAGCTCGACATGGGCGGGACCGTCCCCGGCGGGTTCAGCGCCACGAAGCAGAACGTGTTCGAGAACGGGCTGGTGCTCTCGCCCCGCCTCCTCATGAAGAACGGCGAGCCGGTGCGCGAGAGCTGGAGCGTCATCTTCGACAACGTGCGCATGGTCGACGTCCTCCTGCCGGACATGCAGACCGTCTGCTCGAGCCTGGAGCTGGGGGAGAGCATCGTCCGGGAGTCGATCGAGCGATACGGCCTCGCCGCCTTCCACGGGGCGATGCGTTACGCCTGCGACGCGGCCGCCGAACGCCTCGACGGGGGGCTTGCCGCGCTGCCCGACGGGACGTGGTCGGCGATCGAGGGGATCGACTGCGACGGCGTCGACGACACCGAGCGCTACGACGTGCACGTGACGGTGCACAAGAGGGGCAGCCGGCTGGAGGTCGACCTGTCCGGCACGTCCCGCCAGGCACGGAGCTCCGTCAACGCCACCGTCTGGGAGGTCAAGACTGCGGTCGGGATCGCCCTGAAGTACTTCTTCGACCGACAGGGACGGTTCTCCTCGGGGCTCTTCCGCAACATCGACATCGTCATCCCCGAGGGGACCGTCGTCTCGGCCATGCCGCCGGACGGCGCCGTCTTCCTCTACTTCGAGCAGAGCCAGGTCATCTTCTCGGCCGTCCTCCAGGCGCTGCAGCAGGTGATGGGCGAGGACGCGATCGCGGGCGACCACGGCGGCACCGGGCTGCACACCGCGTTCGGCCGGCATCCCGACGGGACGCCATGGGTCTCGGCCATGCAGTGCGGCGGCGAGATCGGTCCCTACGGCGCCAACAGGTTCGGCGACGCCGACACCCAGTGCATGTCCTACCTCGCCAACGGGATCGCCCCGACCGTCGAGTCGATCGAGACGTCCTCCCCGGTCGTCATGCTGCGGCACGAGCCCGTCCCCGACACGGGAGGTGCCGGTACGCACCGCGGGGGCCACGCCATGCTCAAGGACACGCTGTGGCTCACCGACGCGGCCCACTCGACCATCGAGTTGCGGAACAAGCGACCCGCCGGGTTCGGCGTGGCCGGCGGCCACGCGGGGCCGACCGGTGGCGTGTGGCTGTTCCCGCCCGACGACGAGGGGCGGGCGCGGGTCCCCGGCACGTCCGCGGATGCGTACGCGTCCGGCGAGCCGTGGGCGGGCGTCCTCGACCCGGTCTCGCACCTCCCGAGCCCCGAGGGCGAGTACCACTACCCGTTCCACAAGGACACCACGAGCCGGGCGCAGTCGGTCCTGAGGTACGTGACCAGCGCGGGAGGGGGATGGGGCGATCCGTTCGAGCGCGACCCCGAGAAGGTGCGGGTGGACGTCCGGGACGGGTACGTGACCCCGACCTTCGCGCGCGAACGGTACGGCGTCGTCGTGACCGGCGACCCCGAGGAGGACCCCGAGGGCGTGGCGGTCGACGAGGCCGCGACGGCGGCCCTGCGGACGCAACTGGCACGGGCGGGCGGCGAGGATCTCCCGCCTGCCCCGACAGAAGGAGGAGCGGAATGACCGAGATCAAGGGGAGCGTCGCGGTCGTCACCGGCGGCGCGTCAGGCATCGGCCTCGGGATCGCGACGCAGCTCGTCGCCGAGGGGGCGACCGTCGTCATCGCCGACGTCGAGGCCGCCGCGCTTGAGCGGGCGGCGCAACAGATCGGGGCCACGGCCATCGCGGTCGACGTCTCGGACCCCGCCGGCGTCGAGGCGCTCGCGGCAGCCGTCATCGACACCTTCGGCAGGGTCGACATCGTCGTCAACAACGCCGGCATCGGCCCCCAGGCGCCGATCAGCGAGCTCACGCTGGCGGACTGGCGCTTCGTCATCGACGTCAACCTCTACGGGGTGATCCACGGCGTGCATACCTTCCTCCCGCTGCTCGAGGCGAACGAGGAGGGCGGGCACATCGTCAACACCGGGTCGATGGCGTCCTTCGACCCGCAGCCGGGGCTCGGCGCCTACGCCGTGACGAAGTTCGGGGTGGCGGCCCTGACCGAGGTGCTGCGCAAGGAGCTCAAGGAGAGCGGGTCGCGCGTGTCCGCCACCTACCTCGCGCCAGGGACGGTACGCACGAACATCAAGGACAGCCTGCGCAACCGCGGCGACGCCGGGGCGAGCGCCCTGTTCGACGTCGACATCTCGCAGGGGCCGGCCGGCGAGCTGCGGTGGCAGGACCCGGTCGACACGGGCAGGGTCGTCACCCGAGCGATCCGCAACGATGACGCGTACGCGATCACGCACCCTGAATGGTGGGAGATGGTCGAGGAGCACAACGAGACCGTCGAGCGCGCATTCATGAAGTACCCCCCGCTGTGAGGCGCTTCCGGGGGAGGGTCGCGCTGGTCACCGGAGGCGGCTCCGGCATCGGTGCGGCGGCCGCCCGCAGGCTCGCGGCCGAGGGCGCGATCGTCTACGCCGCCGATCTGCAGCCGGGGGCGGACCCGCCCCCGGCGGGATCGGACATCCGTCCCGTCCGTCTGGAGGTGACAGCCAGCGCCGACGTCGACGCGCTCGTCGGGCGGATCGCGGACGAGTGCGGGGCGCTGCACGCGGTCGTCAACGCGGCGGGCGTGCCGGACTCGCCCAGACGGCTGCGCGCGGAGTCCTCCAACGACCTGTCCGAGATCACCGACGACGACTGGCAGGCGGTCATCGACGTCAACCTCACCGGCACGTTCTACGTCGTCCGCGCCACGGTCCCGCTGCTGCGGCGCAACGGACCCGCCGGGGGAGCGATCGTCACCATCGCGAGCGTCGGGGCGCTCGCCAACTACCCGCTCGCGGCCGCGTACCCGGCCTCGAAGGCCGGTGTGCTCGGGCTGACCCGGACGGTCGCCGCGCTTCTTGGACCCGACAACATCCGGGTCAACGCCATCGCGCCGGGCGCGATCGACACACCGATGATGCCGCAGGACCCGGACGTGCGTCGCGCGGTCGTCGCCCTCGGCGTGCTCAACCGGACGGCGTCCCCGGACGAGCTGGCGGCCAGCATCGCCTTCCTCGCCAGCGACGAAGGCGCGTTCTACACCGGGCAGACGCTCTCGCCCAACGGCGGGTACGTCATGTGAGCGTGCGCGTCCCCCGGACGCGAACGCGCGTGCCGCGGATGCGAACGCGCGTGCCGCGGATGCGAACGCGCGTGCCGCGGATGCGAACGCGCGTGCCGCGGATGCGAACGCGCGTGCCGCGGATGCGAACGCGCGTGCCGCGGATGCGAACGCGCGTGCCGCGGCGTCCATGGACGCCGCGGCACCGCTGCGCTCAGCCCGCGTCACCGTCCAGGTACTTCGCCGGCCACACGCCGTGCCGGCCGGGGGAGAGGATCCCGTTCGGGTCGACGGCGTCCTTGATCGCCCGCGTGAAGCGTCGGTAGGCGTGGTCGCCGAAGCGGTGCTGCTCAGCGGCGAGATCCATGAAGTCCAGGTGGGCACGGTACTCGCCGTACCCCTCGGCGCCGAGCTCACGCACGAGCTTCTTGACGGTGGCGAACGATGCCGCCCACTGCTCGCGGTTCGTCCGGTCGAAGGAGACCGACGAGACGATGAAGCAGGACCGGTCGTTCGTCGGGAAGATCGCGCACACGAAGTTCGAGCCGGCCTCGGTCGTCACGAGGTCCTTGATGCGGTCCGCGACGTAGCGGACCTCCGAGCCCTTGAGCGGCACGACCGGGGAGAACCCGATGTGCCCGAGGTTCTCCGGCACGACGTCCATGAGGTCGATCGACGGGATCCCCGCCTGCACCTTCTCGATGAAGGTCGACATCTCGTCCCAGTTGTCGTCCGTGTAGACCTGGGTGAGGTCGACCCGGGACCCCTCGATCGCGCCCCACGCGTCCCGAATCCGTTGCACGTGATGGTCGACGACGACCCGGTCGCCCCACACGGCCGTGCGCACGCCCCACCGGCCGATGCCCGTCCGGTCGGCGAGGGCGTCGAGGTCCTCCTCGCTCGCCGGGCCCTCCATGCCGACGAAGGTGCCGAGCTCCTCGGGGAACTGGTGGGCCATCGTGATGGTGTTCTGGAGGTTGGGCACGCCCGTGACGACTCCCGCGAGCTTGAGCTCGCGCAGGATGTCGACGGCCTGCTCGAGCTGGTCGTCGCGCGGCACGGAGAGGTACAGCGGCGCGAACGCCTCGGGACGGCGCTGGAGCCAGATCCCCATCTTCGTGACGACCCCGTAGTTCGACTGGGTGAAGAGGTGGTCGAGCGAGGGGCCCATGCTCTTGCGGTACAGGTGCCACGACTTGTTGCCAGGGATCGACCCCATGTTCGTCCGCATGAGCGAGCCGTCCGCGAGGACGACCTCCATGCCGCAGGGCGCCTGGTAGTCGGCCCCGAGCGGGAGGTACGTCATGCCGTTGTCGAGCGAGTTGCCGATCACGCTGCCCCACCCGAGGTCCGGGATCGACAGCATGAGGTCGCCGTTGCCGGACTCCTGCAGGGCGTCGTAGAGGTCGAACCAGCGCACGCCGGGCTCGACGACCGCGTAGGCGAGCTCGTGGTCGATCTCGAGCACGCGGTTCATGCGGCGCAGGCTCATGAGGACCGAGCCGCGCACCCGGGGGCTGGGGCCGCCGTAGCCGTAGTTCCGCCCCTGCGAAGACGTCCAGATCGGGGTGCCGGTCGCGTCGGCGATCCGGACGATCGCCTGCACCTCCTCCAGCGAGGCAGGGAACAGCACGAGGGAGGAGTCGTAGGACCGGTCCTCCTGGAACCAGTACGGGTCGCGGTACTCCTCGCGCTCGTCGTCGGTGACCAGCGCGTTGTCCCTTCCGACGACCTCGACCAGGCGGTCGCGGACGTCGTCGGGAAGGGGCGGGGCGATGTGCTCGGTGGTGACGTCGGCGTCGTCGGTGGTGGTCATCGGTCCTCTCCCTGTCGACGGTTGGCCGGCCAGATCCCGTGTCGGCCGGGTGCGAGGATGCCGTTCGGGTCGACGGCGTCCTTGACGGCCTCGGTGAAGCGGCGGTAGGCGTGGTCGCCGAACGAGTACTGCTCGGCGGCGAGGTCCATGAAGTCGATGTGCGCGCGGTACTCGCCGTAGCCGAGCTCGGCCGCCTGGGTGACCATCGACCGCACGGTCCGGAACGCGGTCGCGCAGACCTCCTCGTCGCTCGTGTCGAAGGTGATGCCGCTGACCACCATCGCGCTGCGCTCGCTGATCACGCAGACGCCGACGACGAAGTTGAGCCCGGACTCCTCGACCGTGATCCTCTCGAGGAGGTCGACGACCTCGGTCATCTTCCCTCCGGTGAGCGGGACGACGGGGGAGAAGCCGATGTGGCCGACGTCGTCGGGCAGCGCCTCCAGCATGTCGAGGTTCGGGATGCCGGCCTGGACCTTGCCGACGAAGTCGGTGATCTCGTCCCACTCGTCCCGCGCGTAGGTGCGTTCGTGGTCGATCCGCGATCCCTCGATGGCGCCCCAGGCCTTCCTGATGAGCTCGAGGTGGGCCTCGACGACGGCCGGCTCGCCCCAGACCGCGGTGCGCATGCCCCACCGGCCCACGCCCGTCTCGTCGGCGATCTGTTGGATCTGCTCGTCGCTCAGGGCGGCGTCGGCCGCCTGCATCTGGCCCATGACCTCGGGGAAGTGGCTCGCGAGCGTGATCGTGTTCTGCATGACCGGGACGCCGCGCACGACCCCGTCGAGCCGCAGCTCGCGGAGGATGTCGATGGCCTGCCCGAACTGCTCCTTGCGCGGGACGGTCAGGAACAGGGGCGCGTAGGCGGCGGGGCGGCGGTGCAGCCAGTAGCCCATCCGCGTGACGATCCCGTAGTTCGACTGGACGAACAGCGGGTCGAGAACCGGTCCGAGGCCGCGCTTGTAGAGGTGCCAGGACGGCGAGTCGGGGACGGCGCCCATGCCCGTGCGGAGCAGGGTGCCGTCGGCGAGGACGACCTCCATGCCGCACGGAGCCTGGTAGTCCATGCCGTAGGGGAGGTAGGTGACCCCCGAGTCGAGGGTGTTGCCGACGACGCTGCCCCAGCCGAGGTCCGGCACCGAGATCATGAGGTCGTCGTTGCCCGTGCGCCGCAGCTCCTCGTGCAGGTCGATCCATGTGACCCCCGGCTCGACGACGACGTACGCGAGCTCGTGGTCGATCTCCAGCACGCGGTTCATCCGGCGCAGGCTGACGAGCACCGTCCCCCTCACGCGCGGGCTCGGCCCGCCGTAGCCGTTGTTCCGCCCCTGCGAGGAGGTCCACAGCGGCACCCCGTGCTCGTTCGCGATCCGCACGACGGCCTGCACCTCCTCGGTCGACGCCGGGTACAGGACCGCGGACGAGTCGTAGGTGCGGTCGCCCTGGAACCAGTACGGGTCCCGGTACTCGTCCCGCTGCGCCTGGTCCGTGTGCACGTGCTCGGTGCCGATCGCCTCGGCGAAGAGCCGGGCGACGTCGTCGGGGAGCGAGTAGGGCGTCTCATCGATGGTGCGAGTCATTGATCTGATCCTTGGTAAGTCGTGGGGAGGGGCCGGACGGGCGTCGTCGCGCGGGTGACCCGACGACGCCCGTCCGGGGTCGGGTTCAGGGCCGGGGGGCCCAGGCGGGGGAGTAGCGCTCCATCACGGTCCGCAGGGTCTCGGCCGGACGGCCGGTGAGGTCCTCGACCGTCGTGCTGCGGATCGCGAGTGCGCCGGCGCGGATGTCCCGGCCGAACGAGACCATGTCGTCGCTGCACCACGGCACCGCGGCGTCCGGGTCCTCGCTGGCCTCCCGAGGGACCCCCATGGCGTCCCACATGGCGTAGAAGTCGTCGTCCGACAGGGAGACGCTCTCGACGTCGGCCCCGGCCAGCTCGGCGATGAGCTCCCCGACGTTCCCGTAGGTGAGCAGCTCGGGGCCCGTGACGTCGTAGGCCGTGTCCGGCTCGCCCGCCCCGAGGAGGAGCTCCGCGCCCGCCGCCGCGACGTCGTCGCGGGAGACGAACGCCATGAGGCCGTCACCGCTGTTGTGGATGTTCTTGCCGCTGGAGCTGGCGATCTGGCCGATCTGCTCCGCCATGGCGTCGGCGTACTGGCTGTTGCGCATGAACGTCCAGCCGAGCCCGGCCTCGCGGATCGCGTTCTCGGTGAAGATGTGGTCCTCGGAGACGAGCGCCCTGGACTCCGGGTCCCGCGCACCGAGGAACGAGGTGTACACGACGTGCTGCACGCCGGCGGCCCTCGCCGCATCGATCGCGTTCTGGTGTTGCGCGCGGCGGCGAGGCCCGACGAGCATCGCCGACACCATGAACAGCCGGTCCCCGCCGGCGAAGGCGCGGACGAGCGAGTCGGGGTCGCCGTAGTCGGCGTACCGGGCGTCGGCCCCGCGCTCCCGCCAGCGGACGAGCGTCTCCTCGTCGCGGCTCGTGACGATGAGCCGCGCCGGATCGACCCGCTCGGCGAGGATCTCGGCGACGCGGTTGCCCACGTAGCCGCTGACGCCGGTCACGATGTACGTCGTCGTCATCACTGGGCCCCCCACAGCACGGCGAACTGGTCCTGGTAGTCCTCGACCGCGACGTAGCCGCCGACGCCGAGGTCCGCGTTGTCGTGCGTGAGGACCATCGAGACCTGCGGGTTGATCGTCGGCCAGTCGGGCTCGGGGTAGTCCATGCCCTGCTCGAGGCGCAGGCCCTGGTCGAGCAGGAGCCACGTGAAGGCGGAGAAGTCGACGACGAATCCGCCGGCCTGGTCGCCGTTCACGATCTGCTCGACGTTCGGCGGGGTGGACGACATGCCGATGCCGGGCACGTCGATCCCGGCCAGGTCCTGCTTGGCCGGCAGTCCGACCTGGATCTCGTCGACCCCGGTGATGAAGGCGCCCGTCTCGGGGTGCGCCTGGAGGTCGCTGAGGACCGCGTCCGCGCCACCGGTGGACATCTGCGCGACCGGGATGTCGACGACGCGTAGCGTGCACTCGCCGGCGCAGAACTCCTCGAACGCCTCTCCGGCCGCCTCGGCGGAGATGTTCGAGAAGCCGAACTCGGGGACGTTGTAGAAGACGAAGTCGGTCGCCGTCCCGCAGGTCACGGTGATCGCGGAGGCGGCGAGCAGGTACCCGTTCTCGACGGACGTGCCGTAGCCGCCGTAGCCGTCCTGGAGGCCGAAGTCCTCCGCGTTGGTGATGGAGCCCGTGACGACGGTGGTCCCGCCCTCCTGCAGCTGCTCGAGCTGGTCGGTGTAGAAGGTCGGGTCGATCGTCGGGGCGATCACGATGTCCGGCGGGTTCTGCACGACGGAGGAGAACGCCGTGTTCACGCTCTCGGCGCTGACTCCGACGCTCACCCGGTCGGCGGACAGCCCCGCGGCGGCCGCCGCCTCCTCGAACTCGTCCCACATGAGCGCTCCCACGGGGGTGTCGTTGTCCATGTACGCGACCGTCAGGTCGGTGTCGATGGGCTCGGCGAGGGGTTCGTCGACGATGATCGACTCGGCGGGCTGCATGTAGTCGTCGACGAGCTCCTGGGCGCCCGCGAGGTCGATCGAGTCGTTCGCCTCGCCCGCGGGGCATGCCCCGAAGACCGAGGTGTCTCCGGAGGCGCCGTCGCTCGCCGAGCCGCCCCCGGCGTCGCCGGAGTCGTCGTCGAGGCCGGACGAGCAGGCGGCGAGCACGAGGGCGGCCGCCGCCGCCGCGGTCAGGCCGACCGAGGCCCGTGGATGGTGGACTCGCATGAGGGATCTCCTTCGTCGGGACGTCGATGTCCCAGAGGTGTGGCGTGGTGACGGGATGTGCTGGGTGGTGCGGTGTCGCGCTCGGGACGGCTACTCGACGCCCCACAGCGCGGCGAACTGATCCGCGAAGTCCTCCACCGCGACGTACCCGTCGGCGGAGTCGGAGGCGGTGTCGTGGGTGAGGATCGTGGACAGGTTGGGGTTGATCGCGGCCCAGTCCGGCTCCGGGTAGTCCATGCCCTGGTCGAGGCGGAGCCCCTGGTCGAGCAGGAGCCACATGAACTGGCGCAGGTCGACCGCGAACCCGCCGGCCTGCTCGCCGGCGGCGATCTGCTCGATGTTCGGCGGCGTGGACGACTGGCCGAGTCCGGGGACGTCGATGCCCGCGAGGTCCTGCTTGGCGGGCAGGCCGACCTGGATCTCGTCGATCGGCGTGATGAAGGCGGCCGTCTCGGGGTGCGCCTGGAGGTCGGAGAGCACGGCGTCCGAGCCGCCGGTGGACATCTGGGCGACCGGGATGTCGACGGTGCGCAGCGTGCACGCGCCGTCGCAGAACTCCTCCAGGGCCTCGACGGCCGCCTCCTGCTGCACGTTGGAGAACGGCAGCTCCGGGACGTTGTAGAACGAGAACTCGGTCGCGGTGCCGCACGTCATGGTGATCGCGGCCGCCGCGAGCACGCGCCCGTTCTCGAGGGACGCCCCGTACCCGCCGTACGTGTCGTCGAGGCCGAACTCGTCGGCGTTCGTGATCGCGCCCGTGACGATGGTCGTGTCGGCGTCCCGAAGCGCGTCGAGCTGGTCCGCCCAGAACGTGGGGTCGATGGCGGGAGCCAGGACGATGTCCGGCGGGTCCTCCACGAGCGTGGAGAACGCGGTGTTGATGCTCTGCGCGCTGTTGCCCGCGGACACGCGGCGGATGTCGATGCCGGCACGCTCGCCGGCCTCGGCCAGGTGCTCCCACATGAGTCCGGCGACGGTGGTGTCGTTGTCCATGAACGTGACCGTGACGTCGGGATCGAGAGGCTCCGCCAGCGGTTCGTCCATGATGACGGACTCGGCCGGCGCCATGTACTCGTCGATGACGGCCTGGGCGGCGTCGACGTCGATGCCGTCGACGGGCTCGCCCTCGGGGCACTCGCCGAAGACGGAGGTCGTGCCGGACGCGGAACCCTCCCCGTCGTCGTCGGAGTCCTCGTCGAGGCCCGAGGAGCAGGCGACGAGGGCGAGGACGGCGGCCGTGGCCATGGTGAGGACGGCGGTGGATCGCCGGTGGTGAACGCGCATGGGGTCTCCTAGGGGTGGGACGTCGGTGTCCGGGTGCGGTGGAGCCGTGACGGCGCGAACCGGTGCCGTCGGGTGGGGCGGTCGATGGGCTGG